>DATAWT010000085.1:0-23141 GCA_036267075.1 Solirubrobacteraceae bacterium
TCTTTATAGCGTGACGACGCCGAATACCGGTGGTTACACGGTGACGACGCAGTCGACGACGGGCGATCAGTACAGCATCACCCGCTCGGCGTCTGGCGCGATCACCCGCTCCTGCAACAACGCCACAGGGCAGACCGCCTGTCCTTCGACGCACACCTGGTAGCACACCGGCGGTAGCGCTCATCGGCGGCGGGTAATCTCTCCCGCTCGCCGATGCCCCGTCACTTCCTGAGCGGTCGCGAGCTTGACAGCGCCGCCGTCAGCGCACTCGTTGATCGCGCGCTCGAGCTGAAGGCGGCGCCGCGCTCGTCCTCGGCGCTGTCGAGCCGTTTCATCGCCCTGATCTTCGAGAAGCCCTCGACGCGGACGCGCGTGTCCTTCGAGGTCGGCGTCGTCGAGCTCGGGGGCCACCCTTTGATCCTGCGCGGGGACGAGATGCAGATCTCGCGCGGGGAGGCGTTGCGCGACACGGCGCTCGTGCTCTCCCGCCACGTCGACGCCGTCGGGGTGCGAACCGGCCCGCAGGCGGCTCTCGAAGAGCTCGCAGCTCACAGCTCGATCCCGGTCTTCAACATGCTCACCGCCGAGCATCACCCCTGTCAGGCGCTCGCCGACCTGGTGACCTTGCGCGAGGCGTTCGGCAGGCTCGACGGACTTCGAGTGGCCTACGTCGGCGATGGCAACAACGTCGCGCGGTCGCTTGCGGTCATCGGCTCACGGGCCGGCGTCGACGTCGTCGTCGCCTCGCCCGAGGGCTATGAGCTCGAGGAGGGGATCGGCGCCCGGCTCGTACGCGATCCGGCCGAGGCGGTGCGCGGTGCGCACGCCGTCTACACCGACGTGTGGGTGTCGATGGGTGATGAGGAGACGGCCGCCACAAGGCGCGCAGCGCTCGAGCGCTACCGTGTCGACGATGCCCTGCTCGACCTCGCGGAGCCTGACGTGATCGCGTTGCACGACCTTCCCGCGCACGCCGGTGAGGAGATAACCGCCGAGGTCCTCTACGGCTCACGCCAGCGGATCTGGGACCAGGCGGAGAACCGCCGCCACGCCCAGAAGGCGCTGCTCGAGTGGCTGCTCCCCTGAGCAGCGCTCAGCGTCCGGCCGTCGGCGACGAGCTGGAGCTGCGGGTCGACTCGCTCGCCTTCGGCGGCGCTGGCGTCGCGCGTACAGAAGGCGGTTACGTCGTCTTCGTCGAGGGCGCGTTTCCCGGCGACCTCGTGCGCGCCCGCATCCACGCCCGCAAGCGCTCCTACGCCCAGGCGCGCGCGCTGACGGTGCTCGAGCCCGGTCCCGACCGCGTGCCGCCGGCGGCGTCGCATCCGGGCGCCCCCTGGCAGGAGCTTCGTTACGAGCGTCAGCTCGAGGTCAAGCAGGAGCAGGTCGAGGACGCGCTGCGTCGCATCGGCCGGCTCGACGGCTTCGTCCTCGAGCCGATCGTCGCCGCCGTCGCGCCCTGGCGCTACCGAAACAAGCTCGAGTACTCGTTTGGCACCGCCGCGGACGGGTCTCTCGTCTGCGGCCTTCATGCCCCCGGGTCCTGGGAGCGCGTCGAGCCGCTCGATGACTGCCTGCTCGCCTCGGAGGCGTCAAACGACGCGCGCGAAGAGGTGCTGCGCTTCTGCCGCGAGCGCGGGCTGGTGGCGTTCGACCGCCGCACGCGCGAGGGCTTTCTTCGCAATCTCGTCGTGCGAGAGGGCCGACACAGCGGCCAGCTGCTCGTGCGCCTCGTGACCAGCGAGGGCGACCTCGACCGCGAGGGACTGGCGGCGGCCGTCAGCTGCCATGGGCTGCTCTGGACGCGCACCGACTCGCGCGCTGAGACGACCGGCGGCCGAACGGACCTCATCGCCGGTGAGCCGCACTTCTTCGAGCAGATCGGCTCACTCGAGCTGCGCATCTCACCCGAGGCCTTCCTCCAGACAAACACCGAGATGGCGGAGCGGCTCTACGCGATCGTCGCCGAGGAGGCCGCGCTCGCGGGCTGGGAGCGCGTCCACGACCTCTTCTGCGGGATCGGCTCGATCGGCCTCTCGCTCGCCGGGCGCTCTGGCAGCGTGGCCGGTCTGGAGATCGTCGAAGAGGCGGTTCGCGACGCCCAATGGAACGCCGGCCACAACGAGATCACCAACGCGATCTTCTACGTCGGCGACGTGCGGCTCGCGGTCGCCGACCTGGTCGCGCAGACCGGCCGTGCCGACGTGCTCGTCGTCGACCCGCCGCGAGCCGGCCTGTCGGCGAAGATCGTGCGGCGCATCATCGAGGCCGGGCCGCGACGCATCGTCTACGTGTCCTGCAACCCGACGACGCTCGCACCAAATGCCGCGCAGCTCGTCGAGGCGGGATTCTCACTCGAGCGCGTCACGCCGGTTGACATGTTTCCGCAGACGCCGCACATCGAGTGCGTCGCCGTGCTGACGCGATGATCGCGGCGACGATCTCCGACGGGGCCGTCGAGCCGCGCGAGCACCCCGACCCTGCCCCGGGCGCCGGCGAAGTTCTCGTGCGTGTTCGCGCGGCGGGGCTCAACGGCGCCGACATGATGCAGCTCGCCGGCCGCTATCCGGCGCCGCCCGGTGCGCCGGCCGACATTCCCGGCTTGGAGCTGGCCGGCGAGGTCGTCGCGCTCGGCGAGGGTGCGACGCGCTTCGAACTCGGCGAGCGCGTGATGGGCATCGTCGCCGGCGGCGGCCAGGCCGAGCTTGCGGTCGTCAGCGAGCGGATTCTGATGGGCGTTCCGGAGCGCCTTGACTGGCCCGCGGCAGGCGGCGTACCGGAGGTCTTTACGACGGCGCACGACGCCATCTTCAGCCAGTGCGGCCTGCTCGCCGGCGAGCGACTGCTCGTCCATGGCGGCGCCGGCGGCGTCGGGACCGCGGCGATCGGACTCGGCTCGGACGCGGGCGCGCGTGTGTTCGCGACCGTGCGAAACGAGCAGCTCCGCGACGCCGTCGCCGCGCTCGGCGCGCACGTGCTAGAGCCCGAGTCGTTCGCCGAACACGGTCCGTTCGACGTGATTCTCGAGCTCGTCGGCGCAGTCAACCTCACTGCCAACCTCCAGGCGCTCGCGCCGCTCGGGCGGATTGTTGTGATCGGCATCGGCGCCGGCGCTGTCGGCGAGATCGACCTGCGCATGCTGATGGGCAAACGTGCTCGGATCCACGGCTCGATGCTGCGTTCGCGACCGCCGGAGGACAAGGCGCTGACCGCGCGGCGCATGGAGCGAAGCGTCCTACCGGCGCTCGCCGACGGCAGGGTCACGGTGCCCGTCGCGGCGACCTTCCCGCTCGAGCGCGTAGCCGATGCCTATGCGGCGTTCGCGGCCGGCGGCAAGCTCGGCAAGATCGTCCTGACGATGGGCTAGTCAGCGGCCGGCGCTGCGAGAGCCGTGATCAAGCCCCTCGTGGAGGTGATCACGGCGGTCGCCTCGGCGTAGTAGCCAGCGGGACCTACGCGGCAAGTCGGAACGGCGGGTAGCGATCGGTGACGAGGACGTGGGCGTAAGCGATCACGCGGTTCGTCCAACGGCCGACGCCGACGAGGTAGTCAAACATCCAGCGCGGGAATCGCGCGGTGAAGATGATCGCGAACCAGGCCGCGATCACGACGAAGAACGCTCCGATGTAGAGGAACAGCAGCGCCACGTAGTGGGGGATGGCCAGCAGCCACTTGACCAGAGGGAGCCAGCGGTTGAGGTCGCTGCGCGCGTCCGGATAGGCAAACTCGAGATGGACGGACTGATGCGCGTCCGTCGAGGGGTAGCGGTCGTCCATCAGCATCAGGTAGACGCCGACGCGAGCCGAGAAGCGCATCAGCTCGAGGTTCCAGTCGAACCACCAGCGCGGGTACTTCTGGCGGAACACGATCAGCAGCAGCGTCGGCGCCACAACCAGGCCGGCGGCGCCGATCGCCCCCGCGGCCCGTCCGCCGCCGTAGGCGTAGCCGCCGGCTTCGATGAGTGCGATCACGATCGCGATCGGGATGACCATGACCAGGCGGAGGAACGTGGTCAGTCGATTGAGGGGGTGGTCCGGGTAATCGACCGAGTACTGGACGGGATACGGGGTGTCGGGGTTCACGATCTGCCTCCCTATCTGGTGTACGGCGTACACTCTGCTCCGCACTATAGGGTGTACGCCGTACACTTGTCAAGCGCCATGCCGAAACCTCCAGACGCCTCCCGGACACCACTGAGCAGAGCTCGCGTGTTGCAAGCCGCCGTCGCGCTGGCCGACGAGGTCGGGCTCAGCGGGTTCGGCATGCGCCCGCTCGCACAGGAGCTCGGCGTCGTGCCGATGGCGCTCTACAAGCACGTGGCCAACAAGGACGAGTTGCTCGACGGCATGGTCGACATCGTCTTTGGCGAGATCGAGCTTCCCGAGGCGGACCACGACTGGCGCTCCACGATGCGAAAGCGCGCGCTCTCCACACGCGCGGCGTTGAAGGCTCACCCATGGGCGATCGGGATGATGGAGTCGCGGCACCCGGGACCGGCGAACCTCCGCAACCACAACGCCGTGATGGGCTGCCTGCGCGAGGCAGGCTTCTCGTTCGAAATGGCGATCCACGCCTATTCGGTCCAGGACGCCTACATCTACGGCTTTGCCCTGCAGGAGCGCGATCTCGGCTTCGAGACACCACGCTCGGCGGGAGACGCAGCCCGCAGAAGAGCACAGACGGTCGACGCGCCCGATGACTACCCCTACCTCCTCGAAGTCGTCACCCGGCTCCCGGAGACCGGCTACGACCCGGCCGCCGAGTTTGAATGGGGGCTCGACCTCATTCTCGACGGCCTCCACCGGCTCCGCCGCCGGGATTGATCCGCCGTGGCGCCGGAACGATGCCGCCTCAGCCGTGGCGGCCGTCGCCACCGCGGTGGCCCACGCCGCAGCCTCCCGCTTGAGCGCGTCGCGGCCTACGCCGCGCGGGCGGGGGTAAAGCTCGGAACATCGTCGCGAGCTTGGCTAGAGGTGCGCCCGGGCACAAGTGCGTATGGTCGGTTCCTGGGTCCAGATTCGATGCCCATGGCCGGTCCCGCGGTCTATTCAGCGAAAGGTCTCCCATCGACATGAGCGAGCACGACTACGACATCCAGCTCGACGACAAATTCGGTCATCTCGCGGTGATCGACCTGGCGCGCGAGGCAGCCGCCCACGAGCCCTGGTTCAACCAGACCCTGACGACGGTCAACGACGCGGTTGTTCGGCTCGGCGTGATCGAAGGCGAGTTCCACTGGCACAAGCACGACGAGACCGACGAGTTCTTCCTGGTCCTCGACGGGCAGCTCCTCATCGACCTGGAGGATCGCGAGACGGTTGTGCTCGACCCCCACCAGGGATACACGATCCCCAAAGGCGTGGTACACCGGACCCGCGCCCCGGCACGAACCTCGATCCTGATGGTCGAGGCGTCCGGCGTTACGCCCACCGGTGACTGATAAGAGCGGTCTCAGTCGCGAAGGGCGGCCCTTCGATTCAAGCCGGCGAGGGTGGCCACCGCCCGCGCAGGCAAGGCCGAGCACATCGGCGCGCCTGAGCCCAAAGACGCGCGTATAGTCGCTGGCAATGCCGCCTTCGGAGCCCGGACCGCGGTCGCAGCCGTGGTTCGTTCGCCGCCGCTACGGGTTTGGCTACCGGCCGCTGGCCTGGCAGGGATGGGCAATTGCCGGCGCCATGGTCGCCGTCGTGATCGTGGTGGTGGTGGCCGTTCACGCATCCGCCGCGCGGATAGCCGTCATCGCAGCGCTGGCCGTCTCCTATACCGCGGTCGCCTGGCGGCTGTCCGGCGAGCGAGCGGACGTGTCGGGAGCGGTCGAGGAGGAGGAGTCCGCGAGCCCGGCGCGCGAGCCGGTCGGGCTCACATCGGAGCAGTCTGCGGCGGTCGCCGCGCTGCGCGCCGAGGCAGCAACGACGGCGGTCCGCCGCGGTCCGGCCGAGGACGAGGCGATCGCGGTCGAGGGACTGACCAAGCGGTTCGGCGAGCGCACCGCGTTGTCGGACGTGTCGTTCAGCGTCGGGTGGGGCGAGGTGTTCGGCTTCCTCGGCCCCAACGGCGCCGGCAAGACGACGACCGTGCGGACGCTCGGCACGCTGATCTCACCGAGCGGCGGTTCGGCGTTCGTCGCCGGTCTTGCGCTGACACCCGAGAACGCCGTCGCGATCCGCAGTCGGATCGCGATCATGCCGGAAGCTCCCGGGCTCTATCCCCGCCTGACGGTCGCTGAGAACCTCGAGTTCTTCGGCGGCCTCTACGGCCTGGCTGACGTCCGCCCGCGCATCGAGCAGGCTCTGAGCACCGTCAACCTCGCCGAGCGCGCGGGCGACATGTGCGGCAGCCTCTCGAAGGGCCTCAAGCAGCGTGTCGCGATCGCGCGAGCGCTGCTCAGCGACCCACGCGTCCTCTTCCTCGACGAGCCGACCTCCGGGCTTGACCCGGTCGCCTCACGCGAGGTGCACGAGCTGATCAGCGCGCTGCGCGAGCGAGGCGTCACGATCTTCCTCACGACCCACCGCCTTGAGGAGGCCGAGCGGATGTGCGACCGCGTCGCGATCCTCAACACGACGCTACGCACCGTCGGCCGCCCCGACGAACTGCGCGAGCGGCTTTTCGCGCATTCCCTCGCGGTCACCACCGTCGCTCCGCTGGACGCCCCCGAGCGCGTGTTCGCCGCGGTCCCCGGCATCGGTGGCTGGCGTGTGAATGGCGCCGGCGGGTACGAGTTGACCGTGTCTGACCCGCGCGCCGCCGCTCCCGCGCTGACCAGGGAGCTCGTCGCCGCGGGCGCCGACGTACTTTCGATCGGCGAGCGCAGGCACTCGCTCGAGGACGTCTACCTGGAGCTGATCGACGAGGACGTGGAGGCGAAGCGCTCGTGAACGTCGATCTGGGCCGTGTACGGGCCGTCTTCCGCAAGGAGCTGCGCCAATTCCGGCGAAACCGCACCATCGTCATAACGATGGGGATCCTGCCGCTGCTGTTCTTGACGGGCCCGATGATCAACATCTTCTCGTTGAGCGCCTCCTCGAGCGCCTCGACGGTGCGGAGCGTGACCGGGTCGGTGCTCCTGTTGATGCTGATCGTGCCGGTCATCCTTCCGGCCGCCGTCTCGGCCTACTCCGTCGTCGGCGAGCGTGACCAAGGCACGCTTGAACCCCTGCTGACGACCCCCGTTCGCCGCGGCGAGCTGATGCTCGGCAAGGGGCTCGCTGCCGTGCTGCCGGCGACGGCGGTCACCTACGTGCTCTATGTGGCGTTCATCGTTGCCGTGCGGCTGTGGGCGGCTCACGCCGTCTTCTCCGAGATCTGGCAAGTTCCGCCGATCCTCGCCGAGGTGCTGTTCGCCCCGCTTCTCGCCACCTGGTCCGTCTGCGTCGGAATGGCGGTCTCCGTGCGGTCGACCGACGTCCGCGTAGCCCAGCAGCTATCGACGCTCGCGAGCCTGCCGCCGCTCGGGCTGGCGATCCTGATCACCTTCCGGGTGATCGCGCCGACGGTGCTCTCGGCCGTCGCGATCGGCCTTGCCCTGGTCGTGCTCGACTGCCTCGCCGGCTGGATCGCCTCTCTGATGCTCGACCGTGAGCGCCTGATCGTCGGCCGGCGCGCGCCGCGCCGCGAGCGGACCGGCGGGGCCTGAGGGGCGGTTCCGCTCGTCGCACGCGGTCAGCGCCGCGAGCGGCGTCGCTACGACCTGATCCAGATCGAGGCGTGGCTCGGTTCGACGGCGTGATTGACGGCGTCAAGCAGGTCGGAGCGGATCGCCTCGATATCGACCGCGTCGCGCAGCCGTGCCGTAAAGGCGACGACGGTCGCCTCGGCGTCGTAGCGGGCGCGGTTGAAGCGCCGATCGACGAGCCGTTGGATGCGGATGCGCAGCGGGTTGAACAGCGCGGCGGCGGCCAGGGTCGAGGCCGCGACACCGACGCGGCCCGACAATGCGAGCGTGTCGGTCGAGAGCGCGATGAGTCCGATGAACATCCCGACAAGCAGCGCGGTCAGGAGCGCGTAGGAGAGCGTGCGACTGACCAGCCTGTCGATCTCATACAGCCGGAATTTGAGGATGCCGACACCGATGCTCAGCGGCAGTGCCGACATCGCGAGCGGAAGCATCACGTTGCCGAGGACCGCGGGCGCCGAGGTCCAGAAGACCACGACGAGCAGAAACACCACGGACAGCGCGCCCCCCGCGCCGAGCCATTTCAGCTGTTGGCGCCTTTCGCCGCTTGCGCCGCGAAAGGCGACCACCTGGCGGGCGATGGAGGCGACGCAGAAAACTGCGAACACCAGCGTGATCGCGGCCTTGACGTCGCCGAACCACGCGGCAGCTCCGAATGGATGGTTCTCGCCGATCAGATTGCCGTTGCCATACACCGGCGTGCGCTGACCGAGCGCGACCGCGGCGACGCTCACGGTCCCCGCGATGTACACGGCGGCGGCCACCAGGTAGGCGCGCAAGGGCCAGCGCCAGCGCGCGCCGGCCCGGCCGTCGGGGAACAACAGCACGATCAACGGCAACGCCATGAAGCCGTACACGTAGGACTGGCCGAGGAGGAGGGCAACCGGGCCAAGCGGCAGCGATCGGTGGTCCTTCGCGTAGTCGAGGAAGGCATAGACCGGTGCGTCGCTTCCGACCGTCACCGCCAACGAGGCAAACAGCAGCAGCCACCCGATCGGATTGCGCGAGTCGCGGCGCGCGACAACCGTGCCGACCGCCGCGAACACGATCGCGAAGACCATGTAGATCGCTGTCGAGGTCGAATCCACGACCGAGGTCTGGTGGATCTCGACCATCAACGGAATCGCCGCGAACGGCGTCAATACGCCGAGCGCGCCGAGCCCGGCCGCCACCAGCTGCACCCTAGGACCACCACTCGTCCCGCTACTGGCCATTCGGCCCGAATGTAGCTGCCAGAGCGTTCCGGAACCGTTACGGCTTCCGCCAGCTGCGCGCGGCCGCCCTGGTCGTCGTGTACATCGCGGCCGGCTGGCGCCTGCTGGCCGGACGCTTACGGCACTCTTCGGATAGCTTGTAGCGATGCTCGGGGGAAGGCGTGCGCTCGTCGCGGTGACTGCGACGGTCGCCTGCATGGCGAGCGCCGGTGTCGCGCGGGCGGCCCCGGGGGATCTCGACAGCTCCTTCGGCAAGAGTGGGATCGCCACCCTGGACCTCCATCACAACGCCTTCGGCAACGCGCTCGTGGTGCAGCCGGACGGCAAGGTCATCGTCGTCGGTACGGCGATCTCGACGAGCGGGGCGACCACCGATGTCGTCGCCGCGCGCTTCACCACGCAGGGCGTACCCGACAGCTCCTACGGACAGGGGAGCGGCGCTGTGCAGCCCGACCCCGGCCAGAACGAAACCGCCTACGGCGCGGCGCTACAGCCCGATGGCAAGCTGGTGGTGGCGGGCGACAGCAGCGACTCCTCGGGAAAGACGCTCCTGCTGGTGGCCCGCTTCAACGGCGATGGATCGGCTGACACGAACTTCGGGAGCCAGGGAACGGGCTTCGCGCGCCCGTTCTTTCAGCTCAACGATTCGTTCCAGACTTTCGGTAGGGCGGTGGCCCTGCAGCCGAACGGCCAGATCGTCGTGGTCGGGTATGCGACGGGAGGGGGCGACATCCACCCGCTGGTGGCGCGGATCAACAATCCCGGTGGCACCCCCGACACGGCCTTTGCGGCCGATGGCGAGATAACGGCGGCGGCGCACGAGGACCAGCTGCTCGGTGTCGCGGTCACGTCGAACACCAAGATCGACGCTGTCGGCGAACACCAGGACGCGGTCGGCTCGTCCGGAGACTTCTTCGCCGAGGGCGGAAGCGGCGAGGCCATTTCTCCCCAGCCTCCACTCGATCTGGGCGGGTACGACGCCGCCACTGCGGTCGCTGCGCAGCCCGACGGCAAGCTGCTCGTGGCCGGATACACCAATACGAACGGCACGTATGACTACGTCGTCGCAAGACTGAATGCAGACGATTCGCTCGACACATCCTTCGGCACGGGCGGCAAGACCATCATCGACCTCGGCGGCAGCGATTACGCGAAGGCCATCGCGCTGCAGTCCGACGGCAAGATCGTTGTTGCCGGCACGACCACGTCGGGCTCCACCTCACAGATCGGAGTGGTGCGGCTCATGGCCAACGGCCAGCTCGACAGCGCCTTTGGGCACAACGGGGTCTCTCTCGTCAGCTCGGGCGCAGGCCAGCTCGAGGGCAACGCCGTCGGCCTCGAGCCCAACGGCGACATCGTCGTCGGCGGGGTGATCGTGCCGGCCGGCGGCACGCAGAGGAACCTCTTGGTCGTGCGACTGCACGGGGACGCGAGCTCGAGCACCGGGGCCAGCAATAGTGGAGGAGGGGCCGGTGGCGGAGGCAGCAACACTGGAGCGCCCACGCCACTCGCCCTTTCCAACCTGGCGGTGTCGAAGAGCACCTTCCGCGAGGCCGGCTTCCTTCCCAAGCTCAACCCGGCCACCCGAACCAAGGGGACGCTGATCTCGCTCTCATTGAGCGCATCGGCCCCGTTGACGCTGATCTTCTCCCAAGCGGCCCCGGGCCGCATCTCGCAGGGACACTGCTCGGCGCCCAGCAAGAACAATCGTCATGGCGCTCGCTGCACACGCCACCTCGTGCGCGGGTCACTTTCACTTCAGGCCGTGGCCGGGGCGAACAAGATCGCCTTCGGCGGACGCCTCACGCGGCACAAGAAGCTCGCAGCGGGGACCTACACGCTGATGATCACGGCCGGAGCGACCGGCGCCACGAGCGCCACCACGACGGTCAAGATCACCATCCGACGCTGAGCGGTGCGCCCGCGCGCTCCGCGATCAGCGGGCGATGAGGCCGCCCTCGAATGATGTTTGCGCTGTTCCCGACATGCGGCGGACGTCCGAGGACATCGTCGTGGACGGCGGCAAGCTCACGGGCCTGTCGGCAGCGGGCAAGACCGCAAACATGCAGATCCTCGACATCGTCGCCTTCAATGACGCGGCATCGCTCACGCGCGCCGGGGCGTGCTCGACCAGGTCGGCACGATGGGGGCGCTGCGCGGCCTGCCTGGCGTCGGCGCCCGCGGCTTCCTAGTACGGCGGCAGCTCGGCGTACCAGTCGCCAAGCACGCGGAAGGACGCCCAGAACGCGCGCTTGGCACGCTCGTCGTCGAGCGCCTGGTCGATGTTCGGGACGTGGAGCAGAGCGATCTGCGGGGTCAGCGGCTGGATCTCGCCGATCCGCGGCTCGAGCTCGCCGGCCAGCGGGAGCAGGAGCTCATCAAGCGCGTAGAGGGCGTCGTCGCCCATCGTGACGATGATCTTGGGGCAGACGATCGCGATCTCCTCGGCGACCCGCGCGAGGCAGCCCGGGTCGGCGAGTGAGGTGTCGGCCACCGGGCATTTGACGAAGAGGGTGCCGTAGACGGCGAGCGGGTCGATCTGCAGGCGCCGCAGCGACTTCATCAGCGCCGTGCCGGCGCGGCCGTAGAAGGCGACGCCCTCCTCGATCTCCGAGGGCCGCGGCGCGTACTTGAGCAGCATGATGTCGGCCTGCGGGTGACCCGAGCCGAGCACCGGCATCAGCGACCCGCGGGGGCAGCTGTCGCAGGCCTGGATGTCGCGCGTCAACAGGTTGAGCTCGCGAATCGCGCGCTCAAGGTACTTCTCGCGTATCTCATCGTCGGTCGCCGGCATCGGCGATTTGAGCTTCCCCGGGGCCTTAGGTTGTCCTTGGGCGTGCATCAGGATTTGCGCATGGCGCGTCTCACGCGCCGCGCGCGACGGGCGCGACGCGCCCCCTGCGGCGTCGCCCGCGTCTCGAGGAACTTGAGCGCCTGCACGTAGAGCAGGCTCGTCGGCCGCGTCTGGATCTCGGCGTCGCGCAACGAGTCGAGGAACTCCGCGGGTCCGTCGAAGTCGCGCATGCGCAGCCGCACCGAGCCGAGTCCCGCGGCGACGTGCGCGTCCGATCCGGCGGCAGCGGTGAGGCGATACTTGGCGGCGAAGCGGGCCGCCTCCTCGTTGAAGGAGCCGATCGCCACGCGCGGGTTGAAGACCTCGATCGCGTCGATGTCATCGAGGATCGCCAGCAGATGCTCATAGCCGGGCACGGCGTGCATGCGGTCGAAGGGGTGGGGGACGTAGACGAGCCCGCCCTGGCGGCGGATCTCGGCCACCGTCTCCTCGAGGCTCATGCCGCGCGGGATCCGCTCGCTCAGGAACAGCCCGATCACCTCGCCCTGGGTCGCGGTCTTTACCTCTTCGCCGACGATGACCTTGATGCCCTCAGCCTTTGCGAGTGCATCGAGGGCGCCTGAGATCTCGTTGTGATCGGTGATCGCGATCGCCCCGAAGCCCTGCTCGCGCGCCGTCGCGAGCAGCACCTCGACGGGCGTCGCGCAATCCGGGGAGTGATCGGTGTGCATGTGGAGGTCGACGTCGATCAGGTTGCCGCCTCGCGCCGGGCGCTGCGGCTGTTTGCGCCGGCGGGCGGCGAGCGACTCGTAGACCTCCTCATGCGCCGCCGCGACGCTTGAGAGCGTGTGCGCGGCGCGGTAGGGCTCCGCGGCCTCCGCGAGGCGCCCGAGCAGCGCGCGGTCCGATGCCAGGCGGGCGAGCTGCGCGGCGAGCGTGTCGACATCGCCGGGCTCGAAGAAGAGACCGCGCTCGCCCTCGCCGAGGACGTCCTCATAGACCTCGATGCGCGAGGCGACGGGAACGCTTCCCGCGCCGATCGCCGCAAGCGCCAGCCCCGGCGCAGGGACCGCGCCCGCCGACGCCAGCACGGTGACGTCCGACTGTGCGATCGCAGCGGCGGCAGGCAAGTCGTCGGCGACGAACTCGACGCGAGCCCGCAGTGCCGCGCTCAGCGACACCGAGCTCGACGCCGGCGCGATGATCTGGGCGCGCCAGTCGACGTCCTCGCCGAGCCGGCGCAGCGCGCGCAGCAGCACACGCAGAGCAGCGCGTTCCTCGCCGGCCGCGAATGCGATTCGCAGCGGCCCTTGATCGCCGCGCGGGGCAGAAGGCGCGCTCTCGATCGCGGGCGCGATCACGCGGTACTCGGCGGGGAAGTGCGCGTTCATCAGCGCCGCGGTGGCGCCGTAGCTTGCGATGCGCGCGTCGAGGCGTCCGAAGAAGAGCTCGACAAAGCGACGCGCGACCTGGGTTGAGAGGACGCGCTCCGCCGGAGCATGGAAGCTCCCGACGTTCAGCGCGCGCGAATAGCGCAGCGCCGCACTCGGCGTGCTCGGCGCGAACGGCTCGTGCACGTGCACGAAGTCGAGCGGAACGAGCGCCAGCAGCTCCTCGACGCTTCGCGCGACGTCGACCGGCAGCCCCGCGCCGCGGCGGCTGCCCGGGAGCACCTCGCCGGCCAAAAACAGCGACGACTCGCCGCCGTCGCCGAGCAGCGAGGCCGGGTCATCGCGCGCCTCGCGCAGCGCCCGGCGAGCCGCTGACGCGGTCCGCGGCGACAGCGACGGAGCGACGATGACGACGCGGTGGCCGCGCCGCGCAAGCTCGCCGGCTAGCGCCTCGATGTGGAGCCCGAGCTCGGTCCGCGCTTCCCACGGGTGCGGCGAAACCTGCGCTATCGCGAACGGCACGCCGTGAGCATACGGCGTGCCTGCGCCACTACTTCTTGCTCTTGACCGCCTTCTTGGCCGGTGCGGCCTTGCGCGCGTAGCGCTCGATGAAGCGCTCGGTATCGGCTCGCGCGACATCGTCGGGGCGCTGGCGGTAGGGCGACTTCATCAGGTAGGAGCTCGGTCCGTCGAGCTGTCCGGCGACGCCGTTGTTGAGCGCGAGCTTGCAGCAGCGCACGGCGTCGATGACGATGCCGGCGGAGTTCGGCGAGTCCCAGACCTCGAGCTTGAGCTCGGCGGTGAGGGGGACGTCGCCGAACGCGCGGCCCTCGAGGCGGATGTGGGCCCACTTGCGGTCGGTCAGCCACGGCACATAGTCGGAGGGCCCGACGTGGACGTCGGTGGCCGGCAGGTCGTGGCCGACGATCGAGGTCACGGCGTTGGTCTTGGAGATCTTCTTTGACTCCAGGCGCTCGCGCTCGAGCATGTTGAAGAAGTCCATGTTGCCGCCGACGTTCAGCTGTGAGGTCCGCTCGAGCCAGACGCCGCGGTCGGCGAACAGGCGCGCGAGGGCGCGGTGGACGATCGTCGCGCCGACCTGGGACTTGATGTCGTCGCCGATGATCGGCAGCCCGGCCTTCTTGAAGCGCTTGTTCCAGTAGTCCTCGCGGGCGATGAAGACGGGGATACAGTTGACGAATGCGCAGCCCGCCTCGAGCACCTGCTCGACGTACCACTTGGTCGCCTGCTCGGAGCCGACCGGCAGGTAGGAGACGACGACGTCGGTGCGCGAGTCGCGCAGGATTCCGGTGATGTCGGCGGTCTCGCCCGGCGCCTTGGTGATCCTCTGCTTGAGGTACTTGCCGAGGCCGTCGTGGGTCATGCCGCGGTGGACCGGGATGCCGAGGTTCTTCGGGCCCTCGGCGAAGCGGATCGTGTTGTTCTCGCCGGCCCAGATCGCCTCGCTGAGGTCCTTGCCGACTTTTGTGGAGGCGATGTCGAAGGCGGCGCTGAACTCGATGTCTGAGATGTGGTAGCCGCCGAGGTTGACGTGCATCAAGCCCGGTACGTCCTGCTGGGGGTCGGCGTCGCGGTAGTAGGTGACGCCCTGGACGAACGAGTTCGCGCAGTTGCCGACGCCGATGATCGCGACGCGAACCTTGTCCTGCTGGCGCGAAGCCGATCCGTTGCTTGCGGCCGCGTGGCCGTTTGTGGAGCTCACGAGTGCGTGATCCCTTCTCAAGTTTGCGCTGATAAGTCTCCTACACCGCGCGCCGCGGCGCGGTTACGCGCCGCGCAGCTCTCCGCGCACGTGCACAATCCGCTGCGCCACGGTGAACGCGCTCAGCACCGCCAGCACGTAGACGGCGGGCGCGAGCAGGTCGAAGTGGCCGAGCGACGCGCCGCGGGCGAAGACCAGCCCGACCGAGAGGATCACTACGCGCACCGGGCGGGTCGCGAGGCCAACCTTGCACTCGACCCCGAGTGCCTCCGCGCGCGCACGCGTGTAGGAGACCATCAGCGAGGCGAGCACGGCGACCACGACCGCCGCGACCGCGAGCTGGTTGTGCTGGCGCACGAAGCTGACGGCGACGGCGGTCAGGACGATCCCCTCCTCGCAGCGATCGAGCGTCGAGTCGAGGAACGCGCCGAAGGCGCTGCCCTTGCCCGACATCCGCGAGTAGCGGCCGTCGAGGGTGTCCATGATCGAGCCGACGATGAAGGCGACGCCGCCGAGGAAGTAGAGCTGCTGCCAGACGAGCACCGCCGCGAGGAGGTTCAGGGCGAGCCCGGTCAGCGAGATCGCGTTGGGCGTCAGGCGCGACTCGATCAGGCGGTTGCGCACCATCTCGCGCCGCTCCGTCGATGCGATCGGCCGGCGCTCGCGGCGCTCAGACCGCGGCGGGCGTTCGGTCGTGCTCACGTGGCGGGGACCGGGGCGCCCTGGGGTGTGGGAGCGGGGCCGGCGGGTGCGGGCACGCGGAACGTCCAGGCGTGCGGGCGAAGCGCCGCCAGCCGCCGCGCCGCGACCAGCGACACGCCCGCGACCACGAGCCCGGCGACGGCGTCGATCAGGAAGTGGTTGCCGGTGATGACCGTCATGAAAGTGATGAAAAGGGGCCACAGCGACCACGCGACCTTGGCGATGCGACTACGCACCAGGTGCGCGAAGCTCCAGCCGAGCATCACCGCGCAGGCGACGTGCATCGACGGCATCGCGGCGTAGGGGTTGAAGAAGAAGCCGGCGATCGTGCTGTTGCCAGACACGCCGGTCACCTGGTAGATCGTGTCGATGAAGCCCCACTCGGGGAGGAAGCGCGGCGGGGCCGTCGGGAACAGGCCGTAGCCGATCAGGCCGATCGCCAGGCCCACGAAGAGCATGTTTCGCACGAAGTAATAGCTGCGGTTGTGGGCGATGTAGAGGTAGAAGAGCAGCGCGATCAGGATCGTCGTCTGTGCGTTTATGTACACGTAGGTCGCGACGACCATCAGCAGGTGGCTGCTCGTCGCCCAGGCCTGGATCTGGGGCTCGACGAACACGTGCAGGCTGCGCTCGAGCGAGATCAGCTCGCGCGCGTGCGCGAAGGCGACCGAGGAATTGGTGGCCACCATCCCCTCGACGAGGCGGTAGAGGAGGTACGCGAGTCCGAACAGGCTGCACTGACGCAGAAGATCGGCCCAGCCGTTCGGCAAAACGCGTCCTCGCACGAGAGCGAGGCGAGCCGTCACGGGGATTGATCCTAGCTACCCGCTCAGTTACGCGCGAGAAACGTTGCGACCGCCGGAATCACCGCTTGGCTCTCCAGCCACGGCCAGTGCCCCGCGTCGGCGAGGACCATCAGCTCGCTCTCGCCGCCGAGGGCCTGCGCGTAGCGCTCGGCGGCGGCGATCGGGTTGACGGGATCGCGCTCGCCCCAGACGATCAGCGCCGGCGCGTCGATCTCGCCGAGGTGCGCTCCGGCGGCTGCGAGCGTGCCGGGCCGCACGCTTCGGTAGAGCCGCAACGTCGCGCGCTGGGTCCCGAAGTCGAGCTCCTTGTAGGCCTGGCGAAGGTCGCGCTCAGGCAGCGGTTCGGCGTTCCATTCGCGAAGCGCGCGGCGCAGCAGGCGCGGCGAGAGGCAGCCCATCCAGAGCTCCCCGAGGACCGGCGTGCGCCAGATCCGCGCGAGGCGGTCCCACTGGTGGCCCTCGAACAGCGCGAGCGCGTTGATCAGGACGATCGACTCGACGCGACCTCCGGCGCGCTGCGCGAAGGCCAGGCCCGCCGCGCCGAAGTCGTGCATCACGAGCTTGACGGAGTCGATGCCGCGCCAGTCGAGGAAGCGCTCGATGAAGCCGTCGAAGGCGGCGATCGAGTAGGGGAAGGTGCCGGCCTTGACCGAGGCGCCCGAGCCGGGCAGGTCGAGCGCGAGGCCGCCGGTCGCCTCAAGGAACGGAGTCCACAGCAGCGAGCTGCCGAGCACGCCGTGCAGGTACAGGACCGGCGTGCCCTCAAACGGCGCCGAGCGCCAGCCGACCGGGAGCCCCTCGACCTCGCCGGTGTGCCGCTCGACCTCGCTCATCGCCAGGCGCGAGGATAGCGGCGTGCCCCAGACCGTCCGACGTCCGACGCCCGCGCGCGTGCGCCGTATCGCCGAGCACCTGCGCGAGCTGTACGGGATTCCAAGCGCGCCGCCGCACCGCCGCCCGCTCGACGAGCTGATCCTGACGGTGCTCTCGCAGAGCACCAACGACCGTAACCGCGATGTCGCCTTCCTGCGCCTGCGCGAGCGCTTTCCGGGGCGGACGCCGAGCGACGTCAGCTGGTCAGACGCCCGCGACGCGCCGCTGGAGGAGGTCGAGGA
This sequence comes from Solirubrobacteraceae bacterium, assembly GCA_036267075.1. GTDB lineage: Bacteria > Actinomycetota > Thermoleophilia > Solirubrobacterales > Solirubrobacteraceae > Palsa-513. Next base: position 17,418 of record DATAWT010000085.1, read on the forward strand.
GGCGATCCGCCCGGGCGGGATCTCGCGCGTGAAGTCGGTGCGCATCCAGGCGATTCTCACGGCGATCGGCGAGCCGCTCAGCCTCGACTGGCTCGAGGCGGCGCCGGTCGAGGAGGGCCGCGCGGCGCTGTGCGAGCTGCCGGGCGTGGGGCGCAAGACCGCCGCCTGCGTGCTGCTCTTCAGCTACGGGCTGCGCGAGGTGCCGGTCGACACGCACGTCGCGCGCGTCGCGACGCGCCTTGGGCTGCTGACGCCGAAGGCGCCGTTTGAGCGCCTCCACGATGAGATGCTCGCGCTGACGCCCCCCGGCCGCGAGCTCGAGTTTCACCTCAACCTGCTGCGCCACGGCCGCCGCGCGTGCTTCGCGCGATCGCCGGACTGCGCGGGGTGCGCGCTGCTGCGGATGTGCCCGCGTGTCGGCCTTCCGCCGCTTCGCGCTCCTCAGCGCAGCGGCAGTACGACGAAGGCCACGACGGCGTAGTGGATCGCCGCCGCGGCGAGCACGAGGGCGTGGAAGACCTCGTGGTAGCCGAACGTGCCGGGCAGCGGGTTCGGCCGCTCGCGCGCGTAGACGATCGCGCCGGCGCTGTAGAGGACGCCGCTGAGGGCCAGCGCGCCGATCGCCCACCAGCCGATCGTCGCGGGTAGCTGCCCGAGCGTCACGAGGGCGACCCAGCCGATCGCAAGCGACACGACGACGGCGAGCCATTTGGGGTGGTCGGGCCAGGCGAGCTGCAGGCCGACGCCCGCCGCGGCGCCCGACCAGACGACGATCATCACCGCCGTCGCGAGTCCTCCGTGCATCGCCAGCAGCGCGAACGGCGTATAGCTCGCCGCGATCAGGACGTAGATCATCGAGCGGTCGAGGCGGCGAACCCAGCGCCGCGCGCGCGGGCGCCAGTCGACGCGGTGGTACAGCGTGCTCGTGCCGAGCAGCGCCGAGACCGCCGCCGCATAGATGCTCGCGGCGAGCGCCGCGCGGCCCGGGCGGGCCGCCGAGATCAGCGCCGCGCCGGCGGCGATCGAGACGAGAAACCCCCACTGGTGGGAGACGCCGCGCAGGCGCGGCTTGCTCAGCCGTAGCGGCGGCGAGCTCACGCTCGCCCCGCCTCAGGCGCTTGCGCCGCCGACCGTGGCGGCCGCTGTCGCCGCCGGCTGGTTGGCGTACTTCGCGCGCTGCTGCTCGGCGTCGGGGAGAACGACGTCCCAGGCCAGCCCGACCTTGGCCATCGCGAGGATGAGCCAGCCGGACGGATCGAGCTCATACCAGCGCAGGCCGTGGCGCGCCGAGCGCGGGAAGGCGTGGTGGTTGTGGTGCCAGGCCTCGCCGAGGCTTGGCAGCGCGAGCCAGAAGACATTGGTCGAATGATCCTCGGTCGCGAAGCGGCGCGAGCCGAAGAAGTGGCAGATCGAGTTGATGCTCCAGGTGACGTGGTGGACCAGGAAGATCCGCACCAGGCCCGCCCACAGCAGCGCCTCGAGGCCCGCCTTGAGCGTCCCACCCCAGGCCCAGCCGGCGAAGAAGGGGATCGCGAGGGTCGCCAGCACGAAGAACGGGAAGGCGCGGTTGATGCGGCGCATGTTCGGATCTGATGCGAGGTCCGGGCAGTAGCGGCGCTTCTCGGCCTGTCCGTTGGTCTCAAACAGCCAGCCGACGTGGGCGTGCCAGAGGCCGCGAACGACGCCTCCGAAGCCAGCGCCGAAGCCGACGTGCGGGGAGTGCGGGTCGCCCTCCTCGTCGGCGAAGGTGTGGTGCTTGCGGTGGTCCGCGACCCAGTCGAGCACCGGCCCTTCGACGGAGTAGGAGCCGAGGATCGCGAACAGGTAGCGGATCGGGCGGTAGGTCTCAAACGCGCGGTGCGTCAGGAGGCGGTGGAAGCCGACTGTCACGCCGAACGCGCTCAGGAAGTACATCGCCGCGAAGATCACGAGATCGCGGGGGTGCAGGAACGATCCCCAGACGAGGATCGCCGCCAGCACCGCGCCGAGGAAGGGGATCAGCACGGCGGCGACGTTGGCGATGCGCTCGGCGCGGGTCATCGGCAACAAGAGTACTCTGTCCGTGACGTGGTTTCTTGGGACATGCTCAACGTGTCAGGCAAGTATTTGTCATGAATGTACAAATTAGGCCATGGCAGGCGCTTGACCCGGTGGTCGGCCGCGCGATCTCGCCGGTCCTGCGCGACGTCGCAGATGAGATCACCGAGGCGATCGCCGCGACGATCCCCGAGTACCGCCAGCCGATGGACGGCGAGTTCGGACGCGGCGTGCGCGACGCGATCGAGGTCACGCTGCGCCAGTTCCTCGAACAGCTCGGCCGGCCGGCGGCCGGTGAGCGCCCGGGCCGCGAGGTCTACCTCGCGCTCGGCCGCGGCGAGTTCCGCGCCGGGCGCGGCCTCGACTCGCTGCAGGCCGCCTACCGGATCGGCGCCCGGATCGCCTGGCGGCGGATCTCAGAGGCCGCGATCGGTGCCGGGCTCGAGGCGGGCACCGTGGCGCTTCTGGCCGAATCGATCTTCGCCTACATCGACGAGATATCGGCCGAGTCGGTCGAGGGTTACGCGAGCGTCCAGGCGGCCAGCGCCGGCGAGCGCTCGCGCGCGCGGCAGGCGTTCGTGCGCCTGATCGTGGCCGGCGAGCTCGACGCCGCCGAGGCGCAGGAGCGCGCCGAGGCGGCCGGCTGGCCGCTGCCCCGCCAGCTGGTCGCGATCGCCGCCGATCACCGCGACGGGGAGCGGGTCGCCGCGATCGTCGGCGAGGGCGCGATCGGCGCGCGCGTCGAGGATCTGGTCTGCGTCCTCGTCGGCGATCCGCAGGCGCCGGGACGGATCGAGCGGATCAGCGCGGCCCTCGACGGCCGCCTGGCGGTGATCGGCCGAAGCGTCCCCTGGGAGCGGGCGGCGGAGAGCTTCGCGCGCGCGGCGGCCTGCGCGCGGCTCGCACGCGAGGGCCTGCTGCCGCGCGAGGGGCCGCTTCTGGCCCAGGAGCACCTCGGGGCGCTCGCGCTGCACGCCGATTCGGCGCTCGTCGATGAGCTGGCCGCCGAGCGGCTTGCGCCGCTTGAAGCGCTCACGCCGACGGCGGCGGCGCGCCTTGAGGAGACGCTCCTCGCGTGGCTTCGAAACCAGGGCGCGGTGTCGGCGGCGGCAGCCGAGCTCCACGTCCACCCGCAGACGGTCCGCTACCGCCTGGCGCGCCTGCGCGAGCGCTTCGGCGGCGCACTCGATGACCCCGATGCGCGCTTTGACCTCGAGCTGGCGCTGCGCGCGCGGGCCGGGGCTATCCGTAGTGCATACTGAATCAATGCGCTTTGCTTCGCGCGCGCTGTGCCTGGCCGTCGTGATCTGTGCCACCGTCGTGACCACGGCGCTCGCGGTCACCCCGCCGGCCGGCACGCCGGATCTTTCGCAGATGACGATCCAGGCGGGCGATCTCGCGCCGGGCGCAAAGGTCGTCAAGGACGGCTACGTCGCGCCGGCGTCCAACGTCGTCGCCAGCTACACCCGCGCGTGGCAGCCGGCGCCGACCGCCAAGGGGTCGTCGATCGACAGCGCGATCAGCGAGATCCTGCTGCTCGCCACCCCGGCCAAGGCCGCGAAGCTGTTCGGCGGCGAGCGCCGGATCCTCTCCTCGAAGGCCGATCGGCCGCTGCTGGCCCGCATCTTCTCGGACGGCGCGCACTCGAAGATCAAGCCCAAGAAGGTCCACTTCGGGCGCTTTCGCAGCCTCGCGATCGGCGACGGCGCGTTCGTGCTGCCGCTGACGATCCGCGAGGGCCGGGTCTCGGTCACGGTCGATCTGGACGAGGTCAAGGTCAGCGACGTCCTCGCCGAGCTGACGGTCGTCGCCCACAGCGCCAAGGCGGCAGCCAAGGGCGGGGACGAACTCGCGACAGACGTCGCGGGTCACATCAGCACGGTCCTCGCCGCGACCGGCTCGACCGGCCCCACCGGAGCGACCGGGCCGACGAGCTAGCGCCGCCGGGTACCGTCGAGGCGGATCTCCCAGGCCTCGACGGCGTCGATGCGCAGGTGGCTGTAGCTCCACGGGTCGCGCGCGAGCGTCGCACGGACGGCGTCCTCGGATTCGGCCTCCACCGCGTGCGCGACGCGCACGTCGTCGATCGGGCCGCCGAGGACGATGAAGCCGGAGTCGACGAGGCCGTCCATGAAGGCCGCGTGATCGCTCCAGCCGTCCTGCTCCTCGAGTGCCTTGGAGTCATCCCACTCGGGGCCCGAGCGGCGCAGCGTCACCAGGAACATCGCCACGCGCCGACTTTAGCGGCTCGCCCGGCGCGTCAGGCGGCCTACCCGCGGGGCGAAGCCCCCATTTGACCCCGGAACAAAAATCTTCTACAATCCGACTTAGATTTATTGCGGAGCATAAAAGGAGCAAGTGCGTATGGGTAAGACGATCGGTATCGATCTGGGCACGACCAATTCGTGCATGGCGGTGCTTGAGGGCGGGGAACCGACGGTCATCGAGAACGCCGAGGGCGGGCGCACAACGCCGTCCGTCGTCGCATTTTCCGCGTCCGGTGAGCGCCTGGTCGGCACCATCGCGAAGCGTCAGGCGGTCACCAACCCGCAGAACACGGTCTTCTCGATCAAGCGCTTCATGGGGCGCAAGGAGAGCGAGGTCGGCGAGGAGGAGGCGATCGTCCCCTACAAGGTCGTCTCAGGCCCCAACGGAGACGCGCGCGTGGAGATCAACGGCCAGGAGTACTCGCCGCCGGAGATCAGCGCGATGATCCTGCAGAAGCTGAAGTCAGACGCCGAGGCGTACCTCGGCGACACGGTCGACGCGGCGGTGATCACGGTCCCCGCCTACTTCAACGACGACCAGCGTCAGGCGACCAAGGACGCCGGCCGCATCGCCGGCCTCGACGTCAAGCGGATCATCAACGAGCCGACGGCGGCCTCGCTCGCCTACGGGCTCGACAAGGAGCATGACCAGACGATCCTCGTCTTCGACCTCGGCGGCGGCACGTTCGACGTGTCGGTGCTCGAGATGGGCGACGGCGTGTTCGAGGTCAAGTCGACCGCCGGCGACAACCACCTCGGCGGCGACAACTTCGACAAGGCGATCGTCGACTGGCTGGTCGCGGAGTTCAAGCGCAGCCAGGGGATCGACCTGCAGAGCGACCCGATGGCGCTGCAGCGCCTCTATGAGGCGGCTGAGAAGGCGAAGATCGAGCTGTCGACGACGCAGGAGACGCAGATCAACCTGCCGTTCATCACGGCTGACCAGAGCGGCCCCAAGCATCTCGACACGCGCCTCACGCGCGCCAAGCTCGGCGAGCTGACGGCGACGCTGCTCGATCGCGTCGTGGCGCCGGTGCGCCAGGCGCTCGACGACGCCAAGGACAAGGGCGCGGCGTCGATCGACCACGTCGTGCTGGTCGGCGGGATGACGCGCATGCCCGCCGTCCAGGAGAAGGTCAAGGAGCTGACCGGCAAGGACCCGCACCGGGGCGTCAACCCCGATGAGGTCGTCGCCGTCGGCGCCGCGATCCAGGCCGGCGTGCTCGCGGGCGACGTCAAGGACGTGCTGCTGCTCGACGTCACGCCGCTGACGCTCGGCATCGAGACCAAGGGCGGCGTCTTCACGCGTCTGATCGAGCGCAACACGACGATCCCGACGCGCAAGGCGGAGATCTTCTCGACGGCCGAGGACAACCAGCCGTCGGTCGAGATCCACGTCCTGCAGGGCGAGCGCGAGATG
>DATAWT010000086.1:0-19391 GCA_036267075.1 Solirubrobacteraceae bacterium
CGGCAACCAATCCGCGCAAGCGGAAAACGGTGCCAATTCCATCAGGCTCCAAACAGGCCTGGGAGATGTGGTTGGGGCTCTGCCTTTCGCACGAACCTTCGCCACACGACCGGCGGAGGTTTTTTCATATGGCGGCAGAGAAGCTGAAGTGCAAGGAGTGCGGGAGCGAGTATCCGCTCGTCGCCCTGTATGTCTGCGACCGCTGTTTCGGTCCGCTCGAGGTCAGCTACGGTCCCCCGACGGACGCCGGGGACATCGCGGCGCTGCGCCGCCGCATCCAGGCTGGGCGCGGCGACATGTGGCGCTACGCCGACTTCCTGCCGCTCGTGGGCGGCCCACCCGGGCCATCCAATCAGCGCGCGTCGCGTGCCGGCCTGCCGGCGGGCTGGACCCCGCTCGTTAGCGCCGAGCGGCTCGCCGAGCGGCTCGGCCTGCGCGAGGTGTGGGTCAAGAACGACGCCGCCAATCCGACGCACTCCTTCAAGGACCGCGTCGTCGCGGTCGCTTCGGCGCGTGCGCGCGAGCTCGGCTTCAACGCGCTCGCCTGCGCCTCGACGGGAAACCTCGGCAACGCGGTCGCGGCCCAGGCGGCGGCGCTCGGCCTGCCCTCCTACGTGTTCATCCCCGCCGACCTTGAGGAGGCGAAGATCCTCGCGACGGGTGTCTACGGCACGAACCTCGTCACGATCCGCGGCAATTACGACGACGTCAATCGGCTCTGCACCGAGCTCTCGGCGGAGCACGACGACTGGGCGTTCGTGAACATCAACATGCGGCCCTACTACTCCGAGGGCTCGAAGACCGTGGCCTTCGAGATCGCCGAGCAGCTCGGCTGGGAGCTGCCCGACCGCGTCATCGCGCCGATCGCTTCGGGGTCGCTGTTCACCAAGATCAACAAGGGCTTCAAGGAATGGCTCGAGCTCGGGCTCGTGAGCGGGCGCGAGCCCGTCATGAACGGGGCTCAGGCGACCGGCTGCGCGCCGGTCGCAAACGCCTTCGCCGCCGGGCAGGACTTCTGCCAGCCGGTCAAGCCCTCGACGATCGCCAAGTCGCTCTCGATCGGCAACCCTGCCGACGGGCCCTACGCGCTCGAGCTCGCGCGGCGCACCGGCGGCGGCATCGACGCCGTCAGCGACGAGCAGATCCGCGCGGGGATCACGCTGCTCGCCGAGACGACCGGGATCTTCACCGAGACTGCCGGCGGCGTGACCGTCGCCGTGCTCGCGGAGCTCGCGCGGCGCGGCGACATCGACCCCGATGAGCGCGTCGTGCTGCTGATCACCGGTGACGGGCTGAAGACGCTCGACGCGGTCCGCGGCAGCTTCGAGGCCAAGGAGATCGAGCCGACGGTCGAGGCTTTCGACGAGGCGCTTGAGACGGTGGTGGCCTGATGGCCGCGCGCGTCAAGATCCCGACGCAGCTGCGCGCGGCGACGGGCGGCGTCAGCGAGGCGACAGTCGACGGCGACACGGTCGGTGAGGTGCTCGACGGGCTGTTCCAGGAGTTCGGCGAGCTGCGCGAGCGGATCTCGGACGAGCAGGGCGGCCTGCGGCGCTTTGTCAACGTCTACCTGGCCGGTGAGGACATCCGCTTTCTCGACGGGATCGCGACCAGCGTTCCCGACGGCGCCGAGCTGACGATCCTGCCGGCTGTGGCGGGTGGCTGAGCCCCATCACCAGGTCCGCTGGCTCGACGAGCCCGAGGAGAAGGACTACGCCGCCGCGCGCAGCTATCTGTCGCTGCTCGTCGCACCCGGGGACCTCGACGCTCTGATCGGGCGCCTGCGAGCCGCGCCGCTTGGCGAGTGGCGCGCCAAGGACGTCCTGCGCGCCGCGCGCCTGCCGCTGCTCGGCCCCAAGCAGAGCGAGGAGGTGGCAGAGAAGCTCGCCAAGGTACGTGCGAAGGAGCCGCTCTCCCCGATCCTGATCGTCGCGCGGGGGCGAGGCTCGCGAATGCAGATCGCTGACGGCTACCACCGCACCTGTGCCGCCTACCTGGCCCACGAGGACACCTTCGTCCCGGGGCGGATCCTGTTCCCTGGTTCAGGCTGAGGCGCGCGTGCTGTAGGCGGAGCTGCCGCTACAGCTCTTGGCGGCGCCGCTGTAGCGGGTCGTGATCGTGCCGTGTTCTCGGCCGTTGGCCGTGAAGGTCCCAGAGATCTTGAAGGTCGCCGCGACGGAGCCCTTCAGCGGTCCCGATCCGATCATGTCCTGACCGGTCGCAGTGAACTTGCCCGAGCGGGAGATGGTGGTGCGGGGGAAGGCCAGCGTCGGGGTTCCCGGAGGCGCGTTGCCGGAACAGTAGATCGGCAGTCCGGCGATCTTGACGGCGACGACGGCGCGGGCGTTCGCCGCGACGCGCAGAGTGATCGCAATGTGGTTCGCGCCTGCGAGCGTGCCCGAGTAGCTGGCGCCCCCATGGGCGTTCGCCGCAAGGGCGGCCGGCGTCAGCACGAAGGCGGCGATAGCGGGCAGGCGCAGCGCCCGGCGAGCGAAGCGGCGGCTCATTCGACACGAATGATCGCAGTCCTTTGCGCAGGTCTGGGTCGGGGCGAACAGTCGACGATCGGGCTGGCGGCGCACCGCGAGTCGAACCATCGTTGGGCGTGGGCCTGGTACCTAAAGTCCCCCGGCGGATGGTTCGAAAATCACCTCAGGCCCCTCGAACGAACCGAGACCGAACATGACCGCCAGGACGACCAGTAAGACCTCCGCCGCACCGGCCCACTCCTTCATTCCGTGGCCGGCGGCGGCGACGCGCTCGAGCGCATTCGGGGCGACGCTCGCCCGTGCGCGTCGCACGACTCGCGCGAAGCGCGCGCAGGGCGTCCTCCCGCGCAGCTCGCGCCGCCCCCTCGACGGTCCGCCGCCGGAGGTCCAACTCGAGCTGGACGCCGCCGCGCGCGTCTGCCAGACGCTCGCGGCGGAGGGCAAGGAGCTCCGCTTCGGCACGGGCGCCGACGGTCGCGTCTCGGTCGAGCTGACGGATTCCGCCGGGCAGGAGGTCGATGTGATCGGCACCGACGGGCTGTTCCGGCTCCTCCAGCAGCAGCAGAGCTAGGCGCTAGGGGGTGCGGGGCCGGATCCCCGCGAGACGGCACTGCGTCTGGGTGCGCAGGGCGAGCGGATCTCGCGCGGCGTAAGCGTTCGCACACGCTGAGCGCGCGGCAGCGCCGCAGTGGCTCAGCACCTGTCCGCCCATCGAGCCGGGGAAGGTGACCGTGATGCAGCCGTTGCGCGACACCGGCGCGCTCGAGCGAGCGATGAAATAGACGCCCGCGCCGACGATCGCGACCAGTACGAGTGCGATCACGAGCCGCTGCGCGCGGGTCAGCGGCTGTGCGAGTCGTTGGGCGTGGCCGACCATCACCATGGCCGACCATCACCATGGCCGGCCGAGTATAGGCAGCGACCAGATCAGGCCCCCAGGGTGACGACGGCCTGCCCTGGCTTGGCCACCGTCGCCGGGGTGGATCCACCGGAGGTGCGCCACCGAGTGACCCCGGCGCGGGTCATCTGTGGCGGGGGCCGCCGCGACACCTGTGGGGTATGGCCGATCCAGGCCGTTGCTCCTAGCGTTGAGCGAAACCGCATGAAGACCGCTCGGCCACAGGCACCGCTTCGCAGCGCGCGAGTTTCGCGCCTTCACAGCCCCGGCCGGCGCGTCGAGGGCAGACCCACCGCCATGCTCGCTTTCGTCGGTGGCGCGCGCCTGGTGCGCGCCGCGATGTGCGGCCTGCTCGACTCCCAGCAGGGGATGCGCGTAGGCCAGGCGCTGGCGTCGGTCGAGGCCCTCGAGGAGGCGTGGCGCCGGCAATCGCTGCCGGACTGCGACGTGATGCTTCTCGACGCTGAAGATCAGGGCGGCCTGCGCTGCATCGCGGCGGTCGACCGCGTCCTGGCACTCGGGATGCGCTGCAGGCTGGTTCTTCTGTGCTCGACGGTGAGCTCGGAGATCGTGCTGTGCGTGACGACCCGGCCGATCGACGGGGTCGTGTTGAAGGAGTCCTCGGTCTGCGAGCTGTGCGATTCGATCGCCGACGTAGTCAGTGGGCGGCGGGTGTTGCCGCCGGCTTGGGGTGCCGAGCCGCAGGCGATTCCGCTGACCCCGCGACAGCTCGAGGTGCTCAAGCTCATGGCCCACGGTCACAGCAACGAGGAGATCGCCAGGCGCCTCGGTCTGCAGCGCAACACGGTCAAGTTCCACGTCAGCCAGATCTTCCGTCGCCTCGGCGTGCGCAACCGCATCGAGGCGGCTGCGCGCCTGCGTCCCGAAGACCGCCGCTAAGGCGGAAGAAAGCTGCCCACCGAGGGGCCCCAAACCTCACCCTCCAGGGGCCGGTGCTCATGCTGCAATTCACCCAAGCCCGGCAGCTGCGATCTGCCGGGCGCAGTCTTTAAGGCGACGATGCCCTCGTGACTATCGCCGAGGCGCGGCGCCGGCAGTAGCGCGGTCGCGCGCGGCGGAGCTCCAAGAGTGGTGTCTCACACCGAAGCTCGGCGCCGCCGGCCTAGGCGATTTAGCTACCGCAATCCTGGTCCATCGGAGCCTCCTTGGCCGATGTTTGGGATTGCCTCTGTTGTACCACCATCTGCGCCGCTGTCAAACGTCCTCGATCGAACGCGGAGACCCTTGCGAACGGGCGGGGCCAAGCCGCTACTCGCGGCGGGCGCAGTACTGGCTCCTCCGCGCGGCGATGAAGAACTCCAACAGCTCCCGCAGGCGGTGCTAGCGTAGCCGCGTGCTCATCTCGACGATGAACGATCTGCCCGGCTATGAGATCGACGAGGTCCTCGGCGAGGTCTTCGGGCTGACGGTCCGCTCGCGCAACATCGGCTCAGCGATCGGCGCGACCCTCAAATCACTGGTCGGCGGCGAGCTGCGCGGTATGACGAAGATGCTGGCCGCGGGCCGGGAGTCGGCGACCGAGAGGCTCGTCGCAGAGGCTGAGGCCAAGGGCGCAAACGCGATCGTCGCGTTCCGCTTCGACACTTCAGAGCTCGGCTCGATGTGGACTGAGATATGCGCCTACGGGACCGCCGTGCGGGCGCACGAAACTGCGTAGGCGTCGAGGCAGGTTCGCGACACGAGGCCCTGAGAACGGGCGGACGCCTAGACTGCGCGCCGACACAGCGAATGGAGGACGTCATGCACGCAGTCGTGATCGCCGGGGCGTTCATCGACCGCCCAGCGGCGGACGCCGAACTGCCGGACCTCAGCGAGCGCGTCGCGGGTATGCCGGGCTTCGTCGCCGCCTACTGGATCGCGCTCCCGGACGAGGAGGCCCACGCAGTCATCGTCTTTGACTCCGAGCAAGGCGCGCAGGCGCTCGCAGGGGCGCCGCACGGCGGCCCGTCGAGCCCCGTCAGCGTCAGCGCGATCAAGGTCGGAGAGGTGATCGGGCGCGCCTAGCGCGCCTCAGCCGCCCGGGTTCCAGATGATCTCCCAAAGGTGGCCGTCAGGGTCACGGAAGTAGCCCGAGTAGATCCCCCATGGCCGCTCGTGCGGGGAGTCGGTGACAGTGGCGCCGGCGGCGACAGCCGTCGCGAGCAGGCCGTCCACCTCGGCCCGCGAGCCGACAATCTGCCCGATGCTGAACTCACCGGACTGCGGCGGCCCAAGCGCGATCGCGGCGTCCTTCGCAAGTTCGGATCGGGGATAGAGGGCCAGGATCAGGTCTCCTTCAAGGTGGAACATGACGACAGCGCCAGCCGGGGTGTCGTCGTCGCCTTCGTATTGGCTACCGCTCACACCGGTGCTCTGAAGACCCAATCCGTCGCGGTAGAAGGCGAGCGAGCGCTCGAGGTCTGAGACGGCGAGCGTGAGCACGTGAACGCGCGGATCCATCAGTCGCTCCAGAGTATGCGCGCCGGCGCTGCCGTGTCGCGCTGACCGTGCGGCGGTCTAGGGCTCGCGCGCTTCTCGGAACAGGCGCGTCATCGACTGCAGGAGCTTCCAACCGATCACGCCGTTGCTCTCGACGAGCGGGCGAAAGTCCCAGAAGGTCACGCCGTAGCAGACGAGGTCGCTGGCCGCCGTGATCGACGCGCTGCGAGTCCCCTCATCGATCAGTGCGATCTCGCCGAAGTAGTCGCCGCTTGCGAGCGTCGTCCTCTGTTCGTTGTGAACGAAGACGTTCGCCTCGCCCGAGTCGATCACGAAGAACGCGGCCCCGCCCGAGCCCTCCTGGATCACCGTCTCACCGGCCCGAAAGCGCCGAACCTTGAACAGCCGCGCGATCTGGCCGGCCTCATCGTCGGTCAGCTCGGCGAACAGCGGCACGCGCTTGAGAGCCTCGGTTGGGACGCCGGCCATCGAGCCCGATTCTAAGCGCCGCCGGCGGCCGTGACGGCCCGGCACTGCAGCAGGTAGAGCGTCCCATCTGCGATCGCCCACTCGATGTCGCGAGCCGGACCGTAGACCTGCTCGCAGCGATCGGCGAGCCGGTTCAGATCTCCCACCTGCGCGTCGTCCAAGCACAGCTTCTCCTGCAGCTCCGGCGCGATCTGATCCTCGAACGTGCCACCTTCTGGAAGGGTGCGCACGGCGATCTTCTTGAGTCCCGGCACCCGCTCGAGGATCTGCCCCGAGCGGTCGACGCGGAAGTGGTCGGGGATGACGAGGCCTGCGACAACGGCCTCGCCGAGGCCCCAGCTCGCCTCGATGATGCGCTCGTCGGCGCCGCTGATCGGGTTCTGCGTGAACATCACCCCGGCGCTCTCGGGGTCGAGCAGAACCTGCACGACGACGCCGACACTGGGGCGCGTGAAAAGGCCCACCTTCTGGCGGTAGGTGATCGCGGAGTCCGAGTTAGCCGACCACCAGATCTCGCTGACGGCGTCCGTCAGCACCTCCCAGGAGGGGACGTTGAGCAGCGTCAGGTGCTGACCCGCGAAGCTCGCCTCGGCGCCGTCCTCATCGACGGCCGATGAGCGGACGGCGAGTGGACCGCCGAGCGGCCGCACGAGATCGGTGACCGCCTCGATCGCCTCTTCCTCGCCTGCGGCGACCGCCTCGACGATCGCCCCCGCCAGCGCGACGCCGGGGGGGACGGGGAGGCCGTCGCGGAGGGCCTGACCGAGCCCGACGGCCTTCGAGCCGAACAGCGAGACCTCGGCGGCCTCGTCAAGGGCGACCGCCGTGCTCACCCGAGCACCGTCACCTCGCCGGCGTCGCCATCGACGCGCACGAGCGTGCCGTCGGCGATCCGTTCGCTGGCGTCGCGCGTCCCGACGACGCCGGGGATCCCGTACTCGCGCGCGACGATCGCCGAGTGCGAGAGGAGTCCGCCGCTGTCGGTCACGATCGCGCCGAGCAGCGGAAGGAGGATGTTGAACGCCTCGGTCGTCGACACCGTTACAAGGACGTCGCCCTTGACGATCCTGTTGAACTCGGACGGACCCGCGATGCAGCGGGCCGGACCCTCGTAGACGCCGCGGCTGGCAGCGAGGCCGCGCAGCTTCTGCTCCTCATGCTCGGCCTCGGAGCTGCCGAACAGCTCGCCCATGATGATCCCCATCGCGCCCATCATGCGCCCTGCCGCCGGGGGCAGCCCGGACGGATCGGGTGGAGGATGAGGTGGGTCGCCGAGCGTCGAGGGGGCGTCCTTGGCGGTGTACTTCGCGCGGAACGCCGCGCGGGCGGCGAGCTCATCGGCAGTGGGTCCCTCGCCATCGGCGACGAGCGAGCACATCTCGTCGAAGCCGGCGTAGATGAGGTGCTCGGGATCGCGGATGCGTCCGCTCGCGGCGAGCCGGTCGCCCGCGCCGAGCACGGCACGGCGCATCAGCCCTGAAGCCCAGATGTCGCTGAAGACGCCGCGCTCATCGCGGATCCGGTAGGTGAGGCGGGCCTCGCCAAGGAGCTCGTCGAACTCCGCGCGGTGCTCCTCTGGAACCTGGCTTCGCACGTGCTCGATCCGCGCCTCGAGGTCCGAGGACTCGCTGACGGCGCGCTCGCTCGCCACGTGGATGGCCCGAACGAGCACATCCGGCAGCTCGATCGCGCGGGGCTCCGAGATGTCGAATCCGTCGAGCAGGCGGTTGCCGACGAGGTCAAGGTAGCCCGTCACGGCCTGGCCTGTGCCGCCGTCGAGCGATCGCAGCTGGTCGAGAACGCTCGACGGGTCGCCGTCGGAGCCGAGCAGCTCCTTGGCGCGCTGGTCGCTCTCGATTGCAGCGATCAGCGCTTCGAGCTCGCCCGACGCGCCCGCCGAAACAGGTGACGCGCCGGCCATCAGGCCGAGCAGTTCGGAGGACGGCAGGCCCGTCCAGGCGCCCGCGTGCGCGAGGAAGTCGCCGGTCGGCACGACAGCCGCGGCCGTATGGCGCATGTGCTGCGAAAGCATCGTCGAATGGTGGTCGCGACAGCGGCCGAGGTACTCGACGAGCTCCTCGTCGCTCAGCGACGCCGGATCGACCGACTGGATCTCGCGGTGCGCCGCGATCGACGCCGGCTTGACCGTCGCGTCCCACGCCTCGAGCTGCTCGCGCCAGAGCTTTCCAGCGAACACCTCTTCGGCCCTCTGGAAGCGCGCCGGCGCCTCCTCCGGCGCCACCGGCCTCGGACTCATGTAGGCAAAGCCGTTCACGTACTGGTAGTCGAGCGTGTCGATCAGCATGCCGTAGAAGCTCGTGAAGTCACGGACGCCACGCTGCACGGCGTCCGGGTGCACCTCGGTCCAGTAGCGGGTCGCGGGGCGCGGGAAATGCACCGCCTCGAGCTCCCACGATCCGGGCCCCGGTGCCTCGAACCGAAGCTCGTCCAGTGTTGGTGCCTCAGTCACAGATCTCCCCTTCCTGTGCGTCGATATACGCCGGCCGGCGGCTGCAGCGCCGGCCGCAGCGCATCGTACGCCTGTCAGGTCAGGGGCACACGGCCCCAGCTTTCTGAGCCGCGTCCGTTCAGAGTCCGAGGCGCCTGACTCCGCGTTCGTCGAAGCCGAGATGGTGTCCGACCTCGTGGCGCACGGTGTCGATGATCTGCGCCTTCAGCAGCGTCGGATCGTGTCCGAAGTCCCGAACCAGGGTGTCGCGAAAAATCATGATCTCGTCCGGCAGCGCCCAGGTCTCGGGGGCTCCGTAGCGCTGCCCGTGGCCGTACTTGCGGCCGATGTAGAGACCGTAGGCACGGTGTTTCGCCCCGTCGTCGGATACGACGATGGCGACGCCCCCGAGAGCGCGTTGAAACGCATCGGGCAGCTCGTCCAGGGCTGAGCGGACGAGCTGCTCGAACTCCCGCTCCGAATAGGGCCCTGACTGCGGTTCCGCGTCGGCGCCCGGCGGTTCCTGCTGCTCGGCGGCGAGCCGCTCCACCTCGTCCTCAAGGGCGTCGAAGTCTCGGTCGTCCATCACCGGCGTGTGTAGCACAGCGCCTCGGCGTGGTGGCGGCGCCGTGGCGGGCTCTAACTGCAACGGCGCCGCGGGAGACAGCGGTTAAGCACGCGGCGCGGGCCGGCCGCGAAGGGGGTGCAGACGGGTGCGAGCACCTAGACCGGATGGCGTTCGCAGGCGTAACATCGCGGTTACAAGACTGAAACATGATCGTCACCGCTGGTCAACAAGTTCGCCCGGCGTGATGTCTAGCCTGGTTCCGCCGGGCAAGGACCGATCGCCGATCGCGATTGAAACAAGCTGCACGACCACAAACCATTTCGAGAGGGAGGACTATGTCTACTCGCTATCGCGCCCTAGGGGCGCGGGCCGGCGCTTCGCGTTCGCGTGTGATCGTGTCGGTCGCCGCGATCGCCGCCACCGCGGTCGTCGCGGTCGGTGCCGGCCTCGGCCAGGCAGCCACACGCGCCCATGCAAGCGGCGCGAGCTGGACCACCGCGACATCGGCGAAGGCCGGTGGCGGCATGAGCAAGCTGATCGCGGCCGCCAAGGCCGAGAAGACGCTGAACACGATCGCGCTGCCGAGCAACTGGGCGAACTACGGCGCTGAGATCTCGACCTTCGAGAAGAAGTACGGGATCAAGGTAAATAGCGAAGCCCCGAGCGACACGAGCGCCCAGGAGATCACGGCGATCCAGACATCGGGCGGGCGCAGCTCGGCGCCGGACGTCATCGATGTAGGACAGTCATATGCCGTCGCGGGCGCAGCCAGCGGCCTGCTCGCTCCGTACAAGGTTGCGACTTGGGCGAACATTCCGGCGTCCAACAAGGCAAGCAACGGCGACTACTACAACGATTACGGCGGATACGTCTCGTTCGGCTGCGACCTGAACATCGTTTCGAGCTGCCCCACGAGCTGGGCGCAGCTGACGCAGCCGCAGTACAAGAACGACATCGCTCTTAACGGCAGCCCGGTGTCCGCGAACGCGGCGCTCTCGGCCGTGTGGGCGGCGGCGCTCAACAACGGCGGATCGCTCAGCAACATCGCTCCGGGTCTGACGTTTTTCAAGACGCTCGAAAGCGACGGGAATTTCAACTCGACGGACTGCAACGCGGCGAGCTTGATCGAAGCGGGCTCGTGCCCGATCGTGATCAACTGGGACTACCTGAACGTTGCCGGCGCCTGGGGGCTGCCGTCGACGACCAAGTGGAAGGTCAACGATCCGACCGGCGTCTCGTTTGCCGCCTACTACGATCAGGCGGTCAGCAAGAGCGCGCCGCATCCGGCGGCCGCGCGCCTGTGGGAAGAGTTCCTCTACTCGGCGCAGGGCCAGAACATCTGGCTCCAGGGATACGCGCGCCCGGTTGAGCTCCAGGCGATGGTGAAGAACGGGACGGTCGACAAGGCCGCCTACAAGAAGCTGCCCAAGGTGCAGCACCCCGCGCTTAAGTACCCGACGACGGCCCAGGCCACGGCGGCAGGGACGGCCGTGTCAACCGGCTGGACCTCCTGAGCGCAGAGTCGGCATCGGTCGTACTGGTGGATCCCGCGGCGCCTAGGCGCCGCGGGATTCGCCGTCGTACGGTCAGCTTCCTGGGCGGCTGGGCGGGCATCATGCCGTTCACCGTCTACGTGCTGGTGTTTCTCGGCATCCCGCTCTACATGGTCGTCCACGGCTCGCTGACGACCAACGGCGGGAGCTTCACGTTCGACAACTTCAAGTCGACGTTCACATCGCCGGAGTACAAGGCGGCCTTCGAGAACAGCCTCGTCCTCGCGCTGTGGACCTCGCTCCTAGGCGCTTTGTTCGGCGTCTGGCTGGCTGCTGCAGTGATCGCCGGCAAGCCGGGCGGCATGCTGCGGCGGGTTGTCTCCAGCGCGTCTGGCGTGTTCGCGTATTTTGCCGGCTTCCCGCTCGCATTCGTGTTCATCGCCACGCTCGGGGCGGAGGGCGCAGCCACCGTGCTGCTTCGAAACCTGGGCGTGAACCTCTACGCGGGCAACTTCAGGATCACGTCGATCCTCGGAGTCGGCTTGGCGTACGTCTACTTTCAGATTCCCCTGATGGTGATCCTGATCACCCCGGCGTTGGAGGGGCTTCGCCCGCAGTGGCAAGAGGCCGCGCAAAGCCTCGGCGCGACGAAGCTCTCCTATCTCCGCCACGTCGCGATCCCGGTGCTGGCGCCCTCGGTGATCGGGGCGACGCTGATCCTGTTCGGCAACGCCTTCTCGGCATACGCGACCGCGTTGGCGCTGGCCGGCAGCACGTTGGCGATCGTCCCGGCCCAGATCGACGATGCCATCAACGGGAATGTGCTCGTTGGCCAGACCAACGTCGGCCTTGCGCTCGGCGTCGAGATGATCCTCGTCATCGTGGTCGTGATGGTCGGCTACGGACTTGTCCAGCGCCGGGCTCGGAGGTGGCTGCAGTGAGCACCGGCTCCGTGGGATGGATCGCGGCTGACGTACTCATCGACGAAGTCGCTCCGGCCGGACGCGCTCCGACGCGCCGGCGCCGGGCGCGCCCGCGCCTCTGGCGCGTCAGCATCCTGTTGCTGGCGTTCATCTACTTCATCGGGCCGCTGGTGAGCGCGTTCAAGTACAGCCTGATTCAGGCCGACGGGAGCTATGGCTTCGGCAACTATTGGAAGATCGTCAACAGTTCGGCGATTCTCACAGCGCTCGCGACGTCGCTTGAGATCGCGGGAATCGCGGCGGTGGTGGTGGTCACGCTGATGCTTCCGACGGTCGTCTGGGTGCGGCTGCGACGGCCTAAGCTGACGCTGCTTTTGGAGGGCGTCACGCTGCTGCCGATCGTGATCCCGCCCGTCGTCGTCGCGGCCGGTCTCGAGCAGATGCAGAGAAGCGCACCGAGCTGGGTCGTCAGCCTGTTGTTCAACCATGCGCTGACGGGGCTCACGCCGTTCTACATAGTCCTCGCGATGCCGTTCACGTATCGCGCACTGGACACGGGCGTGCGGGCGATCGACCTGCGCACGCTCGTCGACGCCTCTCGCAGCCTCGGTGCCTCCTGGTTCACGACGATGACGCGCGTGATCCTGCCGAACGTCCAGACCGCGGTCCTCGGGGCGATGTTCCTGACGATCGCGCTGTGCCTCGGCGAGGTCGTGATCGCCAACCTGCTTCTCTACCAGACGTTCCCAGTTGAGATCATCCAGCAGAGCCTGGCCGGCACCGCCGGCATCGCGGTCGCGCTGTCGAACCTCTCGCTTGTCTTCACCTTCGTGCTCTTGTTTTCGCTTTCATTCGTCGGCAGCCGCCGATCCGGCCGCGCGAGTCGGGTGTTCTGATGATTCGCTTCGAAGGGGTTCAGCGCCATTTTGCGGACGTCAGCGCGCTCGACGGCCTCGACTTGGAGATCGACAAGGGCGAGCTGATCGCTCTGCTCGGTCCCTCGGGCTGCGGCAAGACCACGGCGCTGCGGATCCTCGGTGGCTTCGATCGCCCCGATGCTGGAAAGGTGTTCGTCAACGACGTCGACGTCACCACGCTGCCCGCGCACAAGCGCGACATGGGCATGGTGTTCCAGGCTTACAGCCTGTTCCCGAACATGGATGTGCGCACGAACGTCGCCTTTGGACTGCGCATGCGTGGCCAGGACAAGGCCAAGCGGCTACAGCGCGCCGACGAGCTCCTTGAGCTCGTCGGGCTCGCTCAAACGGCAGACCGCTATCCACACCAGCTCTCCGGCGGCCAGCAGCAGCGGGTCGCGATCGCGCGCGCACTCGCGATCGAGCCGGAGGTGCTGCTGCTCGATGAGCCCTTGGCGGCGCTGGATGCGCGCGTCCGTTTGCAGCTGCGAGCAGAGATTCGAAGCCTTCAGCAACGGCTCGGGATCACGACCCTGTTCGTCACCCACGACCAGTCCGAAGCACTGTCGATCGCAGACCGCGTCGGCGTGATGCGCTCCGGTCGTCTCGAACAGATCGACACGCCCCAGAACGTCTACCGCCAGCCCGCCACGCAGTTCGTGGCCGAGTTCGTCGGCGCGATGAACCGGCTTCCCGGGCGGATCGGCGACCGCGGCGAGGTGCAGATCCTGGGCCACCGCGTCGCCGTCGCAAATCCTGAGGGATATGCGAGCGGCGGCGCCGTCGATGCCCTTCTGCGTCCTGAGTCGATTGCGGTCGTTCGCGACTCGGCTGGGCCCGGGGAGATCACCGACCGCACGTTCCTGGGCTCGGTGACCCGGCTGGAGGTGACGCTCGATAGCGGCCAGAAGGTGCTGGTCGACGCGCACGGCCACGGGGCCGACAGCCCAGCGCCAGGTGAGCGCGTCGGGTTGCAGATCGTGGCCGAGTCGGTCACGGTCACCCCCGCCGCCGACACGCCGGCCGAGCCAGAGCTGGCGATCGAGCCCGCTTAGCGCCCGCGGTTCGCCGCGGATGGCGCCGCACGAATCGCGAACCCTGCGCAGCAGGATCTGAATCAAAACCTGCGGTCGCGGCAGTTGGCCACGGCGGTTTGCCGTCCCACCGTCTCAAGGCCCGTGAATCCGGCGTCGAAACAGCTAGTGCGATGGCGACTGTTGCGCCAGGCTGGCGCGGAACTCAGCGGACCCATTGGTCGCGGCGCGCGGCGGCAGTCCCCGCGTTCACCTGGGCCGTTGGTCTGTATCTCGCCATCTCCGTGGTGGCGATCGGTCACGGAGTCTTAGCCAACCCGGTCGGCGGCTGCGCGTGCGGCGCCAGCGGAAACGATCCGTCGGCCGCGATGTGGTCACTGGCCTGGTGGCCCTACGCGCTGCTGCACGGACTAGATCCCTTCTACACCCACGCGGTCTGGGCGCCGCACGGCGTGTCGGTTGCCGCCGCGGCGACGATTCCGGCGGCGGCGTTCGCGCTATGGCCGATCACCGCGACGTTCGGCCCGCTCGCCGCATACAACGTCCTCGCTATCGCGAGCCCGGTGCTGTGCGGTCTCACCGCGTTTCTGCTGTGCCGCCGACTGGTCGCCCGATCCGGGCCGGCGCTCTTTGGCGGGCTGCTCTTCGCGTTCGGCGGCTACCAGCTGAGCCAGCTGCAGTCGCATCTGAACCTGACGCTGGTCTTCATGCTGCCGCTCCTCGCTCTGCTGGTGGTGCGCCGGTTCGCGGACGATCTGCGTGGACGGCGGTTCGTCATCGTGATGGCGCTCGCGCTGATCGTCCAGGCACTGCTCTCGACCGAGATCCTCTTCGACGCGTGCCTCGTCGGCCTGCTTGGAACCGTCGTCGGGTTGGTCGTCTTCGAGGGACCGGAGCGTTCACGCTTGGTGCACGTGTCCCTGGAAACGGCGCTCGCCGGCGCACTGGCGGCGCTGGTTCTCGCTCCGTACCTGATCGCGGCGCTCTCGCAGCCGCCCGTCGCGCGGCTTGGCAACCTCTACGGGCTCGACGCGCTGAACCTGGTGATCCCGACGCCGGTCAACTGGCTTGGCGGGCAGCTCTTCCACGGCGTCTCGGCAACGTTCGAGGCCGGCAACAGCGCTGAGGCCGACGGCTACCTCGGTTTGCCGCTGCTGGCCATCGCAGCGTGGTTCGCAGCGACGTGCTGGCGCAGTCGGCGCGAGGCACGCGTCCTCGTCGTGTTGCTCGCCCTCGTCATCGTGCTCGCGCTCGGCTCGCCGCTTCGGATCGCTGGTAACAGCGTGGTCCCGCTGCCGTGGCGCTCGCTCGAGGCCCTGCCGCTATTTCAGAACATCGTCGCCAGCCGGCTGATGGTGTTCGCCGATTTGATCGCCGCCGTGGTCGCCGCGATGTGGCTCGCCGGGCGCAGCCGCCGCCCGACGCTGCGCTTCCTCCTCGCGGCGCTCAGCGTCGCCGCACTGCTTCCCGACATTCCCGGCGACTGGTGGAGCAGCCAGCCGCCGAACCCGCGGCTGTTCTCAGCCGGGCTCGAGCAGCACTACCTGAGCCGCGGGGCGAACGTGCTCGTGGTTCCAGTCGCCTGGCTCGGCGATTCAATGCTCTGGCAGGCTGAGAACGGGTTCTCCTTCTCGATGCCGATCGGCTACCTGTCCTCGGCGTCGCCGACCTCCCCCGTCGCCAGCGCGGGGCTCAGCTGGATATTCGAGGGGTCAATAACGGCCGGGCGGATCCCGATCCACTACGCCGCCGCCATCGCCGTCTACCTGCACGGCCATGGCATCCGCCAGATCCTCATCGCGCCCGCATACCAGCCCAAATGGAGCGCGGTCCTGCCGCGTATCGCGGGCCGCGTGACGCGCGCCGGTGGCATGCTGCTGTACACCGTTGACGGCGCCGCGCAGCGCGCCTGATTCCATGGTCGGCTGCTGGGCGCTTGCTACTCGCCGCTGGCCGTGAGACGATCGCGACATGGGCACGGCAGTGGCGGGGGAGGCCTACGCCGGTCCCCCGCCCAAGGATCCCGGATACGGGCGACTCTTCGGACCGTCGGTCTTTGCCTTGCTCTTCGGGACCGTTTGCCTGTTTGCGCTTGTCTCAGCGCTCTCGCTGAGCACGCTCGTCGGGGTTAACTCGGGAACCAACCTGCTGCTTTATGAGCCGTGGGTGATCGATGGCCCATGGGCGCTGGCGGCTTCGGTCGCCTGGGCGGCCCTCGTGAGCGCGTTGATCGGCTCGATCCTTGTCGCGCGGGTAAAGACGCGCGTCGGCGTATCGCTCTCCCGCGAGTTGTGTTGGGCGTCGGTAGCGATCGGCGGCTACTTGCCATGGCTTGTGACCACAAGCCAGACCGAGCGGCTTGCGTTCAGCCTCTTTTTGACACCCGCCGTACTGCGGTTCGTGGCATTCGACGGCGCCGCTCAGCCCCGCAGGCTGCCGGCACGCATCATCCGCCCGCGGCGGTATGAACTCGCAGCGCTGCTGTGCGTGGTAGTGGGTGTCATCGGCCCGTATTCGCTACTTCACCCCCTCTCGGTTCACGGCACCGGCCAGTCCGGGGGCACTCTCACAAACGGCGAGTCGGGCTCGAGCTACGTGGTGGCGCCCGGCGAGCCGGTGCAGGCCGAGGTCGGCCTACAGGCGGGGATCTTTCCGATCACCGTGACGGGCGCACGTCTCGTTGGACTACCGAGCGATGTGCGAGTTATCAGGGTCTCGCGCGGGAGTGATCCGGCGCTGCTGCACCAGCCGCAGCCGGCTCGATTCTCGACCCACGTCGCGGCTCGCCACTCGCTGTGGTTCGGCTACGCGGTCGCACTCAAACGCTGCCCAATACGACCGGTCGCGATCACGCGGATCAGGCTCAGCTATCGCGAACTCGGATTGTCACTCACACAGACAGTGCCGCTCGCGGGGAGCAATACGCTGCTGAGCTGCAACTAGAGCGTGAGGGGAGGGCGTGCGCCGGCAGGGCCCGATCGGCGGCAGAGGATGGTTTGAGGGGCCAGCCTTGCCGTGTGCGCCTGACGAGACCCCGCGGTCGCGTTTCGCGATGCTAGCGGTTCATCACGGGAGCGCTCGGCAGTAACCGACCTCTTCGACGCGCAGATCCCACACGCGATCTTCGCGCTGAGCTCCGTCCGCAGTCCAGCCGTCTATGCGATAGAAGCGTTCGGCGCGTGAGTTGCCGCGTAGCACCCAGAGGCGGGCCTCTTGATAGCCGCGTTGTGACAATCGGTTGCGGGCATCCTCTAACAGGGCTCGGCCGATCCCGCAGCCCCAGCGGCTCGGGTCAACGTAGAGAGCAAAGAGCTCACCGATGCGCTGGTCGGGATCGTGGTCGGCCGAAGCTCCCGCTGCCGCGAAACCGACGATCGTTTCGGCTTCGGTGGCAAGCATGGTCACGGGCCGGTCGTGATCGGTTGCATCGAAGCGGTAATGCGCCGCGCGGTCTTCGGGGCGCAGCGCATCCAGGTACTCGTCAGGAAGGAGGCCACGGTATCCCGCTTGCCAGGAGCGAACATGCACTCCCGCCACGGCGGTCGCGTCCTCGGGCGTGGCCGCGCGCACCCGCATCATCTGTTACGTGGATGTCGGTGGGCTTGTGAGCAGTGGCAGCCACGCGGCGCTGGGGTCGCTGTGCTCGGAGACGTCGAGGACGATCACTGAGATGTTGTCGCGCGACCCGGCGCGCAGGGCGCGGTCGATGAGCGTCTGGGCGGTGTCTTCAAGGGACTTGGTTTGCAGTGCCGTGGCGATCTGTTGATCGTCGATCGCGTCAGATAGTCCGTCTGAGCAGAGCAGCAGGCGATCGCCTGGGACGGCTTTCAGTGATGTGACGTCGGGCACGATTCGCGGTTGGCCGTCGATCGCGTCGACGACGATCGAGCGCTGCGGGTGCCGGCGGGCGTCAGCTGCCGTGATCGCCCCACTGTCGATGAGCGTCTGGACCAGGGTGTCGTCGCGAGTGAGCTGGCGCAGGCGGCTCGCGCGGAACAGATACGTTCGCGAGTCGCCGACGTTCATCACGAGGATGTCGCCGTCGTTAGTCATCGCGGCAGCTGTCACGGTCGTCGCCATGCCAGCAAGGTGTGGGCGGCAGCCCGCGATGAACGCGATCGCTTCATTTCCCCATCGAAGTGCCTCACGCATGGCATCCGCAAGCGGGCGCGACAGGCGCGACTTGTCGAGGTGGATGAAGGCGTTGACGATCCATTGGCTCGCTGTCTCGCCACCGATGGCACCCCCGACTCCGTCAGCGAGCACGGCAAGACGCCCCGTCGCGAACACCGCGTCCTCGTTGTTGGGCCGCCGACCAACCTCGCTCCCGATGGCAGATTCAAACGCCAGCGCCGCCACCGCTCGAACCCTACCGCCGCCAGCTAGCCCTGACGATCAACGCCTGCCACTTGAGCTCACCGCGATGCTCTTGTGCGGGGGGTCTTGGTCGCCGATCGGTGACAGTTCACTCGCGCGCGTCTCCGGTGGCAGTTGAGCTGAACGTCATCGCATCTTTGTCCGGCGACTAACACCTGGCGCCACGATGGCCGATATTGGATGGAATGGCTGGGAGTGCCGATTCCACTCCGCGATTCGACCAGTGGGGGACGGACATCGTCGATCGCAGTGCAAAAGCGCCGGCGCCACTGTCGGGAGGGTCGCGCCAAGGCGGGCGCCTGCCACGCCCCTCGCGTCTTGGACTTGCCCTGATCGCGTTGGTCGCCGCCGCGGCGGCGGCAGTTGCCGTTCATGTCGCCGACGGCGGCTCATCATCGCCAGCAAGTGTCCGTCTCACCCGTTCCTCGGAGCGCTCGGTAGCCGCCGCCATCAACCTCGCGGCCGCCGACCTTCCGGGCTTTAGCGTGGAGGGTTCGTCCAAGGACGTCAGCGTTGGCGGCAATCCCGCCGGGCAGTTCAAGAACTGCTTTGGCGGCGTCGTACCGACTGATTCCTCAGCCGCCTTCAGTTCCCCCAACTTCGACGAGCACGGGAGTTACGGCTATGTGGGGCTCGGCTCCGGGGTCAGCTTTGAGTCCGCGGCAGAACTGAAGCGTGATGCCGCCTTCGCGAAGAGCGCGCGGTTCGCACCATGCTTTGCTCGCGCGTTTGCGGCGATGTCGTTTACGACGCACGGCACGACGATCACTGGCTCGAACCCTCAGGCTCAAACGCTCGCGATTGCGCCGCCCAGCGCATCCGGCGTCCAGCCAGTGCTCGCCATGCGTGCGACCCTGACCTGGACGATTCGCGGTGTCCCGCTACCCCTTTACTTTGACCTCTTCCTCGTCGGGGTGGGTCACGACGGCGTGTCGCTTTACTCGATCGCGCTCGGACAGCCTTATTCGATCACCAGCGAGGAGCAACTTGTCTCGACGCTGGTCACTCGCGCACTGGCCCAGCCGCACGAGTAGCGCTGTGCCTGGCGCCAGCTCGGCGTTCAAGGTCCCGGCCGGGCGGCCATCGCGTGGACGACCGCTGCGAAAGTTCTCGAGAGGCCTCGGTAATCGTCGCTGGCCGTTCGCAACAACGCTCGCTCTGTTGCGGGCTTCGCGAGCGCGCCCGGCAGGATTTGAACCTGCGACCTCTCGCTCCGGAGGCGAGCGCTCTATCCCCTGAGCTACGGGCGCGGACGGCGTGACGCGAGGCGCCTCGACCGTCGTGAGCATAGCCGGAGCGCTACCCTCGCCCGCGA
>DATAWT010000087.1:0-29411 GCA_036267075.1 Solirubrobacteraceae bacterium
GGGCCTGCTCGCGCTCGAGCATTGCGTGCTGCTCCACCATGGCCCAGACGGCCGCTTTCAGAGCGTCGAGGCGCTCGCGCTGTACCGCCTGAACACGCTCGATGCGAGCGTCAAGGGCGCCCTCGAACACGGCCTCTGATCGAAGCGGCAGCCGCCCGGCTGCCACGGGTTCGTTTCGATCCGGCTGGGTGCCTGCGCCGAGTCGCACCCAATGTTTCAGAGCACGGAGCCGGGCGGCCGATGAGCACCGTGAGGAAGTGTCTCCTTGCGCATCCGCCTCTGCTCAGCTCTGCTACTCGCCATGCTCGCCCTGCCGGCGTTCGCCGGCTCCGCGGCGGCGTCGCCGCCGCGCCTTCGAGCGAGGCCCGCGACGCTTCCCGCTCGTGGCGGCCGGGTCCGCCTGCGCGTCAGCGGCGCGCGCGGCGTCTGTCGCTTCAAGGGCGCGGCGCGCGGGCTGCCGGCAAAGCGTCCGTGCGCGGTGCGGCTGACCGTCTCCGTGGGCGCCAACCGAAGCGAACGGCGGCGCATCGTCGTCGTTCGCCTGCGCACTCACCGGCATCGGCTGAGCGTGCGGATCATCGAGCGTCGCCGGGCGGCCGATCCGCCGCAGACGGCGGCATCGATCGGGCTCGCCGTGCTCGGAGCCGTTACCGATCCGATCTCCGCCGCGAGCGCACCGGCGATCACCAGCCAGCCAGCGAGTGAGTCCGCGACGGCCGGCACGGTCGTCACATTCGCCGCGAGCGCCAGCGGCAGCCCGGCGCCGGCCGTGCAATGGGAGACCTCCGGCGACGGTGGCGCGACCTGGACGCCGACGAGCCCGTCGGTGGCGGCGGAAATGGCGCTCAACGGTCACCTCTACCGTGCGGTCTTCACCAACTCAGCCGGCTCGGTCACCAGCGCCGCGGCGACGCTGACGGTCACGCCAACCTCCACGCCGAACTTCGCCGGCTACATCGTGCGCGCGTCCGCCGGCGAGGTCTTCACCGCGGTCGCCGCCAGCTGGAGCGTCCCGACGGTGACCTGCTCACCAGGGCAGAGCACGTTCGAGGCGCAGTGGCCCGGGATCGGCGCCCACACGAGCGTCGTCCAGGCCGGCACGGAGACCAACTGCGAGAGCGGCCTACCCGAGTACTACGCCTGGTACGACATGTTCGGCGACACGGCGGTCAGCCCCAACGGCTACGCGATCGCGCTGCCGTCGAGCTACGCGATCGCGCCCGGCGACACGATGTCGGCGGCGATCTCGATA
Organism: Solirubrobacteraceae bacterium; assembly: GCA_036267075.1. Taxonomy (GTDB): domain Bacteria; phylum Actinomycetota; class Thermoleophilia; order Solirubrobacterales; family Solirubrobacteraceae; genus Palsa-513. Next base: position 1,253 of record DATAWT010000087.1, read on the forward strand.
ACGGGTTCCACGTGGCAGCTGACGCTGTCTGACGCGACCGCCAACTGGACCTGGACCGCCACCGTCACATCGCCCAACCCGCCGCTTGATCAGAGCACGGTCGAGTGGATGGTGGAGGACCCCGCGGTTGGCTGCGCCCCGAGCTGCGGCCTGCCCGCGCTCTCTGCAACCACCCCGGTCACCTTCAGCGACGCGAGCGCAACCGGGGACGGCGGGCTGAGTGGTCCGATCTCGCTCTTCAGCGGGGTCGGCGCGGAGCAGATCGCGGTCAACTCGACCGTGCTGGCCACGCCGGGCCCGCTCGACGCCGCCGGCGACTCCTTCTCGATCGCGCCCGGCGCCTAGATCGTTCGTCCATCCGCACCCGCAGCGGCCGATAAGGACGCTACGGGTTCCTCGCTCCCCCCACTTCGCCGCCTCATCTGCGCCGGTGCGCTCGCCGTGGGGGTGTGCGCGGCGCTGGCCGCGCCGGCCGCGGCGGCAGCGGTGAGCTTCACGGCGCAACCGGCGGTCCTTCCCTCCTCCGGCGGCGTCGTTCGACTGCATGTCGCCGGTGCCCACTCGTGTCTGATCAGCGCGCGCGGCGTCAAGCTCAAGGCGCGATCCTGCGGCACGGTTCGCGTCCATGTCGGAGCCAACCGCGCGGCTGCGATGCGGCGACTCGTCTTCTACGCGCACGCGGGGCACCGCACGATCAAGCGCGTCGTGCTCGAGCAGGCTCACCCCGCGACGAAGCCGTCTGCGGGCGGCCAGCAGACAAAGCCTGCGGGCTCGGTCGCCGCCACCAACGTCGTGCCGGCGATCACCCTTCAGCCGGGCAACGTCAGCGCGCCCTACGGGGCGCCGGTAACGCTTTCGGCCGCCGCATCCGGGGTGCCCGCGCCGAGCGTCCAGTGGCAGATGTCGGTCAACGGCGGCGCGACCTGGTCGAACACGAGCGCGACGTTCACCGCCACGGCGCAGATGAGCGGCGACTCCTTCCGCGCCGTCTTCACCAATGCCGCCGGAGCCACCGCGACCAATGCGATCAGCCTGACCGTCGAGCCGGTCTCGACGCTCAACTACTCGGGCTACGAGGACTACGCTCCGTCCGGCCAGCAGTTCACCGCCGTCAGCGCGAGCTGGGTGGTGCCGAGCATCATCTGCCCGCCGAACACCTACAGCTACTCCGCGGAGTGGCCTGGGATCGGCGACGAGACGAGCGTCGAGCAGGACGGGACCTGGTCTGACTGCCTGAACGGAACTCCGTTCTACTCGGCTTGGTATGAGATCTACGGCGACCCGGACCTAAACCAGGGCTACGCCATTCCGCTCCAGCCCTCGAGCTATCCGGTCTCGGCGGGCGATCAGATGTCGGGCTCGGTGACGCTTGTCGGGACGACGTGGGAGTTCGCGATGAGCGACTCGACACACCACTGGAACTTCTCGACGGCCGTCCCCTCGCCGCCCGGTGTGACCCTCAACCAGGGCTCCGCGGAATGGATCGTCGAGGACCCCAACGGCTGCTCCCCGAACTGCGAGACGCTCGCCCAGTTCACACCGGTCACATTCAGCGGCGCGAGCGCGACCGAGACCGGAGCGGGCGGGACGATCTCCGCCTTTCCCGCCGCCGCCGACCAGATCGTCGCAACCGACGGCACGACCGTCTACGCCGCACCCGGGCCGCTCAGCGCGGCCGGCGACAGCTTCACCGACACCTGGTACGCGAACTAGCCGTCGCCGAGATCGAACTCGCCGCGCGCGACGATGACCGCGCAGCCACCGACCTCGATCCGCTCGATCGACTCCATCGAGCCGATCGTTCGCGAGCGCAGGATCGATGGGCGCCCGATCTCATCGCCCTGGTGGATCTCGACCTCGGTGCCGAAGTCGATCACGCCGTTACGGGCAAGGTTCAGCGAGAAGGGGCCGGCGGCTGAGCCCGTAGCCGGATCCTCGGGGACGCCGAGGTAGGGACAGAAGACCCTGACCCGCCAATAGCTCCCGGCGTCGGCAAAGCAGCAGATGTTCGCGCCGATCGCCGCCAATCCCTGCATGTCGGGGGCCAGGGCGGAAACCGCCTCTGCGCTCTCTAGAGCGACGTAGCGGGTGTGTGGACCGTTCGTGTAGGCGCCGATCGGGAGCTCGCTGCGGCTCACGCCGAGGGCCGCGAGAAGTGCAGCTTCCTGATCGAAGGCGTCGGTGGTGGGTAGCGGCTGTGCCATGCGGGCGAAAGTGAGCCGCCCGGATTGCTCGCGCTCGAGCGCGAGCGGGACGTCGCCGGCTCTCGTCTCGAGCGTGATCTCGTCCTGCTCGGCGCTCGCGAGGACGAACGCCGTGCCGAGCACGGGGTGCCCGGCGAAAGGGAGCTCGGCGGTCGGGGTGAAGATCCGCACTGCCGCGTCGCCGCCGCGGCGGGCGGGGGAGACGAAGACGGTCTCAGACAGGTTCGTCTCTCGTGCGAGTCGCTGCATCGTCGAGTCGTCGAGGCCCTCGCCACGCGTGAACACGGCGACGCCGTTGCCCTCGAGCGGGCGGTCGGTGAAGGCGTCGGCGATTACGTAGGGGAGCGGCATGGCGGCGCAGACTAATCGAGCTGCGAGCGCAGCCCGGCGATGATCGTCTCGAGGCCCGCGCGGAAGCTGCTGTCGGTCGGCTCGGAGCCGAGCCGGCGACCGAGCGCGCGGACGGCCGGAAGCGGCACGTCGGGGGCGACCTCGATCGCGAAGCCACTCAGCTCGGCGAGCGCATAGCCGCGGGCGTAGCTCGATACAAGGCGGTAGGCGAGGATCGCGCGGGCCGGTGTGAAGCCGCCGCTTCGAAGACTCGCCAGGACCTCCTCGATCGGGCGCAGGACGTACGGGGTGGCCAGCACCTGCATGCCGACGAGGCCAAATGCCGCCGGATGGCGCCGCGCCAGCGCCCGAAGCTCGCCCGCGAACGTGCGCAGGGCGTCTGGCCATTCGACCTCGCCGCGCTGCGGCTCAAGCTCGGTGGCGAGGAAGTCGGCGAGTCCCTCGAGGAGCTCGTCGCGATCCTTGACGTGGCGGTAAAGCGACATCGCCTCGACGCCGAGCTCGGATCCCAGGCGGCGCATCGTCAGCGCGTCGGCGCCTTCGCGATCGAGCAGCGCCAGAGCCGCGGCAAGGATCGCCTGGCGCGAGAGCTTGGCGGGGCGCCCGCGACGCCGTCGCGCGGGGCCCGGCGGCGCAGGCTGCGCCTGGCGTCTAGCGGCAGCCGAGGTGGGGTCGCTCATCGGGGCTTCATTTCGGCGCCAGTCCGGCGTTGCTAACCGTACCGTCCGATGCCATTGCGAGGCTCCTCGGTCCGATGTCGATCGTGATGCTTCTGATAGGAGTCCTGCTTGGAGGCGCAATCGCCGCGGCCCTGCTGCTCGGGCGCGTGCGGGAGGAGCGACGGCTGCGGGAGGCTGAGCAGTCAAGCCACCGCTCCCAGCTCGACCTGCTCGAGGCGAGCCGCACGCAGCTTCGCGACGAGATGAAGGGGATCTCGGCGGCCGTGCTTGAGAAGACCGCCGAGTCGCTGACGCGCGAGCTCAGCTCGCAGCGGCGCATCGACGACGAGCGCGCCGCCGGCGAGATGGGCAAGCGTGCTGCGGAGCTGCGCGGCCTCGTCGAGCCGATGAAGGAGAAGCTTGGCAAGGTCGAAAGCCAGATCGAGCTGCTCGAGCGTGAGCGCCGGCAGTCGTCCGGGCAGATGGGCGAGATGTTCCGCCAGCTCAACGAGGGCCTCGCCGGGCTGCGTGCGGAGACCGGGACCCTCGTCGGCGCGCTGAAGCGCCCGACGACGCGCGGATCGTGGGGCGAGATCCAGCTGCGCAACGTGATCGAGATGGCCGGCATGGTGGCGCACTGCGACTTCACCGAGCAGACCACGATCGACGCCGACGGCGGCCGTCTGCGCCCCGACGTTCTCGTTCGCCTGCCCGGCGGCAAGCTGATCGTCGTCGACTCCAAGGTCCCCCTCGACGCTTACCTTCAGGCAATGGAGGCGACCACCGACGAGGAGCGCGGCCTACATCTCGCGCGCCACGCGCGCCAGACGCGCGACCACATCACCAAGCTCGCCTCCAAGGGTTACCAGGCCCAGCTCGAATCAAGCCCTGAGCTGGTCGTGATGTTCGTGCCTTCCGACGGCATCTACCACGCCGCGCTCAGCGAGGATCCCGGCCTGATCGAATACGGCGTCGATCAACAGGTCCTGCTGGCCACTCCAACGACGCTGATCGGGCTGCTGCGCGCCGTCCACTATGGGTGGAAGCAAGAGCTGATCGCCGCCTCCGCGCGCGAGATCGCCGAGACGGGGCGCGAGCTGCACAAGCGGATCGCGCGGTTCGTTGAGCCGTTCGCGCGCGTCGGGCGCCAGCTCTCCTCGGCCGTCGGCGCCTACAACGAGGCTGTCGGATCGTTTGAAGCCCGCGTCGTGCCGCAGCTGCGTCGGATCGAGCAGGCCGGAGCGGGCTCGGAACGCACCGTCGAGATCGCCGGCGTGGAGGAGGCTCCGCGCGCGCTCACAGCGGCGATCGGGGAGCTCGAGCCAGCAATCGGGGAGCTTGATCCGCAGTCGGACGCCGGCGCCACGATCAGCGATATTGGCGACCGCGCGGCTGAGGCAGCGTAGCCTCGTAGTTGCGCCGCGCGGGCGGGTTCTGTGCTGAGATTCGCCGAAGCGCCGCGCAGGCGGGCGCCTGGCAGTGTCCTGGCCACTCGCGAAAGCAAGCCGCCCATCGTAGACCTTATATGGTCTATAGTTGCTGTGTGGGAACAGGCGAACTCCTGCGTGCCACACGACAGGCACGCGGTCTCGACCAGGCCGTGCTTGCGCGGCGGGCCGGCACGACGCAGACCTACCTCAGTCGTCTTGAACGCGGTGAGGTGTCGCCGTCGATCCGCACGCTCGAGCGACTCTTCCACGCAATGGGGTGCAGGCTGACCACCGGCGTGGAACCGCTCGCGGCGGGAAATTCGGATGTATCCGAACTACGGCGAGACTGGCAAGCGCTCACAGCGGCCGAGCGTGTCGAACGGGCGATGACGCTGAGCGAGTTCCTCACGGGCGTCGCGGCCCGTCGCGAGAATGACTGACGCGGGTGGGTTACGACCGCGCGAACTGCTCGCGACGCTTGATCGCTCGGGCGTCGAGTTCGTGGTGATCGGCGGCTTTGCGCTCGCCCCGCACGGTTACGTCCGGGCCACCAAGGATCTCGACATCGTGCCGCAGCCCACGGCTGCGAACCGACGGCGGCTCGCCGCGGCGCTGGGGGAACTCGACGCGGCGGTTGCAACCGGTGACATCGGCGCGGACGAGCTCGGACTGCGACCGGACGAGCGTGGCCTCGCAGCCGGGGGAAACTGGGTCCTACGAACACGCCACGGCCGACTCGATGTGATGCAAGACGTTCCCGGCCTTCGCGATTACGCCCGGCTTCGTGTTGGAGCGGTCGTGGTGGACGGCATCCACTACGCCGGCTACGACGATTTGATCAGGATGAAGGTCGCAAGCGGGCGCGATGAGGATCTGCGCGACATTGGCGCGCTTGAGGCGGCGCGCTCTGGGCGGTGAGGGCGCCGACGAACGCCGCGCTCTAGGCGTCGCGTTCCTCTCTCCCGATCCTCTCGCCTGGCTGCTCAGCCCGCGGGCGTGGGCGCAGCGGGCTCCTGCACTGGTGCCGGCGCGGGCGCCGGAGCGGCCGTCGGCTCGGCGGCGACCACAGTCGGAGCAGGCGCCGGAGCTGCCGGGGCCTGGGCGATCGACTCGTGGTGGTTCTCGCCGCTGATTGAGTCCTTGAAGCCACGCATGCCCTCGCCGAGCGAACGCCCGATCTCCGGCAGGCGCTTGGCGCCAAAGACCAGCAGGATGATGACCAGCAGGATGAGGATGTGGAGTGGGTTGTCTAGGCCCATATGAGCAGGATAGCGCAGGGTGGCGGCTTCAGGTCGCCGTTGGGCGCGGCCTCGCCATAGCTAGCGATAAGCCCCTCACGCAATACTTGTCCGATGCGAGCACAGCTAGAGATCGGCGCGTTGCTCGAGCCCCTCCGAGCCGAGCCGTCAAGCGCGGCCGTCCTATTCGACATCGACGGCACCCTCGCGCCCATCGTGCGCCACGCATCCGATGCGCAGGTCAGCGAGCCTGCGCGACGGCGTCTGATCGCGCTGGCCAAGGAGTACGGACTCGTCGCGTGCGTGAGCGGTCGCCAGGCATCGGTCGCACGGGCGATGGTCGGCGTCGGCTCGATCGCCTATCTCGGAAACCACGGCTCAGAGCTCCTGCGGCCGGCCTCCTGCGAGGCGGTCATGGACCCCGCGGTCGACGGCTGGGCCGAGCGCGTCGCGGCGTTCGCGGAGCGAGTCGACACGCCGGCGCTGCAGCAGCTTCGTGTCCGCCGCGAGGACAAGGGAGCGATCGTCGCCTTCCACTGGCGTGGTGCGCCCGACGAGGGCGCCGCGCTAGTTGCCGTCGCCGCTATCGAGCTCGCCGCGCAGGAGGAGGGCTTTGAACCCCATCGCGGGCGCAAGGTTCTCGAGATCCGCCCGCCCGTCCCACTCGACAAGGGTCGCGGGATCCGCTGGCTGCTCGCCGAGGCGCCGCCCGCCGCCGCGCTCTACGCCGGCGACGACCTGACTGACGTTGACGCCTTCGCTGGGCTCCGCTCGGTTGTCGGCGATGGTGCGGTCTGCGTCGGCGTGCGATCCGAGGAGACGCCCGAAGAGCTGACGGCCGCCTCCGACGCGATGGTCGACGGGCCGCAGGGAGTCATCGAGCTGCTCGACGCGCTGCTGGTCTGATGCCGTTTGCAGACTTCTTGAAGACGACGGTCCTTTTGTCCGCGGCATCGGCCACGACCCTCGCCGCGGTCACGATCCTCACCGCCCGTTCGGCAAACGAGCCTGGTACCGCGACGATCGCGATCGGCTGGTGGGCGCTGGCGAGCATCGTCGGCGTCGTGATGGGCCGCCGCGCCGCGGCCTCGCCACCGATCACGCGGCTGCTCGGCGGCGCGAAAACGGTCGCCGCGCTGCCCCCGCTTCGGCCCGGACGCGTCCTGCTGGCGCGCCTGTGGCCGCTCCTCTTCTCAACGCTCGCGGCCGGCGGACTGGGCCTTCTGTGGCCCCAGGTGCCGGCCGTCGCGACCGGCTTCGCGATCGTCTGGGCGCTCAGCTGGCGCCAGCAGCACTCTGCCGTCGTGGCGATCGAGCAGCGCGACGGCGTCCGCTTCTACGTCGATCAGACCTCTCCGTTTCGCCCGATCACGCTGAGCCGCACTCCCGGCTTCAAGGCTTACCTGCCGGTCGAGCGCCACGCGGCGTGAGCCTGCGCGTCCTGATCGTCTCACTGGGCTCGACGGTCGGGCTTCGCTCCTCCGACGAAGCGCTCGCGGGGAGCCTCGGGCGCGCCGGCGCCGACGTGCGCGTGGTGAGCGCGACCGCGCCGCGCAGCGTCCGCACACTCGCCCTGACCGATCTGGTCTGGGCGCGCGCGGCGCGTGCCGCCGCGCTCGAGGCGGTCGCCGCAGACCCCGGCCGCGCGGTCGTTTACTCGACGATCACGGCCGCGCTGCTCGCCCCTGCGAGCGGCGCGATCCGCTTCGATGCGCTGTCAGCTCACAACCGCCCAGGACGTCATGGAATCTGGCAGCGCCCGCGCGAGCGGACCGTGCTTGCCCGCGCGCCTTTGCTGCTGCCGACCAGCGAGGGCGCGCTCACGGGCGCGCCGACGCGGCACCCGCCGGCGATCGTCCTGCCGATAGTCGTTGAGCCGTCGGGGCCGCCGCTGCCGCGTGAGGCGCGCGACATCGCCGCGGTCGCCTACGCCGCAAACCCCGACAAGAAGGGCCTTGACGCGGTGCTCGAGGCGTGGGCCGCCGTGCGCCGCGACGGCGAGGAGCTCGTGCTGACCGGCGTTCCCGATGCCCCGGCGATCGATGGCGTGCGCGTCGCCGGCACGCTCGATCGCGATGCCTATCGGGCGCTGCTTCGCCGCGCGCGGATCTATATCGCTGCGCCGCGACGAGAGGAGTACGGGATCGCGCAGCTCGAGGCGCTCGCCGACGGCGCGATGCTCGTCAGCACCGAGACCGAGATTCCCTACGCCGCGCTGCCGCTCGCGCGCGAGGCCGACCCGCGGCTGGTCGGACCGGACCTCGCCGGCGCGATCCGCACGGCGCTCGACGATCCGCGCCCGGACTACGCCGAGCGCGTCGCGCCGGGACTCGAGCGCTTCAGCGCCGCGAGCGTCGACCGCATCGTCGCCGAGCAGGTCCTGCCCGCGCTCAGCGCTGCTTGAGGCGCTTGCTGAGCTTCGCCCAGCTCAGCGTGTTCAGAACCTGCTCCTTGCGAAGCCAGGCCCGCCGCGCGGTCCACACGCCGAAGCGCAGAACGTCGAATCCGTCGGTGCGGTGGGAGTCGGTGTTGATCAGGAGCCCGACGCCGGCGGCCGCCGCCGCGCGGGCGTTGACCTCGTTGAGGTCGCGACGGTTCGGACTCGAGTTGATCTCGATCAGCGTCCCGGTCCGCGCGCAGGCGGCGAACACGGCATCAGTATCGAGCGCATAGGGATGGCGGCGCTCGATGAGACGCCCGCTGAGATGGCCGATCGCGTGGACCAGCGGATGCTCCACCGCCGCGATCACGCGCTTGGTCATCGCGTCGGCGTCGATGCCGAACGAGGTGTGGACGCTCGCGATCACCCAGTCGAGCTCGGCCAGCAGCTCGTCGTCGTAGTCGAGGCGGCCGTCGGGGAGGATGTTGACCTCGCTGCCGGCGAGCAGTCGCATCCCCTTGATCGAGGCGTCGGCTTCGCGGACGAGCTCGATCTGACGGCGCAGCGCGTCCGGTGAGACCTCGTCGCCGAAGCCATGGGTCGCCGAGTGGTCGGTGATCGCCAGATACTCATAGCCACGGTCGCGACCGGCGAGCGCCATCTCCTCGATGCTCGCCGTGCCGTCGGATGCGGTCGTGTGGCAGTGCAGGTCGCCGCGGATGTCTGACTCCTCGATCAGCACCGGCAGCTCGCCGGCGCGAGCGGCCTCAAGCTCGCCGCGGTTCTCGCGCAGCTCCGGCTCGATGTAGGGCAGGCCGAGGTGGCCGTAGAGCTCCTCCTCCGTCGCGAACGTCGCCGTCTCGCCGCTTGAGTCGTCGAGCACGCCGTACTCGGAGATGTGCAGCCCGCGCCGCACCGCCCACTCACGCAACGCGGCGTTGTGCGCGGCCGAGCCGGTCAGGTGCTGGAGCAGATCGCCGAACTGCTCGGGTGCGACGGCGCGCAGCTCGACCGTCAATCCGGAGTGCGTGCGGGCGCGCGCCGCGCTCGCGCTGGTGCGCGATGCGGATTCGATCAGCTCGAGTCCTTGCAGCTGATCGAGCAGAGCCGGGCTGTCGAGCACGATGTCGAGATCCTTGACGCTGTCGGCGCGACGCCGCGCCGAGCCCGCAAGTTCGATGCGAGCCTCGGGGGCGAGTGTCTGCAGCGCGTCGATCACCAGCTCGCCGACCGCCAGCGCGCGGTCGAGGACGACCCGTCGGGCGGGGTGCTCGCCGTCGCCGGCGCCCGCGTCCAGTGCGGCGAGCACGGACTCTTCGAACTTCGCCCCGAATCCGCGCAACTCGCGCAGACGCTGCGCCTCGGCGGCCTCGCGCAGCGCCTTCATCGAATCGATGCCGAGCTCCTCGTACAGCCTGCGCGCGCGCTTGGGCCCGAGGTTCGGCAGCGCGGTGATCGCAAGCAGGCCTGGTGGGAAGCGGCTACGAAGCTTGACGGCGGCTGGGATATCGCCGGTGTCGATCAGATCGCGGATCTTCTGCTCGAGCGTCGCGCCGATCCCGGCGATCTCCTTGACGCGGCCTTCGCGCGTCAGCGCCTCGACGGAGACGGGGGAGTCGCGGATCGCCTTCGCCGCGGTCCGGTAGGCGACGACGCGGTGAATGACCGCTCCATCGAGCTCGTAGAGGTCGCCCAGCTCGTCCAGCGCATCCGCGATCTGGCTGTTGCTGGTCGGCGACACCCCAGTAGGTTAAGGCGCCATGCCAGGGACCGTTTGGCTCGTGCTGCCCACCTTCAACGAGGCCGAGAACATCGAGCCGATAGTTGCCGCTGCGCTCGAGCAGCTTGAGCGCGCGGCGCCTTCAGAGCACCGCGTCCTGATCGTCGATGACGCCTCGCCCGACGGAACCGGCGCGATCGCGGACCGCCTCGCCGCCTCCAATCCTGCCGTCGAGGTGCTCCACCACGGCGCCCGCCACGGCCTCGGTCCTGCCTACCTCGCCGGGTTCGCGCGAGCGCTTGAGGCCGGCGCCGGCGCGGTCTGCCAGATGGACGCCGACTTCTCGCACGACCCCGCCGACCTCGTCCGCCTGCTCGCAGCGCTCGACGACGGCGCCGACGTCGCGCTCGGATCGCGTTACGTCGAGGGCGGAGGAGTCGAGCATTGGGGTCTCCTCCGCCGCGTCGTCAGCCGCGCGGGCTGCACCTACGCGCGGCACGTGCTCGGCTTGAGAGTCCAGGACCTGACCGGCGGCTTCAAGTGCTTTCGTCGCGAGGTGCTCGAGGCGATCGACCTCGGCAGCGTGCGCTCCCACGGGTACTGCTTCCAGGTCGAGCTGACGCAGCGCGCGCTGCTGCGGGGCTTCAAGGTGCGTGAGGTGCCGATCGTCTTCCATGACCGCCGCCACGGCCACTCCAAGATGTCTCCGCGGATCGCGCTGGAGGCGTTCGTCGTGATGCCTCAGCTTCGCTGGCGAAGCTAGCTGGATCAGACGGCCGAACCGCTCATCCTCGACGCCGCCCACGCCGATGTATGAGCGTGGGTGTGAGCGAGCCAGCGGTCAAGACCGAGTCGCCGAGCCGTTCGGCGCTCATCTACGGAAAGCGCCGTACGCGCGAAACGCTGACCGGCTGGCATCACCATCCATGGCCGGCCCTCGCGCGCTGGTTCGCCGGCAGCCTGTTCGCGGCGCTGCTGTTGCTCGCCGCGACCTGGGGGATCGCCGGCCTGTCCGGCTCCGGCGGGTTCACCGTGCAGACGATCCAGCCGCCGTTTCGAGTCGGCAACTGGGGCAACGTCTGGATGATCCTCGAGCGCAACCTGCTCGTGCTCGCGCTGCATGCGATGGCCTGCGTGGCGGGCTTCATCGCCGGATCCTCCGTGCCGATGCAGGCCGAGCAGCGCCACGGCGTCATCCGCATCATCCACGAGCGCGGGGGGCGCTTCGCGATCATCTTCGTCGTGGCCGCGACGACGTTCTCGCTGACGGCGCAAGCGGTCGTGCTCGGCGGTGAGACCGCCTCGGTCGCGCACGCGCTGCACACGACGCCGGGCACGCTTCTGCTCGTGCTCCTGCCGCACGCCGTGATCGAGCTGACGGCGCTGTTCCTGCCGCTCGCGGCATGGATCATCGCGAGCCGCCGCGGCGAGTGGGATCAGCTGCTGGCGGCGACGATGGTCACGGTTGCGATCGCGCTGCCGATGCTCCTGGTCGCCTCCTTGGTCGAGGTCTATATCTCGCCGCACCTGTTGCACGCGCTCGTCTGAGGGGCGTGAAGACGCCGGCCCGGCGGCGGCATCTCCGCGCGCCCAGACGGGCACTTCATTTGGTATAGTATTGAACGGAGGCGGACCACGAACTTAGGAGCGAGCCAATGCCGGGCACCCTCAGCGAAGTCAACGACAACAACTTCCAGGCCGAGGTGCTCGAGTCCGAGACGCCTGTGCTCGTCGACTTCTGGGCCCCCTGGTGTGGCCCGTGCCGGCTCGTGGCGCCGATCCTCGAGGAGATCGCGGTCGAGCACCAGGACAACCTCCGCGTCGTCAAGCTGAACATCGAGGACAACCAACAGACCGCGGCCAAGTTCGACGTCCTTTCGATCCCGACGATGATCCTTTTCGAGTCCGGCTCGCCGGTCAAGAAGGTGATCGGCGCGTACCCCAAGAAGAAGCTCGAGGCCCAGCTCTTTGAGTCGGAGGCTTAGAGCGCGGCGCGGCGCAGCCAGATCGACAGGATGAACCCGTCGATCGAAACGGTCGAAGTCCAGTCCTCGCGCTCGTCGAAGGCGAAGCTCAACGCCAGCGTCTCTCCGGTGACGTAGTCGCGGTGCTCGCGAGCGGCCTCGAGCAGCGGCGGATCGCCGCCGAGGAGGAGCTCGATGCGGTCGGTGATCTCGAGCCCCTCGCCGCGGCGGACCTGTTGGATCGCATGGACGATCTCGCGCGCCAACCCGCCGCGGATCAGCTCCTCATCGAGCGCCAGCTCGAGCGCGACGGCGTGCGAGCCCTCGCGCTCGAGGCCGTAGCCCTCAAGCGGCGCGATCGAGATGAGCAGGTCCTCGGCCGTCAGCTCGTGATCTGAGCCGGCGACCGAGACGACGACCGTGCGGCCGTCGCGAAATGCGCCAGCCGTCGCGGCTGGGTCAAGCGCGGCGATTGCCGCGCGGAGGTCCGGCATCCGCGCGCCGAAGCGCGGGCCGAGAGCCGGCAGGTTGGGCTTGATCGTGTAGGTGCCGAGCTCATCGGCGGCATCCACGAAGCGCAGCGCGACGACGTTGAGTTCCTCGCGCACGAGCTCGGACAGGCCTTCGATCGCGGCTCGCTCGCGCCCGGCCGCGACGATGATCGCTTCGCGAAGCGGCTGGCGCAGCTTGACGTTGCCCTGCCCTCGAGCAGCGAGGCCGAGGCGCACCGTCTCCCGTGCCGTCGTCATGGCGAATTCGAGTTCAAGGTCGCGCTCTCCGCCCTCCGGGAACTCGCAGAGGTGAACGCTCGCGAGTTCGCCGTCGAGGTTGTCGTAGATCTCATCGGCGACGAAGGGCGTGAACGGCGCGAGCAGCTTGGCGAGCGCCACAAGCGTTTCCTCGAGCGTCGCCAGCGCCGCCTCGTCGCCATCCCAGAAGCGACGCCTGGAGCGGCGCACGTACCAATTCGAGAGATCCTCCACGAACTCCGCGATCGCCTTGCCGGCGAGCGTCGAGTCGTAGGCGTCAAGCCGCTCGCGCACCGTCTCGACAGTCGCTGCCAGGCGCGAGCGCGCCCAGCGGTCGAGCTCCGAGGGCTCGCCGTTCCCGCCCTGGCCGGGCTGGGCCGCGTTGGCATAAAGCACGTGGAAGCCGTAGACGTTCCACAGCTGGCGCAGGAACAGGCGGACCGACTCTCCCACGGCGTCGATCGAGAACCGGTAGCCGTCCCAGGGCTGTTTGGATGTCAAGAAGTACCAGCGGAACGCGTCGGCGCCGAAGCGGTCGATCACCTCCCAAGGAACGACCACATTGCCCAGCGACTTCGACATCTTGCGTCCCTCGCCGTCGACGAGCAGCCCCAGGCAGACGACGTTTCGGTAGGGGGCGCAGTCGTTGAGCAGCGTCGAGATCGCCAGCAGCGAGTAGAACCAACCACGCGTCTGATCGAGCCCCTCGCAGGCGAAATCGGCCGGGAACATGTGCTCGTAGACGTCCTCGTTCTCAAACGGGGCGTGGTGCTGCGCGAACGGCATCGAGCCGGAGTCGAACCAGACGTCGATCACCTCGCTGACGCGCGTCATCTCACCGCCGCACTCGCAGGCGAAGGTCAGCTCATCGACATAGGGCCGGTGGGGGTCGCCGATGCTCTGCCCCGTGCGCCGCTCGAGCTCCGCGAAGGAGCCGATGCAGACGCGGTGCTCGGCGTCTCGATCGCAGCGCCAGATCGGCAGCGGCGTCCCCCAGTAGCGTTCGCGCGAGAGCGCCCAGTCGACGTTGCCGGCGAGCCAGTCGCCGAAGCGGCCGTGCTTGATCCCGGGCGGATGCCAATCCACCGTCTCGTTGGCCGCGAGCAGCCGGTCGCGAAGACGCGACGTGGCGATGTACCAGGACGGCTTCGCGTAGTAGATGAGGCGCGTCCCGCAGCGCCAGCAGTGGGGGTATGAGTGCTCGTGCTGCTCCTCCTTGACGAGCAGACCACGGCGGTCGAGGTCGGCCAGCAGGTCGACCGCGAGCTCGGGCTCGATCACCGAGCGCCCCGCATAGTCCTTGACGCGCTCGTCGTATCGGCCCTCGCGGGTGACCGGATTGAAGAGGGTGTGCGGGTTCGTGCGATCAAACAGCCCAGCCTGCTCGCCGAGGCGGTAGTCCTCCTCGCCGAAAGCCGGCGCTATGTGAACGATCCCCGTACCGTCGTCGGTCGTCACGTAGTCGGCTGCGAGGATCGGGAACTCGCTCTGGTCCGAGTCGTTGCGGGCGAAGACCGGGCCGCGGTAGGAGCGACCGGTGAGCTCGGACCCCTCGAGCGTCCCGACCACCTCCGCCCCCTCGCCGAAGACACGCTCGACGAGCGCCTGCGCGACGATCAGCGTCTCGTCGCCGGCGCGCACGCGCGCGTAGATGATTTCCGGGCCGACGGCGGCAGCGAGGTTGCCGGGCAGCGTCCAGGGCGTCGTCGTCCAGATCACGAGCGCCTCGCCGTCCGCGTCGGCGAGCGGCAGCTTGACGTAGGCCGTCGTGTCGAGCGTGTCCTGGTAGCCCTGCGAGACCTCGTGCGAGGAGAGCGCCGTCCCGCAGCGCGGGCAATAGGGGACGACGCGGTTGCTCTCATAGAGCAGCCCCTTGGCGTGGATCTGCTCGAGCGCCCACCAGACCGACTCGATGTAGGTCGCGTCAAGCGTGCGGTAGGCACCGTCGAGGTCGACCCAAAAGCCGATCCGCTCCGTCAGCGGGCCCCACTCGGCGAGGTACTCGAAGACGGATTCCGCGCACAGGCGGTTGAACTCGGCGACCCCGTACTCCTCGATCTGAGCCTTGTTGGTGAAGCCGAGCTTCTGCTCGACGGCGATCTCGACGCCGAGGCCGTGGCAGTCCCAGCCCGCCTTGCGCTCGCAGCGATAGCCGCGCATCGTCTTGTAACGCGGGTAGATGTCCTTGAAGACGCGGGCCAGCACGTGGTGCGATCCGGGCGGCCCGTTCGCCGTCGGCGGCCCCTCGTAGAAGACGTAGCGCGGCGCGCCCTCACGCTGGCGCAGCGACTCCGCGAAGACGTCGCGCTCGCGCCAGCGCTCGAGGACCTCGAGTTCGAGGGCCGGGAAGGACTGCTGGGTGTCGACCGCTCGCGGCACGGGTGCGGGCATTCTAGGTGGGCGCCCGCCGGGGCGGCCAAGGCCGCAGCGCGAACCATGGCCCGCTGTCCAGGGGCCGAGCGAAGCCGCCTGTCATCATGTGTAGGCAGCCTCGCGTTGCCGGCGGTTGCGGGATCTTCACGGATCCAAGGGTTCAGCCGGCTAGCCTGGAGGCGACGGACGCAACACCGGGAGGGGCGGTTCCGTGGAGGGGAGGCGTACGTACAAACGCCACCCAAGGAGAACCGTTGTCCAGTTCAGTTATGCCCGCACGACTACGGCCGAGCGCGATGCGCCGCGGCGTGATTCGTGCCTACCGCCAGCAGTCTGAGACCTCGCGTCAGCGCCGCGAGCACGACGACGCGATCGCCAGTGACCCGCGCTTCGCGATCGAGCACCGGGCGCAGATCGCCCACTCGGTTGCGATCGGGAACGGCGGCTGCCCCTACTGCGGTGACTGATCAACCGCGTCGCGGGAGCCGGACGGACGGGGGCTGCGCGCCGTCCCTCCCGCGGCGTGGAGCGGTCAGTTGAGGCCGGTGAGCTGAGCTACCCGCCACCGCCCCGCCGCGGTTAATACCAACGGAGGTCGGTCCCACCCGTACGGCTTGCCCTGTCTCAGCGATGACCGCGCTGAGCAAAAATCTCCGCGGCACGACGTTTCGGCTGGCAATTACTTGTGTAAAGTCGAGCGCCTTGGGCAGTCTCGGCCGGAGGCATCAGGGAGGATCGGTTCACGGGGTGATGTGCCTAATCGCGCCAGCGATCGACTCGGGAGTTTTTGCGGGTTGTGAGGGAATGCATCAGCGGGCAGCCGCCGGGGCGCGGCACGGCGACGCGCGATGACGGTCGCGCAGTCCGTCCTCGGCGCCTTCGGCGACACCGGTGCCGGAGACCTGCTGCCGTGCACCTCGACGCAGACCGGGATGGTGTTCGAGACGATCACGCGCTCGCCGGCGGTGTACGTCGAGCAGATCGTGGTGCGCCTGCGCGAGCCCGTTGACGCGCGGTGCATGCAGGAGGCATGGACGCGTCTGGCAGCGAGGCACGACGCGATGCGGCTCAGCTTCGAGATCGGCCAGGCGACGTCCCTGCGCCAGCGTGTCTCGCCGACGGTCAGGATCCCGTTCGTGGAGCGCGACTGGAGGCGACTCGAGCCGGTCGAGCAGGAGAAGCGCTGGCGCGACCTGCTGCGCGCCGACCGCCAGAACGGCTTTGCGCTCGAATCGGCGCCGCTCTTCCGCGTGACGTTGTGCCGGATCGCTGACGCTGACTATCGAATGTTGTTCACCCACCATCACGCGATCATCGATGGCTACGCAGGCGTCACAGTTCAGCTCGAGCTGTTCGCGATCTACGACAGCCTGCGTGCCGGCGCCGAGATAGACCTTCCGGAGGCCGACCGCTTCCAGTCGTTCGTTGAGTGGGCGAGCCTCCAGGGCGCCGACGAGAAGGGCCTCAAGTTCTGGCGGGATGCGCTCGCCGGGATCGAGGAGCCGACGCCGGCTCCGATCGGTGACGACGACGATGGTGAGGGCTCCGCCGGAACCGCCGAGGTCCATCTGGGAACAGAGCTCTCGACGCGTCTTGCTGAGTTTTGTGCGCGCTGCGAAATGTCGCTCGCCACCGTCCTTCAGGGAGCCTTCGCCGTCCTGCTGTCGCAAGAGGTCGCGCAAGACGATCTTCTGTACGCGACGACGCGCGCTGGCCGGCGATCGCCGCCAATGGACACCGACCGCATGGTCGGAGTGCTGATGGTGGCAAGCCCAGTTCGCCTGCACGCCTCGAGAGAGCTGTCGTTTCATGACCTACTGGTGCAGATTCGCGAACTCTCGGTGGCCGTGCGCGATTTCGAGCACATGCCGATCTCGGAGATCCGCCGGGTGAGCGAGGTGCCCTCCACGCGGCCTTTCACCGAGGTGCTCTTCAACTTCCAGCCGCACACGGCGACCACTGCTCTGCGCCTCCTCGACTCGAGCTGGGCGGATCGAGAGGTCGAGCTCTACGATCGCACCGGCCAGGCGCTGACCCTGAACATCTTTGGCGATGACGACATCCTGCTGCAGACGGCGTGGGACGGCGTTCGCTGCAGGGCCTCCGCCGGCCGGCGGTTTGTGCACCACCTGGCCGCGTTGCTCGACGAGCTCGCGGAGTCCGAGCCGACGATCGCGATCGGCGATCTGGGTGCGATGCCCGCGACGCAGCTGCGAGTCCTCTCTGGCGAGCTCGAGGACACGTCCACCGCCGCGATCAGCCTCGTCCCCACGCTGTTCGCAGATAACGCCGCAACGCGTCCCGACCATGTGGCCCTCGTTCACGAGGGCGATCAGCTGACCTACGCGGAGCTTGACGCGCGTGTCGACGCCATCGCCGCCCTGCTCCTAGAGAGCGGCGTCGCCTCTGAGGAGCATGTCGGCATCGCGACCAGCCGAGGCATCGACATGGTCGCGGCCGTTCTCGCGACCCACCGCGTCGGCGCCGCGTACGTACCGCTCGATCCCCGCTATCCGGCTGAGCGGCTTCGTTTCATGATGTCTGACAGCGGGGCCCGCGTTGTCGTCACCGACCCCACGTCGGCCGCGTCGCTGCCCGCCGGAGTCAGCGAACTGCTCGTCATCGACGGCGAGCTTCCGAACGCTTCGCGCGCTGTCAGCCTGGCGTCGATTCGCCCAGACACGCTCTCGCACGTCATCTACACGTCGGGGTCGACGGGGACGCCGAAGGGGGTCATGATCGAGCACGGGTCGGTCGCGGCGCTCGCGGACTGGGCCCGCGACACGTTCTCCGATGCAGAGCGCGGCGGCGTGCTGGCGTCCACGTCGCTGAGCTTCGACTTGTCGGTCTTCGAGCTGATCGTCACGCTCGCGCTCGGCGGCACCGTGGTCCTTGTCGACGATCTCTTCGCGCTGGCTGACACTTCGTTTGACGCGCAGATCACCCTCGTCAACAGCGTTCCGTCGCTGATTACCCAGCTGCTGCTGGTCCGCGCGTTGCCTGATTCGGTGCGCACCGTGACCCTGGCCGGGGAGGCGCTGCCGCGGTCGCTCGTCAACAGCCTCTTTGAGCAGCGGGGCGTTGAGGCCGTCTGGAACCTCTACGGGCCGAGCGAGGACACGACCTACTCGACGGCCGCCCGCTGCGAGGCGCACGACGCGGGCGCGCCCTCAATCGGACGGCCGCTGCCGGGAACCCAGGTCTACGTCGTGAGCCCCGCTCTGAAGCCCGTGCCTCCCGGCGTGGCTGGGGAGTTGCTGTTGGGTGGAGTGGGCCTCGCCCGCGGGTACCTCGACCGCCCGGAACTCACCGCCGAGCGGTTCGTAGCCAATCCGTTCGGTGGCCCGTCCGCGCGCCTTTACCGGACGGGCGATCGGGTGTCCTGGCGCGCCGATGGAACGCTCGATTACCACGGCCGCCTAGACGACCAGGTCAAGCTGCGTGGCTTTCGGATCGAGCCGGGCGAGGTGCGTCACGCGCTGCTGGACGATCCCGACATCGAGGACGCTGCGGTGCTCGTACGCGGTGAGGGAGGCGAGCGCAAGCTCGTCGCCTACGCCGTAGGGCGCAGCGACACGGTTGACCCGCAGAAGACGCGTCAGCGGCTCGCAGCGTCGCTGCCCGCGCACCTGGTGCCGGCGTCGGTGGTCGTGCTCGACTCCTTGCCGCTCTCTCCGAGCGGAAAGCTCGATCGCGACGCGCTACCAGCACCCCGCGCAGCCGCCGCGTCCTCCGGCCTCACCGGCGCAACCGAGCGAGCGATGGGAGCGCTCTGGCAGGAGGTGCTCGAGCTCGATGCGCCGCCCGGAGCCGACGATGACTTCTTCGCCCTCGGTGCGGATTCGTTCGACGCCCTGGCGCTGCTGGCGGGCATCGAGGCGCGCTTTGGGCGCTGGCTCGGGGCCGCCGCGATGTTCGAATCCACGACCCTTGCCGACATGGTCGCGAGACTCGACTTCGAGCGTCGGCAGCAGGCGATGAGCCCCGTCATACCGGTGCGAGAGAACGGCTCGCGACCGCCCTGGTTCTTTGCGGTCGCCGACCATCGCGCGGTGATCGCGATGCGCAACGTCCTGCCGACGCTGATGTACGACCAGCCCGTCTACGCCGTTCACACGATCGATCCGGCAAACCCCGCATGGCGCATGTCGAGCGTGGAGGCGATCACCGAGAAATGTCTGAGCGCGATCCGCGAGCGTCAGCCACACGGGCCGTACCGGCTCGGTGGCTACTCGCTCGGAGGGTATGTCGGCTGGGAGCTCGCCTGCCGGCTGCAGGACATGGGCGAGGAGGTCGAGCTGCTGGTGCTGTTGGACACCTTCGCCCCGTATGCGTTCAGTTGGCGCGGACAGATCCTGATCCGCACGCGCGAGGGCAAGGGCTACTCCGTGCGCCGGCGCGTTCGCGGGTACGGTGGCCTTCTGCGCGAGCGCGTGCAGCATCGGCTCAGCCTGCTCCGCCGTCCGCCGGCGCCGCAGCTCTACTCGCAGGACTTTGATGAGCGCTGGGATCACCCGGGGGCGATCCGGCTCGCACGCCGCTACAGGGCACGGCCATTCGCCGGGCCCGTCGTCGTCTACTACACCGACTATTCCGCGATGGTGTCCGATCAGCCGACGCTTTGGTGGGAGCGCCACGCCAGCGGCACGCTCCAAGCCGAATGGGTGCCCGGCGATCACCACTCGGTGCTCGCGGCTTCCCAGGTCGCGACATTCTCCGGACTCCTGGCCGAGCGCCTCGAGCGTCTTGACGCCGAGCGCCAATCGCGCGAGCCTGAGGATTAGCGTGATCTGCCCGCCTGCAGCGCCTCGGTGAGGTAGCAGCCTGGCGAGACAGGCGGTGGGCTACCCGACTCGCCGCTCCCGAGGCGCACCGCGCACAGGGTGCGCAGTGCCGAGCACGATCCAGCGACGGCGGGCGAAGCGCCAGCCGGTGGTCGCGCAGCGCACGGCGATCAGGCCGATCAAGCCGGCCCAGACTCCGACTATCCCCCAATGCAGCTCGAGCGCGAGCAGCGCCACGGGCACGTAGACGAACACGCCCGCTGCGAACATCGCGATCGCCAGATAAAGCGTGTCGCCGGCGCCGATCAGGATCCCATCGAACGCGAAAACCGCAGCGGCGATTGGCTGCATCAGCGCAAGCAGCGGCCAGACCGCGTGCAGCCGCCCGATCACGGCGGGGTCGGTCGTGAAGACGTGGGGCAGCGGGCCGTAAAGCGCGCCGAGCACTGCGCCGACGCCGATCCCGCCCGCGACCGAGAGCACCGCCAGCCGCCGTCCCACCTCGTAGGCGCCGTCCCCGTCGCCTGCGCCGAGCATCCGCGCGACCATCACCTGCCCGGCGATTGCGAGCGCGTCGAGAACGAGCGCGATCAGATTGAAGAGCTGGAAGGCAACCTGGTGCGCGCCGAGCGAAGCCTTTCCGATCCGCGCAAGGACGGCACTCGCGACGACGAACGACGCATACAGCGAGGCGGTTCGCACAAGGATCTCCGCGCCGACGCGCGCGAGGCCGCTCATCAGGCGCAGCTGCGGACGCGGCAGCGGCCAGACGGCGGCGGCGAACGCGAGGCCCATTCCGAGCTGTGCGATCACCGTGCCGAGTGCCGAGTGCCGAGCCGTCGAGCCCGAGGCCCGCGCCGTAGACGAGCGTGAGCTCGAGGGCGAGGTTGGCGGCGTTGGCGGCGATCACGATCAGAAACGGCCGGCGCAGCTGCGAGATCCCGCGCAGGTAGCCCTGCCCGGCGGTGGCAAGCAGCACGGCCGGCAGCCCGGGCGCCGAGATCCGCAGGTAACGCGCGGCGAGCGCGGCCACGTGCCCCTGCCCGCCCAGCAGCCTGGTCGCCGGACCCGCGAGCACGACGGTGGCGATCGCAAGCAGACAGCCGATCGCAAGTCCGAGCCAGACAGCCTGGCCGCCGAGCTCGTGAGCGCGATCGTGCTCGCCTCCACCATTTGCGCGGGCGACCGCCGACGTCGTCCCGTAGACGAGGAAGTTGAACATCGTCGTGACGGCCCCGAGCGCCGTCGCGGCAAGCGCCAGCGCGGCAAGCTGCGCGGTCCCGAGGTGGCCGACGATCGCAGTATCCGCAAGTAGGTAGAGCGGCTCGGCGGTCAGCGCGCCGAGCGCCGGCAGCGCGATCGCGACGATCTCGCGGTCATAGGCTCGTGCGCGGCTCACGGGCCGCAGCCTACGATGGCAGCTGGTGAAGCTGCGGCTCTATCACCACAGCGACGGGGCGCGTCGCATGTCGCGAGGAGGACTCGGGACCGCCGCTCACCCCATTCCGCGATTTTCTGCAGGGCGTGTCGTTTCTCATCACGCCGCCCTCGGGCCGGCGCTGTGAGCGAAGAACAGCGAATACGAGCTAATACGCACGAGCATCGTGCCCACCTTCATGGCTTGCCTCGGCCGAGCGTCTCAAGCGTCTCCGCTGAGGATGCAGGTCGCTGTGGGCACGGCAGGAAGTGCCAACTGTGATTCGCCTTACCATCATCCTCCAGTAAGCGCACCTTTGTGCAGGCAAAGCCCGCGGGCTGCGCACGTTGATCGGTGGCTTGCTCGCGCGCCGTACACCGCTGGACGCGCCTTGTTTGTGTACGCGCATGACAGCTTCGTAGCGACCGTCGTCGTTACATCGTCTTGTAATGTCCGCGCACAATGGCGTCGGCAGCCACAGTGTCGCGTCGGCACTTCACGGCAGTGGGCTTTGTCGTGGTGATGGTCCTCGCCGCGTCACTGCGCTTCGCGACGCTGGGCACCCAGAGTGTGTGGACAGACGAGGGCAACACGCTGCTGTGGCTCCATGGCTCCTTTGGGCACATGCTGTCCGCTGTGGCACACAACGAGTCATCGCCGCCGCTGTATTTCTGTATCGCGTGGCTGTGGACGAGAGTCTTCGGAGACTGGATCGTCGCACTGCGCGCATTGTCGGCCGTCTTCGGGTGCGCGACGGTGGCCGTCGGGTTCTGGGGTGCGAGGCGCATCTGTGGTGCCCGCGTTGCCACCATCCTCGGTCTGCTCATGGCGACAAGCGCCATGTTGATTTGGTACAGCCAAGAGGCGCGCCAGTACGCACTCTTGCTCCTCCTGTGCACGGTGTCGTTGGTCCTCTGGGCGCGCGTGCTGATGTGCCGCCAAGATCGAGCCATCGTCTGGTGGGCAGCCGTCAGCGGCCTAGCTGTGGCGACGCATTACTTCGCGGTGTTCATCGTTCTTCCGGAAGCGGCCATCTTGCTGTTGCGTGCTCCACGTAACCGCAACGCCGTCGTGGCCGCCGCCATCCTGGCGGCTTTCTTTGCTGTTGTCACGCCGTTTGCCATCTACCAGCGCAACACCACAAACATTTCGTGGATCGCGCAAAGTGGCTCCCTGATCAGCCGCGTCAGAGGGGTCGAAGGTACCCTTCTGGTCGAGGGCGGCGCTGGCGTTCCGCATGCATGGTGGCTCGGGCGGCTGGTTGTCGTCGCGGCGTTTGCGCTGGTCTTGTGGCGCGGGACCCCCAGGTCTCGCCGCATTGCCGGCTCGGCGCTCGCGCTGGCGGCGGGCGTCGTCGTTCTGGCGACGGTGGCCGCCCTGGTCGGCTTCGACTACGTCCTACCGCGCCACCTGCTCCCTGCCTACCTGCCGTTCGCGGCAGCGCTCGCGGTCGCGCTCGGGAATGCACGCGCAGGAGTGCCGGGTCTGCTCGTCGCGATGGTGTGCGCGGCGGTCGGCTTGGCCGTCACATTTTCGATCAACGGTGATGTGGCTTATCAGCGGGAAGATGTGCGAGACGCGGTTCACGCTCTTGATGGTCCGAGGCCGGATCGTATCGTCGTCTTGCAACGACCCGACGACTATCTCCTCGAGAACGGAGGGTGGGGAGCGTTCCAGTATTACGCGCCGTGGCTGCGGTCTATGTCTGGTGCGGCACTTTCCGTAACCGAAGTCGATGTGATCGATGAAGGCGTCCGGCAAGCGGATATCCGTGCGACGCTCGTCAAGCTGATGCGTATGGGCTTCCGCCTTCGCCGAACTTATGCACAACAGGTGTTCGTGACATATCGCCTTGTCGCCCGTCGGGCGATTGTGGTGACGCGCGAAGCTTTGCGTCGTGATGGGAGATTCTTCGGCGCTAGTCCGGTGCTGCTGATCGAGTAGCGGCGGATATTCATTGGGTGCCGGCTCAGTCGCATATGGAGGGCGTCGACGGGGTCTGAGAAGGTCCGGCTCGGCGCCGACAAGCTGAGGCGGCGCCGGTTTGCGCGGGCCGTAGCTACGATGGCCGCTGGTGAAGCTGCGGCTGTATCACCACAGCGACGGGGCGCGCGTGGCCTATCGCGAGGCGGGCTCCGGGCCCCCGCTCGCGTTGCTGCACTCCGCGATGCTCTCCCACAAGGAGTTCGAGCCGATCGTCGAGACGCTGGAGGACCGCTTCCGCGTGGTGCTGCCAGACCTGCCGCTGCACGGCGACTCAGAGGAGCGTCCGCGCCATCCCTACACCCCCGATTGGTTCGCCGAGGTGATGGCCGGCTTCAGCCATGAGGTGCTCGGCCCGCGCCCGTTGATCGGCGGCCACGGGCTCGGCGCCGAGATCGTCCTGCACATGCTGGCTCGCGGTGACATCGCTCCCGGCGCGCTGATCCTTCTGCCGAACCGCCTTCACCGCCGCGCCGAGCGCGAGCGCCTTCGTCGCGGCTGGCGCCTCGCGGCGCGCGCCGCCGCCGTTCCGGGCCTTGACCGGGCGCTCTCGCACGGCGCCCGCTTCGTCTTTCGACCGGAGCTCGGCGTCAAGCTCTCGGCGCGCGGCGCGGCCGGGACACGGGACCTCCTGCGCCACGCCTTCGCGGATGTCGGAGGCAACGCCAACCGGGCCCGATCGTGGGCGCGCTTCGCCGCGCGCTGGCCGAGCGGCGCTCAGCACGAGCTGTTTGACCTCTATCCACGCCTGCAGCTGCCGGTGCTTCTGTTGTGGGCTGACGAGGACCGCATCCATCCGCTCGCCGTTGCCGAGGAGGCGCGTGATCTGATCCCCGGGGCCGAGCTGCGCGTGCTCCCGGGCACCGGCTACCTGATCGCATACGACGACCCCGTCGGCGTCGCGCGCGAGCTCGCCGCCTTCTGCGGATAGGTTTCTGCGCACCCCTGCAGTCGACAAAGGACGAGACGCGCATGAGCCCGAAGGCCCTGTACGGCGGCGAGACCCGCAAGGCGATCGAGACCTTCCCGATCTCGGGCGAGCCGGTGCCCGTCGAGGTGATCCACTGGCTGGGCCGGATCAAGGGCGCCGCGGCCACAGTCAACAGCGAGCTCGGCCTGCTCAAGATCGGCGTCGCGCGGCGGATCGCCAAGGCCGGCGGCGAGATCGCGGCCGGCAAGCACGACGACCAGTTCCCGATCGACGTCTTCCAGACCGGCTCGGGTACCTCGTCGAACATGAATGCAAACGAGGTGATCGCGGCGCTCGCCGGGGCAGGCGTGCATCCCAACGACCACGTCAACCTCGGCCAGTCCTCAAATGACGTTTTCCCATCCGCCGTCCATCTCGCGGCGCTTGAGGCGACCACGCGGCGGCTGCTGCCGGCGCTCGCCGGGCTCGAGCGCGCCCTGAGCGCGAAGGCGCGGCGGTTCAACGGGATCGTGAAATCCGGGCGCACGCACCTGATGGACGCTGTGCCGGTCACCCTCGGCCAGGAGTTCGCCGGCTACGCCGCTCAGATCCGCCTCGGCCGCGCCCGCATCGAAGACGCCCTGCCGCGCGTCTCCCAGATCCCGCTCGGGGGCACGGCGACGGGCACGGGCCTCAACACGCATCCCCAGTTCGCGGCGAAGGTACGACGCCGCCTCGCCGCCGAGACGAAGCTGCGGATCTCGCCGCCCGAGGATCCCTTCGAGGCCCAGGCCAACCGCGACGCGCTCGTCGAGCTCTCCGGAGCGTTGAAGGTCGTCGCGGTCTCGATGACCAAGATCGCGCAGGACCTCGCGCTGATGGGCTCGGGGCCGCGCGCGGGGATCGGGGAACTCTTCCTGCCCGAGCTCCAGAAGGGCTCATCGATCATGCCCGGCAAGGTCAATCCGGTGATCCCTGAGGTCGTCATGCAGGTGGCGGCGCAGGTCGTCGGTAACGACACGGCGATCACGATCGGCGGGATGCAGGGCAACTTCGAGCTGAACGTGCGGATCCCGCTGATCGCGCGCAACCTGCTCTCCTCGATCACGCTTCTGACTAGCGCCGCCACAGTGCTCAACGAGAAATGCGTGGCCGGAATCCAGGCCAATCGCGAGGGCACGACTAGGAGCGCCGAGTCGACGCTCGCCGTCGCTACGGCGCTGAACCCCTACATCGGCTACGACAAGGCGACGCTGATCGTCCAGGAGGCGACCAAGTCGGGACGTCCGCTGCGCGAGGTCGCACGTGACCACGGCGTCGATGAGGCGATTCTTGACGAGGCGCTCGACCTGCGCCGAATGGCGCTCGGCTCCTAGCCAGTCGCGACGTGCTGGCCGCGCGTGGCCAGCACGTCGGTTAGTTACACGCGCGGCGTTGCAACCGCTCCAGATCTGCCTGTCTAGTACCCCCGTCCGCTCCCGATAGAGCGGTCCAACCCCAGCCGACGGCCGCGAACGGTCGTCCGGCTGCGTTGCGCGCCGATCAGGCGGCGCCGATCACGGAGGTAGCCCGTCCACTCATGGAAGGAGCCTCCTCTGCACGCGCACCAGCCTCGAGCGTCGCTGCGCACCTCCGCGCCCCTCGCTCGCGCCGCACTCCGCGGCGTCCTCATAGCCGCAGCAGCAGGCGTAGTCGCATTCTCGACCTCGGCGGCGTCGGCCTCATCGCCACGCTCCGCGCAGATCCACCGCACGCGGCTCGCCGCCTGCCGCGGCGTCCGTCACGCCGGCCCGCGCAGGAGCGCCGCCTGCCGGCGCGCGCGCAAGCGAACGGTCTCGGCGTTGCTTGAGCACTTCATGCTCCCAAGCCTCCTGAAGGCCACATCGGCCTACACGTTCTCCCGCCAGGGACCGAGCATCCCTGCCAAGCGTCAGCCGCCGACGCGGCCGGGGAGCGGCGGCAAGGGCAGTACCACTCCGCCACCGTCTGGTTCCGGACACAGCAAGACCCCCACTCCGCCGGCTGGCAGCGGCAGCGTCAGCCCGCCACCGTCCGGAAACCAGCCTGCCCCGCTGACCGCCTGGAGCCCGGCGAACGGTGGCACCTACACGCCGCTCTCCGACGCGCAAGCGGCGGCCGACGTCACGCCGCTGCCCGAGAACCGTCCGGCGAACACGCCTGAGAACGACGACATGCCCGGCACAGCGGCGCTGCAGGCCTTCTACGGCACCCGCAACAACAACGGCCAGACCGTCGTCCAGGCCAACCCCTACGACGCCTTCGTGACCGGCCACTACACGGGGACGACCGACGAGATCATCCAGTGGGCGGCGTGGAAGTGGGGGATCCCGGCCGACTGGCTGCGCGCCGAGTACGTGCAGGAGTCGCGTTGGAACATGTCCCAGCTCGGTGACGAAGCGACCGTCACGCCGGCGGAGTATCAGGAGTACCCCGCCGCGGCGCGGGTGCCCGGCACCGACGAGGTCTACCAGTCGATGGGAATCAGCCAGATCAAGTGGACTCCCGACGGGTCGGTCGGCGCTGGGACCGAGCCGCTGCGCTGGCAGTCGACCGCCTTCAACGTCGACTACCAGGCAGCGCAGATCCGTTTCTACTACGACAACCCCGACGGGCTGCGAAGCGCGTGGGGCGACTCGAGCTATTCACCCGGCAACGCGTGGGACAGCCTCGGCGGCTGGTACTCGCCCTATCCGTGGCTGAACGCTGGGCAGCTCGCCTATGTGGCCGAGGTCCAGGCCCACCTCGCCGCGCGGACCTGGGCGCTGCCCGGCTTCTGAGCGTCTGGTCCAGGGGTGCGCGTCGCTGTTTCTGGGGCGGCGCGCTACCCCTGTGGGCGCGCGGCGGCTATGCGCGGCGGGATGACCGCGCGGCCGTCGCGCTGGTCCGCTCGTGCGCTCGGGACTCGCGCGACATTCTCGGGCTGGACGTTGCGGTCCGGGCGAAGGTGCGCGCGCGCCGCGACGACGTAGCGCAGGTGCCTCAGGTCGACGTCCTCGAGCGCGTAGCCGTTGGGGTCGGCATACGCGGACGCGCCGTTGCCGTTTGAGCCGCGCGTGAGCTTGACCTTGTGCTCGCCGGCGCGTAGCTCGGAAGCCCACGTGGTGCTCCACGACGTAAACGCCGTCACGCCATCGAACGCCTCGACGATCTCACCGCCCTCCTCGAACCACAAAAGGAGCCTCCCGCGGAAGGTGGCGAGCGCGTGCACGGCCTGCCGCCAGCGGTCCGTCGCGGCCGGCATTCCGCGGGCGTCGAGGGTCACATACGCGACTGCGTCGCGAAACTCTGAGATCAGGGTGGTCCCGCGGTCGAGCAGGATCCGTTCGGTCTCGCGCCGCTGCCGTTCGGCCTCCGCCACGAGAGTCGTTTCGAGCCGCTCGCGCTCGGCATCGAGGGCGGCCCGCTGACGTTCAGCGCTGGCGTCGAGCTCCCGCTTGCTGCGCCGCGCGACCGCGGCAACCGCGACCGGGCTGACTACTCCGACCAGCGCACCAGCCAGGATCGCCACAATCGGAAGGGTGTTGCCCTGCCGCGGCACAACTGCATCGGGCGTCGTGGTGCTTGTCATCTCCGCCGTTGGCGTCTCAGCCGGCGTCATCGGCGCTGCTGGTGCGCCGCGTACGCTCCTCCTTGGCGGCGGCCGCGGTACGACGCTTGGTCCGCGGCTTCGCGGGCTTCTTCTGCGCCGTCTCGTGCTCTGATGCCGCCTCGTGCGGGCGGGCTTTGGTCCTCTCCCGCTTCGGTTCCGAATCGGCCTCGTCCTGTTCCGGCGACGCCTCGGACTCGGGCGCCGGATCGTGACCGTGCCCGTTGCGTGTCTCCACCAGCGTTAGCGACGGTAGCGATGGATCGGCCGCTGCCTCGTCATCAGACGCTTCGGTGTTCGACTCCGCGTGTGGTCGCGGCGGCACGGGCAGCTCGACTGCCGCCGGCTCTTCCTCGCGTGGCGCCTCGGTTGGCGGCTCTTCATCGAGGA
>DATAWT010000088.1:0-39113 GCA_036267075.1 Solirubrobacteraceae bacterium
GCGGCGGCGGGGTTCGCGGCGTACCTGACGACCTCGGCGAGCCGCGGCGACTACTACGTCGGCGGCGAGCTCGAGGGGCACGGCGGGGTCTGGCACGGGTCGCCCGACGCGCTGGACGAGCTCGGCCTCGACCCCGCGCAGCCCGTGCGCCGCTCGGAGCTGGTGGCGTTGATGGGGGGGCGCTCACCGGCGACGGGCGAGCCGGTGCGGCGCGTTGGCGGCGACGGGTCGCGGGTGGCGGGGATCGACGCGACGTTCAGTGCGCCGAAGTCGGTGTCGGCGCTCTGGGCGGTCTCGGGTCCGTATCGGCGCGCGCAGATCGAGGTCGCACACCGCAAGGCGGTGGCGAGCGCGGTCGGGCGGATCGAGCGTGACGTCGAGCTCGTCCGCCGACGCGAGCGCGGCGAACTGCGCTGGGAGAAGGCGGGGAGCTTGGTCGCGGCGGAGTTCGTGCACACCTCCTCGCGTCTCACCCGCGATCAGGAACGCGACGGGGTACCGGATCCGCAGCTGCACTCGCATGTCGTGATCCTCGCCGCACAACGCGACGACGGGCGCTTCGCCGCGGTCGACTCAAGGGAGCTGTTCCGCTCGCAGCGCGCGAACGGCGCCTGGTACCGCGCCGAGCTTGCGTACGAACTGCGCCAGCTCGGCCTGCAGGTTCGACGGCGCACCGGCCGTGACGGCCGCTTTTTCGAGCTTCAGGGTGTCCCGGGAGAGTTGGTGAAGCGGTGGTCGCGGCGCAGCGAGGTGATCGAGCGTGCCGCCCGCGAGTTTCGCGACCGTTACGGTCGCGCACCGCACGCCGGCGAACTCGGCGCGATCGCCGTTGCGACCAGGGGCACCAAGACTGTGACCCCCGAGGTCGACGTGTCAGCGGCATGGCGAGCGGTCGGCGAGGAGTACGGCCTCGGCCGGGACCGGGTCGAGTCGCTGTTCGCTGAGCGCCCGCGCGAGTCGGAGCTCGACGTTCGCACCGAACTGCTCACTGAGGTCACGCGCGAGCGGTCGATGATCGAGACGCGCGACCTCGAGGCCCGAGCGTTCGAGCTATCTGCTGGCGTCGAGCGACCGGCTGCAGCCGGCGAGCATCTCGCGGCGCTGGAACGCTCCGGCGAGCTGGTGTCCCTGGAGAGCGGTTGGTGGACGACACGGCAGCTCCGCGAGCTCGAGCAACGCGCGCTCGACACCGCGCGCGAGCGCATCCACGAGCCGGCCGGCGTCGCGACGGGGCTCGCCCGCGAGTCCCACAATCATGCAGGCGCAGAGCGTCACGGGCCCACGCTCACCGCGGAGCAGGCGCGGGCGCTTGAGACGCTCACCGGTGAAAGTGGGGTTGTCGTGCTTGCTGGTGAGGCCGGGACCGGGAAGGGCGTTGTCCTTGCTGCGGCTCGCGAGGCGTGGGAGCGCGACGGCCAGCGGGTGATCGGGACCGCGGTCGCCGGCGCGACAGCACAACGCCTGGGCAGCGAGACCGGGATGCGCGAGACGATGACCACAGACTCGCTGATCGCCCGCGTCGAGCGCGGCTCGCTTCAGCTCGACCGCCACTCGGTCGTCGTGATGGACGAGGCCGGAATGGCCGACACCCGACGGCTCGCCACGCTCATCGAGCTCACCAGTGAGAGGAACTCAAAGCTTCTCCTGGCTGGTGACCCGGCGCAGCTCTCGCCGATAGGCGCCGGCGGGCTCTTTCCGCAGCTGCAGGACGGCGTGCCCACCGCGCGGCTCAGCGAGGTTCACCGCGCCAACCACGAATGGGAACGCGAGGCCTGGCAACGCCTGCGCCAGGGCGACGCCGAGCGCGCCCTCGGCGAATACCAGGCCCGCGGCCGCCTCCACATGACGGAAACCCGGACGGAAGCGGGTGAGCGCATGGTCGCCGACTGGGCCGCCACCCGTGCGGCTTACCCCAGCGATCGTGTCGTGATGCTCACCGACGCGTCCAACGACGAGCTCGACCGCCTCAACCGGCAAGCACAACAACATCGTCTCGACGCCGGCGAGCTCGGACGGGAGATCGTCTCGCTGCCCGACCGCCCTTACGGTCTGCGCGCCGGCGACGAGATCGCCTTCACCGCCCAGCACCAGGTGCGCGGCGAGCAGCGCGTCGAAAACGGAACGCGCGGCCAGGTGATGGCCGCCAACGACCGCGACAGCCGCGTACTCGTCCGTACCGAGGAGCCCATGCGACGCGACATCAACGTTTCGACGCGCGAATTCGACGGGTTGCGGCTCGCCTACGCCCAGCACGTATACAAGGCGCAGGGCCTCACCACCGATCGCGCGCTCGTCCTGACCGGCGGCTGGCAAACCAACCGCGAAACCACCTACGTCGCCCTCACCCGCGCCCGCGAGCAAACCGACATCTACACCAGCCGCGAAGACCTCGGACACGCCGGCATCGACACCGACGCGATTAACCGACTCGCCGAGCGCGCCGCCACCAGCAAGGCCCAGGAAGCGAGCATCAGCCGCGAGCGCATCGAGGCCGACCACGAGCCAAGCCGCGCCGTGCGCGAACCACACCAAGCGCTCGCCCGCGACGCGCCCCGCGAACGGGAACGTCGAGACGACGCCGAGCTGAGCCGTGCCCGGGGCAGCTTCGCCGAGGAACTGCGCAAGGCGCTGGGTCGAGGCGAACCACGCGAACGCGACAGCCGAGCAGAACCCGACCGCGAGCCGTCCAGCTTCGTCGAGGAACTGCGCCGCATCCAGCAGGAGCAACGCGAACACGACCGCAACAACGACCTCAGCCACGGCTTCGAGCTGTGACGACCCGGCCCGGCGCGCAGCCAATAGCTGCGCTTCGCCGATCCGTCAACCGGGCTGCGCGGGGTTCCCCTCGCTACGCTCGGTGACCCGGCTGCGCTCCGCTGGCTTGATCAGTTAGGAGCCGGCCGGGGCCGGCTCCTGGTCTGGAAATCGCTCCGGCCCAGCCTCCTCGCCGACGACCGCTGAGAGCCGGGCCGCGGCGTCGCGGCGCGGCACGTGGTGGACGTAGATCATCGTCGTCTGGATGTCGGCATGGCCCATGTAGGCCTTCACGTCCGAGAGCGGGAATGCCTGGACGGCGAGCGTGCCGAAGGTGTGGCGCAGGTCGTGGAAGACGAGCGGGTCCGGCTTGCGCCGGAGCGCGCCGAACCCGGCGGCCTCGAGGGCGTCGTAGAAGCGACGGCGCAGCGCGCTGTCGTCGGGTGGCTTCCCGATCGCGGTGGCGAACACGAGGTCGTCGTCGCCCGTGAAATGCTCGCGCCGGCTCAGGGCGTCGAGCGGCACGGCGGCCTGGTCGATCAGCGGGACCGAGCGCACCTTGCCCGATTTCGGCGGGCCCGCCTCGCCGTGGGTGTAGCTGCGGCGAACGTGAACCAAGCGCTTCGCGAAATCGATATCACCCCAGCGCAGCGCGCGCAGCTCCCCCAAGCGCAGGCCGGTGAACGCGGCGACGGTGAACAGCGCCGCGTCCTGCTCGCCCGCCGCGGCGCGCGCGAGCGCGGCGACCTGCGTCGGGGTGAGCACGTTGAACTCGCCACTGCGGCGAAACGTGACGCGCTCGACGTCCTCCGACGGGTTGCTCGAGATCCAACCACGGCGCTTGGCACGCTTGAGGATCCCGTGCAGCAGCACGAGGATCTTCTGTATCGAGCGGCGCGACAGTCGACCCTCCGACAGCATGCGCTCGCGGAACGCGTCGACACGACGCGTGTCGATCTTGCCAAGCGGCGTCTGCTCGCCAAACTCCGCGAGCAGGTACGCGCGCACCGTGTTCCGATAGTCGGCGAGCGTCGAGGGCGCCCGGCGCCTGTCGTGCTCGACGTAGCGCAACCACTCCCGACAGGCATCGCCGAACGTCACGGCACCGGCGCCCCGCTCGCCCGCTGGCGTCGGCCGCTTCGGCGCCGCCGCGAGCAGCTCGCGCAGCACCGCCGCGGCCTCCTGCGGGGTCAGGTAGGAGAGCTCAGGCTTCGGCCCGTCACCGGCGCGCCAGATGACCGCTCCACGCGGCGTTCGCCGCCGCGAGTCCTTGACGTGCGCAGGACCGAGCAGCCGCTGATGGCGGCCGTCCGCATCACGCCAGAGCGCGTAATAGCGGCGCTTACCCGCCTCGCCCTTGACCTGCAGATGCCCAGACGGCCTGACGCCCGCCATCACGCCTCCCACCACCCCCCAGCCACCGGCGGCCGCTGGGGAACACGATATGGAACACGAGAAGACTAACGAGGCGGGAAGCGGAGCACAAAATCCCTGCAAACACCAATGGGCCGGCCAGGACTCGAACCTGGGACCGACGGATTATGAGTCCGCTGCTCTAACCAGCTGAGCTACCGGCCCACGCAGGCGAAGACTAGTCGGCGGCCGAGCTCCGGGGGTGGGACTCGAACCCACAACCTATCGGTTAACAGCCGAGCGCTCTGCCGATTGAGCTACCCCGGAATGGCCGACGGCGCCTCGTGAGACGCCGCCCTATTAGAGCACACGCCGCGGAGGCGGCGGGGGTGTCTGCGCCCCTGCGCTACCTCACGCTCGCGGCGCTGCGGTCTGCTCGAGAGCCTCGCTCAGCCAGCCGTCGAGCTCTCGCGAAAGCCCTTCGCGCTCGCGCTGGAGCTCGAGCAGCCCTCCCCCGCCCGCGCCTCGCCCGCGCGCGATTGCGCGAGCGACCCGCGTCAGCTCGAGCTGGCAGCGCTCGGCCTCAAGCTCCGCTGGAACCGGCGTGAGCGCCGCGGCGCGCACCTCGAGCTCGGCGAGCACGACGGCGAGGTCGGAGTCGTTGACGGCGGCACTCGGGTTCTGGATGTGCTCGCGCAGATGTGCCGCCGCCGCACGCGTGATCCTGCCCGCGAAGAGAGCGTCGAGGTCAAGCGCCTCGAGCAGCTCCAGGCCGCGCTCGGGCAGCGCGACGCACAGCTCGAGAAACGCGCGCTCCGTGCGCTCGGGGCCAGCGAGGGGCGCGGCCACCGCGGAGCGTCCTGGCGCAGTCGCAGCGCCGCCGCGCCGCCCGGCGAAGAGCTGCTCGATGAGCTTCTCTGAGACGCCGAGGCGGCTGACGACCTCCCGTTCGAGCTCCTCACGCATCGCGCCCGCAGGCAGCTCCTCGAAGACGGGGCGCAGCTCGTCGAGAATCCGGTCGCGGCCCTCGGGACTGGCTGCGTCGCCGGATGCAAGGATTCGCTCGACGCGGAAGCGCACGAACGGCAGCGAGCCGTCAATCATGGCCTTCACCGCTCTGGCGCCATCGGTTCGGAGCACATCAGCCGGGTCGCTCCCGACGGGCAGGGCGGCGACCCGCAGTTCGAAGCGCTGGCCGGCTGCGACGCTCGCGGCCTTCATCATCGCCGCCTGCCCGGCGCCGTCGGCGTCGAGCGCGAGCACGACGCGAGGCGCTAGCCGCGCGAGCTCGCCAACCTGCTCGTCGGTCAAAGCGGTCCCCATCAAGCCGACGCAGTTGCGCACACCCGCCTGGTGCGCGGCGATCACGTCGGTGTAGCCCTCACAGAGGACGACCGACCCCGCCTTTGCGGCATGCGGGCGCGCGAGGTGCGTGGCGAACAGGTGGCGACCCTTGTGGTAGATCTCGCCGTCGGGGCTGTTGACGTACTTGCGGGGATCCTCGGCACCCATGATGCGCCCTCCGAACCCGAGCACGCGACCGCGCTGGTCGCACAGCGGAAAGGTGATCCGCCGGCGGAAATAGTCGTAGACGCTGCCTGGACGGTCGACCGAGCGCAGCACGAGCCCGCATGCCAGAAGCTCCGCCTCGCTGAATCCACCGCGCCGCGAGGCGCTCAGCACGCGATCCCACGCTGACGGCGCGAAGCCGACTCGGAACTCGCGAAGCAGCCCCTCCTCGAGCCCGCGCTCGGCCAGATAACGCCGCGCTCCCTCGCCCTCCGGACTCTCCCAAAGCGTGCGCTCGTAGTAGGAGCAGGTACGCTCGAGAAGCTCGAGCAGTCGGTCGCGACGGCGACGGCGCTCCGCGGCGCGCGGATCCTCCTCCTCCACCTCGAGCGTTATCCCGCAGCGATCGGCGAGGAACTCGAGCGCGCCGGCGAAGTCGAGGCTCTCGGTCTCCATCACGAAGTTGAACGCGTCGCCGGCCGCCTGGCAGCCGAAGCAGTAGTAGACCTTGCTCGAGGGCTTGACGGAGAAGGACGGCGTACGCTCGTCGTGAAAGGGGCAGCGGCCGATGTAGCTGTCGGCGCCCGAACGCCGCAGCCCGTCAGTGCGGGCACCGACGAGCTCGATCATGTCGACCGCCTCGCGGACGCGCTCCTTGGACTCCGCGGTGTAGCGCGGCATCAGCGTGCGAAAGCTCGCGGGACGGCGAGCTCCTCGTAAGCGCGGATGCAGTACCGATCGGTCATTCCGGCGATGTAATCGGTCACGCGGCGCGCCAGGTCCTCGTCTGAGGGCGGCAGCGCGTCGGGATGCTTGCAGTAGTGCTCGAACAGGCTCCGGATCACGTTTTCGATCTTTGAATGCTCCCGACGGGCGACCTCCCCCATGTAGACGTGCTCGAACATGAAGTTGCGAAGTTCCATCAGAGCGCCCGCTGCCGATTCTCCCTGGACGATCGCGCCCTCGCGCTCGGATTCGCTGACGAGGTCGTGCACGAGCGTGTCGATGCGTTCAGACCCCGTGTCGCCGAGGACCTCGATCGCCTCGACGGGCAGCGCCGCGGGCGCCAGCAGGCCCGCACGCAGGGCGTCGTCGATGTCATGGTTGATGTAGGCAAAGCGATCCGTCAGGCGGACGATCGCACCCTCGAGCGTCGCCGGCAGCGGCGCGCGGCCGGAATGGCAGAGGATGCCGTCGCGCACCTGCTCCGTCAGGTTCAGACCGCGCCCGTCGCGCTCGAGTGCGTCAACGACGCGCAGTGACTGCTCCCAGTGGTGAAATCCGCCGCCGAAGCGCTCCTTCAGGCAGCGGTCGAGGACGTCCTCCCCGATGTGCCCGAACGGTGGGTGTCCGAGGTCGTGCCCCAGACCGATCGCCTCCGCGAGGTCTTCGTTGAGCGACAGCGCCCGCGCGACGGTGCGCGAGACGCCGGTCACCTCGAGGGTGTGGGTCAGGCGCGTTCGGTAGTGGTCGCCCTCGGGCGCGACGAACACTTGCGTCTTGTGCTTGAGGCGGCGAAACGCCTTGGAGTGAACGATTCTGTCGCGGTCGCGCTGATATGGCGTGCGCAGGCTGCAGTCATCCTCTGGTTGCGCCCGCCGCGCCGGGTAGGAGCGCGCCGCAAGCGGTGAGAGATGACGCTCTTCGTCCTCACGCATGCGCTGCTCGAAGGTGGTGGCGAGCGTCATCGCAGCGCCGCCGGACGCAGCCGCAGATGGGCGTGGTGCTCGAGCGTCTCCGAGATCGCCCGCTCGGCCTCGCGCAGCGCCCGCAGCGATGCCGCCGGGGCGCCGGCCAGCGGACCTGCGAGCGAAGCGGCCATGAACTCGTGCGTCTCCTCCGCGATCGGGAAGGCCGCCGCCTCGCAGGCGTTGCAGACGACGCCCCCCGCCTGCGGCGAGAAGGCAACGAGATGCTCCGGCGAGCCGCACGAGGCGCAGGCCCCGAGCGCCGGTGCGAGGCCGGCCGCAACGAGCAGCTTGAGGCGGAACGCGAGCGCGTTGGCGTGGGTCGCGTGCGCGGAGTCCGACGCCAGCAGCGAGAGCTCGTTGGACAGCAGGTTGTACACGGCCGGATGGGGCTCCTCGGTCTCGAAGACCCGCGCGACGGCGTCGCACGCGCGCGCCGCGCAATCGAGCGTAGCGGCCGCGTCGCGCAGCCGCGCGTGGGCGTCGAGCGTTTCGACGGCGGTGATCGTCAGCAGCTCGCCGCGGCCCTCGTGGCAGACCAGCCGGACGCGCGAAAAGGGCTCGAGGCGGCCGCCGAAGCGGCTGCGCGTGCGGCGAATGCCCTTGGCGATCGCGCCGATCCGCCCGCGCGAGGGCGTGTACAGGTGGAGGATCCGGTCAGCCTCGCCATAGCGCAGCGAGCGCAGGACGATGGCGTCGGTCTTGAGCGGGCCGCTCATGCTATACTTTGTGAAGTAATGAACAAGATCACTGTCTATACGACCGAACCGTGCGGCTATTGCCGCCAGGCGAAGGCGCTTTTGAACAAGCGCGGCCTCGAATTCGACGAGATCAACCTGGCGATGGACGCCGAGGGCCGCTCGGAGCTCGCCTCGCGCACAGGAATGATGACGTTCCCGCAGGTCATCATCGGCGACGAGCTCCTCGGCGGCTTCGATCAGCTGCTCAGCGCCGACCGCTCCGGGCGCTTGAGCGAACTCCTTACCTAGCAGCGCGCGCGATTCGAGGCACCGGCTGGCAGTGGGCACAGAAGTAGGTGCCGCGGCCGCCGACAACGATCTTCGAGATCGTCGTTCCACAGACCACGCATGGCTCGCCCTCGCGGCGATGCACCCGGAAGCGGTCCTGAAAGCTGCCGCGCGCGCCGTCCAGATGACGGAAGTCGTCGATCGAGGCGCCGCGCGAATCGATGCCCATGCTCAAGACCTCGCGCACGCTGTCGCGCAGCAGCGCATAGTCGTTCGGGCGAAGCGCGCCGGCTGCGCGCAGCGGATGGACGCGCGTGCGAAAGAGCGCCTCGTCGGCGTAGATGTTCCCGACCCCGGCGATCATCCGCTGATCGAGCAGGAACGTCTTGACCGCCACGCGCTTGCCGCGCGCCAGCGACCGCAGCACCACCGCGGTGAAGGCCTCGTCGAACGGCTCGACGCCGAGACGGGCGCCAAAGAACTCCTCAAGCGCGGAATCACCGGCGAGGAGCTGCCCCGTCCCGAAGCGACGCGGGTCCACGAACTCGAGCCGGCGCCCCGAGTCGAAGTCGAGCCGCACCCGCACGTAGCGCTGCCCCGGATCGGCATCGAGCAACAGCGAGCCGGTCATGCGCAGGTGCATCAGCAGGTGCAGCTCTCCCTCGAGCACCCAGTCCAGGTACTTTCCGCGCCGTCTGAGCGCGAGCACGTGACGGCCGCGGACCGCGTCGGCGAGCGCATCGGCGGCGAGCGGTTCGCACCAGCGCGGATCTAGCACCTCGATCGCGCTCAGCCTCGCCCCCGTGACCGCCGGCTCGAGCTGGCGGCGGATCGTCTCGACCTCGGGAAGCTCAGGCATCGCCGGCGATGAACGAGCGTCCCGGAAGCGCCGGCTCAGCCACTGCGGCAAGCCAGTCGAGCACCGAGGCTCCGACGTCGGCCATCGGCCCGTCGTGGCGGCGACCGCCGTGGCCTCGAAAGCGCGCCAGTAGCGGGGCGTGCTCGCGTGTGTGGTCGGTGTGGGGTGCCGCCGGATCGCAGCCGTGATCGGCGGTGATGATCAGCAGGTCGCCCTCTCCGAGCACGTCCAGCCAGCCGGCAAGCGCGGCGTCGATTCTCTTGAGCGCCTCGTGAAAGCCCCTCGCGTCATGGCGGTGACCATAGCGCTGGTCGGTCTCGATCAGGTTCGCGAACACAAACCCCGCGTCGAGCCCGGCGATCAGTCGCGTGAGGCTGTCGATCGCCTCCTCGTTGGTCGCCCCGGCGTGCTCGACGTTGAACGTCTCGTCGTCAAAGAGCGCGTTCACCTTGCCGACGCCGTGCAGTTCGACGCCGGCTCGCGCAAGCACCGTCAGGTGGCTGGCCGACGGCGGCGGCAGCGTGTAGTCGCGCCGGCCGTGCGTGCGCTCAAACGCCCCCGGTTCGCCCTCGAACGGGCGCGCGATCACGCGCCGCACCGCATCCGGCCCGCTGAGCGCGGCGCGCAGCCGCAGGCATGCGTCGTAGAGATCCTCCTCGCTGAGGATCGCCGTGTGCGCGGCGAGCTGAATGATGGAGTCCTGGGAGGTGTAGAGGATCGGCCGCGAGCTCGCGAGGTGCTCGGCACCGAAGTACTCGATCGCTGCGACCCCGTCGTAGGCGCGGTTGCAGATCGAGCGCGCGCCGAAGGCCTCCTGGACGAGCACGAGCACCGCCTCCGGGATTCCATCCGGGAAGGTTGGGGGGGCGCTCGCGGCGCTGACCCCCATCAGCTCCCAGTGCCCGGTCGTTGAGTCCTTTCCGGGACCGAGCGGATGCAGTCGGCCATGCAGCGCCGGGTGCTCGGCGGCGGGGACGCCCTCGAGGCCGATGATGTTCCCGAGCCCGAGCGATGAAAGCGCGGGCAGCTGGAGGCCGCCAACGGCTTCGGCGAGGTGCGCGAGCGTGTTCGCGCCGGAATCGCCGTAGTCGGCTGCGTCGGGCAGCTCGCCCGCACCGCAGGCGTCGATCACGACCACGAACGCGCGACGGTTCATGCTCGCGCCCAGCTTATTGAGCGCTCAGGCGTGCGCGCGCGGATGCGCGCCGAAGTAGACGTCTCGCAGGCGTTCGGTGGACAGATGCGTGTAGAGCTGGGTCGTTGCGATGTCGGCGTGGCCGAGCATCTCCTGCAGCGTGCGCAGATCGCAGCCGCCCGCCAGCAGGTGCGTGGCGAAGGTGTGGCGCAGCGTATGCGGGCTCATCCGCTCCTCGAGCCCGACGGCCGTGGCGTATCCCTGCACGATCTTGTAGAGGCCCTGGCGGCTGAGCGATCCGCCGCGACGGTTGACAAAGATGTGGCGCTCGACGCGCAGGCCGACCAGCACCGGTCGCGAGCGCGTCATATAGACGCGAAGCGCGCCGATCGCCTCGCGGCCGATCGGCACCAGGCGCTCCTTCGACCCCTTGCCGCGCGCCCGCAGGAACTCCTCTTCAAGATCGACGTCCTCGATCAGCAGGCCGACGGCCTCGGATGCCCGCAGCCCGCACGCGTAGAGCACCTCGAGCAGCGCCCGATCGCGAAGCGCCGTTGGCGAAGTTCCCGCCGGCGCCGCCAACAGACGGTTGACCTCGTCGCGGCTGAGCACCTCGGGAAGCTTCTGGGCTCGGCGCGGGCCGCGCAGCTCCGCGGTCGGGTCGTGATCGATCACACCCTCGCGGCGCAGATGGCGATAGAAGGAGCGCAGGCAGGCCGCCTTGCGCTGGAGCGTCGCCGCCGCGACAGGCGGTCGCTCGGGGCTGCCCCGCGCGAGCTCGGTCAAAAACCCGGACAGCTCCGGATGGCGCGCCTCGAGAACGTCGTAGGAGTGCTCGTTCAGGTAGGCGCTGAACTGCACCAGGTCGGCACGGTAGGCCTCGAGCGTGTTGCGCGAAAGACCGCGCTCGAACTCGAGGTAGATGAGAAAGTCCGACAGCAGCTGATCGAACGGCCGGACCGGCGCGGCGGTCGATGCCATGGCGCTGGTTTTCGCTCCGCGCCGGCGGTCCCCTCTAGGCCTCGCCGCCGCGCAACCGCTCGACCAGCCCACGCAGCTGGTCGAGATCGCGCTCTAGCGCTGCTACGCGCGACTGGAGATCGTCGTCGGCGGCGAGCGCGACGAGCGCGCTGGCCGCCGCCGCGTCGTCGGGCTGCTCGGCCGCGCCGAATGCCTCGCCGGGGCTCCAGCGTGCCTCCTTCTGGCCGGGGCGCCGGTCGAAGCGGACGATCAGACGCCGCTGATCGAGCGTCGCGAGCACCGCGTCGAGCTCCTCGAGGGTGGAAAAGCGGTGCAGGCGTTCGGTGCGCAGGCGCAGCTCGCCGGGGGTCTGGGGACCGCGCAGCATCAGCACGGCGAGCACCGAGAGCTCAGCGCCGCTGAGTGACAGCGCGTCGTCGAGGAGGTGGCGGTACTTGGTCGCGCGGCTGCCGGGGCCGCTTGCCAGGCGCGCCCAGCCGCGTCTGACCAGGCGCGCGACCGCGTCGCGGATCAGCGACTCGTCGTAGTCGACGACGGGTTCGCGACCGGTCGCCTGGTTGGTCGCCAGGCGCAGCGCATTCAGCGACAGCGGGTAGGAGTCAGGAGTCGCTCGCTGCTTTTCGATCAGCGCGCCGAGGACGCGGATCTCCGCTGGATCGGGGCCGATCACGACAGCTCGGCCTGCGCCGGGCCGGCTCGCGCGACCAGCGCGAAGGCGACATCGAGCACCGATTCGAGCGCGGCGGCTGCGACGCATTCGCTCGGCTCATGGTTTCGCTCGGTGCCGTTGGCCAGGTTCAGCACGGCGATCCCGCGCGCGCGCAGCGCGTTGGCGTCGCTGCCGCCGCCGCTGGCGGTCGGCTGCGGCTCGAACCCGCAGTCGCGCAGAGCGGCGGAGGCGAGCTCGAGTTCGGGATTCGAGGCGCGTACGCGGTAGCCCTCGAACTCCCGCTCCATCGTGACGTCGAGGTCGCATTCGCACTCGGGGTCGTTCGCCGCGTCGGTCAAGCACTCGACGATCTCGCTCGCGAGCCGCTGCGCGCGGTCGGCGTCGAGGCTGCGCGCCTCTCCGAGGATGCTGCAGCGGTCGGGCACGACGTTGGCGGCGCTGCCGCCGTCGATCACGCCGATGTTCGCGGTGCTGTCAGAGTCGACCCGGCCGAGACGCATGCCGGCGATCGCGCGCGCCGCCGCGAGGATCGCACTGCGGCCGTTCTCGGGGCGAAGCCCGGCATGTGCGGCGACGCCGTGCAGCTCGGCGGCGACTCGGTAGTGCGTGGGTGAGGACACGACCACGCCGCCGACGGGCGCCGCGCTATCGAACGCGAAGCCGATCCGACTGCGCAGCACCCCCGCCTCGAACTCTCTCGCGCCCGACAGCGCGCGCTCCTCCCCGACCGTGAACAGCAGTTCGATCGCGACGTCCGCAGGCGAAGCGGCGAGCCGTTCGGCGAGCACGAGCAGAACCGCCACGGCGGCCTTGTTGTCGGCCCCAAGAATCGCCTCGTTGGCGTTCTCCCAGAAGCCGTCGCGCAGCACCGGCTCGATCGCGGCGGCGAGGGGAACGGTGTCGAGGTGAGCGCACAGGAGGATCGACTCCTCACCGCTGCCGGGAATGCGCGCGAGCAGATTGCCGCAGTCGCCGCCGAGCGCCGTCCCCGCCGCGTCCTCGCTGACCTCCAGACCGGCGCAGCGGAGCCGCTCGATGACCATGTCGGCGCAGCGGCGCTCGCTGCCCGATGGGCTCTCGATGCGGCACAGCGCCGCGAAGGTGTCCTGCAGTCTGCGGCGCTCGGCCTCGGTCGCCGCCGTCACGAGCTGACGGCGGGCTGCTCCCCGCGCGAGCGGACGAGCGCAGCGCCGACGAACTCCCGGAACAGCGGCGCCGGACGCTCCGGGCGCGACTTGAACTCCGGGTGGAACTGCGAGGCGACGTAGAACGGGTGATCGGTCAGCTCGACGATCTCGACGAGGCGCTCATCGGGCGTCGTGCCCGACATCCGCAGACCCGCGCCCTCGAGCCGCTTGCGCAGCATGTTGTTGACCTCGTAGCGGTGGCGGTGGCGCTCGTAGATCACCGACTCCTCGTAGATCTCGCGCGCGCGGGTCCCGTCGTGCAGCTTGATCGGCGTCGCGCCAAGACGCATCGTGCCGCCGAGATCTGAAATCTCCTTCTGCTCCGGGAGCAGGTCGATGACCGGGAACGGCGTCTCGGGGTCGCATTCGCTCGAGTTGGCGCCCTCCATGCCGGCGATGTTGCGCGCGAACTCGCAAACGGCGACGTGCATGCCGAAGCAGATCCCAAGGTAGGGGACGCCGTTCTCGCGGGCGAAGCGGGCCGCCTCGATCTTCCCTTCGAAGCCGCGGCTCCCGAATCCGCCGGGGATCAGGATGCCGTCCGCAGCGGCCAGGCGTCGCCCAGCCGCGCCGCCGTTGAGGGCCTCCGAGTCAACCCAGTCGATCTCGATCCGGCAGCCGTCGGAGAATCCGGCGTGGCGAAGCGCCTCGGCAACCGACAGATAGGCGTCCTCAAGCTCGACGTACTTGCCGACGATCGCGACGCGCACGACCTCTGTGGCGTCACGCGCGCTCTCGACGAGGTCGCGCCAGCCGCCGAGCTCCGGCGGCACCGCGCTCACTCCGAAGTGGTCGAGGATGAAATCGTCGACGCCCTCGGCATGGAACGTCAGGGGGCACTCGTAGATGTTCGCGACGTCGTAGGCGGACACGACCGCCTCCACCGGCAGGCTCGCGAAGAGGGCTATCTTCTTGCGTATGTCCGACGACAGCGGCGATTCGGAGCGGCAGACCACCATGTCCGGCTGGATGCCGATGCGGCGCAGCTCGTTGACCGAGTGCTGTGTCGGCTTCGTCTTCAGCTCGCCGGCGTGGTTGATGTAGGGCACGAGCGTCAGATGGATGAACATGCAACGCCGGCGTCCGACGTCGACCGGGAACTGGCGGATCGCCTCAAGGAACGGCAGCGACTCGATGTCGCCGACGGTGCCGCCGATCTCGGTCACGACGAAGTCGACGTCCGTTGACTCGGCGATCAGCGAGACGCGCTGCTTGATCTCGTCGGTGATGTGCGGCACGACCTGCACCGTCGCCCCGAGATAGTCGCCGCGGCGCTCGCGGCGGATCACCGCGTTATAGATGCCGCCCGCGGTGACATTCGAGGCGCGCGTCGTGTTGGCGTCGGTGAAACGCTCGTAGTGGCCGAGATCGAGGTCGGTCTCGGCGCCGTCCTCGGTGACGAAGACCTCCCCGTGCTGATAGGGCGACATCGTGCCGGGATCGACGTTGATGTAGGGATCGAACTTCTGCAGCGCGACGCTCAGCCCACGGGCCACGAGCAGCTTCCCGATCGACGCGGCAGCGATTCCCTTGCCGAGCGATGAGACGACGCCGCCGCTGACGAAGATGAAACGCGGTCGGTGCTGGCGGTCTGAGGTCTGCGTCATCGCTTGCCCACTCAGTCTAGATAGCCGGCTTCTCCGGCACAGGCCGCGAGGTCGGACTTTGAGGGAAACCCGGGCAAGGGCGCACCGTAGCGCCCACCGCGGTCAGAACCTGGGGCGCGGAAGTGCGCTGTCGCGTAGCTGCAGGTAGTACACCGTCCCTCCGATCGCGACGAACGGAAGGGCGATCACGCGCGCCAGCGCGACGATCGCGACGACGATCGCGTAGGAATTGGCCGAGCGCGCGACGGGCGTGAAGGCGTAGGTGAGAACGAGCTGCGGGATGACCGCAGCAGTCAGCCATAGCGCGAGGCCTGTCCCGAGCGTCCGCCACCAGTGGCCGCGGACCACGCCCGCGCTGCGTGAGATCGGCGCGAAGCCGCGATCGCCGTCGATCACGACGGCCTGGACTACGAAGTACCAGCTGACAGCGACGTAGATGCCGGGGATGACGAGCGTGACCAGCCCGACGACGGAAACCGTGAGCCAGGCCACGATCACCAGCAGCACCGCCGGGAAGACCTCAAGCGCGCCGGCGACGAGGTCCGCGACCGTCGTCTGCTCGCCGCGCTTGCTCAGGTACACCCAGCGCGCCAGTATCGAGCTGATCAGCGGCACCGTGACGAGCTCGCTCGCGAGAAGGTCGATCCACAGGTCACGCGAGGGTGGCGCCGGGTTGATCTTGGCGCTCAATTCACCGAGTCCGAGTGCCGTGAGGCCGGTCACGATCAGGATGATCGGGACCGTCGAGATCAGCACGATCCGCGCGTTTCGGCGGTAGAGCTGGAAGGTCTCCCGCAGCAGATCGCCGATGTTCACGGCCCCTCCACGCGGCTGAATGGCGGTCCCCTCATGAGGCGCGAGCGTAGCGTGCCGGGCAGGATCTAGACTGGGTTGGGTGACCACCGTGGCTGGCCGCGACCCGGGAATCGCCGCGCTCGGCGCGTGGAGCGGCGGTCGCTTCATGCACTTCGGCGAGCCGATCGAGGAAGCACGCCTCGAAGCGCTGCTTCGGCCCGACGCCTCGATCGACACCGCGATCACCGCCGACGTGTACGGCGCGGGCGCCGCCGACCGCCTGCTCGGCGCCGCACTCGCCGGCTGCACGCGCGAGGAGGTCTGTGTCATCGGGGCCGTCGGGCACGACTTCTACGAAGGCCAGCGCGACGGCCCGAAGGGCTTTCCCCGCTTCACCGATCCGCGCCTGCGCGACGCCGGCG
Organism: Solirubrobacteraceae bacterium; assembly: GCA_036267075.1. Classification (GTDB taxonomy): domain Bacteria; phylum Actinomycetota; class Thermoleophilia; order Solirubrobacterales; family Solirubrobacteraceae; genus Palsa-513. The sequence continues at coordinate 15,929 of DATAWT010000088.1, forward strand.
ACTACCCGGGCTATCTGCGGATGGCCGCCGAGCGAAGCCTCGAACGCTGCGGGATCGACTGCTTTGACCTGCTGCTCCTGCATAACCCCGACCGCATCGGCTACACGAGCGAAGCCGTCTGGGAGGGCATGGCCGCACTGCGCGAGGCCGGCCTGACGCGCCTGCTCGGGGTGGCTCCCGGACCCGCCAACGGATTCACCCTCGACGTGATCGACTGCCTCGAGCGCTTCGGCGAGACGATCGACTGGGTGATGCTGATCCTCAACCCCCTTGAACCGTGGCCCGGCGAGCTTGCGCTCGGCGCCGCCGCGGCGGCCGGCGCGCGCGTCATCGCCCGCGTCGTCGACTATGGCGGCGTCTTCCACGACGACGTCACCGCCGAGGATGCCTTCAGAGCAGGAGATCACCGCTCGTTTCGCCCCGACGGCTGGGTTGCGCAGGCACGCCGGAAGCTCGATGAGATGCGCCCGATCGCCGCGGCCGCCGACCTCACGATGCTCCAGCTCGCCTGCCTATGGGATCTCGCCCACGAGCCGGTCGCCTGCGTCGCGCCAACGCTGATCCAGGAGACCGGCGAAGCCGCCCGGCCGATCGAGGACAAGCGGGCGGAACTCGCGGCGCTCCAGTCCAAGGCGCCGCTCGACGCGCAGGCGGTGGCGCAGATCAGAGCAATCGGCGACAACACCGGCTGCATGACGCTCAAGGGAGCGGTCGCCGATCATCAGGGCGACGATCTCCCCGACCGCTGGTCTATCCGCGACGAGCACCTCGCCGCCGCCAGCCGCTGGAACATCGATCCACAGCGCGACCTGGTGCCGGCGGGCTACACCCGGTCGACCTCGTAGCCCTCGGCGGTCATCGCCGCGACGATCGCGTCGGCGTGCTCGGCGCCGCGTGTCTCAAGCGCAAGCTCGACGCCGGTCTGGCGGACCTGCAGGTCGACCGCCTCGCGGACATGGGTGACGCCGATCAGATTGCCTCCCGCGTGGGCGATGCATAGAAGCAGCGCAGCAAGGCCGCCGGGGCGGTCCGCGACGCGCGTAAAGACGCGAAGACGCCGTCCGATCGCCGTCTCGTGGCGGCGCGCGACCAGCGCGAGCAGCCCGGCATCGACGTTGCCGCCGGAGAGCACGACCACCGTCGTTCCCTCCGCCGACGGCTTGACGAGCCCGGCGAGGAGCGCCGCGACGCCCACGGCCCCAGCCCCCTCCACGACGAGCTTTGCGCGCTCCATCAGGATTACCATCGCCTCAGCCGTGTCCTCCTCGCTAACCACGACCACCTCGTCCACGAAGCGCTCGATGAGCCGCAGGGTCAGCTCTCCCGGCCGCTTGACGGCGATGCCGTCGGCGATCGTCGAGGCGGCGTTGACGGCGAGCGGCGCACCGGCCGCCAGCGCCGCCGGAAACGGCGCGCAGGCCGCCGCCTGGACGCCGACGACGCGTACGTCGGGGCGAGCCGACTTGAGGACCCCGGCGACGCCGCTCAAAAGACCGCCGCCGCCGAGTGGAACGATCACGCTAGCGAGATCGTCGACCTGCTCGAGCAGCTCGAGGCCGACCGTCGCCTGACCGAGGATCACGAGCGGGTCATCGAAGGGGTGTACGAACGTCGCACCGGTCTCCTCGGCCCGCGCCCGGGCGGCCACGACGCACTCGTCGACGCTCTCACCGCCGAGCGTGACACGCCCACCGTAGGCCTGGACGGCGGCGACCTTCGCGACCGCGGCCTCGACGGGCATGAAGACCTCGCAGGCGACGCCGTGCGCGCCCGCGGCGTAGGCGAGCGCCTGCGCGTGGTTTCCGGCGCTCCCGGCGACGACTCCCGCGCCGGTCCGCTCGGCGCCGAGCGACGCGACGCGGTTGAGCGCTCCGCGCAGCTTGAAGGATCCGGTCCTCTGGAGGTTCTCGGCTTTCAGGACGACACGCCCGCCGCAGCGCTCGGACAGGGTCCCCGAGAGCAGCACCGGCGTCTCCCGCGCCAGCTCGCTGACGACCCCCCGCGCGTGGTTGGGCGCATCGCCGGCGAGCTCCGCGGCGAGCGCCTCGGCCTGCGATTCGCTCACGCCGCTCTGAGCAGCTCCCTCGCGTGCCGCCGCGCCCCGGCATCATCCTCATCGGCCCCGAGCATCCGTACGAGCTCGCCGAGCACCTCGCCGTCGGCGAGCTGGACCACGGTCGCGCGCGCCGGCTCACAGGAGAGATCCTTGGCGATCGTGAAGTGGCGCGCCGCAAACGACGCCACCTGTGGCAGATGGGTGATCGCGAGGATCTGGCGTCCGTCCGCCAGAGCGCGCAGCTGCTCGCCCACCACGCGCGCCGTGTGCCCGCCGATACCGGCGTCGATCTCATCGAAGACGAGCGTCGAGGAACCGCCACCATGCGCCGCCGACAGCAGCGCGAGCATCACGCGCGAGAGTTCGCCTCCCGAGGCGATGTCGCGCAGCGGCGCCGCCGGGACGCCGGGATTGGGGGCGATCTCGAACTGAACGTGCTCAGCGCCACCGCGGCCCGGTTCGCAGGTCGTGAGCGCCACGTCGAAGCTCGCCTCCGCCATGCCGAGGTCAGCGAGTCGAGCGCGCACCGCGGCGGCGAGCTCCGGCGCGGCCTGCGCGCGCGCGACGCTCAGCGCGCCATGCGCCGTCTCGTGCTCGACGCGCGCTAGCGCGAGGGTCTCCGCGGCGGCATCCATCGCCACCTCCGCCCCCGCGATCTCGTCACGCTGAGTGCGGCACGCGGCCGCGTGAACCAGCACCGCGGCGATGCTCCCGCCGTGCTTTCGCTCGAGCCGCGTCAGCGCTCCGAGCCGCTCCTCGATCGACTCAAGGCGGCCCGGCTCCCCTTCGAGCCCTCCGCCGAAACGGCGGATCTCGCTGAGAAGGTCCCCCGCCTCGATCTCAAGCGAGCGCGCCCGCTCGGCCAGTGCCGCGGCCTCAGCGTCAACATCAGACGCGCCCTCGAGGCTCGAGCACGCCGCGCGAAGCCCGCTCAGCGCACCCGCGTCCTCATCGGCGAGCCCCTGCTCTGCTCCCCATGCAGCCGCGCGCAGCGCCTCCAGGTTGCGTAGCCTGTTTCGCTCGGCTACGAGTGTCTCGTGCTCGCCCTCGACCGGGTCGACGGCTTCGATCTCCGCCAGCTCGAACTCGAGCAGGTCGAGCTGGCGCTCGCGCTCGCCGGCGAGCGCCTGCAGGCGCTCGAGCTCGCCGGCGGCGTCGCGGACCGCCGTCCACGCCTGCGCGCAGGCCGCAAGGCGGACGGCCTGCTCTGCTCCGAGTGAGGCGTCGAGGATCTCAAGCTGTACGGCGGCGAGCATCAGGCGGCGGTGCTCGTGCTGGCCGTAGAAGGACAGCAGCTCTCCGGCGAGCTCGCGCAGCTGGGCCAGCGGGACCGAGCGCCCCCCAAGGTAGGCGCGCGTTCGCCCATCGGCGCCCACGCGGCGGGCCAGGACGAGTTCGTCGGCGTCCTCGGGAAGGCTCTCGCAGCGCAGTCCCGGCGGAATCTCGAAAACGCCCTCGACGTAGGCCTCGCTGGCTCCGGGGCGCACGATCCCGGGACGGGCGCGACCGCCGAGCAGAAGATCGAGGGCGTGGGCCAGCACGGTCTTGCCCGCGCCGGTCTCTCCGGTGATCACGTTCAGGCCGCCCGAGAGCTCAAGGCGCGCCTGCTCGATCAGCAGCAGGTTCTGTACGGACAGCTCGAGGAGCATCGCACAGGGTCTACCAGCGAGCGGGGACGGAACCCCCTAGCGCGACAGACGCCCGAACTTCTCGCGCAGGCGCAGATAGAAGCTCGATCCGTCGCTCTGAGCGAGCGTCGCGACGTCCTGCGCAAAGCGCGCGACGAGCGTCTCGGCGGCACCGAGCTCACCGACCGGCCGCCCATCGACCGACACCAGCAACGGCTCGTTGGAGCTGTTGTGCAGCGACAGCTCGTCGTCGGGCGCGATGACGAGGGCGCGCGCGCTCAGTGAATGCGGCGCGATGAACGAGACAACCATGCCCTCGACTCCCCAGGCCATGACCGGACCGCCGTTGGCCAGGTTGTAGCCAGTTGAGCCGGCTGGCGTCGCGACGACGAGGCCATCACAGCGCACGCTGCCAACCTCCTCGCCGCCGACCGCGTAGGAGAGCTGCGCGACGCGTCCTCCGACTCCGCGGTGGACCGAGACGTCGTTGATCGCCACATGTTCACCCGCCGAGCCGTCGAACTCGATCGCGGGGAGCCGCAGAACGTCGAGCGTGCCGGCGAGAGCGCGCTCGAAGCCCGCCCTCATCTCGTCGGGCTCGACGGTCGCCAGGAACCCGACCTCGCCGAAGTTGACGGCGAAGACCGGCACGGCGGTCCGCGCGTAGGCCCGCAGCGCCCGCAGGATCGTCCCATCGCCGCCGAGGGCCACGCACAACTCGACGTCAGCCTCGAGCGCCTGCGAGAAGGCAAGGCCCGGCGTCCCGGCGAGGGCCGCATGCTTCGCCGATTCCTCCTCGTCAAGGCGCAGCAGGGCGCCCGCACCAGCGCACATCTCGGCTAGCTCGCGCAGCGCCGCGGCGGTCTCGGCCGGGCGGCCGTGGCTCAGCAGCGTGATCGCCCGCACGCTCATGCCGGGTCCGCTTTCAGAGCGAGCGCTTCGAGGTCCTCGACTCCCCCGCGCCCACTCTCGGCCAGGCAAACGAAGGTCTCGATGTTGCCCTTCGGACCCGGGAGCCCCGACGGGAAGAACCCGCGCACCGACGCCCCGAGCGCGGCAGCGGCCCGCGCCACGTCGACCATCGCAGCGCGCCGCAGCGCGCCGTCGCGGACGACGCCGCCGCGCCCGACGGCCTCGCGCCCCGCCTCGAACTGCGGCTTGACCAGCAGCAGCGCGTCGAAGCGCGCCGCCGCGCAGGCGAGCATCGGCCCCAGCAGCAGCCGCAGCGAGATGAACGAAACGTCGGCCACGATCAAATCGGGAGCGTAGGGCAGCACGCCGTGGTGCAGCTCGCGGGCATTGAAGCGCTCGATGACCGTCACGCGCTGGTCGCCGCGCAGTCGCCAGCTGAGCTCGCCGTAGGCGACGTCGAGCGCGGTCACGGCCGCCGCGCCGGCCTGGAGCAGGCAGTCGGTGAAGCCGCCCGTCGAGGCGCCGACGTCGAGGCACAGCCGGCCGTCCACATCGAGGCCGCTTTCAGCAAGCGCGTTGGCGAGCTTTATGCCCCCGCGCGAAACGAACCGCGGCGCTTCATCGACGTGCAGCTCCACGTCGGGCGCGACCAGCGCACCGGGCTTCGTCGCTCGCTCGCCGACGGCGCCGATGCGTACCTCTCCGGCCAGCACGGATGCCGCCGCGCGGGTGCGCGACTCGAACAGGCCGCGCTGCGCGAGCAGAGCGTCGAGCCGCATCTTCGAAGTCATCGAGGTGGTGCTCGCCGGGCCGGAGGCTACCGTCCGGCGAACGTCGCGCTCGGACGGTCGATCGCGGAGCGAACCCGCTCAGCGATCCGCTCGGCGGTGTAGCCGATCTCCTCGTGGAGCAGTTTCGGCGCGCCGTGGGCGACGTAGCGATCAGGCACGCCGACGCGAAGGATGCGCGCGGGAGCGCCGCCCGCCTCGTTGAGCGTCTCCCAGACCGCGCTCCCGAAGCCTCCACCGAGGACGCCCTCCTCGATCGTGACGAGCAACTCGTGCTCGGCGGCGAGCTGAGCCATCAGCCCGCTGTCGATCGGCTTGGCGAAGCGCGCATCTGCGACCGTCGCCTCGATCCCGTCGACCTCGAGCAGCGCGGCCGCCCCGAGCGCCTTGCCGACGCCGGTGCCGTAGCCGATCAGCGCCACGCGCCCGGACCGCTCGCCCTCGGAGTCAGGCGCCTCGCGGAGGATCTCCCCCGTGCCGATCGCAATCACCTCGGGCTGTTCGGGCAGCGGAACGCCAACCGCCTCACCGCGTGGGTAGCGCAGCGCGGTCGGGCCGTCGTGGGCGAGCGCGGTGTGAAGCATGTGGACGAGCATCGCCTCGTCACGCGGCGCCATCAGGACGATGTTCGGAAGGCAGCGCAGATAGGCGATGTCGAAGACGCCGTGGTGGGTCGGCCCGTCGTCGCCGACGAGGCCGGCGCGATCCATCGCAAAGACCACCGGCAGCTGCTGCAGGCACACGTCGTGGACGATCTGGTCATAGGCGCGCTGGAGGAAGGTCGAATAGATCGCGGCCACCGGCCGCGCGCCCTCGAGCGCCAGGCCCGCCGCGAACAGCACCGCCTGCTGCTCGGCGATGCCGACGTCGAAGTAGCGCTCCGGCATCGCTGTCTGGAGGATGTTGAGCCCCGTGCCTGAGTTCATCGCAGCCGTGATCCCGATTACGCGCGCGTCGCGGCGGCACTCCTTGACGAGCGCCTCACCGAAGACGGTCGTGTACTGAGGCGGCGGCGGCGGGGCGCCGTTGCTTGACGGCTTGACGACCTCGCCGCCGGAGATCGAGTGGGGCTTGGCGGCGTGCCATTTCTCCATTCCTTCCAGGCCGCCGTTCTCCGCCGGCCCGAAGCCCTTGCCCTTGACCGTCGCGATGTGCACGACGACGGGACGCTGTGCGGCGAGCGCATCCCGAACCGCGGCGCGCAGAGCGCGCACGTCGTGCCCGTCGATCACGCCGACGTAGGCCCAATCGAGTTCCTCCCAGACCAGGCCCGGCGCCGCGAAGGCCTTGATCGACTCCTTGATGTGGGGTCCGAAGCGCTCGAATGCGGCGCCGATCCCGGCCGGCAGCTTGGTCAGGCCGCCCTCGATGTCCTCGCGCGCGTGCCACAGCCGCGGGTTCAGCCGGACGCGGTTAAACGACCGCGACAGGGCTCCGACGTTCGGCGCGATCGACATTCCGTTGTCGTTGAGGATCACGACGATCGGCGTGCCGAGCCCGCCGGCCTGATGGATCGCCTCGAAAGCGACGCCACCCGTCATCGCACCGTCACCGATCACCGCGACGACGCGGCCGGCGTCGATGTCGCCACGCGCCCGCATCGCCTCCTTGATCCCGACGGCGTAGCCGATCGAGGTCGAAGCGTGGCCCGCGCCCATGATGTCGTGCTCGGATTCCGCGATCGAGCAGAACGGAGCAAGGCCACCGTAGCGGCGGATCGTCGCCAGCTGGTCGCGGCGACCCGTCAGCACCTTGTGGGGGTAGGCCTGATGGCCGACGTCCCAGAGGATCTTGTCGCGCGGCGAGTCAAGCAGCGAGTGCAGCGCCACCGCGAGCTCGCACGTCCCGAGGTTCGCGCCGAAGTGGCCGCCGATCTCGCCGACCGTCTCGATGATGTGCTCGCGAACCTCCTGCGCAAGGCGCGCGAGGTCATCCTCGCCCAGTCCGTGCAGGTCGCGCGGGCCGTTGATCGAGTCCAGCATCCGCTTTGCCGAGTCGCCGCTCACGAGGTCCTCGTGTAGATGAAGTCGGTGATCTGTTCGAGCTCGGCCGCGCCGTCGGGGGCCGCGCCCGCGAGAGCATCGCGGGCCGCGGCGTGCGACAGCGTCGCGAGCTCGCGGGCCTGCTCGAGCCCATGCTCTGAGACGTAGGTCCGCTTGCCGTGGCGCTCGTCGCTGCCACTGGGCTTGCCGAGTGCCGCGTCTGTGCCTGTCACGTCAAGGATGTCGTCAACGATCTGGAAAAGCACGCCAAGCTCCGAAGCGAAACGGCCGAAGAGGATTGTCTCAGGTTCCGCCGCCGGGAAAAGCTCCAGCACGCATTGGACCGAAGCGGCGATCAGGCGCCCGGTCTTCAGCGCGTGCAGCCGGCGCAGTCCCTCGGGACCTTCCGGCGCGTGTTCGGTCACGTCGAGGTACTGCCCTCCGACCATCCCGTCGACGCCCGTGGCGCCGGCCAGATGGCCGATCGCGCCCAGCAACGCAGCGGGCTCGCCGGGCTGGCGGGCGACGATGTGACGCAGCGCCTCCGCGTACAGGGCGTCGCCGGCGAGGATCGCGACGTTGACGCCGAAGGCCACGTGGCAGGTCGGACGGCCGCGGCGCAGATCGTCGTCGTCCATCGCCGGAAGGTCGTCGTGGATCAGGGAGTAGGTGTGGATCAGCTCGATCGCGGCCGCCAGGGGCAGGACCTGCGAGGGGTCGCGCCCGACGGCCAGAGCCGTTGCGAGCGCGAGCACGGGTCGGATCCGCTTGCCGGGTGCGAGCAGCGAGTAGCGCATCGCCTCCTCGAGACCGGCGAGGTCCGCGCCGCGCGTGAAGCGAACCTCGGCGAGGTAGTCGTCAACCTGCGCTCGCAGGTGATCCGGGTAGCCCACTAGAGCAGGCTGCCCTGGGCGCCGGCCGATTCCTCGGCGCTGGCGCGGGCGCGTCGCTCGAGCTCGCCGCTGACCTCGCCGGCGAGCGAAGCGCACTCCTCCACCAGCGTGGCGGCGGCGTCGGCGGACAGCTCGCCGCTTCGAAGCTGCTCGCCGGCACGCTCCAGACGCGAGATCAGCGCGTCAAGCCGGTCCTCAGGCGTGCTCATCGGCGCCATTCTCGCGCACCTCGCGCAGGATCGCGTCGAGGACGCCGTTGACGAAGCCGGCGGCGTCTGCCGCACAGAACGTCTTGGCGTTCTCGACGGCCTCGTCGATCGCGCCCTCCGGCGAGATCGGCTGTTCGCCTGGGATCGCTGCGGGGTAGAGCATCTCCACGAGCGCCACGCGCAGGATGTTGCGCTCAAGCGGGGCGATGCGCGTGACGGTCCAGCCGTGCGAGTGGCGGCCGATCAGCTCATCGAGCTCGGGGCCGCGCTCCACCGCCTGGCCCGCAAGTGCGGCCGTGAACGCGCTCGCGGAGGACCCGAGAGTCTCCTCGAGCGGGCGCCCGGTGAGGTCGTGCTGGTAGGCCGCGACGACCGCGGCCCGGCGTTGAGTGCTGCGGCGCAACGGCGTTCAGATCATGCGCGCGAGACGTAGTCCCCGGTGCGCGTGTCGACCCTGATGCGGTCGCCGATGTTGACGAACAGCGGCACCTGAACGCTGGCGCCGGTCTCGAGCGTCGCCGGCTTGTTCCCGCCGCCCGAGGCGGTGTCACCGCGCAGTCCGGGTTCGGTGTCGGTCACGGCGAGATCGACAGCGCTCGGAAGCTGCAGGTCGACCGGCTCGCCGTCGATGAACAGCACATCCACCTCGTCGTTGGGACGCGTCCACTGCAGCGCCGAGCCGACGCTCGCCTCGGGGATCTCGAGCTGTTCGTAGGAGGAGAGGTCCATGAAGTGCGCGCCGCCGCGCTCGGAATAGAGGAACTGCATCTTGCGCGCCTCGGTCCGTACTGCACGGAACTTCTCACCGGCCCGGAACGTGCGATCGATGACCGCTCCGTCGGAGGCGCGGCGCAACCGGGTTCGCACGAACGCTCCGCCCTTTCCGGGCTTGACGTGCTGGAACTCGAGGATCTTGAAGACGACGCCGTCGACGTCGATGTGGTTGCCGTTCTTGAACTGATTGGTGTTGACCACGATCAGGCCAGTCTACGTAACGGCCCGCTGGCCTCCCGTGCTCGCCCCCATTTGACCTGCGGCCCAGCGGCGTGCCGATGCGAGCACCGCGGGAGCGGGCTTACGCGTCCACGTCGTCTAGGTAGCGAATCGCCGGCGGTCGCGAGAGCAGGGCGGCGAGCCGCGGATCGCCGCGCTCGGCCCGCCACTGGAGATAGCCCGCGTAGTGCGACCGCGACGCCCAGCGTTCAAGGAGCACGAGGCGGTCAGGTGCGTCCTGGTCGCGATGCACCGTCACACCCTCGCATCCGTCGAAGGCGCGGGTGTCCGGCAGAATCTCTTCGAAGAGCGCGATCAGATCCTCCGCCTTGCCGGCGAGCGCATCGGCTTCGAACAGTACGAGTGTGCTCATGAACGTCCTTTCGGTTGGGAAGCCAGGCTTGCTGACGGCTCGCGCCTCATGCTTCGGAGCGAGGCGACGCGTCCGCTCTGCGCCCCAGGCGCCCCAGCCTGCTGATCAGAGGCCGCAGCGTCAAGCGCAGCCGATCGCGATTGCCCGCAGAGTGTGTTTCAAGCCGCCAACCTCGAGTGGTGAACGGCGGCCATCGCCGGCCAGTCTAAGCCGCGTCCCAACCGCCAGCCCTCAAGCCCGGCGGGCTCCGAGCCGAAGCTCATTGCATGCGCGTCACCCTGCGTGGAGCCGCGATGGCCGCGGTGGCCGCGGCCGCTTGCGCATATACCGCCTTCAGCTCGCCGCTCGGCGCCGACTACCCGGGTCCGACCTGCAAGGGCTGCGACTTCGCCGGGCCGCCAATCGATGCCCTCGCGCGCGGTCATGTGCAGGCGTTCTTCGACACGCAGCCCTTCATGGGCCCGGTGACACTGCTGCTCCGCGCCCCGGTCGTCGCGCTCACTCGCGCCCAGGGCGGCGGGGAGCTCCTCGAGTACCGGCTCGGCTGCTTGGTATGCCTGCTTGTGGGCGCCATCCTGGTGGCATGGCTGCTGCGCAGCGTGCGGCGCACGCACGGTCAATGGCTGCTCCACGCCGGGCTGGCCGTGCTCATCCTTGCTGGGCCGTTCACCCAGGCCGCTCTCCGCTGGGGACATCCAGAGGAACTCGTCGGCGCACTCCTCTGCGTCTGCGCGGTCGTAAGCGCGAGCCGTGGCCAGACGCGCCTCGCAGGCATCACCCTCGGCCTCGCCTTGGCGACGAAACAATGGGCGCTGCTCGCGGTCATACCGACACTGATCGTGTGCCGTCAGGACCGCTGGAAGTTGCTCGGCATCGCAACAGGCATTGCTGCGCTGCTGCTGCTGCCGATGCTGTCCGGTGACCCGGCGCGATTCCTTTCCCAGAACGTCAACGCGGGGATCGCCCCTTCGGGCAGCTCGCTGAGCGGAGTCACGCCTACCAACATCTGGTTCGCCTATGCGCGCCAGGTGGGCCAGATGGTGGGCAGCGGCGCCACATACTCGATTCCGACGGCGATCAGCAGCATCACCCACCCGATCGCTCTGGTGGCGGGCTTCGGGTTGCCGCTGGTCTTCTGGAGAGCCCGCCCGCATGCGACGGTCTCCGATGCAGTTGCGGTGCTGGCGGCCGTGTTCCTCCTGCGCTGCCTCCTCGATCCGCTCTCGCTCAGCTACCACCACGTTCCGTTCTTCGTGGCGCTGGCGGCCAGCGAGGGACTACGACGCCGCGGATTGCCCGTTCTCACCCTGTACAGCACCGCTGCGTTCTGGGCCCTGGGTCACTTTGCCGCGCCCGTCGGCGCGGACACCCTGAACGCGTGGTATCTGCTGTGGACGCTCCCGCTGCTGGGCTACCTCGTGCTTCGGTCCTTCCGGCGGGCTGCCGCCGAGCGGGACCGACCCACAGCCAGCCGCCTCGAACCGCTCGTGGCACCGTAGCTTGGAGTCTCTGCCCGGAGTCCGCAGTTCTCGCCGAGGGTCAGCGATCGTCGACGCCGAGCGTGGCTAGACCTCAAGGCGGAAGACAGGGTGGTCTGCGGCGTCCGGCAGGCGCTTCCAGTAGGTGTCGACCGTACGGCCAGCTTTCGCCCGGTAGGCGTCGATGATCGGCGGGCGTTCGGAAACCGGCACCTCGACGGCGCTGTAGTGCTGCGAGCGCCCCTTCTCACGCAGCTCGAGGCTGCCCGCGCTGCGCGCGTTCTTGACCCACTGCGCTTCGCCTCGCGCCGAGACCACGTAGCGGGTGCCCGCGTGCTCGACGGGAACCACCGGCACAAGCTGCGTCGTTCCGCTGCTGCGCCGTTTCACGGCGAGAGTCACCGAGCCGCCGATACCGAAGCGCATTGCGAGCGGGTTGAAGATCTTGCTGGTTACGGTCGGCGGCTTGAGATACGCCATCTTCGATCTCCTTGCATTCGGGCGCTGGTGTTCCCCAACTTAGCGCGCGAACGCAGCTCGAGCACGATCAGCGCGAGCGCGACCGGCACCGTCGCCGGCAACTCGCTGACGAGGAGAAACAGCAGGTTCATCGCGAGCCCGAGCAGCAGCGTGAGGGCCGCACCCCGCAGCGCCGAGCCCGACTGCGATACCAGCAGCGCGCCCAGCAGCGCGGCGATGAACAGATCGCCGTAGCCGATCACCGCCGAGCCGAAGACGGCGCTCTGAAGCTGCGGGAGATGCGCCGGCGGAACCACGCCGTTCACGGCGCTGTTCGGTGCGTTCAACAGATCCGAGGCGACGAGCCACACGTCAACCGCCGCCATCGCGAGGATCCCAACCTTCACGAGCACGCGCGGACTGACGGCTACGAGCAGCACCGCGAGCGCGACGCACGAGAGCGCGTCGAGGACCACGCCCGCCGACTCGCCGACCAGGCCGCCGCGGTCGACCCAGGCGAGCGCGAACAGCGCCGCCGCGAGGGCGGCATGCCCCGGGCGAGCCCCGCGCACCATTGCGGCAAGGGCGAGCGCGGCGAGCGGCGGCACGGCGACCAGCGCGAGGTAGGTCAGCCCGGTCGCGGCGCCCGCGGCGGCGCGAACACCGAATACGAAGGCGACGACCGAGAGCGCGGGGAGCGCGGCCCACCAGCCGCTTCGCAGACGCGCAAGCGGCGCAAAGTCGCGTCGCGCGGGCAGCAGCACAACGGTCGCCTGCACCAGCGTGAGCACGCAGATCGAGATGGCGAAGCTGGGCACACTCGCAGCATGCACCACCGACGCCACCGCGGTTCAAGGGCACGCTGGCGAAGGCCGATACGAACGGTGTGAGGGCCCGGTCGGTCGACCCTTGGCGCCTACGCCGCGAGGCGGCGTTGATGAGCGCTGCGGTGATCGTGGTGAGCCTTGTCGCGATCTGGGCCGGGAGCTGGGACGCCGCCAGCAGCGACTTCGGCACCGAGGCGTGGGGGCCGCTCTCGGCGCTGCTGCACGGCAACATCGCCGGGTTCCTCTCCGGCGCCCCGTCCTATGGCCCGTCGCTGCTCCTACGGGCGCCGTTTGCCCTGCCGGCTAGCCTGTTGGGCGCCCACATCGAGCTCATCTACCGACTGATGGCGCTGCCCTGCCTCGTCGCACTCGGGCTGCTGGGAGTGTGGCTCGCGATCGATCTGCGCCGCGCCGGCGGTCAGCTGTTGGCGGCGTTGGCGGGCGTCGCCCTCTGTGCGGCGAACCCCATCACCTATCGCGCCCTGCAACTCGGACATCCTGAGGAATTGCTCGGCGCGGCGCTCTGCGTCGCTGCGGTCCTGCTCGCGCAGCGCGGACGAATCAACTGGGCCGCGCTGGCGCTCGGTCTCGCTGTTGCCAACAAGGAATGGGCCGTTCTCGCGGTCGGTCCCGTCCTCCTCGCGGCGCCATCCGGGCGGATTCGGATCGTGGCGATCTCAGGCGCTATCGCAGCCGCGCTGCTCCTGCCGATGACCCTCTCCGCGCCCCTCAGCGCCACCCAAGCGAGCGGTCGGTTCGCCGCCGTCACGGGGCCGATCTTCAACCCCTGGCAGATCCTCTGGTTCTTCGCGCGCCACGGTGATTGGAACCCCCACGCGGGCATCTACATCCCGCGTGGCTTCCGCCTGCCGCCGGCCTGGATCGGCAACCGCGCGCACGAGCTGATCGTCGCCTCCGCTCTGCCTCTGACATGGGCCGCGTTTCACCGCCGCGCGAGCCGCGGCGACGCGCTGCTGCTGCTCGCGCTGCTGCTACTCGTGCGCTGCTGGCTTGACCCGTGGGACGTCGTCTACTACCCGCTGCCGTTCATCGTCGCGCTGGCGGCGTGGGAGCTGAGCGTCATGCGACGCTTCCCGCTCGCGGCGCTCCTGGCCACGATCGTTGTGGTGCTGGACTTCTGGTACCTGCCGCCCTATCTCAGCCAGAACGCGCTGGCCCTGGGGTTCATCATCCCGTCGACGCTCGCGCTCGCGGTCATGGCCGGGCGGATCTACAGGCTGCGCGCGCGGCGCCCCGCCCTCGCGGGAGCTCGCGCGCTCAGGCGAGTACCAGTAGCTCCTTCGTGAAGCCGCTGAGAATCTCGGCTTGGCCGTCGCGGACGACGACGAGATCCTCGATTCGCACTCCGAGACTGCCGGGCAGGTAGACGCCCGGCTCGACCGTCACGACGTTGGCCTCGACGAGCTCGTCCTCGGTGTGCAGACGCGTCAGGCGCGGCGCCTCGTGGATGTCGATGCCGACTCCGTGGCCGAGGCCGTGGCCGAAGCGCTCGCCGTAGCCGGCGTCCTCGATCACCGTGCGCGCAGCGGCATCCGCCTCGTTCCCGCGCGTTCCTGGGCGCACCGCCGCAAGGCCCGCGAGCTGTGCCGCCAAAACGACCCCATAGACCTCGCGAGCGAGCTCGCCGGGCTCGCCTACGGCGACTGTGCGAGTGCAGTCGGAGCAGTAGCCGTCGAGCTTCGCGCCGATATCGAAGGTCACAAGCGTCCCCGGCTCAATCGCGACGTCGCGCGGCTGAGCGTGCGGCAGCGCGGCGTGCGCCCCGTGCGCGACGATCGAGTCGAAGCTCGGCCCGCTCGCCCCGAGGACGCGCATCTGGTGTTCGAGCGCAACTGCCAGCTCGCGCTCGGTCCGGCCCGCGAGGGGCTGCTCGAACAACCAGCGGTAGATCTCATCGACCAGCGACGCCGCGGCGGCGATCAAGGCGATCTCGCGCGCATCCTTGACGGCGCGCAGCTGCTCCGGAAGCCCAGCGGCCGCGACAAGCTCGACACCGCCGTCGGCGACCGCGGCGATCTTTGCGTGCCGGCGCACGCTCATCGTGGAGTCGTCGAACCCAACGCGCCCCGGGGGGAGTTCCTCAGCGAGCGCGTCGGGCAGCTCGCCGGTCACGATCTCGCGCGCGAAGGCCGGGTGGACCTCCGCCGCCGCCTGCGTCTCGTAGCGAAAGTCGGTGTAGAAGACGCCGGTCCCGTCAGCGCGCATCAGCGCAAGCCCGCTTGAGCCGGTGTAGCCGGTCAGCCAGCGCAGGTTGGCGGCACCCTCGACGACGAGCGCGGCGAGATCCTTGCCGGCGATCAGCTCGGCCAGCCGGCTCGGCCGCTCCGCGCTCACCCGTCAAGCTCCTTGCTGAGTCTCACCAGCGCCTCCCGGTAGCCCTCGACCCCCTGGCCGCTGACGCAAGCTAGCACGAGGTCGCGCACGACCGACACGCTTCTCCAGCTCTCGCGCTCCTCGATCGCCGAGAGGTGCACCTCGACGGCCGGCAGTCCCGCGATCTCAAGAGCGTCGTGGATCGCCCACGCGTAGTGCGTCCAGGCGCCGGGGTTGATCAGGATCCCGTCGGCCCGCGAGGGCAGCGCGTGCAGTCGCTTGATGAAGTCGGCTTCGGAGTTGGTCTGAAAGCAATGAACCTCCAGCTCGAGCTCGCGACCGTACTGGGTGATTCGCCGTTCGAGTTCGGCGAGGGTCGCCGTCCCGTAATGCGTCGGGTCGCGGCGGCCGAGCATGTCCATGTTGACGCCGTGGAGCACCTCGACCCTGTTGCGGACGGGACTCATGCGCAGAGCGCCCCGAGCGCGGCGTCCAGCTCCGCGTCGCTGACGACCGCGCCGTGGCGAACCGATCCGGGGGCGTCGACCAGCACGAACGGCACGCTATCGCCAAGGCGCTTCTTGTCGCCTCTTGTCGCCCGCGCGACGGCGGCGGGATCGAGGCCATCGGCGCGGGTTGGCAGGCCGTGGGCGCGCAGCAGCTCCGCGACCTGCGCGCGCAGCTGCGTCTTGCCTGACAGCTCGAGCGCGGCGAGGAGGCCGAGCGCAACGGCCTCGCCGTGGCGATAGCGGCTGTAGCCGGTGACCGTCTCGATCGCGTGGCCGACCGTGTGGCCGAGGTTGAGCACCTGGCGGCGGCCAAGGTCGCGCTCATCCTCGGCGATGATCGCGAGCTTGGTGCGCGCGCAGTCGAGGATCACCTCGTCGTCGATCTGATCGTCGGCGGCGATTCGCTCCCACAGGCGCCCGCCGGCGACGAGCGCCGTCTTCAGGACCTCGGCGTATCCAGCGGCGAACTCCTGCGGCGGGAGCGTCTCGAGCGTCGCCGGGTCGACGATCACGCCGGACGGCTGGTGATACGCGCCGACGTAGTTCTTGCCCGCCGGAATGTCGACGCCGGTCTTGCCGCCGTAGGCGGAGTCGACTTGCGCGGCGAGCGTCGTCGGCACCTGCACGACCGGCACGCCGCGCTGGTAGGTGGCGGCGCAGAAGCCGGCGAGGTCGCCGACGACGCCGCCGCCGAGCGCCGTCAGTTGGTCGCCGCGGGTCATGCCGGCCGCCGCAAGCGCGCTCCAGATCTCCGCCGCGGTCGCGAGCGTCTTCGCCGGCTCGCCCGCCTCGACGACGATCGCGTGCTCGAAGGCGCCCGCCGCCTCGAGCCACAGCTGCGCGACGTTGCGATCGGTGACGCAGAAGCGCCGCCGGGCCACCGCGGGCGGCCACAGCGCCGAGCCGAGTAGGCCGCGTCCGACGTAGACCGGGTATTCAGCCGACGCGCTGAGCGCCCAGATCAGCCGCGTCCCCTCGGGCGCGTCGCGCAGTGCCGCGACGGCATCGTGCACCCGTCCGATCGAGGAGCGCACGACGCTCGCCGGCACGAACGCGTCGGCTGCAGCCCCGTAGAGCGGCAGGCGAGCGTCGTGGCGGTCGTCGAAGTCCCTGCGGTCAACGGCCAGCGGGCGCTCGCCGCCGCCGACACGCCGCCACGCGAGCTCCGGTGAGACCTCGAGCCAGATCACCAGGTGCTCGCGCAGAGCGGCACGGATCCGCTCGGAGGTGACCGCTCCACCGCTGAGTGAAACGACATCGCCGCGTCCGGAGCGCTCGAGCAGCTCGCAGACGACCTGCTCCTCGAGCGCGCGAAACGCGGCCTCGCCGTCGCGCTCGAAGATCTCGGCGATCGGCGATCCCGCGCGCTCTTCGATCAGCTGGTCGGCGTCGAGCGCGTGCAAACCCCGCTCGGTGCCGAGCTGGAGGGCGGCGGTCGTCTTGCCGGCCCCCATGAAGCCGATCAGAACGATCGCGCCGCGGGGGCTCACCGGATCCGTGTCCTGTACGCCTCGAGCGCCGCCTGCACGTCGTCGATGTGATCTCCGCCGAACTTGCGGCGGTAGGCGTCGGCCAGCACGAAGGCGACCATCGCCTCGCCGACGACGCCGGCCGCGGGCACCGTGCAGGAGTCGGTGCGCTCGCGCAGCGCCTGGGCCGGCTCGCGCGTCGCGATATCGACCGATCGAAGCGGCTTGGTGAGGGTCGGCAGCGGCTTCATCGCCGCGCCGACGATCAGAGTTTCCCCGTTGGTCATGCCACCCTCGAGGCCGCCCGCGCGATTGGTCTCGCGGTAGAAGCCGCGTTCGGGCGAGTGGAAGATCTCATCGTGGGCTTCGGAACCGGGCTTCGCCGCGAGCGCGAAGCCCTCGCCGAGGGCGACTCCCTTGACGGCCTGGATCGAGCACAGCGCGGCCGCGAGGCGCCCGTCGAGGCGCTCCTCCCATGAGACGTGCGAGCCAAGGCCGACATCCAGACCGTACGCGCGGACCTCGAAGACGCCGCCCAGCGACTCGTTTGCCTTTCGCTGCTCGTCGATGTGCGCGACCATCGCCGCCGACGCCGACGGATCGAGGCAGCGGACCGGCGACTCATCGACTTCCGCGAAGTCCGCCAGCGCGACCGGCTCGGCGCGCTCGGGCGCCCGCACGGATCCGATCGCGACGACGTGCGAGACGACCTCCACGCCCAGCGCGCCCAGGAACGCCTTGCAAAGCGCCCCACCGGCGACCCGCGCCGCGGTCTCGCGGGCGCTCGCGCGCTCGAGGACATCGCGTATGTCGCTGAGGCCGAACTTGCGGGTTCCCGCAAGGTCGGCGTGGCCCGGCCGCGGCAGATGCACCTCCTCGAGCGGCGCGTCGACCGGCCAGGGGCTCATCCGCTCCTCCCAGTTGGCGTAGTCGCGGTTGACCACGCTCAGCGCGATCGGCGAGCCGAGCGTTCGCCCGTGGCGCACCCCGGCCGTCGGCTCGGCGCTGTCGCGCTCGATCTTCATCCGGCCGCCGCGCCCGTGGCCGAGCTGGCGGCGCGCCATGTCACGGTTGATCGCGTCGCGTTCGAGCGCGAGTCCGGCCGGGAGACCTTCGAGGATGCAGGTGAGCCCGGGGCCGTGCGACTCCCCCGCGGTTATCAGCCGAAGCAGCGCCATGGGGCGCTGAGTCTAGTCAGCGTGTCTCGCGCAGCGTGAACGTGATGCCGCGCGGGAATTGCTCGCTCCCGCCTGACTGGGACCCGCCAGCGCCCGTCGTGCCCGTCGCCCCGGTCGTGCCCGTCCTGCCGGTCGAGCCGGCTGTCGGCGGCGACTGCTTGACGAGCGCGCCGACCTTGTCGTCGAAGCGCAGCGTCTGCAGCGCCGTCGACGGCGAGAGGCTGATCAGCGTCTGGCCGGTGGCCGAGACGGCGTCGCGTGCGGCGAGGGCGTCTCCGGCGTTTGAGAACGTCTGAGCGGAGATCGACATCAGCTCGAAGGTGAAGGTCGCGATCAGCGCCGTGTTGGAGGTCGGCGCGAGGCTCATTCCCTGCCCGGGTGAGAGCTCGACGATCTGGCAGTCGTTGGTGCTCGGCAGGCAGGTCAGCCCGCTCCCGCCCTGCGCTGACACCTTCACCGCGTTGGTGAACAGGAACGCCGCCTTCTTGCCGCCGCTCAACACGCCGAGGTAGATGAGCTCCGGCGACTGCGCCGCAGGCAGCGGGGCGAGTCTGACGACGTTGGTCAGGGCATGCGCTCCCTTGGCGTCCTTGGTGTCGACGTTGACGACATAGGCCTGATCGCTGCTGAGCGAAGCGGGCCCGATCGTCGGCGTCGCGGTCGCGAGCGGGTTCGGGTTGCTCGTCTTCGAACCGCTCGAGGAGTTCTTGTTGTTGTTGTTGGACGTCGTCTTCGAGGAGCTCGGCGTCTTCTTGGCGGGAGGCGTTGACGTACTCTTCGGCGTCGTCGAGCTGGGCGCCGTCGTGTGCGTCGTCGTGGTGGTGGTCGTAGTCGTCTTGGGCGTGCTGGCGGTCGAACCGCCCGAGCCGCTCGTCGAGGTCGACGTCTTGGCGGCCGAGCCGCCCTTGCCGCCGCCCTGCTCCTGGAACGGGTTGGGTTCCGTACCGCGGCGCGTGTGGTAGTCAGGTTGCGGCGGGGTCGAGAGGACGTCAAGCTCCTTCGCCGGCGGCGCCACGCCCTTCGCAAGCTTCACGTTGACCGAAGCCACAGGTGGCGGCGGCGTCGTGCTGACGCTGCCCAGCGCCATCGTTGCGACGAGCGGGATCGCCACGACGAGAACCGCGAGGACGACTACGGCCGGGAGGATCTGGCGCTCACGGAGGTCGGCGCGAATTGTCGAGAAGAAGTTCACTGCGCGCCTCCAGAGGTCGGAGTGGCCGGAGTGATCGGTGTGACGGTTCCGCTCGCGGCCGTCGCGCCGGTCGATACGGCGGACTGCTCATAGACCTCGGCGATCACGGTTGCGTTCGTCGCACCGTGTCCGTCGGGGGTGAGCGACACCGACTCGATCGTGAACAGGCGGCCCTTGGCGCTCAGCACGTCGCCATTGGTCTTCGTCAGCGAATCGATGTTCGTCAGGAAACTCTGGAGGTTGCCGTAGTTACTGTGGAAGGTGAACGTCAGACCGATCGAGGCCGGGCCCGCCGCTGATGCGCCGCTTGCGCCGACGTCGAGCTCCTTGAAGTTGACGGCCGTGCCCGCATAGTGCGTGATCGTCTTGATCAGGGCCGACTCGGCCGGGCTCGTCGGCACGGCGACCTTGACCTTGCCGATCTGGCGGACGTGCGAGACGTAGGCTGAGGCAGCCGTGCGAGCGGTGTTCAGCGACGACTGAGCGCTCGTCAGCGAGGTCTGCTCGCCGGCGATCTGGGTCTTCAGCGAACCGACCTTCGCGCGCTCAGGCGAGACGAGGACGAGCCAGAAGCCGCCGGCGACCAAGAAGGCGGCGATCACCGCCACAACGAGACGATCGCGCGCGCTCACTGTGACGCTCCCGTCGTCTGCTGGCTGGTCGAGGTGACCGGCGTGGAGCCTGTCGGCGCCGAGAGCGTCTCAGCCTGCGACGGCTTGCCGCTGTTGTCGATCGTGTAATCACCCGAATAGGTGAGCCCCAGCGTGAAGGTCACGTCCGGGCACGCGGACTGCGCGGCCAGGACACTCGCGCGCGAGGGCTTGCCCTTGACGCGCTTGATCTCGGAGGTGCTCGTGAGCGACACGTCGGTCACGGCCGGAACGCTTGCGAGGCTCGTCAGCACATTGGCGATCTCACGCTGCGTCGCCGCGCAACCGGTGATGGTGAAGACGGTGCCGGCGTTGCCCGTCGCTGACGCGGTCGTGCCAGGCGGCGCCGTGGAAGCGTCGGTGGTCGAGCCGCTGAAGGAGACGAATGTCACGTCCGAAGGGAGCCCGAGTGCGAGCTGGCGCATCGCGTTGGGCCAGTCGAAGCGCGACTTGGCGAGGGTCACGACCTGCTTGGTGCTCGAATCGCTGAGCGAGGCGACCGCGATGTAAGGCTGCAGTACCCCTGCCTGTGCCTGCGTCTCGTTGACCTGTTCGGTCAGCGTCGCCAGCTGGCCCTTCTTGTCGGCGACATCGTGAACGGCCAGGGCGTAGACGACGCCCAGCAGGACGAGCACGGCCAGACCGCCGGTGAGGACGTAGACGATCCCCCCCGAGCGGCCGGCGAGGCCGCCGGCGCCGCGGCGCTGCTCAGCCGGGATGAGGTTTACGGCCCTCACTGTTGCGGGCCCTCCGGGACCGACAGCCCGGCGGCGACGGCGAGGCGGCTCATCGGGACGTGGCCGGCGGTTGCCTCGTTGGCAACCTCGACCGCGCCGCGATCAAGCGTCAGGCCAAGCTCGCGGCCGAGTGCCAGATCGAAGCCTGGAACGTCCAGCGCGGGACCGGTCAGGACGGCGCGTGTGACGGCGCCGGCGCCGTGCGCCGAAGCAAGGTGAAAGTCGAGTGAGTTGCGAACCTCGGCGGCGATCCGGCGGACGCCGTCTGAGAGCGCTGCGCGTGCGACCGCGTCATTGTCACCCTGCTCGACCTTCGAGCTTGGGCTGGCGGTGAGCGGCACGCTCACGCTCGCCTCGCCCGCTGACTCTGCGGACTCGGGCCCGGCACCGGCGACGAGGCGCCGCGCGTCGGCCAGGGGCACCCCGGCGTTTGCCGCGACCTCGGCGACGATGTGCTCGATGCCGGTCGTGATCACACGCGTGAACTGGCAGGTGGCGCCGGTCGCGATCGCGAGGTTCGTGAGCCCGCCGATCGAGAGGTACAGAACCTGCTCGCCCTCGGCGGCATCCAGCGGGCGCAGCGCGCGGATCATCCCGAACGCGGCGAGGTCGACGCCCTCGGGCCGCAGGCCGGCCGCACGGGCCGCCTCGAGCATCCGCTCGACCATGTCGCGGCGAGCGGCGACGAGAAGAACCTGCATGCGCGGGCCCTGCGTCGTGTCGGCGATGCCAAGCGTGTGAAAGTCGAGGACGACGCTGTCGATCGGCATCGGGATCTCGTCCTGTGCCTGGAAGTAGACGGCGTTCTGGAGCTCCTTCGGATCGGTGATCGGCGGCAGCTCCATCTGGCGCATGACGATGCGCTGATTGGCGATCCCGATACGAACGCGCTTGTCGAGGCCGCTACCTTCGAAGAGCTCTTCGAGCGCGGTCGTGAGAGCGGCGACGTCGCTGACCTCGCCATCGCGGACGATGTTCGCGGGGATCGGTTTGCCAGCGGCGCGCTCGACCACGACATGGCCGTTGACGCGGCTCTGAGCGGCGATCAGCTGGCCGGGCTCGATCTCCAGGCCGACGAGCGGACGCGAGCGGCTTGGACGCGGGGCCCCGCCGGAAAGCAGCGAGCTTGCCGAGGGAACGCGCATCGATGTCAGCTGCTTGAAGGAAACCTGTTTGTTCAGCCCGCCCGGCTTCTTGAGGCCCGCGGGCTTCTTGCGGCCGCCGGACTTACCGAGCCCGGAAGGCCTTGCGACCGATGGGAGCTTCGGCGCGCTCGGGCGCTTGAAGCTGACCGAGCGGCGCAGCCGGCTCGGCGCCTCGGGGGCGCCTGAAGTCTCGGCGACGCCCGGTGCCTCGGGGGCGCTTGAGCGCTTGAAGGTCGGGCGCTTGAGCGACACCGGCTGTTTGAGAAAGTCGAGCATTTGTCTTTGTTGGCAGAGCGGCGGAGAGTCGTTCTCTGCCCAGGACCTCATCGACCGTTTGACGAGAGGTCATTAGGAAATTGCTCAGATGCCGTGGAGATACGCAGCGAGAATTGCGTGACCGGCGTAGATCGCGGTCAGGCCCCCCAGCGCCATGAACGGGCCGAACGGCACGCCGGCCCCGCGTCGTTCGCCGGCGGGTTGGCGCGAGAGGACGACGAGGCCGATCAGGACGCCGGCGACCAGCGCGATCAGCAGCGCCGGCGCCACCGCTGAGCCGAGCAGCAGCCCGAGCAGGCCGGCGAGCTTGACGTCGCCCATGCCCATCCCGCGCGGCGAGATGATCGCCGCCAGCAGGAAGAAGCCACCGGCCGCCGCGGCGGCGATCAGCCGTGCCGGCTCGTGCGAGGGATCGAGCGCCGAGCCGAGCGCCAACGCGAGGACGGCAGCCGGAGCCGTGATCGCGTTCGGGATCACGTGGTGCTCGAGGTCGATCAGCGCGACCGGGACGAGCACCAGCACGGTGAGCATTCCCAGCGCGATCGCAGCGGCGCTCGAGTGGGCAAGCAGGACGCCGACGCACAGCGCGGCCGTCGCCGCTTCGACGAGCGGATAACGCGGCGAGATCGCCGCACGGCACGCGCGACAGCGTCCGCGCAGCCACAGCCAGCCCATCACGGGCACGTTGTCATAGGGCTTCACGGCGCGGTCGCAGGCCGGGCAATGCGAGCCCGGAGTGACGAGCGATTCCCCGCGCGGCAGGCGATAGATCACCACGTTCAGAAAGGAGCCCACGAGCGCTCCGAGCACGGCGGCGAAGACGATGGCGAGGGGTACCAGCATCTGCTCGTTCCTATCGGCAGCTGGCCGCGCGCAAAAAAATGCGGGGCGGCCGGAAACCGGCCGCCCCGCGTAGGGACCAAACTTACAGCTGCGCTTACCAGCTGCCGCCGGCGCAGGCGGTCTGCCCTGTGGCGTTGTTGCAGGAGCGGGTGATCGCGCCAGACGCCGAGCGGGTGATGCTGTACTGATCGCCCGTCGTCGACTGCGTCGTCACCGTGTAACCACCGGTATTCGGCGTCGTCACGCTATAAAGA
>DATAWT010000089.1:0-74077 GCA_036267075.1 Solirubrobacteraceae bacterium
TCTCCGACACCGCCTCGGTCGGCACGACGACCTGGCGCACGGCGCGCTGCTGCCCGAGCGACACGACGCGGTGCTCGAGGTTGGCCTTGACCTTGTTCTCATGGCCGGAGTAGGTGTTGACGACGTACCAGCGAAACATTCCAAGCCGCCTAGACGATCCAGTTGATGAGCTTGCCGGCGACGTAGTCCGCGACGCCGAGGAAGGCCCCGGTCAGCACGACGAATCCAAGCACGACGCCGGTCGCCTGCGCGACCTGCTGGCGGTCGGGCCACTGGACGCGCTGCAGCTCGGCCCAGCAGCCGCGCAGGAAGCCGCCGACGCGTGCGAGAGGCGGGCGGCGCTGCTGCTGGATGTGGCTCGGCGCGCCGAAGGCGGCGTCAGCCGCGGCGTTGTCGGGGATGTCGGCGGAGCGGTCGGCGCGAAGGTCATCGTCGTCGTCGGAGAAGACGGTTTCGAGGTCGGACTCGATCGGCGGGCGCCCGGCGATGCCGCCGCCGCCCGGCAACGGGGCAGCGGGCCGCGACCCCGAGCGGGGTGAGCCTCCGGACCTGCGTTGACGGTTGCGCGCCATCGCACGCTTGGCTAGCGGGTCTCCCGGTGGCTTGTGTGCCGCCGGCACCAGCGGCAGTACTTAGCCAGCGTGATGCGGTCCGGGTTGTTCCGCTTGCTCTTGTTCGTCTGGTAATTGCGGCGCTTGCAATCCTCGCAGGCGAGGGTTACAGCGATCCGTACGTCTCCGCGGGCCATCGGCCTTCCCGTGTCGGTATTACAAGAATCTGTCGCCGGGCAAGGAAAAACCCCGCCGCGGCGCGAGGTCTTTGAAGTGTAGACGGTCCGCGCGCGCTGCGCCCGCAGACGGCGCTATCTTCAGCCGCGACCGACAGTCGAGCCTCGAGGGGGGCCGCCATGAACCTGCCAGAGCCGATCCAGACGACGATCACCGACGAATCGTTTGCCGGCGTGACCTACCACATCCGGGGTGCGCTGGTGCCCGAGCTCCAGCTCGAGCTGAGCGGCCAGGCCGTGATGTTCGAGCACCACACGCTGCTGTGGAAGGAGAGCGCCGTCAAGATCGAGCTGCGCGCGCTGAAGGGCGGGATCAAGCGCAAGATCGCGGGCCTTGACTTCTTCGTCACCAAGGCGATCGGCCCGGGGCGGATCGCGTTCTCGCGCGACTGGCCGGGCCAGGTGATCCCGCTGCACCTCGCCTCCGGGCAGTCGCTCAACGTCCGCGAGCACCACTTTCTGGCCGCGACCGACAACGTCGAGTACAGCTTCGAGCGCGTCAAGGGCGTGCGCAACATGCTGCTCGGCGGCTCGGGCTTCTTCATCGACACCTTCGCCGCCTCAGGCGGCGACGCGCTGCTGTTCGTCAACGGTCAGGGCAACGTCTTCGAGCTGGAGCTCGGCGCCGGCGAGACGATCGACGTCGAGGCCGGCGGCTGGCTCTACAAGGACACCTCGGTCAAGCTCGAGTCGGTGTCGCTGGGGCTGAAGACCGGCATGTTCGCCGGCGACCACAAGATGACCTTCAACCGCTTCACCGGCCCCGGCAAGCTCGCGATCCAGACCCTGTACCTCGAGCCTGTCGAGTCGGTCGAGCGCGGCGCGGGCGATGCCGCGGCCGGCGGGGTCGCCGGGGCCGTGATCTCCGGGCTGCTGCGCGGCTGAGTTGCTTCGGACGCTGCTCGCCGCGCTGGCGGTGGCGGCCGCCGCGGCGGGCGGCACGCAGTCGCGCACGCTCGAGCAGGTCGCGTTCAGCGACCCCCAACACGGCTACGGGCTGGTCGTCACGCAGTCCGGCTCGCGCTGCAGCGACGTCGTCGAGCGAACGATCGACGGGGGCGCCCACTTCACCCACCCCGTCACGGTGGGACCATGCGCGCAGGCGAGCTCGATCGCCTTCGACGCAAACGGCGACGGCTTCCTATACGACCCGGGCCTCTTCGCGACGCACGACGGCGGCGCCACCTGGTCGCGCCTGCGCCAGCCCGGCGCGGTGCTCGAGGTCTCGATCGAGGACCGCTCGGTGTGGCTTGCCGAGCGGGTCTGTCGACCGGCCTGCCGGCTCGCCCTCTACGTATCTGCCGGCGGCCGTCGGGCTACGGTCCAGCCGCGCGGCCTGGCGGCGCCGCCCCGAGCGGTTGAGGAGGCTGCCGGGCAGGACTACATCGTTCGCACGGGGCCCAGCAGCGGCTACGTTCTGTCCCGCCCGACCACGGCCGGCGTCACGCTCGACCACACCAGCGACGGCGGGCGCACGTGGACTCGTCGCGAGATCCCCTGCTCCGGCTTCTCGGCGGTTCTCACCGCCGGCCCAGACGGTTCGCTGTTCGCGCTGTGCGCGCGGGAGCCGGGCGCCGGGACGGCGCTGAAGTCAAGCGCCAGCTCGCGTGACGGCGGGCGCAGCTGGACGGTGCATGCGCCGTGCGCGAATCCGAACGCCTGCCACTCGCCGCTCGCCGATGGCTATCTCGGCACCCTCGCCACGAGCTCGCCGGGCACGGCGTTCGCGCTCGGCGAGCGCTCCCCGCCGCTGGTCACACACGACGACGGCGCGAGCTGGCGGGCCCTGTGGTCGGTCGGCGACGTCAATGGCGAACCCGCACAGGTGCTGTTCCTCAATTCGCGCGCGGGGATCGTGCTCGGCCGCGCGAACGGGGACGCGACGCAGGTGACGATCTGGCACACAAGCGACGCCGGCGCGGTCTGGACAGCCCTGCGGCCGTCCATATAGGGATGGAATCGGCGTGTGGGCCGATTCGAGGCTTGGCGCAAATGCGCCCCGCACGGGGTATGCGACAACCGCCCGCGGTCGGGTGCATGCACCTGACCGAACAGCTCAGGAGTTCAGAGTCCCGGGTAGTGGCGCTCGACGTAGCCATTGACGTCGGGCTGCGGGATCAGCCAGCGGGTCGAGTAGGGGCCGGAGCGGCCGGCCGTGTCAAACCACACGCCGTCGACGTTCATGAAGGTGTGGCCGGCGTTTGCGAAGACAGTCAGCCAGCGCCCCGGCCCGGGCTTGCCCCAGTGCTCGAGCTGGCCCGAGGTCTCGGGCACCGCGATCAGGCCGGCCGCGGCGAGCGCGTAGCTGACCGATCCCGAGCAGTCGTAGGCGCGGTCGACGAAGGAGCCGTGCCCGCCGCCGTAGACGTAGGGGAAGTCGGCGATCGCGTTGCCGCCGGCGATCACCTCGGCGATCTGGGTCGGCACGACGTTGGCGGGCGAGAAGGCTCCGGTCGCGGGGTCGATGTAGGTCCCGTGGCGGTTTGAGCCTAGCTCGCGCTCGAGCTTGCGCTGCTGGGCGAGCTCGCGCTTGACCTTCGTGATGCTCGGCGCGCCGGGACTCGCGGTCGCGGCGGCGGCGGCGACGCTCGGGGCGGCGGCTCGCGCGTGCGTGCGCGCGCCCGCGGGATCGGGGTAGGACTGGCTCGCGAGCGGGTCCGGTGCCTCGGCGACGAGGGTGCCGTGATGGGGCGCCGGCCGAGGCGAGCCCTGCGTCGCGAGCACGATCGCGACCACCGCCGCCGCGAGCAGCGCCGCGCTTGCGAGCGCCAGCAGCGACATCCGCCGCCGCGGCAGGTGCAGAGCCTGGGCCGGGCTGTTCATAGATACAAGGTGATCATCGCCAGGACCACATACGTCACGACGAGCGCCCATCCTTCGTAGGGATGCCCTTCACCATCGTCGGTGATCTGCCAGACCACCAAAGCGCTGACCGCCAGCGCCCCGACGTAGACCGGGCGCAGCGAGAAGCTCAGTGAAGTGTGCATGGTCAGCGAGATCAGCACCAGCGCGGGGAACAGGAAGGCCGCGATCTGGGCGACCGAGTTGACGACAACCGAGATCGCCAGGTCGCTCTGGCCGCGGCGCGCCATGACGATCCCGACGACGTGCTCGACGGCGTTCGATGCGATCGCGACGATCACGAGACCCGCGAAGGCCTGCGAGATGCCGAGCGTGTGGATCGAGGGGCCGAGCGCGTCTACGAACCAGTCCGAGACGAACCCGGCGCCGAGGCCGGCGACGATCAGCAGCCCCAGCGCGAGCGGCAGCTCTAGGCGCGCGGCGGCGGACGGCGCGGCGCCGTGGTCGCGGCGCACGTAGGGGATCACCCAGGCCAGGTAGACGGTAAGAAGCAGCGCCGCCGCCACGCCCGAGACCAACCGCACGTGCGCGGCGCCGATGCCGGAGCGCAGCGCGAAGCTGACGATCACGATGATGAAGGTGCAGACGAGCAGCAGCGTCGAGGTGTCGCGCGCCGCCTTGGGCGCGAAGCGCATCACACTGTCGCGCGAGCTCAGCGAGCCGGCGAGGATCACGAAGCCAAGGACGAGCATCGCGGTCGCAAACAGCGAGCCGACGATCGCCGACTGGGCGACGACGCGCTCGCCGTTGCGCAGCGCGAAGATGACGACGAAGAGCTCGGGCAGGTTGCCGAGCGTCGCCTGCAGGAGGCCGGTCGCGGCCGGCCCGAGACGCTCGCCGACCTCCTCGGTCGAGAACGACACGATCCAGGCCAGCCCCGCCAGCGCGGCTGTGGCCAGCGCGAACGTCGCGAGCGTCGTCCAGTGGTCGTAATGGCCGACCGCGGCGACGGCCGCCAGCACGGCGATCGCGGCGACGAGCGCGCGCTCGGCGTTGCGCATGCCCGGGAGCCTACGGCGTGCGGCGGTGGCCACGCGAAGCGGCCGCCGCGCCCGCGATCAGCGCTAGTGGCTCGTCAGCACGCGGTCGATCAGGCCGTACTCGACGGCGGCGTCGGCCGTGAAGAAGCGGTCGCGTTCCATGTCGCGGTGGACCTCCTCGACCGGCTTGTCGGTCGCCTTGGCGTAGATCTCATCGACCCGCGCGCGCAGGCTCAGGACCTCGCGGGCCTGGATCTCGATCTCGGTCGCCTGGCCCTCGAAGCCCGACGAGGGCTGGTGCATCAGGATCCGGCTGTTGGGCAGCGCCGAGCGTTTGCCCTTGGCGCCGCCGGCGAGCAGCAGCGAACCCATCGACATCGCGATCCCGACGCACATCGTCTGCACGTCGGGCTTGATGAAGTTCATCGTGTCGAAGATCGCAAGGCCCGAGTAGATCGACCCGCCGGGCGAATTGATGTAGATCGCGATGTCCTTGTCGGGGTCGACCGACTCCAGGTGCAGGAGCTGGGCGACGACGACGTTCGCGACGTCGTCGTCGATCGCGGAGCCCAGGAAGATGATCCGCTCGTTGAGCAGGCGCGAGTAGATGTCGTACTCGCGTTCACCGCGCGCGCTGCGCTCGACGACGGTTGGGATCAGCGGCATCGCGGCTAACCCTATTGGGCGGCGCCGCCGGCGAGCCAGTCGAGGACGGCGGCGCGCGCGAAGCGCCACTCCGAAGCGATGCGCCGCCCGGGCAGCTCGCCCGATTCGGCGAGCTCGCGGACGGCCTCGGTGGAGACCGACAGCAGCGCCGCGACTTCCTCGAGCGTCAGGACATCGGGCTCGAAGGGACGGAAGGCGTGGCGGCCGATGACCGTGCCGGGCTCGGGACCGGCGTCGATCGTTATGCGCCGAGCGGAAGCGGGCTTGCCCGGCGGGTCGCCGATGTAGCGGCCGAGCAGCTCGGTCACGACGGCCTGCTTGGGACGGCGCGACTCAAACGCGAGGCGGTCAAGGGCCTGAGCGTGCGCCTGCGGGATGCGCACGAACAGGGCTCTGGTCGGGGCTGGCTCCGGCACCGCGCGTCATGCTATCAAGCTAGCTCGATAGCTACGCCGATAGCTCTGCCGCCGTGGGTGCATAATCAGCGGCGGCATGGTTGCGCTGAACTGGCCGAACTTTCTGACGGTGGTGCGGATCCTGCTCGTGCCCGTGCTGGTCGTCGCGCTGCTCGCAAAGGGCGGCGACGGCGACGTGTTCGCCGCGGCCGTCTTCGCGCTGGCCTCGGCCACCGACTTCATCGACGGCTACCTCGCGCGCACGCGCGACTCGGTCACGACGTTCGGCAAGCTGATGGACCCGCTCGCGGACAAGCTCCTGATCGTCGCCGCGCTGATCTCGCTCGTCTCGCTGCATCGCCTCGCGGCGTGGGTCGCGATGGTGATCATCGCGCGCGAGCTGGCGGTGACGATGCTGCGGATGGCCGCCACGCAGGCCGGCGTGATCATGGCCGCGAGCCCGATCGCCAAGGTCAAGACCTGCGTCCAGATCGCGGCGATCTTCGCGGTCATCGCCGTCCGCGGCCACGCGGTCTGGCTCGACATGCTCGTCTACGTCGCCGTCGCGATCACCGTGATTTCAGGCCTCGACTACTTCTTCGGCTTGCGCCGGCGGCTCGAGGAGGCACGCCTCGCGCGCGAGGCTCGCGAGCGCCCGACCGCGCCAGCCTGAGCGACCGCCCGGTTCGTCGCGCGCGGGCCCGCGCGACTCAGCCGTCGAGCCAGTCGCGCAGCGAGGTGTGGCGCGTCGGTGCCTCGAGGCCAGCCGCCTCGCGGCGCAGCTCGCCGAGCGTCCCATGGCGCTCGGCGGCGACGTTGTGCTGGTGGATCGTCTCGAGGTTCTCCTGGCGCGCGGAGACGAACGCCTCGTCGGGGAGCTGGTCAAGCTGCACCAGGATGCCGTGGATCATCTCCCTGACGCAGTCCTCGACGAAGCGCGGCCGGCGGTGCGCCTTCTCGACGACCGCCGCCTCATCGACCCGCTTCATCAGCTCGTAGATCTCAGAGGACATCGAGTTCTCGACGATCTCAAGCAGCGTACGGGCCTCGATCTCCAGCGCCCCATGCTCGGTGGCGCCGACGTAGAGCGTCCCCAGGCCGCGCTGGTTGTGCGTCGCGACCGGGACCGCCTCGAGGATCCGGTCGATCTCCTCGTCGCCGTAGCCCTCCTCGAGTAGGCGCGCCCGCGAGCTGGCGGCGACGAGACCCTGCGCGCAGGGGCATGCGGTCATGCCCTGCGCCGCGACGCCGACGAGCCGTCGCGTGCCGCGCTCGGAGGCGATCGCCATGCCGTGCAGCGTGTAGATCTCCTGCGTGTCGATGCCCGACACCGGCGCCGGCTTGTGCTCGGGGTAGCGCGCGGCGATCCGCACCTCGGCGCGGCGCGCTCCCTGGCGCTCGCGGACCAGTTCGGCGACGCGCTGGGCGAGATCCTCGGCGCGGAAAGTCGCCTCGCCGAGAACGACCTCGCCGATCGCCTCGTTGACGACCTCCTCAAAGCGCGACATGTGCGCGCCCTTCTGGTCACCAGCGAGATCGACGAAGCAATCGAGCCGCGCCCAGTAGAGCTCGTCGAAGCCGTTCTGGCGGATCCGGATGACCTTCTCGACGCCCGTGACTCCGACGCGAGACAGGCCGACCGCCAGTGCCGGCATCTGCGCCTGGACGTCCGGCGCCTGAAGAGTGAGCGGTCGATCGGACATCGCGCGTTCGCCGCCAAGCCTACCGACCCCCCGCACCGGCCTTCGCAGGCCTCGCCGCGTGCGGGCGCTTGTGCTATCACTTCCGCGGTCGAGGAGGGGACGCCCCGGCTGGCGAGAGGAGGAGGGACTTCGTCGTGGAAGCCGCGCTGGACGGTGTTTCGCATACCGACTCGGGCGTGACGCTCGGAGAGTCGCCTGTCATCGACTCCGAGGAGATCGCGGCGCTGCTCGCCGAGGGCCACGAGCGCGGCGCCCTGGCCTTCGAGAGCCTCGCCGCGGCGCTCGAGGAAGCCGAGGCCACGCGCGAGCAGGTCACCGAGCTCTACGCCTACCTCGAGGACCACGGCATCGAGCTGATCGCGCGCGAGGACGCCGCCGATCCCGAGCCGGTCGCCCCCGTCGTGCCCGCGGCGCCGAAGTCCGAGCTCGACCTGACCGTCGAGCCGAGCCTTGACTCGCTGCGGCTTTACCTGCGCTCGATCGGGCGCGTCGCGCTGCTGACGGCGGCCGACGAGGTCGCGCTCGCCAAGCGGATCGAGCGCGGCGACATCGCCGCCAAACAGCAGATGGTCGAGGCCAACCTGCGCCTCGTCGTGTCGATTGCGAAGGGCTACCTCGGGCGCGGGCTGTCGTTCCTGGATCTGATCCAGGAGGGCTCGCTCGGCTTGATCCGCGCCGTCGAGAAGTTCGACTATCGACGCGGCTACAAGTTCTCGACCTATGCGACGTGGTGGATCCGCCAGGCGGTTACGCGCGCGATCGCCGACAAGGGACGCACGATCCGCATCCCCGTCCACATGGTCGAGAAGCTCAACAAGGTGATCGGGGTCGAACGCCAGCTCGTCCAGCAGCTCGGGCGCGAGCCGACGGCCGAGGAGATCGCGGCGCAGCTGGCCTGCTCGGCCAAGGAGGTTCGCGAGATCCTGCGGATGGCGCAGCAGCCGGTGTCGCTCGAGAAGCCGGTCGGCGAGGAGGACGACTCCGCGCTCGGCGATTTCATCGAGGACCAGAGTGCGGAGTCGCCGTTCGAGCTCGCCTCGCGGGCGATGCGCGACGAGCACGTCTGCCGCGCGCTGGCGGTGCTGCCGAGGCGAGAGCGCGAGGTGATCGAGATGCGCTACGGCCTGACCGGCGAGCGTCCTCGCACCCTCGAAGAGGTCGGGCAGGCGTTCAACGTCACGCGCGAGCGCATCCGCCAGATCGAAAACCACACGCTCAAGAAGCTCGAGTCGCTGCCCGAGACGCAGCGGCTGCGCGACGCCTCCTGACGGCGGCTCGGCGATCGCCCGAACCGGCCTCGAGGGTCCACTAAACTGCGCACCGCTTCGGGCGGGATTCCCGAGCGGTCAAAGGGGACGGACTGTAAATCCGTTGGCTCAGCCTTCCCAGGTTCGAATCCTGGTCCCGCCACTTCGCCGTGCTCACGGCACGCAGATGTGACGTGAGACGCCGCCGCCCGCCGCAACCAAGGTGACCGCATGTTCAACGGACAGCGCGACGTAGAAGCCGCCGCCGCGAATCTCGCCACGCGCGTGCCCGAGGTGCTCGCGCCGCTTGCGCGGCTCGCCTACAACTGCCACTGGTCCTGGCAGGCCGGCGGCGAGAGCCTGTTCGGCGACCTCGACGGTCCCTGCTGGCAGCGCGTCGGGCGAAATCCGGTCGCCCTGCTGCGCGACGCCCCGGCCTCCTCGCTCGAGCGCGCGGCGGCCGACGATAGCTACGTCGGGCGCCTCGCCTCGGCCGTCGATCGGCTCGATGGCGACCTTGCGCGGCCCGCCGCCGGCGGCGCATCGCGCGCATTCTTCTGCGCCGAGTACGCGATCCACGCTTCGCTTCCGATCTACTCGGGGGGCCTCGGAGCGCTGGCGGGCGACTTTCTCAAGCAGGCCTCCGATGACGCGCTGCCATACGTCGCGATCGGCCTGCTCTACCGCCAGGGCTATTTCCGCCAGCGGATCGATGCCAGCGGCCTCCAGCACGAGTACTGGGTCGACGCCGACCTCGACCGGCTGCCCGCGGCGCTCGTGACGGGCAGCGACGGGGAACCGCTGCTGGTGTCGTTGCCGATCGGCGAGGAGACGGTCAGCGCGGCGATCTGGCGCGTCGACGTCGGCCGCGTCCCGCTCTATCTCCTCGACACCCAGCGGCCCGAGAACAGCCGCCTGGCGCGCTGGGTCGCTTCGCGCCTCTACGTCTCAGCGCCCGAGCTGCGGATCGCCCAGTACGTGCTGCTCGGCGCGGGCGGCGTGCGCGCGCTCGCCGCGATGGGGGTCGATGCGCAGGCGCTGCATCTCAACGAAGGGCACGCCGCATTCGCGGCGCTCGAGCTCGTGCGCGGCGCGATCGAGGGCGGAGCCGACGGCGAGCAGGCGCTCGCCGAGGCCCGCCGCGCGATCACGTTCACGACGCACACGCCGGTCCCCGCCGGCAACGACACCTACCCGATCGAGCAGCTCGCTGCGGTCGCCGGCGATCTGATCGAACAGTGCGGGCTCGAGCTCGAGGCGGTCGCCAAGCTCGGCCGAAGCGTTCCGGACGCCGCCGCCGAGCCGTTTGGCATGACCCAGTTCGCGCTTCGCACGTCCGCGCGCGCCAACGGCGTGAGCCGCCGCCACGGCGAGGTCGCGCGCGAGATGTGGCGCGGACTGTGGCCCGATGCGGCTGTCGACGACGTCCCGATCGGCTACGTCACCAACGGCGTCCACGTGCCGACCTGGCTTGGGGGGCCGATGCGGGCGCTGCTCGAGCGCCACCTCGGCGGCGGCTGGCTCGGACAGGCCGCTGACGGCGCGGCCTGGGAGGCGATCGACGCGATCCCCGACGAGGAACTGTGGAGCGCGCGCGGCGCTCAGCGGGCGGCGCTGGTCGAGGCGGTCCGCGACCGCAGCGTGGCCGAGCGGCTTGGCCGCGGCGACGCGCGCGACTACGCACAGGCAGCGGCAAGCGGCTTTGAGCCGGAAACGTTGACGATCGGCTTCGCGCGGCGCCTCGCGACATACAAGCGACTGGCGCTGCTCGTCTCCGATCGTGACGCCGCGGTCGAGCTGCTGCGCGGCGAGCGGCCGATCCAGATCGTCCTCGCCGGCAAGGCGCACCCGCGCGACGACGACGCGAAGCGGATGCTGCAGGACGTCTTTGCGCTCAAAAGCGCGCCCGAAGTCGCGGGCCGCGTCGTCTTCCTCGACGACTACGACCTAGCCTCGGCGGCGCTGATGGTGCAGGGCTGCGACCTCTGGGTCAATGTGCCGCGGCCGCCGCTTGAAGCGAGTGGCACCAGCGGCATGAAGTCGGCGATGAACGGCGGATTGCAGCTGAGCGTTGCCGACGGCTGGTGGGCTGAGGCCTTTCAGCCGGGCGCCGGCTGGGCACTTTCAGGCGAGGTCGAATCGGACACCGCCGCCCAGGACACCCGCGACGGCGCGGAGCTTCGCCGCGTTCTCGCCGAGGAGATCGTGCCGCTCTTCTACGAGCGCGACGGCGACGGTCTGCCGCGCGGGTGGCTCGCGAGCGTGCGCTCCTCGCTACGGCTCCTCGGCCCGGGCTTCAACGCGCAGCGAATGCTGCGCGACTACGCGCAGCGAATCTACGAGCGCTGAGCCGCGGCCGGCCTTGAGAAGGCGCGCCCGGCCCGCGGGCGCTTGGAAACGCGACGCGTTTTGCTCGCGCGCGCCCGGGTAGCCCAAGGGTATGGGACATCCGCGCGAACGCAGCATCCTCGACACCTATGGCCTGCCGCACCGCCTGCCGGTGGTCTTTCGGCTGGTGCTCCTGATCCTCGCGGTGCCCGCGATCGGCGTGGTGATCTGGCTGCTTCTGCCCCACTCCCCGGCCGTCGTCGCGATCCTCGCCGTCTACGTCGTGCTCGCGATCGCAGGCGGCTTGTGGCGCATTTCGACGGCGCGTGAGCTCAGCCGAGCGCCGGGTCGGCACCCGATGCCGCCGCCGAGTACGACGCCGCCGAGCACCAGCTAGCAACAAAAGCTGCGCCCAGTGCTTTAGGTAGCGGCCGCAAGCTGCCGATGAGTGTCCCTGTCGTGATCGATTTCGACCAGGCTCTCAAGGCGGTTGTGGAAGCCCAGGGGTCGGACCTGCATCTCAAGGTCGGCCTCCCGGCGATCGCGCGCGTCAACGGCGACTTGGTCGCGATGAGCGGCAACGGCTCCGCGCCGCTCGAGGCTTCGGACACCCTCGGGGTCCTGCGGGGGTTGCTCGATGCGCGCGGGCGCATGCCCGAATTCGAGGCCCAGCACGAGATCGAGCTGTCCTATGAGATCAACGGCCTCGCGCGATTCCGCATCAACGCCTTCAAGCAGCGCGATGGGGTCGCCCTCGCCGCGCGCGTGATCCCCTACCGGATCCCGACGATCGAAGAGCTGAACCTTCCGCCCGTCATCGCGACACTCGCCGAGGAGATGCGCGGCATCGTGCTGGTGACCGGCACGACCGGTTCGGGCAAGTCGACGACGCTCGCGGCGATGATCAACCAGATCAACCAGACCCGAGCGGCCCACATCCTCACGATCGAGGACCCGATCGAGTTCGTGCACCGCAACAACCGCTCGATCATCGGCCAGCGCGAGGTCGGAGCGGACGCACACTCCTTCCACGGCGCCCTGCGACACATCCTGCGCCAGGACCCCGACGTGATCCTGATCGGCGAGATGCGGGACGAGGAGACCGTCTCCACGGCGCTCTCCGCTGCCGAGACCGGCCACCTCGTCCTGTCGACGATCCACACGATCGACGCTGCCGAGTCGATCAACCGGATGCTCGACTTTTTCCCCGCCCGCCAGCACCCGCTGATCCGCTCAATGCTCGCCGGCACGCTGCGCGGCGTCATCTCCCAGCGGCTCGTGCCCGCGACCAACGGCGGCCGCGTCGCCGCCTGCGAGGTCCTGCGCATGACGGGTCGCGTCCGCGAGATGATCCTCGACCCCGAGCGCACCGCGGTGCTCGGCTCGGTGATCGCCGACGGCGAGTACTACGGGATGCAGACCTTCGACCAGTCGCTGCACGCACACGTGCTCGCCGGGCGGATCGAAGAGGACGATGCGGTGATGCTCGCCTCGAGCCCGACCGACCTGCAGCTGATGTTCGACACCGAAGGCCGTCGCGGCACAACGATGCGCGACGTCCCCCAGCGCGTCTAGCTGAGGGTCCGCGCGGCGCGATGCCCGCGCGAAGGTAGGTGCTAACGCCTATAGACGCCCGCCCGGCGGCGCACGATCGTACGCGCATGAGCAGTGGCGCCGAGACGGCCGGGCATCGCGAGACGGCCCCCCTCTGCACCGTCCCCGGGTGCGGCCGTGAGTCGCGGGTGCGCTGGGAGATCGCCGAACCGCTGGACTGGGAACTCGGCGAGCTTGAGCCGTTCGTCGCGATCGTCTACTTCTGCGACGAGCACATCGGCGGGGTTGACGCGCCAGCCGGCGCCTGACCGACAGCCCGTCGCGCGCCGCGCATAGGTACTTGTGCCCATGGCGGGCGGGCGGACGTCCGCGCATAGTCCCCGCAGGTGGGGACAGCGGCGCGACTTCGCGAGTTGAAACAGACGCCGGCGCCAGGGCGGGCGCGGACCGGGCTAGGGCTCGATCAGGCCGCGACGGATCGCGTAGCGCGTCAGCTCGACGCGGTCGCGCATGCCGAGCTTGCGAAGGATGCTCGCGCGGTGGTGGTCGACGGTCCGTCGGCTGATCGCGAGCGTGCCGGCAATCGCGTCGCTGCTGTGCGCCTCGGCGATGAGCTTTAGCACCTCGAGCTCGCGCGGCGTCAGGCGGTCGCCGGTCTGTGCCATGCGCTCCGCCCGCTCGCCGTGCTCGCGCACGAGGGCCGCGGCCGCCGGTGGATACACGAACGGCTCGCCCCGCATCGTCGCGCGTATCGCGCGCACGAGGTCCTGGCTCGCCGCGGTCTTGAGCACGTACCCGGCCGCGCCCGCGTTGAGCGCCGCGAAGAGGTACTGCTCGTTGTCGTGCACTGAGAGCATCAGGATGCGCACGCCCGGCTGGCGCTTGCGCAGCTCCTCGGCCGCCTGCAGGCCGGTCAGGCGCGGCATCGACACGTCAAGCAGCGCAAGATCGACGGGCGCCAGCTCGCACTGGCGGACCGCGTCCGCGCCGTCGGCGGCCTCGGCCACGACCTCGATGTCCGGCTGCGCGTCAAGCAGCATCCGCAGTCCGCTTCGGACGAGCTCGTGATCGTCGGCGAGGAGGACCTTCGTCTTCAGCGGCGTCGTCACGAGCCCACCGCACCCGGGACGGGGACGGCCAGGCGCAGCCGCGCCCCGCGGCCTCCCGGCGCCGAAGCCAGGTCAAGCCGGGCGCCCAGCAGCAGCGCCCGCTCGCGCATGCCCATCACGCCGGCGCCCTCCCGCGCGGCGCCGTCGATGCCGCGTCCGTCGTCTTCGACGGCAAGCGTCACGACGCCTCCCTCCCGCGTCAGCGTCAGCTCGACGCGGCTCGCGGACGCGTGGCGCACGGCGTTGGTGACGGCCTCCTGCGCGACGCGGTACACGGCGAGGTCGGCCTCCGGGCCGAGCTCGGGCAGCTCGCCGGCGAGCTCGCAGACGATCGCCGGTCCGCGCGGCTGCGCCATCCGCGAGCACATTGCCGCCAGTGCCTCGCGCAGGCCGAGATCGTCAAGCGCCTCTGGGCGCAGCTCGCGCGCGATGCGGCGGACCGTGTCGACGCTGCGGCGCAATTCAGCCGCGGTGTCGCCCCAGTCCTCGGAGCCCGCCCCGTCGGCGGCGGCATGCTCGACGCGCAGCAGAAGGGCGGTGAGGATCTGCCCGATCTCATCGTGAAGTTCGCGCGCCACGCGCAGCCGTTCGGTCTCCTGAGCGGAGAGCACGCGGCTCATGCTGTCGCGCCGCTCACGTTCGATCCGCTCGAGCATCGTGTCGAACGCGTGGGCGAGCGCGGCGATCTCGCGCCCGCTCCAGCGCGACTCTCCCAGACGCTGTCCGGGCTGCAGGAGGTCGATCGAGCCCATCAGCGTGGTCAGACGCCGCAGCGGAGCGAGCGTGACGCGCAGGAAGGCGAGCTCGACCGCGAGCATCACGGCGAGCGCGATCAGCAGGCCGACGAGCTCCTCGCTGGTGATCGAGGCGTGCACGGACGCGGGCGTGAGGGCGAGCACCGCGGCGGCGGCGACCATCAGCGCCGCCGTCCCCGCGAAGAGCAGCCACAACAGCGACACGCTCCGCAAGGCGAAGCGGCCGCGCTCGCGACGCCGCAGCGGAGTCGCGAGCGAAGCGATCGGTTTGCCCTGCACCGCCACGGCTTTACAAGCTACTCGCGGATCGGCCGAGGAGGAGTCGAGGGCAGCGGCGGGGCGCCGCCGCGCTCGGCGCTCGCCGGCGGGACGGATGGAGGACGACGATGGCACGGCTGAGCGAGCACGGGCTGCGCCGCTCGGTCGGCATGACCGGTCTGTTCGCGACCGCCTACGGCAACGTCGGCTCCTCGATCTACTACGCGCTAGGGCTCGTCGCCGCCCACGCGCTGGGTCTCACGCCGATCGTCTTCATGTTCGCCGGGGGGCTGTTCGTCCTGACTGCCAAGACCTACGCCGAGGGAGCCGCGATGTTCCCGGAGGCCGGCGGCGCCTCGTCGTTCGCCCGCCACGCCTTCAACGAGGTCGTCTCGTTCTTCGCCGGCTGGGCGCTGACGCTCGACTACATCATCACGATCGCGATTTCGGCCTTCTTCGTTCCGCATTACCTGGCCGTCTTCTTCCCCGCTCTCGCCCACGCCCCCGGCGATGTGATCGGCGGGGGCGCGGTCGTCGGCATCCTCGCGCTGCTGAACATCCGCGGACTGGGCGAGTCGGCGAACCTCAACGTGCTGCTCGCGTTCCTCAGCCTGGCGACGCAGGTCGCACTCGTCGGGCTCGGCTTCGTGCTCGTGCTCAATCCCGGGCTGCTCGTGCACCAGGTCCATCTCGGGATCGCCCCGAGCTGGACGCAGGTGATCTTCGCCCTGTCGGTGGCGATGGTCGCCTACACCGGCATCGAGACGGTCTCGAACATGGCCGAGGAGGCCAAGGACCCTGATCGCGACGTTCCGCGTGCGCTCAACTACGTCGTGATCGCCGTGCTCGGCGCCTACGCCGGCATCTCGGTCGTCGCGCTCTCGGCGCTCCCGGTCGTCAAGCGCCACGGGCACTACTCGACCCTGCTGGGCACCAAGTACGAGAACAATCCCGTGCTCGGGATCGTCGACCGGCTGCAGCTGCACGGAGCGTGGTTGCAGTTCGCGACCGACTACGTCGGGATCCTCGCCGCGGCGATCCTCCTGATCGCCACCAACGCCGGTCTGATCGGAATCTCGCGGCTCTCATGGTCGCTGGCCGAGCACCGCCAGCTGC
Source organism: Solirubrobacteraceae bacterium (assembly GCA_036267075.1). Classification (GTDB taxonomy): domain Bacteria; phylum Actinomycetota; class Thermoleophilia; order Solirubrobacterales; family Solirubrobacteraceae; genus Palsa-513. Next base: position 15,761 of record DATAWT010000089.1, read on the forward strand.
CGAACCTCTTTGCGAGCCTCCATCCGCGCTTCCGCACGCCGTGGTTCACGATCATCGTCTTCTCGATCCTCGCGGTGCTGCTGATCCTGCCGGGACAGACGACCCTGCTCGGGAACCTCTACGCATTCGGCGCGATGCTGTCGTTCACGACAGCGCACATCGCGATCGTCGCCCTGCGCGTCAAACAGCCGAACACTCCGCGGCCCTACAAGGTCCGCGGGAGCCTCCGCTGGCGCGGCGCTGACATCCCCATCTCCGCGGTGCTCGGTGGGATCGGGACATTCGCGGCATGGATTTCGGTCGTGGTGCTCCACAGCGAGGCGCGCCTGATCGGGCTGCCGTGGATGATCGTCGGTGTCGGCGGCTACTTCTACTACCGCCACAAGCAGGGCATGGATCCGCGCGCCCACTACACGCTCGCGCGTGCGGAGCGCCCGCCGGACTTTCACGCCCTCAACTACCGCACGGCGCTGGTTCCGATCTTCGGCGGCGACCTCAGCGCGCGCACGCTGGCGAGCGCGGCCAAGCTGATCGGCGCCGACGGCGTCGTCTACGCCGTCTACGTGCTGGTGGTCCCGCGCCAGCTCTCACTCGACTCTGGCCTCGAGGCCGAAGAGGAGCACGGACGGGCGATCCTCGAAAGCGCCCGCATCCAGGCGCGGCGGCTCGACATCAACGTGCGCACGGCGCTGGTGCGCACGCGCAGCGCCGGAAGCACGCTCGCCGACGAGGCCGAGCGGCTGAAGGCCGACGTCATCTATCTCTCGACGCGCCACGCGCCCCGCAGCGAACAGCGGATCGGGCCGATCGTCAACTTCCTCCTCGACAAGCGCCCCTGCCGAATCGTCATCGAAAGCGACAACGCATCGCAGCAGCCGGACCCCCTCGTAAGCGCGGCGTGAGCCGCGGCGCGCCGCGTTGCACATCGGCGCCGCGCCGGGTGCGCTAGCGGAGCGGCCCGCGCAGCGCGCTGCGCGCGGCGTGAAAGCCGCACATGCCGTGCACCCCGCCGCCCGGCGGCGTCGAGGCCGAGCAGATCAGGATCCGCTCGTTGGGCGTGCGGTAGGGGTTCGCGCGAAGGGCCGGGCGGGCGAGCGTCTGCCAGAGGCTCGTCGCGCCGCCCCCGATGTCGCCACCGATGCAGTTGGGGTTCTCGGCTTCAAGCTGCTTTGGCGAGCGCGTCTCGCGCGCCAGCACGAGATCTCCGAAGCCCGGGGCGAAGCGCTCGATCTGGCGCTCAATCGCCTCGGTCATGTCGGCGCTCGAGCCGTTTGGGACGTGGCAGTAGGCCCACAGGGTGTGCTGCCCGGCGGGGGCGCGGGTGGGATCGGCGAGCGACTGCTGGGCGATCAGCACATACGGGCGCTGCGGCGGCTCGCCGAGGTGGACGGCCTTCTCGGAGGCGGCGATCTCCTCGAGCGTTCCGCCGAGGTGGACCGTGCCGGCGGCGCGGGCCCCGGGCGCCTTCCACGGCAGCGGACCGCTCAGCGCGTAGTCGATCTTGAACACGCCGGCGCCGTAGCGGAAGCGGGCCAGCGCGCGGCGGTATCGGCTGGGCAGCTGATCGCCGCAGATCTCAAGCAGCTGGCGCGGCGTCACGTCGAAGAGCACGGCGCGCGAGTCGGGTAGCTCGGCGAGCGCAGACACGGGCCGGCCTAGCTCGATCGTGCCGCCGAGCGACTCCAGGTAGCGCGCCATCGCCAGCGTGATCTCACCGGAGCCACGGCGCGCCACCGGCCAGCCGCAGGCGTGGCCGAGCGAGAGCATCACGAGGGCGAAGGCGGTCGTCGCGGGAGCGTCCAGCGGGCGCATCGAGTGGGCCGCCATGCCGGCGAGCAGCGCGCGCCCCTGCGGCGTGCGAAAGCGCGCCCGGGCGGCGAGTGTCGCGGGCAGCGCTCCGCGGCTGCCGAAGCGGGCGGCGAGCAGCGGCGCGTGCGGCGGCCGCGTCAGCGGCGCAAGGACGAACTCGGCAAGGCGGTCCCAGTGGCTCGCGAAGGTGCGCATCAGCGATCGGTAGGCGCGCGCGTCCGCACCGAGTGAGTCCGCGGTCTCCTCGAGTGAGCGCATTAGGATCGCGGCGCTGCCATCGTCGAGCGGATGGGCCGCCTGCACGCTCGGCTCGATCAGCTCGAGGCCGTGCTCCTGCAGCGGCAAGGCGCTCAGGAAGGGCGAGCCGACCGCGAGCGGGTGGACCGCCGAGCAGATGTCGTGGCGAAAACCGGGCAGCGTCAGCTCGGCCGTGCGCGTCCCGCCGCCGACGGAGTCCTGCCCCTCGATGAGGTGCACGGAACGGCCGTTTCTGGCGAGCTCGATCGCGGCGGCGAGCCCGTTCGGCCCGGCGCCGACGACGACCGCGTCAACCAACCATCAAGCCTTTGCTCCTCGAGCGAAGGGGCGCGTCAGCATGCGGAAGGGAGCGCTCGCCATGTGCAGGCCGGAGCGTATACCTGCGTTGTGCCACACGTTCCCCGCCCGCGACCACTGCCGCCGGCGGTCGACACAGACCGACTGGACCTCGACGGGCTCTGCCGCGCCGAAACGGCTCGCGAGCGATGTCAGCGTGTGGCTCCAGTGGGCGTCCTCCTGCTTATGTCCGCCAAGCGTCATTCCGATCTCATAAAGCGGATCGCTGGCGCGCATCAGGACCTGCGCCTGGGCGTACGTCGAGCCCTCTTCGGCGAAAGCGCTGAAGGTGATCCAGCCGGCGAACATGTGCCCCTGCGGCGTCATCAGCGTGAACGACTCCTCGTCGGCGAAGAGGACGAGCACGCCGGTCGAGAGCTTGAGCCGCCCCGGCATCGCGAGGTCAAGCGCGGCGACCTCGCCGGGCATGATGCCCGCCAGGGGCGCGAAGAAGCGGTTTCCGGACGGCCACAGGTCCGAGAAGTGCTCCTTCCAGAGCGTGATCACCGCGGTCGGCTCGAGCGCGTCGTCGCCGACGCGGGTGCGATAGGTCTTCTGCCACATCCGCCCAAAGCCGTTCATCGGCGCGGTGGGGCGGCGTCCGGTGACGTTGATGTGGCCGTCGGCCGCGGTCAGGTGGGTTACTGGACGCGCCCAGCCGGCAGCGTCCCGGTTATCGGGTTGCGTGCTCATGTGGTGAACCTCTCGGTAGGTGCGGATCAGGCCGCGGCGGCCAGCGCGGCGGCCTCTGAGTCGTGGATCGCGATGACCTCGTCGAGCCGTGTCAGCTCGAAGATCTGGCGGTAGTGCTCGCTCAGTCCGTAAGCCAGGATCTGCTGCTTGTTGCGCTGCGCGCGTACGAGCAGCGTCACCAGCAGTCCGATCCCGCTCGAGTTCATGTACTCGAGCGAGGCGAAGCCGAGGACTATCGAGCGCGCCCCTTCGGCCGCCTGCTCGTAGGCCTCGCGGAGGGCATTGTCGGACTCGCGCGTCACCTCACCGGCGATCTCGATCACCGAGATACCGGGGGCCGGCGCGCTCACCGACAGACGTGTTGCTGTGTCGCTCATGCAGGTGCTCCCTCACTGTCGGCGATGATCGTCATGAAGTCGGAGAGCCGCGTGATCTCGAAGATCTCGCGGTAGTGGTCGCTCAGGCCGAGCGCTGAGATCGCGCACGCGTCGGCGCGTGCGCGCGCGAGCAGCCCGACTATCAGCGCGATGCCGGTGCTGTTGATGTAGTCGACGTGCGTGAAGTCGAGCGTCACGGCGGTCGCGCCGGCCGCATCGGCATAGGCACCGTTGAGAGCCTCGCGAGCGCTGCCGTCGATGTCGCCGCGCAGTTCGATGCGGGCAACTGCGCCGTCGCTGTGAGTCTTCGCCTCAAGAATCGCGTTGGCCATCTGGGCCTCCTTCCAGGTGCATGACGAGCTCGACGGTGTGGCCGTCGGCGTGGGAGCTCTGGCGGACCTCATCCACCATGCGCTCGATCAGGAAGAGCCCCCAGCCGCGCGGCGACTGACGGCCCTCGAGTTTGGCGTCGATGTCGGGCTTGGTTGCCGGCTCGGTCTGCGGCGCGGCGCCGCTGTCGGTGATCGCCACGATCACCTCAGCCGCGTCGGCGCTGACGACGATCCGCACGTCGACGCCGTCGCGGTAGCCGTTGCCGTGCTCCATGGCGTTCATCGTCGCCTCCGCGGCAGCGGTCTTGAGGCGCTCGAGGCGCTCGGGCTCAAGCGCCAGCGCGCCGGCCGCCTCGCCGACGCGCCGCATCGCGTCACGTTCGTTGCCCGGGGCGCTCGCGATCGTGAAGTCGGCCAGCACGCCAACGGCTTCCGGCTCACTCACGGCGGCCGCGCTCATCTCGGCAACCGGCTTGGCGGCCGCGCTCTGCCCCGCGGCGCGGCGCAGCACGACGAGCGTGATGTCGTCCTCCTGTTCGAGCTCTGGGCCGGTGAAGCCGTCAAGTGCGGCGAGCAGCCCTTCGATCACCACCGCTGGTTCGTGGCCGTCACGCAGCAGCGGGGTCGTGCGCTCGGTGCCGAACATCTCGCGCGCTGAGTCGTGAGCCTCGATCAGGCCGTCGCTGTAGAGCAGCACCGTCGCGCCGTCGGCGAGCGTCGTCTCACGCTCCTCGTACTTCATGCCGGGGAGCAGCCCGAGCGGCATCCCCGTCGCGCGCAGGTCGCCCGACTCACCAGCGGTCTGCCAGAGCGGCAGATTGTGGCCGGCGTTGGCGTAGCGCAGATGGCCGGTCGCAGGATCGAGGACCCCGTAGAAGCACGTGACGAACATGTTCTCGGGGATGTCGGGGCAGAGGTTGTCGTTGACGCGGGCCAGCACGTCGCCGGGCTCGATCAGCCGCTGGGCGCTCGCACGCAGGACGCTCCGCGTCGCGGCCATCACCATCGCCGCCGGGACGCCCTTGTCGGTCACGTCGCCGATCACCAGTCCGAGGCGGCCGTCCGAGAGCTCGATGAAGTCGTAGAAGTCGCCGCCCACGGCGCGGGCGGCGCGATAGTAGGCGGCGACCTGCCAGCCATCGAGCAGCGGCAGCTCCTTGGGCAGGAAGTTCTGCTGGATCAGCTGCGCGACGGCGAGCTCCTGCTCGAGTCGGTCGCGCTCACGCAGCTCCGCCTGTTGCTCACGGACGAGTTGGCCGACACGGACGGCCGGGGCGGCCTGCGCGGCGAGGGTCTCGAGCAGCCGTCGATCGTCGGCTGAGAAGTCCTGGTCGGAGAGCCGGCGCCCGACGTTGAGCAGGCCGATCAGCTCGCCGTTGGCGATCAGCGGCACGACGAGCGTGACGCCCTCGCCGCGAAGCTTCTCGAGCGCTGCTGATTCGAGGTCGAGCGCGCCGATATCGACGGCGCCGACTGATCCCTGGAAGTAGGCGACGAGGGGGTCGTTGGGCGCGATCTCGAAAGCTCCAAGGTCAGCGGCCGGGAGCGGCGCGGGCTCGGCCTCGAGCGCAGGCTGCGCGATCGCCGTCTCTTCGCGGTCCTCGCGCCGGGTGCGCCGCCACACGACTCGGCGGATCGTTCGCTCGCTCACTGCCATGCCCCATTTGTAGCCGCGCGGCGTTCCGAAACCGTTACGAGGCGCGCCGCGAGCGTGGCCGCCGTCCTTCGCCAACCGTTACGGAGTGTGGGATTCGGCTTGCGCCGTTGCGCCTTCATGCGATGCTCTCGTGCGTGAAGTCCCTCAGCATCGCACTGCTCGGGGCACCGCGCATCGAGGTCGACGGACACCCGATCGACGTCGACACCCGCAAGGCGACAGCGCTCCTCGCGTTCCTTGCGATGACGGCTCACGCGCATTCGCGCGCCGTGCTCGCGAACCTGCTCTGGCCCGAGGCCGACCACGAGCGCTCGCGCTCGGCGCTGCGCCGCACGCTCTCCACGCTGCGGGGCGCGCTCGGCGAGGAGCGGCTGATCGCCGACCGCCTGGCGGTCGCGCTGGACCTCGACGGCGCGTCCTTCGATCTCGAGCGCTTCCGTCGCGTCGCGGCGGATCCGGCTGCCGGGATCGCCGAGCTCGCCGCCGCCGCGGCGCTCCATCGCGACGAACTGATGGCCGGGTTCTCGCTGCGCGACAGCGTGGAGTTCGACGATTGGCAGCGGGGTGAGGCGGAGACGGTGCGCCGCGAGCGCGCTGCGGTGCTCGATCGCCTGTGTGACGCGCTCGCGGGCCAAGGGCGCTTTGAGGAGGCGATCGCGGCGGGGCGCCAACGGCTCGGGATCGACATGCTCCACGAGCCAACGCACCGCCGCCTGATCGAGCTCTACGCGCGTGCCGGCCGCCGCGGCGACGCGCTGCTTCAGTACCGCGAATGCGTTCGTGCGCTCGACCGCGAGCTCGGCGTCGCTCCGCTGCGCGAGACGACCGACCTCTTCAACGCGATCAACGGCGGTGCCGTCACGACAGTGGCGGCGACCTCCCCGACCGAGCTGCCCGCGAGCGAGCTTCCGCTGGTCGGCCGCAGCGCCGAGGTGGCGCAGGTGCTCGGCGCCTTCGAGCGGGCGTCGCTGCTGGTCATCGAGGGCGAGTCGGGCGTCGGCAAGACGCGCCTTGCCGACGAGGCGCTCGCGGAGCTTTCCGAGCGTGACGGCGCCGTGCTCGCCGCCCGGCCGCATCCCGGCGAGCAGGCGCTCGCCTACGGCGTGACGGCGTCGCTGATGCGTGCCGCGATCGGTGACGAGCACGCCGCGGTCGGTGAGAGCCTGCGCGCCGACGCCGCGCGGCTTCTGCCCGAGCTCGGCGACGCCGCATCAGGCAGCCTCGATGAGCCGGGCCTCCGGCTGCGCTTTCTCGAGGCCGTCAGCGCCGTTGTGATCGAGTCCTTCGGCGGCAGCCCCGGAATCATCTGGATCGACGATCTCCACTGGTGTGACCCGGCGTCGCTTGAGGCGCTCGCCTATCTCGCGCGGCGCATCGTGGCCGAGCCGCTGCTGCTGTTGTGCGCGCGGCGAACCGACGAACCCGACCCAGCCCGGCTGCTCGCGCGTTTCGCGGCGCTCGGCGAGCGCCTCGCGCTCGGGCGCCTCGCTCGCGCAGAGGTCGTGAGCCTCGCACTTCAGCGCGGCCTCGATGAGGAGCGAGCCGACGTGATCTTTCGCGAGAGCGAGGGTCTGCCGCTGTTCGTCGCTGAGCTACTCGCGCCGGGCGCCGCGCCGGGCGGAGGTGTGCGAGCCGCGGTCGAGGCGCGCCTTGACGCCGTGGGCGACGCGGCAACGCAGGTGCTCGGCGCCGCCGCGCTGCTCGGGCGCACCTTCGACGCCGACACGCTGCGTATCGCAAGCGGGCGTTCCGAGGAGGAGGTCGCCGGAGCGCTCGACGAACTCGGCGCGCGCGGCCTGATTCTCGAGAGCGGCCTCTCCTACGACTTCACGCACGAACGGCTGCGCGCGATCGCGGAGGAACGCGTCGGCCTTGCGCGGCGGCGCCTGCTTCACCGCCGCATCGCGGCGGCCGTGTCGGAGCGTCGCGGCGACGCCGCGATCGTGGCCCGCCACCTCGAGCTCGCCGGCGACGATGAGGCTGCTGCGATCGCCCACGCCGCCGCAGGCTCGCACGCGCGCGCACTTTCCGCGGCGCTCGAAGCCGTCTCCCACTTCGAGGCGGCGATCGCACTCGGGCACCCTGACGCCGCACGATTGCAGGAGACGATCGGCGATCTGCACACGCTGCGCGGCGCCTACGGCGCGGCGCTTGCCTCCTACGCCGCGGCAGCGGCCTACGGCGATCCGACGGCGGTGGGTCGGATCGAGCAGAAGCTGGGCGGGGTGCATGAGCGCCGCGGCGAGTGGGAGCTCGCCGAACGCCGCTACGAGGACGCGCTCGCCCACGGCGCCGACGAGGCAACGGTGCAATGCGACCGAAGCCGCGTCGCCTGGCGCCGCGGCGAGCTCGCACAGGCGCGCGCGCTCGGCTTCGAGGCGCTTCGTCTTGCCGAGCGCTCCGCCGCCACCGGCGCCGCGGCGCAGGCCAACAACATCCTCGGGCTGCTCGGCTGCGGACGCGACTACCTGCGCCGAAGCCTCGAACTCGCGGGCGAGCTGCCGGACCCGGGCATCCGCATCGCCGCGCTCAACAACCTCGCGCGCGACCACGCCGCCGCAGGCGAGCTCGCGCGTGCGCAGGAGCTGCTGCGCGAAGCGCTAGAGCAGTGCACCGCCGAGGGCGATCTGCACCACGAGGCGGCGCTTCGCAACAACCTCGCCGACGTGCTGCACCGCGCCGGCCGCCGCGACCAGGCGATGGCGGAGCTCAAGCTCGCCGTCACCGGATTCGCCGCGATCGGCGCGGAGGACGAGCTTCGCTACCCGGGGATCTGGGACCTCGCCGAGTGGTGAGCGCGCCGCTCAGCGCAGCCAGACGGTGACGTCGCTTGGCTGCACGGCGGCGTGTGCGGTTGCGAGCAGTTCGCCGCGGACAGCCTCGAGCTCGACGGCGTCGCGCAGGCGCGCATCGGCGCGCGCGCTAGCGGCGACAGCGTCCTGCAATCGTTACGGCGCGAGCGGCGTGACGTAGGCGCCGCTGAGGCCGCCGTCGATCAGGAAAGTTGTCGCGTTGACGTAGGAGGACTCATCGCTTGCCAGGAACAGCGCCCCGGCCGCGATCTCCTCGGCGCGCGCGAAACGCCCCATCGGCAGATGGATCAGCCGCCGCGCCGCCCGCTCGGGGTCCTTGGCGAAGAGCTCCTGGAGCAGCGGCGTGTCGACCGGCCCCGGGCAGAGCGCGTTGACGCGCACGCCCGAGCGGGCGAACTCGACGCCGAGTTCGCGCGACATCGACAGCACACCGCCCTTGGACGCGGTGTATGAGATCTGCGACGTCGCCGCGCCGATCACCGCGACGAAAGAGGCGGTGTTGATCACCGAGCCGCCCGGGGGGTCGTTGCTCAGCAGATGCGGGATCCCGTGCTTGCAGCACACGAAGACGCTCTTGAGGTTGACGTCCTGGACGCGTTGCCAGGTTTCGAAGGTCGTGTCGAGCACCGAGGCGTCGTCGGTCGGCGAGATGCCGGCGTTGTTGAAGAGAACGTCGATGCGCCCGAACTCCTCTCGCGCGCGCGAGTACATGGCGATGACCTGCTCCTCGTCGGTGACATCGACCTCGAGTGAGAGCTCGCCCGGCGAGCCGGCGAGCAGATCGACGCCGACGACCTTCGCGCCCTCGCGTGCGAACAGCTCGGCCGTGACGGCGCCGATCCCGCCGCGCGCGCCCGTGATCACGCAGACCTTGCCCTCGAGTCTCATCCGGTGGCGTAGTAAATCGTTTTGACCTCGGTGTAGGCGTCGAGCGCGTGCGGCCCGAGTTCGCGTCCGTACCCCGACTGCTTGAAGCCACCGAACGGCGTCGTCACCCGCACCGAGCTGTTGGAGTTGATCGAGAGGACGCCCGTCTCGATGGCGCGCGCGACGCGCAGCGCTCGCGCGCCATCGCGCGTCCAGATCGAGCCCGACAGGCCGTAGATCGAGTCGTTTGCCAGCGCGATCGCGTCGGCTTCGTCGCGGAACGGGACGACCGCGACGATCGGCCCGAAGACCTCCTCGCGCAGGACCCGAGCGTCGCGCGAGGCGGGCGCAAGGACGGTGGGGGCAAACCAGAAGCCGGGACCATCCGGTGCGCTGCCACGCGTGATCAACGCGTCGCCCTCCTCCAAGAATGACGCGACAGCGTCGCGCTGGCCGGACGAGATCAGCGGTCCCATCTCGGTCTTTGGGTCAAGCGGATCGCCGACACGGATTGCCTCGACGTGTTCGGACAGAAGCGCGGTGAAGCGATCGAGCACCGACTCCTCGACCAGCACGCGCGAGCGCGCGCAACAGTCCTGTCCGGCGTTGGCGAACACCGCTCCCGGGGCCGCGGCGGCGGCGGCCTCGAGGTCGGCGTCGGCGAAGATCACGTTCGCCGACTTGCCGCCGAGCTCGAGCGTGACGCGCTTGATCGTTGCCGCCGCGGCGGCCGCGATCGAGCGGCCCACCTCGGTCGAGCCGGTGAAGGCGATCTTCGCGACGTCTGGGTGCTCGACGAGTCGTTGCCCGCACGTTCGCCCAGGCCCGACGACGACGTTGACGACCCCCTCCGGAAGCCCGGCCTCGAGCGCCAGCTCGGCGAAGCGAAGCGCCGTCAAGGGCGTCAGCTCGGCGGGTTTGAGGACGACGGTGTTCCCGGCCGCAAGCGCTGGTCCGAGCTTCCATGCGGCGATCACGAGCGGGAAGTTCCAGGGCACGATCAGGCCGACGACGCCGAGCGGCTCACGAACCGTGAAGGCCTGTCCGCCGGCGACCGGAATCGTGTCCCCGAGCAGGCGCTCGGGCGCGCCCGAGTAGTAGCGGAAGGTGTCGACGACCATCGCCATCTCCCCCCGCGCGTCGCCGATCGGCTTGCCGGCGTTTCGCGCCTCAAGCACGGCCAGTTCCTCGATATGGGACTCAAGCGTGTCCGCCAGCGCGCGCAGGCAGCCGGCGCGCGCGGCGGGCGTGAAGGCGCGCCAGGCGGGCAGAGCGCCCGTCGCGCGGGAGACGGCCACGTCCACCTCGGCCGTCCCCGCGCGGGGAATCTCTGCGAGCACGCCCTCCGTGGCGGGCTCGACGATCGCGAGCGTTTCAGACAACCGCCGGAGCGGTCGGATCAGAGGCGACCGTGGGGTCGTCGATGGTTCGGACCGGCCCCTTGAACGTCTTGTTCGCCCAGCCGAAGTACCAGACCGTGACCGCGGCGATCACGCCGATCGTCACCAGCGGTGCGTAGTTCACGGCCGACCAGGTGAACCCGTGGCCCCAGAACACGCCGGCTGGCGTCGTCGGCAGGCAGAACACGACGACGCAGATCACCACCCAGACGACGGCGATGAGGTTCACCCATTTGTATTTGTTGCCAAGCGTCCACGGGCCCGTCACAAAGCGACTCCCCATGCGCCAGCGCAGGAAGATCGGGATGGTGTAGGCGATGTAGAGGCCGATCACGGCGATCGAGGTGACCGCGTAGAACGCGACTGGGAAGCCGGCCGAGTCCGGGAAGTAGGCGGGGATCGTCACGATCAGCGCGAACAGCACGACGAAGAACACCGACCACGTCGGGGTCCGGTTTGAGCCGAGCCGCCGCCAGAGGGTGTGGCCTGGCACGGCGCCATCGCGCGAGAAGGCGAAGGTCATGCGCGATGCGCTCGTGACGCACGCCATGCCGCAGAACAGCTGCCCGATCGTCGAGACCAGAACCACCGCCTTGGCCCAGCCGAGGCTCATCGCGGTCTCAAAGATCTTGATCGCCGGGAAGCCCGAGCTCTGGATCGCCGCGGTGTCCTTTGTGTTGATCGAGAACGTGATCGCGAGCAGCACGATCCAGCCGAACACCGCGGAGTAGAAGACCGAGCGCCAGACGCCCTTGGGGGCGGCGTCGGCGGCGGCGCGAGTCTCCTCTGAGAGGTGGGCCGAGGCGTCGTAGCCGGTGATCGTGTACATGGTCAACAGGAACCCCAGCGGCAGGATGTAGAACCAGTACATGTTGTTGTTGAAGCCGCTGTCGTTGCGTGTGTGCCCGAACACGTAGCGGAAGGTTGCGTGGTGCGTCGGGATGATCAGCAGGATTGCGACGATCGCGACGACGCCGAGCACGTTCCACCACACGGCCATGTTGTTGAAGAGCGCCACGAGGTGCGATGAGAACACGTTGATCAGCCCGTGGATGATCAGGATCACGGCGAACAAGAAGAAGACCGCGTGTGCGTAGTAGTGGACGTTGGGGGAGGCGAAGTTGAAGATGAAGTTGAGGTTGTACATCCCGAACAGCGCGCCGAGGAAGGACGCTGCGGCGTAGTCGACCGAGGCGACGACGGCGACGAGTCCGATCAGGTTGAACCAGCCGGTGAACCAGCCCCAGCCGGGGCCGCCGAGCTTGGACGCCCAGTAGTAGATGCCGCCCGAGGTGGGCATGGCCGACGCGAGCTCGGACATCGAGAACGCGACCGCGAGGATGAGGACGCTGATGACCGGCCAGCCGATCGAGATCGCAACCGGCCCGCCGTCGTTGAACGCCTGGCCGTAGGTGCTGAAGCATCCGGCCAGGATGCAGATGATCGAAAACGAGATCGCGAAGTTCGAGAACCCGCTCCAGCCGCGGTGCAGTTCCTGCTTGTAGCCGAGCTCCGCGAGGCGTTGCTCGTCGCTGCTAAGGGACTGGATCCCCGCCATGTGCGCCCCCTCCCAGGGAAATGGTCTGAAAGTCCTGTCTTAGCCGCGGAATGTACGGCGCGCGCCCTGGCGAAGTCAACCCCGCGACGGAAGAAGGCCGCCGAGGATGTGCATCGTCGCCTCGACCTGCTCGCTCATGATCCGCGCTGCGCGCGCGCTGTCGTGCGCGCGCAGCGCCTTCACGAGCCCGCGGTGCTGCGCGTTGGAGGCCCGCAGCACCTCCGCGGGGTGTGAGATGTGGGAGATCAGGTCGGTCATCTCGCCCTGGGTGGCGGTCATTGCCGCGATCAGGCGCGAGCTCCCAGTGCACTCGGCGAGGCCGACGTGGAAGCGCACATCGGTGTGGCGATAGGCGCCGTAGTCGCCGACCTGGCTCTCCATGTCCTCGACGAGCACCGCGAGCGCGTCGACCGCCGCCGGTTCAGCGCGCTGAGCTGCGAGCACCGCGACACCGACCTCGAGCGCCATGCGGCTGTCGCAGACCTCGGGCCACTGTGCGAGGAGCTCCTCGGAAGGCGCGTCGCCGGGCGGCTGGGGGTCGGCGACGAAGGTTCCGCCGCGCCGCCCGCGCGTCGCCTGCAGGTGGCCGGCCTGTCCCAGCGCGAGCAGCGCCTGGCGCAGCGTCGAGCGGGCGATGCCGAGCTTGCGGCAAAGCTCGCGCTCGGCGGGCAGGCGCGTGCCGGGCGGGAGCAGGCCAAGCTTGATCGCCGTACCGAGCCGCTCGACCGTCTCCTCGAAGGCGGTCTGCGAGCGGACCGGCGCGAAGACCGCCTCCTCGCTCACGATCGGCGCGGCGAGCACGGGCGCCGCCTCTGCGGACGCGCTCACAGCCGCTCGAATCCGCGCTGGCGCTCCCAGTCGGTCACCGCGGAGCCGAACGCGGCGAGCTCAACGTCGGCGGCATTGACATAGTGGTCGACGACGTCCTCGCCGAATGCCGCGCGCGCGATCTGCGACTCGGCGAAGAGGTCGCGCGCGGCCTTCAGCGACGTCGGGAGGCGCGGCAGGTGTTCGGCCTTGTAGGCGTCGCCTTCGAAGACCGGCTCAAGCGCCAGTTCGTTCTCGACGCCGTGAAGGCCGGCCGCGATCAGCGCCGACAGCGCGAGATAGGGATTGAGGTCGGCGCCGCCGGCGCGGTTCTCGAAGCGCAGCGACGGACCGTGGCCGACGACCCGCAGCGCGCACGTGCGGTTGTCGTGGCCCCAGGCGATCGCCGTCGGCGCGAAGGAGCCGGCCGCGTAGCGCTTGTAGGAGTTGATGTTGGGCGCGAGCAGGAGCGTCAGCTCGCGAAGCGCGACGAGCTGGCCGGCGAGAAATGAGTCGAACGTCGGCTGGTCGCGCGCGAACAGCGGGCCGTCTGAGTCGGCGAGCGAGAAGTGGATGTGGCACGAGTTTCCCTCGCGCTCGTTGAACTTCGCCATGTAGGTGAGCGACATGCCCATCTCGGCCGCGATCTCCTTGGCGCCGTTCTTGTAGATCACATGGTGATCAGCGGTCGCGAGCGCGTCGGAGTAGTGGAAGTTGATCTCGTGCTGGCCGAGGTTGCACTCGCCCTTGGAGTCCTCGACCGCGAGGCCCGCCCCGTGCATGCAGTTGCGGATTCGACGGATCAGCGGCTCGACGCGCGCCGTGCCGAGCAGCGAGTAGTCGATGTTGTACTGATTGGCTGGGAGCAGGCCGCGATAGTCCTTGTCGTGGGCCTCCTCATAGCTGTCGCGGAAGACGATGAACTCGAGCTCCGTTCCGGCGGCCGCGCTCCAGCCGCGCTCGGCGAGCCGGGCGAGCTGGCGGCGCAGGATCTGCCGCGGCGAGGCGGTGACGTCTGAGCCGTCCAGCCAGGCCAGGTCCGCGAGGCACATCGCCGTTCCCTCCTGCCAGGGGACGCGGCGCAGGGTCTCGAGGTCGGGCCGCATCACGAAGTCCCCGTACCCGCGCTCCCAGGACGCCATCGCGAAGCCCTCGACCGGCGTCATGTCGACGTCCACGGCGAGCAGGTAGTTGCAGCCCTCCGCGCCGTGTTCGGCGACCTCGCCGACGAAGTGATCGGCGTGCAGGCGCTTACCCATCAGGCGCCCCTGCATGTCGGTGATCGCCAGGATCACCGTGTCGATCGCCCCCTTCTCGACCTCCGCCCTCAGCTCGTCGAGACGCATCAGGCCGTAGAAGGTACAGCGCCCGCGTTATTTGCGGCAATCAGATGTAAGGTGCGCGCGCCCAGTCGTCCGAGCCCCAGGAGTCACAGACATGGCGCGCCCCCGCGAGCTGCCGAAGCGAGCCCGGATCGTGATCATCGGCGGGGGGGTCGGCGGGGCCTCGATCGCCTACCACCTGGCCGCGCTCGGCGAGCGAGACGTGGTGCTGCTCGACCGCGACGAGCTTACGAGCGGCTCGACGTTTCACTCGGCGGGACTGGTCGGACAGCTTCGCGGGAGCGTCTCGCTGACGCGGATGATGATGTACAGCGTCGAGCTCTACCGGACGCTTGAGTGCGGCTGGGTCGAGTGCGGCGGGATCCGCTTGGCGTGCACGCCCGAGCGCGAGCAGGAGGTGCTTCGGCAGGTTGCGTGGGCGAAGACGTTCGGTCTTCCGCTCGAGCTGATCAGCCCGGCCGAAGCGCAGGAGCGCTTCCCGCTGATGGTCACCGATGGCGTTCGGTGTGCCTCATTTCTCGGTACCGATGGCTACCTCGACCCATCCCAGCTGACCTTCGCGCTGGCGGCCGGGGCGCGCGACGGCGGCGTCCAGATCTTCACCCATACGCGCGTCACCGCGATCGACGTCGAGCGCGGGCACGTGCGCGGCGTCCAGACCGAGTGGGGGCCGATCGAAGCCGACGTCGTCGTCGACGCGGGCGGCATGTTCGCCGCGGAGATCGCGCGGATGGCCGGCGTTCGCGTACCCGTGATCCCGTTCGCCCACGAGTACCTCGTGACCCAGCCGTTTCGCGAGCGCGCCGCCGACACGCATCTGCCGACGCTCCGCGACCCAGACCTGCTGGTCTACTTCCGCGAGGAGGGCGCGGGCCTGGTGATGGGCGGCTACGAGCGCCACAGCGCGCCATGGGCGCTCGATGCGCGCGGCCTCGACGCGATCCCCGCCGATTTCAACGGCCGCCTGCTCGAGGAGGACTGGCCTCGCTTTGAGGAGATCACCGAGAACTCGCGGCGACGCGTGCCGGCGATGGACGAGGTGACCGTCACGCGCCTCATCAACGGACCAGAGGCGTTCACGCCGGACAACGAGTTCTGCCTCGGAGAGAGCGAGGTGCGCGGGTTCTTCGTGGCGGCGGGCTTCTGCGCGCACGGCCTGGCCGGCGCCGGCGGAATCGGCAAGGTGATGGCGGAGTGGATCACCGAGGGCGAGCCGTCGCTCGACCTCTGGCACATGGACATCCGCCGCTTCGGACCGCATTACCGCTCTCCGAGCTACACGCTCAAGCGGACCCGCGAGGTCTATGAGACCTACTACGACATCCGCTACCCCGGCCATGAGCGCGAGGCCGGGCGGCCGCTGCGAGTCTCGAGCGCCTACGGGTGGCATCTCGCCCACGGCGCGGCGTTCGGCGAGAAGTCGGGGTGGGAGCGCGTGAACTGGTACGAGAGCAACGCGCGAGCGGGCGATGAGTCGCTTCGCCCGGCGGGCTGGGCGGGGATGCTCTGGTCGCCGGCGATCGGCGCCGAGCACCGAGCGACGCGGGAGGCCGCCGGGCTGTTCGACGAGTCGTCGTTCGCCAAGCTCGAGGTCAGCGGCCCGGGCGCTGCGGAGCTCCTCGAGCGACTCTGCGACAACCGCGTCGCGCGCGATGTCGGGCAGATCACTTACACGCAGATGCTCAACCGCCGCGGCGGGATCGAGTGCGATTTCACGGTCGCCCGGCTCGAGGAGGCTCGCTTCGGCATCGTGACGGGAACGGCTTTCGGCAACCACGACGCGAGCTGGATCCGCGCGCATCTGCCCGAGGACGGCTCGGTGAGCGTCACCGACGTGACCGCGCGCTGGGCCTGCTTCGGGCTGTGGGGCCCGCGGGCGCGCGAGATCCTCGCCGCGCTCACGCCCGACGGGCTCGACTTCGGCTACATGCGCCTGCGCGAGATCACCGTCGGCGACGTTCCGGTTCGCGCGCTGCGCGTCACCTACGTCGGCGAGCACGGCTGGGAGCTCTACTGCCCGACGGAGTACGGAGCGGGGCTGTGGCGCGCGCTGTTCGAGGCCGGCGAGCCGAACGGGCTGCTTGCCTGCGGCTACCGCGCGATCGACTCGCTGCGGCTCGAGAAGGGCTATCGAGCGTGGGCGAGCGACGTCACGCCCGACGACACGCCGCTTGAGGCGGGGCTCGGCTTCTGCGTCAGCGAGGGCAAGGACTTCATCGGCTCGGACGCCCTGCGTGAGCCGCAGCGTCGGCTGCGCGCGATCACGCTCTCCGACGCACGTGCGGTCGCGCTCGGCAACGAACCCGTGAGGGTCGAAGGCGAAGTCCTCGGGCGGGTCACCAGCGGCGGGTACGGATACACCGTGGAGCGCTCGATCGCCTACGCCTACCTTCCCGCGCGCGTCGCCGAGGGCGTCGCCGTCGAGGTCGACATCTTCGGCGAGTGGGTCGCGGGATCAGTCGCAGCCGAACCGCTCTATGACCCAAGCGGCGCGCGCCTTCGCGGATGACCGCGACCGTCATGCTCGCGAGCGCCGCCTGCGCGCTCGGGCTCGTGGTCCTCGTCTGGGCCGTGAGCGCGGTGATTCGCGACGTCTCGATCATCGACACCGCGTGGGGTCTCGGATTCGTCGTCATCGGCTGGGTCTGCTTCGCGCTCGGACACGGCGGACGCGAGCGCAGGCTCCTGCTCGCGATTCTTGTAACGGTGTGGGGGCTGCGCCTCGCCGGTCACATCGGCAGACGCAACGCCGGCCGTGGCGAGGATCGCCGGTACGCCGCGATGCGCGAGCGCGAGGGCGAGCGGTTTCGCTTCACGAGCCTCTACCGCGTCTTCCTCATCCAGGCCGTCGCGATGTGGATCATCTCGCTGCCGCTTCAGGCGGGAGCATCGCTCGGCGGCGGCAGCGCGATCGGGCCAGTCGACGTGATCGGAATCGTGGTCTGGGCGGTCGGATTCGGATTCGAGTCGATCGGTGACCTCCAGCTGGACCGCTTCAAGGCCGACGGGGCCAACCGCGGGAGGGTGATGGACCGCGGGTTGTGGCGCTACACGCGCCACCCCAACTACTTCGGCGACGCGACGATGTGGTGGGGCCTCGGGATCCTCGCCGCCGGCGCCGGGGCAAGCGCCTTGTGGGCGCTCGCCGGCCCGGCGCTCGACACCTTCACCCTCACCCGCGTTTCGGGCAAGCCGATGCTCGAGCGCGATATCGAGGAGCGCCGTCCCGGATACCGCGACTACATAGAGCGCACCAGCGGCTTCGTACCACTGCCGCCCAAGCGCCGCTGAGGCGTCTGCCTGTTAATAAAGACTTAGCACCGGCTTAGCTGGCACGACATCCGTCGAGCCGATACTTACGGCCATGGCTGAGAGCAGCGAGCAACCGCGCAGGGCACAGGGAGCGATCCGCCTGCTCGCCGCCGCCCTCGCCGGCGCAATCGGAGCCTTTGGCGCTCCCGCCGCAGCGCTGCGCTCGAACACCGTCCCGAGCGCCACGGCGCCGGCACAGGCAGCCGCGCCAGACGCCCGCACCGACTAGCCGGCGCTCGCGCGTCACGCGCTCTATCGTGGCGGCGATCGCACGACTAGGAGGAGGATCTGTGACGACGTTCGTGCTCGTACACGGCGCTTGGCATGGCGCCTGGTGCTGGAGTGAGATCGTGCCGCTGCTTGAGGCTGAGGGTCACGCGGTGCTGACCCCCGACCTTCCAGGCCACGGCGACGATCACTCGCCGGTCGCTGAGATGACGCTTGATTCCTACGCGCGACGCGTGACGGCGACGCTCGAGTCGGCTTCCAAGCCTGTAGTACTGGTCGGACACAGCATGGGCGGCATGGTCGTGACCCAGGCCGCCGAGTACGCCCCGGACCGGATTGCGCGGCTCGTGTATCTGACCGCGTTCCTTCCCGGCAACGGCGAATCGCTCGCCGAGTTGGCCGGCGCCTTCGAGGGGGCAGACAACGTCCAGCCGAACCTCGTCGTCGACGAGGAGGCAGGCACCTGCGTGGTGGCCGAGGGCGCGGCCGCTTGGCTTTTCTACGGCGAGTGCACGCCCGAGGCGACGGCCCACGCTCAGTCGATGCTTCGCCCTGAGGCGCTCGCCGCGTTCCCAACCCCGGTGCACGTCAGCGAATCCGGCGCCAGCGCCCTGCCGCGGGCCTACATCGAGTGCCTGCGTGATCAGGCGATCACGCACGGCCTGCAGCGTCACATGCAGGGGCAGCTGCCGTGCGAGCCCGTGTTCTCGATCGACACCGACCACTCCCCGTTCCTCTCGCGCCCTGGCGAGCTGGCAGCGCACCTGCTGGCGCTCGCTTAGGGCGCCCGAGCCTCGGTAGGATGCCCGTCAGGTCCCGCCCTCTTAGCTCAGCTGGTAGAGCACTTCCATGGTAAGGAAGGGGTCAACGGTTCGAGTCCGTTAGAGGGCTTTTTCGGAAAGGCCTGCAAGCTGGCCGCTCTAGGAGCCTCGCCGGCGCGGTCGTGGTCGGTGTCTTGAGACTAGGAGTCGGCGTTTCTGCCCATTTCTGCCCATGGACATCGCTGACGAGGGCGTCGAGGCGGCGGCTGCCGTCGCCTCGACGCTGCAGAACCTGCGCGTAGATCCCGAGCGTCACGCCCGGGTGGGCGTGCCACACATGCTGCATGACGACGCGCGGGTTCTCGCCAGCCGTCGAAACGGGGCCAAATTGCTGCTCTCCGAGGAAGCGGCAGCGAGCTGAGGCGGCCGCTGACACGCGCTCTGGCCGTCCCGCAGCGCTGCCGCCGGCTCCGGAGCCCAACCCCGGCTATCGGCGCGTGCGAGGTCCGGTGGCCAGCGCCTTCCGGGTGCCCGGGCTGCCCGGAACGCGGGTGTCCATCTCGCGCGCGCCCGCGTAACCATTGCGCTTGCGGCACGGGTAGCGAGACGGGCTTCTAGGCGATCCTCGCGAGCGCGGGGTTGACGGCGGGGCGGTCGGGGGGCACGCAGACCATTCCTTCGCTGAACCCGGCCGAGCCGATCCCGAACGCGGCGTTGAACCGGTCGAGGTTGACGACCGTCAAGTGGGCGGTGATCTCGACGAGCTGCTCGTCGCTGAAATGCTCCTTCATCCGGTCAAACAGAACGTCTGTGACCTCGACTGGTGTGCGCATCACCGCGACCGTGTAGTCGAGCGCGAGCTTTTCCGCTTCGGAGAACAGTTCGCTCTGGCGGTAGCACGGCAGCGCCAGGAGCTCGTCGTCGGAGAGGCCGCAGTTGCGGCAGATCTGTGAGCCGAGGTCGACGCAGAATTCGCAGCCGATCATTTGTGCGCCTTTCAGCTCGACAAGGTTCTTGAGCCGCTGATCGACGGCCTTCCCCTTGCGCACCGCCTGGTTGAACTTGCCCATCCCGAACATCATCTTCGGCTGGTGGGCCCAGATCTCCATCGGCTCGAGCCCGCTGCCGGTCCGCGGGTTGCGGCCGGTCAGTTTTTTCATCATCCTCGGTCCGAGCCTGTAGACGAGCCGGACCATCGGCCCGGCGTTGCTTCTTGATACTCCTGTGATGCGTGCCATCAGGCACCTCCTGTCACATCGGTTGGGGTCCGGGGGTCTTTGTCGTATGACCCGCGAACCGAAGGCGACGTGACAGCGATCAACGAAGTCGATCTTGCCATCAGGTTCGACCGCCAGCGGCCCCGGCTGCGTGCCGTTGGCTACCGCATCCTTGGCTCGTTGAGCGAGGCCGACGACGCCGTGCAGGAGGCGTGGCTGCGGCTCTCGCGGACCGACGCCGAGCAGATCGAGGGCCTCGAGGGGTGGCTGACGACGGTCGTGGCCCGAATCTGCCTGAACATGCTCCGGACGCGCCGAACCCGCAGCGAACAGCCACTCGACGGCTTCCTGCCGGAGCCGATCATCGACGACCCGAGCGCCGGAACTGACCCAGAGCACCAAGCGTTACTGGCGGACGCGGTCGGGATGGCCCTCCACGTCGTGCTGGACACGCTTGGCCCGGCGGAGCGAATCGCGTTCGTGCTGCACGACATGTTCGCCGTCCCGTTCGAGGAGATCGCGGCGATGGTCGAGCGATCACCGCAGGCGACCCGTCAGCTCGCCAGCCGGGCACGCCGCCGCGTGCGCGAGGCAGCCCCAACGCCGGATCCGGACATCACACGCCAGCGGGCGGTCGTCGACGCCTACTTCACCGCCGCTCGAGAAGGCGATCTCGAGGCGCTGGTGGCGGTACTCGACCCAGACGTCGTGCTCCGCGCCCACCGCCGCGACGGCGACCCGCGCGAGCTCCGGGGAGCAACGCGCGTCGCGGAAGGGGCGTTGAGCGCCCGGCGCTTCGCGCCATACGTCCGTGCGGCGCTGGTGAACGGCGCCGCCGGCGTCGTCGCGTTCGACGGCGAGCAGCCATTCGCGGTGCTCGCCTTCACCGTTATCGGCGATCGCGCCGTAGCAATCGACGTATTCAACGACCCCGAAATCGTGGCCCACCTCGACATCCGCGGCATCACCGCCTAAGCGACACGTCCGACCGCCACCACGGACCACAACGACGCTAGCGCCGGTCACCGGCGGACGACAAAGGCCTCGAGGATCAAGAGGCCCTCCGCTGTCGCCTCCGAGAAAAGCGACAGTCCGCTCCGGCCGACCCACGCAACCGGTCCCGGCGTGAAAAGAGTCGCGTGCTCCAATGGCCAGAAGATCTTGCCTCTCCGCCCAAATCGCCAAGGAACCCCGCGGAATCCGGATGATTCGTGCCAGCGTCAGTTCTGGCAACCGCCGCTAAATCCCCAGCAAACTCAGCACTTCCGCCGCTTGCGCGACCGTCGCACGAGTCTTGACGGTAAGGAAGTGGTCAACGGTTCGAGTCCGTTAGAGGGCTTTGTGCAAGGGCCTGCAAGTGGGCCGCTTTGGGAGCGTCGCCAGCGCTGCCGTGGGCGATGTCTTGAGACTCGGCATCGGCGTTTCTGGCCGTCGACCTGCCGTCGTCCGTGAGGTCTGTTCCGCCTTGCGCGCGGCCACGGCGATAAGCGAGTGGTTATCGCTGACCGGCAGGCTCGGTACTAGGGCACGGAGCTGCACGCCGCCGAGCTGACGCCCGGCGAGGGCGCCCGGATCGGGAGGGTCGACCTCGACACGGAGTTCGCGGCAAACCAGCGGAGCGGCCGCTAACCACAGCATCCACTTCGATCGGGCCCACATTCCCAGGCGGGCATCGGCGTGTGGCTTACGGCGCTTCGTCGAGCCAATCGAAGTGAACCGAGGAAACGTCCACGCCGTGGCTCTCCATCTCCTGCTGGATTGCCGGGTCCGCGAGCAGCGCCTCGGCGACCTCGCGCGAGTCAAACATCTCCTCGGTGTACACGAGGTTCTGATCGTCCTGGCCGCGCCAGACCCGATACGACCGGATCACCTCGCTTCCGCGCTGCATCGCGCCGTCGTACTGGGGCCGCCACGTGTCGTAGTCGGCCACCCGGAAGCGAACCATCAGGGTCGTCATCGTCGTCCTTTCATCGAGGTGGCGGCGATGCTACGCATTCATGCGGCTCGTACCGCCGCAACAGACGCCGCCGACCCTTGGCTGCTTTCGCGCTTTTGCGACAGCCCCCCGCATGGCTACGATGGGTGATCAGCAGATGAGTGTTACCGAGGTCTTCGCTGGCGTCCGCGTCCGTGACCGCGAGGCGGCGATCGAGTTCTACGAGCGCCTTTTGGGAGCGCCGCCAACGATGCTTCCAAATGAGGACGAGGCGGCGTGGCAGCTCACCGACTCGGGTTGGCTCTACGTCGTCTGCGATGCCGGAAAGGCGGGCAGCGGGCTGGTGACGCTGCTCGTCGACGATCTGGACGAGCAGCTCGCCGCACTCGCCCAGCGGGGAGTCGAGACGGGGCCCGTCGAGGAAAAGGCCGGCGGCGCCGTGCGCAGCATCTGGGTGGTGGATCCGGACGGCAACCGGATCCAACTCGGCCAGCCGGGCTGATCTCGCGACCGCGCCCCAACTCGCGCAACGCGACGCGCTGGCCGGTTGTCGGGTGAGCGTGACTTAGCGCGAGCGCCGGCTGGCCTCTTCGAGACGCAACGCGATGAGCTTCTCCACGAGTGCCTTCGGCAGCGGGCGCTCGAGAGGGAAGTGCAGGGAGCCCTTCGTCATCGAGTAGCCGTCAAGGTCGCCAGCAAGTTGCCCGAGGACCGAGCCGCTGAACGGCAGGTAGCTCAGATGCGTCTTGAACGCCGCGAAGCCGGCCACCGTCTTTCCGCCTAGGCGGAAGGCAGGAACGCCGTAGGAGATCACCTGCTCCGCAGCGGGGACGATCTCAAGAATCGTTCGCCGCAGCATCTCAAGCACGTCGCGCATCGGCTCCTCGACGCCACGCAGGTACGCGTCAACCTCTTCAGCGGACACGCCCCGCAGTCTAGGTCGACCGGCCAGCACAGGCTGAGCCTGCCAGTCTGCCTCCGCTGCGCTAGTCAACGGTGGCCGGCTCCCAACAGTGCGTCGAGGTGCAGCACGCCGACCCGCTCGGGCGAGTCAGGCAGGACGCACGATCAAGCGGTCCACGGCTATCTCAGCGTTTATCCTGAGCTCGTCGTCCTTGTCCAGCCGCCCGCGCGGTTGCGCCAGATAGCCGCACAACCCCGAAGGAGTTCGCGTTGAAGAAGGTCAGGCTGAGTTCCTGCGGCGTTGCCGTCGCCGTACTCGCGGCGACCGCCGCCACAACCGCGACGACGGCCGGCGCCGCCGGAGCACCCTGCACACCGGCGCCCGTGACGATCAACCACAACGCCGGGCTGGCCTTCTGCGGTCCCGCCACGGCTACGTTGACCATCGGCGGCAAGACATACAGCTTCCGAAAGGGATACTGCGCGGAACTTCCGCACTCGACGTTGTTCCAACTCTCACTCGGAGCGGATATCGCAGCGCTGACCGGCCCTAACAACAACGGCGGCAAGCCGGGGTTCAGCCTCGACATCGCCAAGAACGAGAAGAGCGCGACGCTCGGATTCGCCTTTGTCGGCGGGCACGAACTGGTCAAGGATGCCGCCCTGTCCGTCGCAGGCAGCAGCCTCGCGGCCGGGACGTTCAAAGGCAAGACCGGCGCCCTCAAAGGCAGCTGGAACTGCCACGGCGTGATCGACAAAAGCTAGCGGCGCGCCCCGGAAACGCAGTTGACGAGCCGTGGCGTGTGGCGTGCTTGCGGCCTCCAAAATCGCCGCAGGGAGCCGGGATGACGGTCCCGCGTGAGTTCCCACTCGGGAACCAATTGCGTCTCGCCGACTTGGAACGCTTCGACAACGCAGCGCTCCTGCACCGCCTGCGTGAGCAGGAGCCGGTGACTTGGTTCGCTGAGCAGGGGGTCTGGCTGGTCACGAGTAAGGGGCTGTTCGACGAGGTGCAGATGGATCCGGCGCGCTTCGTCGTGGACGTGACTGACAATCCGCAGCAGATCGTGCTCGGTCGCCAGATGCTCGTCGTCGACGGCAAGGAGCACTCCCGCCATCGCGATCCGTTCGCGGCTCCGTTTCGCCACAGCGCGGTGCGCATGGAATTCACCGACGTCGTCGCTGCGCGCGTCGAGCGTCTGCTTGACGCAGCGGCCGGCTCCGGCGCCGGCGAACTCGGGGCCGCTTTCGCCAACCCCTTCGCGGTCAGCGTCGCCAGCGACGTGCTCGGCCTCGGGCTCGAGCACGTCGAAGAGGTCCACGACATCTACGGCGACTTCGCCGCGGGCATGGTCGGCTTCCAGGACCGCGAGGCAGTCGCGCGCGCCGCGCACGCCCGCGAGCGACTCACGCGCTTCTTGCTTCCGCGCATCGAGCATCTCCAGGCCGCCCCCGACGCCTCGCTCCTCTCATCGGTCGTCCATGCCGACGAAGCGCGCTTGAGCGAGGAGGAGCTCTTGGCCAACCTGCGGCTGATCATGTTCGGCGCGATCGAAACGGTGGAGTCGATGATCCTGAACACGACGTGGGCGCTGCTGCACAATCCGGCCGAGGCTCTGCGAGTCCAGGAAGACCCGGGCTTGTGGCCCGCCGCCGTACAGGAGGGCCTGCGCTGGATCCCGCCGGTCGGATACACCGATCGCTGGGCGAGCGAGGACACCGAACTGGGCGGCGTGCCGATCGCCCGCGGCGAATACGTCATCGCGGCCATCCAAGCAGTCAATCGCGACCCCAGTGTGTTCGCCGACCCCGACCGCTTCGACATCTCACGGGGCGACAACCGCCAGAACGTGTCCTTCGGCAAGGGCATCCACATGTGCCTAGGAGTCAACCTGGCTCGCCTTCAGGGCGCGACCGCGCTTCGTCGACTGTTCGAGCGCCTGCCCGCGCTCCGCCTCGACGAGACACGACCCAGCGAGCCCGAAGGATTCAACTTCCGCCGTCCTCCACACCTGCACGTGAATTGGGAGCCTGGCGCCCGTCGTGCCGGGCATCGCTGACCACCGCGTACTTCCCCAAGATCCCGGCCAGCTCGCCCATAGTCTGGGACAGAATCGCGTCCCGCCCTCGCGCAGTCCGGGCGGCGTGTTGCGGAGAGGTCGCTGGCTCCGCTCAGTCGGGCCAGGGGTATGCGTCGTGCTGCGGCAGGTCGTCGCGGATCTCATGCCATGAAGCCTTCGAGCCAACGAACATGTGCGCCGCCGGCTTGAGCGCCGGCTCGTCGATCAGTGATCCATACGGGACCCGCACGTAAGCGCCGCCGCGCACGGTCCAATAGATCAGTGACCAGCATGCTCCGCAGCGGACGGCGTGGGCCGCGTCGGCATCGCCGATCACCATCAACGAACCCGCGCCCTCAGTCACGGTCAGCTTCGCCCGTTCGATCTCACCCCATGGCAGATACGCCGACCCTGTCAGCGCACGGCAGTTCGAGCAGTGACAGTTGAACGCCGCCACGAACTCGTCCGAGACCTCGTAGGCGACGGCCTTGCATGCGCAGCGCCCTCGGAGCACACCCGCACTCTAGAAGCTGAATCGTTTACCCGCGCGTGCATCGGCATCCTGCGGGAGGAAGCCTTGGTCTCTCTGCCCGCAGCGCGGCCAATCGCGCTCAGAGCGCCGACTCGAGCACGTGTGCGCCCTCGTCCGGTGGCGAGCCGTAGGCGAAGACGAGGAGATCCACATCTCCATGGTTGGCAGTCTGAACCGCCGTCCCTGGCGTGAGCTGTATCAGCCCGCCGACACCCACGTCGCAGCGCTCGGGCGGCTCGCCCAGGTACATCGTCAGCGTTCCGCGGACGACGAAGAACGTCTCCTCCTGGTCGTCGTGGACATGCCTGCGCCCGCGAGCACCCGGCTCGTAGCGCCAGAGGTTCGCACGGGTGTGAACCGCGCCGCTGAGCTCTGAGAGCTCGGCGACGTGGCGAGCCGGTTCGCCCGGATCATGCGCTCGCGTCGTCCACTCAAACTCGTCTGGCACAACCCCGCGGTAGCCCACCCGCGCCACCGTAGCCGATCGGCTGGCGTGTGCCTTCGCGCTTCGCTACGCGCTTCCCCCGATCACGTTGCGAACAAGCTGCACCGTCGGTTGGCCGGGCTCAACGCCGAGCCCGCCAAGGATCGGCCCGAGCGTCGGCCCGAACGCATCAAGAGCCTCTTGCGACTCCCAGATGTCGAATACCTGCACCGTCCCATCGTCGCCCTCGAGCGCAACGTGCAAACTGCGCCCCGCCGGCGATCCCGCCCCCGCCGCGTCAAGCTGCCTGATCGCCTCGTCGTAGTTGTCGCGCGTGAAGCCGCTCGGGGTGAAGTAGAAGCCAAGTGCCATGAAAACTCTCCGGTCTCTGCGATCGCCGTGGTACTGCTGGCGACGCTAGCAGCGCCGTTGCTCGCGACCGCGCTCGGTAAAACGGCGGACGGATCCGTCGTCTGGGACAAGGGGGAGCCGGCCCCGGAGGGCCGGCTCCTTGGATCGATCGCTATCAGCGACTCGCAACAACGTGTCGTTGCTCAAGGCGCGGCGCTGTCCGCCTGACCGCTCACGGCTTCGATGTGCTCTGACCCGTTGACGGCTGGATCAGCTTCTCCATCTGCCCGACGTCGAACGAGCCGAGACCGGTGCAGAAGTCGTAGCCGGCGGTCGCCGGGTAGGGCTCGCAGTCGCCTTGCGTGATGTCGTGGAATCCGGCTGTGCCGGACTGCGCGTACAGCAGCGGTGCGGCGAACGCGAGCTTGTTGCTGTGTCCGCTCTCGAAGCGCGCCCAGCTCCCGAGCGCGAGTGGCGAGGCAAGGCTCGTCCCGCCCTGCGCGTTGGCGACCCCGCCTGAGAAGTAGGCCCCGGGCGAGATGATCGCGTCAGCGTCCATCGCGATGTCCGGCGCGCCGCGGCCGCAGTTCAGTGCGTATTGCAACCCGCACACCGTGCCCGTCACCGGGACGATGCCCTGCTGCCACTGCTCCTGGTACTCGAACGCGCTCGTTCCGCCGCCGCTCGTGTACCAGGCGATCTCATCGCCGTAGGAGAAGTCGGCGTTTGAGAACAGCGACGTTCCGCCGACTCCCACGAAGAACGACGAGGAGGCCGGGTAGCTGACGAACGGAGGGCCGCCCGGGCCGACGCCGTTGGTGTCCTCCCACGGGCAGAATCCGCCCTGGTCGCCGGAGGAGGCAAACAGGGTCTGCCCCTGGGCGGCCGCCTCAAGCGCTGCGTCGTCGGTGGCGAGCATCGAGCCGTCCAGATAGGCCTGGTACTCGCATTCGCCGAAGGATGCCGAACCGGCCTTCGCCACATCCTGGTGCGCGAAGTCGGTGAACTCCTCGGTCGTACTTGCGTCGGTGAGGTCCGTCGCGTCGTAGATGTAGAGGCGCTTGACGCCGTCGGCCATACCGGTCGAGTTCTCGGTATCGATCTCCCACTCCGTCTCGCCGGAGGTGTCGCTGCTCGAAGGTCCGACGGCGACCACGCTCACCGGCACCTTGGGGAGGCTGTAGGCGGCCTCCTGGTCGCGCAGCTGCGTGATTGCCTCGCTGACGTCACCCTCGGCGAACACGGCGATCTGCGTCTGTCGCCCTGTCGGCGCCGAGTTGGCGTCGTAGAAGGTCCAGAAGTCCTGGGGGGTGTAGAGGGCGCCGACGTTGTTGGTCGGCGGCACGGATGGCGGTGCGGGCGTGCCGAGGTCGGTGTGCATCACGCCGAGGTTCTGCAGTCCGAGCACCGCGCCGACGATGCCGGCGAGAGCCGTCGGCACCTGGGCCGGTTCGGTGTTGGCGAAGTAGGTTGCGCCGCCGTAGGAGACGCTTGAGATGGTCGTGTCGAACGCGGCGGCGACCTCGGCCGCCGTGGCGTTCGCCGTCACCAGGAGGTTGCCTGGAACGACCGCGACGTTCTGCATGCCGGTGCTCTTGAGGTAGTTAGCGACGGCCGTCGCCTCGCCGTCGCTCGGCGCATAGGTCGCGTCGAACTGGTCCGCGGTGATCGTCTGCCCGGATTGCACGACCTGCTCGAGCGCGGACTTGTTCTGAAGGTTCAGCGAGACCGCGATCGGCATCGCCGTCGCCGGCGCCACAGCGCCCAGCACTTGAGCACCCGGGAGCGACTCGGCCTGGGTGGCGGTCGCGGCCCAGAGGCTCGTCGCTCCGGCCGCGGTTCCGCTCGGGAGGAATGCCACGGCAAATGCGCCGGCGATCAGCAGCGGCGCGATCGAAACTGCGATCTTCCTTCTCATGTGGTCCCCTTGTGCAGCATTTGAGATGGCTGCTCGGCGGGCGCCGCGAGCCCCGGAGCAGCCGCTTGGCGGCGGTGCCTCGGACGGGCGCGTTCCGAGTAGGTATGAGTAGCTATGGGCGCTGCGTTACCCGACCCTCGAAAGTCCGAAACCACACTCCGTGGTGACATACTTCCGTCAGTGGATGACCGCGACGTCGAGGCCCTCGTCGCCCTCGGGTTGACGGGCTACGAGGGGAGCGCGTACGTGGCGCTGACGCGACGCGGGCAGGCGACCGGCGCGGAGGTCGCGCGACTGGCAGAGCTTCCGCGCCAGCGCGTCTATGACGTTCTCGGGAGCCTTGTCTCCCGCGGTCTCGCCGTCGAGACGCCCGGACGACCGACGCGCTACACGGCCGCACCGCCGGACGTAGCTTTCGAAGGGCTGCTCGAAGCGCAGCGCGAGCGCCTCGGGCAGCTGGAGCGCGACGTGGCGGGAACGCTCAGCCGCCTGGTGCCGATCTTTCGCGCCGGACGCCGCGAGAACGACCCGATGAACTTCATCGAGGTGCTGCGCGGGCCGGCGCTGATCGCCAAGCGCTTCGCCGAATACCAGGCCTCGGCGGAGCGCGAGATCCTCGTTTTCACAAAGCCGCCCTACGCGCTCGAGCCCGGCGAGAACGTCGAGGGCGTGGCGCTCCTGCAGCGAAACATCGAAGCGCGCAGCATCTACGAGCGCTCCATCTCAGACGATCCGGCACACGTCGTCGCCGTTCAGGAATTTATCGCCGCCGGCGAACAGGCCCGCGTCGTAGACGAGCTGCCGGTCAAGCTTGTGCTGATCGACGAGCGCGTGGCGCTGTTCACACTCGAGGATCCGGTCGCGGCCGACCCAGAGCTGACGATCGTCATCGTCGAGAACGCCGCCTGGGCGAGCCTGCTGAAGATCGCCTTCGACGCGATCTGGGAACGCGCGGAAGCGTTCCCCGCCGCGGTGGACCGCGATGCCGGCGGCGTCCCGCACGGCGACAGTCGCTGACGGCGCGAACCGTCGCAGGCGCCGGGGCCGTCGCTCCGCGCAGCCCGTCCTACGGCACCGCCACGGCCGCGAGCGGTTCCCTCCCGCGAATCAAGTCCGCCCCCTTTTCGGCGACCATGATCGTGGGCGCGTTGGTGTTACCGCCCGGCACGCTCGGCATCACGGACGCGTCGATGATGCGCAGTCGCTCCACGCCGAACACGCGAAGCTCGGCATCGACCACCGACCCCATCGCGCAGGTGCCGACCGGGTGAAAGATCGTCTGGGTGCGGCGCTTGACGAATGCGAGTAGCACGGCATCAGAGTCCGAGGCCGGGGCGTCGCCAGGGGCGCGCGTGATCGCACCAAGCGCCGGCTGACGCGAGATCTCAAGCGCGAGGCGGACCCCGTCCACCATCGTGCGCCGGTCCTCCTCCGTCGTCAGGTAGTTGTGCACGATCCGCGGCTTGGTGTGCGAGACGCCGTTTCGAAGCGTGACCGAGCCGCGGCTCGTCGGGCGAAGCAGCGTCGGACCGATCGTGAACCCGTGCCCGGCTGGAGGCGGCCCGAAATGACTCGGTGGAAGCGCCACGGCGAAAAAGTGCAACTGCATGTCGGGCGCTCGCAGCCCCGCGCGCGTATGCACGAAGGCGCCCGCTTCGACCAGGGTCGAGGTGAGCGGCCCGCGCCCCTCGCGCTCGAAGAGGTCGAGGTTGCCGGGCGTCATCGCCGCAGCGAGGCTCTCGCCCTTGGCGAACCACATGAGCGTGGTGACCGGGTGATCGTGGAGGCCGCGCCCAACCGGCAGCTCGACGCGGGCGTCGATTCCACATGCGCGCAACTCGTCCCCCGGGCCGATCCCTGACAGCAGCAGGAGCTGCGGCGACTGATAGGCGCCGGCGCAGAGCACGACCTCGCGCGCCGCGTGAAGCACCTCCGGACCATGCGTGCCCACGATCTCGATGCCGACGGCGGCCGTCCCCTCAAACACCACCCGCGACACGTGCGTGTCGGTCATCACCTCGACGTTGGCTCCGCAGGCGGCGAGGAACGCGACCGCAGCGCTGCAACGACGACCGTCTCGCTGGGTCGCCTGGAACCAGCCGACGCCCTCCTGGCGTGCGCCGTTGTGGTCGTCATTTCGACCGATGCCCGCCGATGCGGCGGCTTCGATCATCGCCGCTGCATAGGGGTGCCTGGAGCGCCCGTCGCTGACGCTGAGCGGTCCGCCCACCCCGTGGTAGAGGTTCTCGCCGCGCTCGTTGTCCTCGGAACGCTTGAAATACGGGAGCACTTCCGCGTAGCCCCAGCCGGGCAGGCCGGCCGCGGCCCAGCCGTCGTAATCGGAGCGGTGGCCGCGCACGTAGAGCATCGCGTTCAGCGAGCTTGAGCCGCCGAGCACCCGCCCGCGCGGCAGGTAACAGCGCTGCCCGTCGAGCCCTGGTTCTGGCTCGCTCAGAAAGCCCCAGTCGTAGCGGCTCTGCCAGAGCTGCTCGAGAGCGATCGGCATGTGGATCTCGGGCGCGGCGTCGGGCGGCCCGGCGTCGATGAGCAGCACCTTGACGTCTGGGTCCTCGCCGAGCCGGGCGGCGACGACGCAGCCAGCCGATCCGGCGCCGACGATGATGTAGTCGTATTCGGTCGGCGGTTGCGCGCGAGGCACGGTGGGCTAGCTTTCCTCTCGGTGCTTGTTCTTCACGGGGGCCGCAGATCTAAGCGCACCGCGATCGCGGATACGAGCGGGCTGCGAGCGCGATGAACTTCTCGGAGTCGGCTGAAACCGGAGCGATTCGCGAAGCCGTGCGCACGCTGTGCGCCGACTTTCCCGGCGCGTACTGGCGGGGCCTTGAGCCCGACGGCTACCCGGAGGAGTTCGTCGGCGCCCTGACCGAGCACGGCTGGCTGGCGGCGCTTATCCCCGAGGAATACGGGGGCGCCGGTCTCGATCTCGAGGCGACCTGCGCGATCCTCGAGGAGATCAACGCCAGCGGTTGCAGCTCGGGCGCCTGTCACGCCCAGATGTACACGATGGGCACGCTGCTTCGCCACGGCTCAAGCGAGCAGAAGGCGCGCCACCTCCCGGCCATCGCAGCGGGCGAGCTCCGGCTCCAAGCCTTCGCCGTGACCGAGCCTACGGCGGGCTCGGACACCACTCAGATTCAGACCGTCGCGCAGCGCGTCGACGGCGGCTACCTGCTGCGCGGGCAGAAGATCTGGACCTCGCGCGCGCTTCACTCCGACCTGATGCTCGTCCTCGCTCGAACGACGCCGCGCGAACAAACGGCGAAACCGGCTGACGGGCTCTCGGTCTTCCTGATCGACATGCGGGCGGCCGGGGATCGCCTGACGATCCGCCCGATCGAGACGATGATCAACCACGCCACGACCGAGGTCTACTTCGACGACGTGGCGATTGGCGAGGAGACGCTGATCGGTGAGGAGGGTCGCGGCTTTCGCTACATCCTCGACGGCATGAACGCCGAGCGGATTCTGATCGCCTCCGAATGCGTCGGCGACGGGCGCTGGTTCATCGCCAAGGGCGCCGCCTACGCATCCGAGCGCGTCGTCTTCGGACGCCCGATCGGCGCCAACCAGGGCGTCCAATTTCCGCTCGCCCGCGCCCACGCCGCGATCGAGGCGGCCGCGCTGGTGCGCAGCAAGGCGGCCTGGCTTTTCGACGCGGGCAAGCCGTGCGGCGCAGAGGCGAACACCGCCAAGCTGCTCGCCTCAGAGGCCTCCTGGCAAGCCGCGAACGCGTGCCTGGACGCCCACGGCGGGTATGGCTTCGCGCGCGAGTACGACGTCGAGCGAAAGCTGCGCGAGAACCGCCTCTACTCGATCGCCCCGGTCTCCAACAACCTCGTGCTCGCCTACCTCGGCCAGCACGTGCTCGGTATGCCGAAGTCGTACTGAGGCCGCGCTAGCGCGACAGGACGGTCTCGCGCGCCGCCTCGGCGGCGTTCGGCTCGAAGGCGTCGCGTGAGCGCCAGGCGACGATCCCGTCAGGGCGCACGAGCACCCCGCCCGCCGCACTGATGCCATAGGAGTCGAGCGCTTCGCCGGGCAGGCCGTGCGCGGTCAGGCCTGCGGGCGCCGTCACGCCGGGCCCATGCAGAAGCACGAACTCGCGGCCGAAGAGGTCGAGCGTCGACTGCCCGCCCTCGAGCGCGACGTGCGGCGCACGCGTGCCGGGCCGGCCGCGCATCTCGCCCGGATCCATGTGCAGCGCCCCGTCGTCGTCACCCTCCCCAATGACCGCGGACGAGCGCACTACGGTGCCGATCTCAAGCTGGATGTCAGGGATGAACGGATCGACGTCGTCGGTGCCGCGCTCGGGCACGACCCGCGTCGCGTAGCGCGTGTAGGCCTGGTGCACGATCAGTTCGCCGACCGGGCGCCGTTCGGCGTCGTAGCTGTCGAGCAGCCCGGCTCCGGCCTCGCCGCGGACGACGGCCGCGAGCTTCCAGGCGAGGTTGTGGGCGTCGGCCACGCCGGTGTTGCCACCGTAGCCGCCGTTGGGGGGTACGACGTGCGCGGCATCGCCGGCCAGGAACACACGGTCTTCACGGAAGCGCTCGGCGCAGTTGGCCTCGGCTCGCCAGTTGGCGACGTCGACGACCTCCATCGGGATGTCAGCGCCGATCGCGGCTCGCAGGAGCTCGAGCGCGCGCTCGTCGGTTAGGCCGCTCTGCACGTCGATCGCCTCAGCGCTCGTGACGTCCTCGCCGACCGTGTTGATTACCAGGAAGCCCGTGTCGCCGCTGCGATCGAGCCGGAAGAAGCCGCGTAGGTGGGGGTTGTGGACGTAGATCACGCCCTGGTTGCGGTTGCTGATCAGATCCGCGCAGTCGGCGCGGAAGTAGATCGTGATGCTGTGCGAGAGCTCGCCGTAACCCTCCATGGCGATTCCGAGCGCGGCGCGCGTCGGGCTTCGATTCCCGTCGCAGGCCACGACATAGCTAGCGCGCACCGTTCGCTCCTCGCCGCCATCGAGATCGCGCAGCGTTGCCGTGACGCCAGCGCCGTCCTGAACGAGGTTCGTGGCCTCGACGCGGTTGCGCAGGGTCGCCCCCATCTCAAGCGCGCGGTCACGGAGGATCGGCTCGAGCACGTCCTGGTTGATAAACACCCGCACCGTCGGGCTGAAGCCGCCGACGCCCTCGTTTAGCTCCTGGACATAGACGCCGAGCTCCTTGCCGGCCAGCGATTCCATGGCGTTGATCCCACCCGTGGCGCTGTACATCTCGAGCGACTTCGCGCGAACGCGCTCCTCGAGGCCCATCTCGCGGAGGATCTCGAGCGTGCGCAGTTGGAAGTGCCCGGCGCGTGGGTGGATCGCGGTTCCGGCGTGGCGCTCGACGGACAGCGCGGGAACGCCGTGGCGGCCGAGCAGCATCGCGGTCGTCAGCCCGACGAGGCTGCCGCCGACGATCAGCACGGGGACCTCCTCCACCGCCGCCATGGCGTGACGCTAGACGCGGCGGGCGCCATCTGGCAACTGAATCTCGATATGTGCTTCATTCATGAGAGCAATGGAGCTCGGGAGCATCGATCTCAACCTCCTCGTGGCCCTCGACGCGCTGCTCAGCGAGCGAAGCGTCACCAGAGCCGCGGCTCGCGTCGGCCTCAGCCAGCCGGGCATGAGCAACGCGCTCGGGCGCCTACGCCGCCTCTTCGACGACCCGCTGCTCGTCCGCCGCGGCTCGGCGCTCGTGCCGACGACGCGCGCCGAGGGGCTCGTCGAACCCGTGCGCGAAGCGCTGGCCCTGATTCGCGGGGCACTGGAGCGCCCGACGACGTTCGACCCGGGCACGGAGCGGCGAACCTTTCGGCTCAGCTGCTCGGACTACAGCGTTCTGATGCTCGTCGGACCGCTCGTACGCGCGCTCGCGCAGGACGCTCCCGGCCTCACCGTCGAGGTGCTGCCGCGCCTTGCGAACGCCGGCCACGCGCTGTCGGGGGGCGAGGTCGACCTCGTCGTTGAGCCGCCCGAGATCATGGGCGACGTCGACCTGCACGCGATGCGCCTCTGGGAAGACCGCTGGGAGTGCTGCGTCTGGGCGGGCAACACTCGCATCGCCCGGCGGATGACGCTCGAGGACTACACATCGCTCGGCCACCTCGTCTACTCGATGGGCGGCCCCGGACAGCCCGTGGCTCTTCCCGACCGCCATCTCGCCCGGCTCGGCATCGAACGACGGGTCGAGGTCAGCGTCGAGAGTTTCCTGCTGGCGCCGTTCCTGCTTCAGGGAACCGATCTCGTCGCGCTCGTCCCCAAGCGCGCCGAGGCCTACCTGAGGCGGACCGGGGATATCCGGATCCTCGCCTCGCCGATCGAGTTCCCGGTTCTCCTCGAGATGCTCTGGTGGCACCCGCGCGCGGATTCCGATCCGGCGCACTCGTGGCTTCGCTCGCGGATCGGTGAGATCGCGGGCTCTGTGAGCCCCTGAGGAGCTCGCCACCTCGCGCGCGGCCGACGGGTCTGGCGCTACGGTTCCCGCCGTGCCGACGCGCGCGTTGCTCGTACTGCCGCTGGCCGCCGCCGCAGCTGTCGCGCTGCTGCCGGCGACGGCGACGACAGCCGCCTCGCCGGCCTCTGGCGGTGTGACCGTATCGCCGTTCCCCGGCACGCCGGACGCCTCGGCGCAGACGCAGATCAGCTTCCTCGGCGCACGCGGCACGCGCGTGATGAGCGTCCGCGCCGTCGGCTCACGCAGCGGCTCGCACGCCGGCCGGATCGAGGAGTACTCAACCGGGCAGGGCGCGAGCTTCCTTCCGAAGCGACCGTTCGAGGCGGGCGAGAACGTCGAGGTCACCGCCGTGGTCGAAGAAGGGAACTCGGCGTCGACGGCACGCACGACGTTCACGGTCGCCACTCCGGCGCAGATCGACAGGGCCGAGTTCCCGGCCCAACCCGGTAATCCGGCCGATGTTCAGCATTACCTCTCGGCGCCAACGCTTACGCCTTCGACGGTGAGCATCACGACGCCCGCCCGCGCGGGCGCAAGCCCGGGCGACCTCTTCCTCGCCCCCTACCAGGGCGCCGGCGCGCCGGGCCCGATGATCACCGATCAGCGCGGCGATCTCGTCTGGTTCCATCCGCTGCCGCGCGGCGAGTTCGCCACCAACTTCCGGCCCCAGCGATTCGATGGCCGGCCCGTCCTGACCTGGTGGCAGGGGCGGATCCTCGCGCTCGGCTTCGGCCATGCGGGCGATGATGAGATCTACAGCTCGAGCTACCGCCCGCTCGCCGTCGTTCGGGCCGGCAACGGCTACAGCGCCGACCTCCACGAGTTTCTGCTCGAACCGCACGAGACGGCCTGGATCGACGCGTTCGATCCGGTCGAGACGAACCTGCAACGAATCGGCGGCTCGCGGCACGCGATCGTCACCGACTCGGTGGTTCAGCTGATCGACATCAAGACCGGACTTGTGATGTGGGAGTGGCACGCACTCGGCCACATCCCGCTCAGCGACTCCTACACCCAGATGCCCCGCGGCAGCCACCATCCCTGGGACTACGTACACATCAACTCGATCGATCCCGGCGGCGGGGGACAGCTGCTGCTGTCTTCGCGCAACACCTCCGCCCTGTGGGATGTCTCGCGCGCAACGGGCAGGATCATCTGGAACCTCGGCGGGCGCCACTCATCGTTCGCGCAAGGCCCGGGCACCGTTTTCGATTTTCAGCACGATGCGACGTGGCAGCCCGGCGCTCGCATCGCACTCTTCGACGACGGCTACGTCGTCACCCATGACACGCCCTCGCGCGGGCTCCTCCTCAACCTCGACCTCGCGGATCATCGCGTGACCCTCGCGAAGCGCTTCGCGAATCCGCTGATCAAGCTCCAGACGGAGAGCCAGGGCGACCTCGTCCGCCTGCCGGGCGACGACTGGCTCGTCGGCTACGGCGGCATCCCCAACTTCACGGAGTTCGACGGCTCCGGTCACGTGTTGCTCGACGGGACGCTCGGCCCGTTCGTCGAGAACTACCGCACCTACCTGGCGCCGTGGAGCGGAACCCCGACCACCCGCCCCGCGGCGGCAGCGCAGCTCACCGCCACCGGGATCAACGTCGAGGCGAGCTGGAACGGCGCCACCGCCGTGGCGTCCTGGGAGGTGCTGGCCGGAGACACCGCCGGCTCGCTCACCGCTGTCGCGACCGCCCCGTCCAGCGGCTTCGAGACGACCCTGCACGTCGCGGCGGCCAGCTACGTCGCGGTCGCCGCGCGCAACGCCGCGGGCCGCGTGCTTTCAACCTCGGTCCCGATCAGCGTGGGCGGTTAGCGAATGCCGCGCGCGACGTGGCTCGCCGTGGCGATCCGCACCTCGCCGCTATCCGGTGCTTCGATGCGCTCGAGGATGAGCGCCTTGATGCGCCGCCGCGTCGGCTCATCGGCGGCCGCGAACAGGGGGCCATACGGGGTGCCGGTGATCGTCTCAGCGATCGCCTCGGGCGACTCCCAGACGCATTCGCGCTCGACGAGCTCGACGGTGACCTCGCGCAGGCCGGCCGCCTCGAGCACGTCCGCGGCCTCGCCAGAGCTGACGGCGAAACCGCTCGGGTCAAACGCGCCGGGGAATGGCTCGGGCAGGCCGCCGTCGCGCGCCGCTTCAGAGATCGCGCCGAACAGCCCGAGCTCGCGCTCTGACGCCCACGTCGAGAGCAGCGCGACGCCGCCGTCGACCAGCACGCGGCGCATCTCGGAAAGCGCCGCGGCGCGGTCTGGGAAGAACTGCAGTCCCTGCTGGCAGAGAACGGCATCGAACGCGCCGTCGGGAGCGTCGAGCTCGCCCGCCGGGCATTCGCGGAACTCGATCGGCGCAGAGCCGTCCTGCGGCGGTCGGCTCGCCGCCCGCGCGAGCATCGTCGCGCTGAAGTCGCAGCCCACGACGCGGCCGGCCGGCCCGACGGCAGCCGCAGCCACGACCGCAACCGTGCCCGGACCGCACGCGACGTCGAGCACCGTCGAGCCGCGACGCAGATCGGCGCGCTCCACCAGGTCACGTGCCCACGGCGTGAAGATGTAAGGAGCCAGCAGACGGTCGTAGCACGCCGGCACCGACTCATCGAGGAAGAGGCCGCTTCGATCGCTCATCCGGGCGCAGCTTCGCACAGAAGAATCCGGGGGGTCCTTGGCTAGGCTGGAGCGAGCGTCGCTCGTTGACCGACGTGATCACGCCGGCGCGGCGATGAATCTGCCCGCGCGCGTCAGTCCCAGTTACCGATGACATTCACCGACTCGACGATCAAAGCGATTCACGACGCCGCCAAGCGCCACGTCGGCGACGACGCCGTTCCCGGCCACGTCGCCCTGGTCGCCTGCGGCGACGAGGTGCACGTCGAGACGCACGGCACGCTTTCGATCGGCGGACCGCCGGTCGCGCGCGACTCGATCTTCCGGATCGCCTCGACCAGCAAGCCGATCACCGCCGTGGCGACGCTGGCGCTGATCGAGGAAGGCCTGTTCGCGCTCGATCAGCCGATCGCCGGCTTGATTCCCGAGCTCGCCGAGCCGCGAGTGCTGAGACGGTACGACGGCCCGCTCGAGGAGACCGTGCCGGCGCAACGCGCGATAACCGTGCGCGACCTGCTGACCTTCACGTTCGGCTCCGGCGCGATCACGGAGATGTTCATCGCGAAGGAGCCCTGGCCGGTCATGGCGGCCGCCGTCGACCTCGACCTGGGTATCGTCGGTGCTCCGGATCTCGAGCACCAACCGGGTCCCGACGAGTGGATGAGGCGCTTCGGTTCGCTGCCGCTGCTTGACCAGCCCGGCGAGCGCTGGCATTACGGAACCGGCGCGAGCGTGCTCGGCGTGCTCGCCGCCCGCGCCGCCGGAATCCCGTTCGCCGACGTACTGCGCACACGCGTCTTCGAGCCGCTCGGGATGAGCGACACCGGCTTCTTCACGACCGAAACGCAGCGCCTGGCAACCGCCTACCGGCCGAGTCGGGACGGACTCGTCGTGTGGGACGAGCCTGACGGGATCTTCAGCCATCCGCCGCGTTTCGGCGACGGCGCGGCCGGCATCGTCTCAACCGCCGACGACCTGCTCGCCTTCGCTCGGATGTTCTTGCGCGGCGGCGCCGGGGTGATCAGCGCCGCCAGCGTCGAGGCGATGACGACCGACCAGTTGACCGATGCCCAGAGGTCCCAGGGCGGCCTCGGAGCGGACTTCTTCGACGCCCGCGGCTGGTCGTTCTGCCAGGCCGTCTACCCAGACGGCTCGTTCGGATGGGACGGTGGGTTCGGGACCTGCTGGCGCGTCGATCCGCGCAACCAGCTGACCGTCGTCAGCCTGACGCAGCGGATGTGGGAAACGTCCTCGCCGCCGCCGGTGCACACCGACTTGCTCGCCGCGGCCCGCGCCGCGATCGGTTAGTCCGAGCGGCTCAAAGGCGGCCGCCGGCGGAGCAGGCGGGTGCCGCGGCTAGACTCGCGCGTCGTGGAGCCACGGCACGCGCACACGGGCGCCGTCAGTCGCTGAGCACACCTTCGTGCGCATCGCGCTCTTCATCACGTGCATCGGCGACGCCGTCCGCCCGGAGGTCGGTCGGGCAACGACTGCCGTCCTCGAACGCCTTGGCCACGAGGTCGTCTTCCCGGCCGAGCAGACCTGCTGCGGTCAGATGCACTTCAACAGCGGATACCGCCGCGAGGGCGAGCGTCTCGCGCGTCGCTTCACGGAGATCTTCGGCGACTACGACACGATCGTCTCTCCCTCCTCCTCGTGCGTGGGAACGATGCGCGAGCACGATCCGACGCTGTCGGGGCGGCTGTTCGAGCTGTCCGAACTGCTCGTCCAGAAGCTCGCCGTGACCGACGTCGGAGCGGCCTTCCCCGAGCGCGTCGCCTACCACCCAACCTGCCATTCGCTGCGCGTGACGCGCGTCGGCGACGGGCCGCTTCGCCTGCTCGGCGCCGTCCAGGGCCTCGAGCTCGTCGAGTTTGCCGATGCGAGCGAGTGCTGCGGCTTCGGCGGAACGTTCGCCATCAAGAACGCCGACACCTCAGCGGCGATGGTGATCGACAAGTGCGCCGCGATCACCGCCAGCGGCGCGAGCGTCGTCACCGCCCTCGACAGTTCGTGCCTGCTCCAGATCGGCGGCCGGCTCTCGCGCGAGGGCTCGCCAGTGCGCGCCCTCCATCTCGCAGAGATCCTGGCCAACGAGTGATGAAGCCCTTTCCCCAGGCGGCACGGGAGGCCCTCGCCGATCCGCTTCTGCGCGCCAACCTGCGCGCCGCGACCGACACGATCCGCGCCAAGCGCGCGAGCGCCGTCGCCGAACTCGACGATTGGGAGGAGCTGCGCGAAGCGGGACGCGCGATCAAGGCCGACGTTCTTGCGAACCTCGAGCGCTACCTGCTTGCGTTCGAGGCGGCGGCGACGCAGGCTGGAGCCACCGTCCACTGGGCAGCCGACGCCGCGCAGGCCAACGAGATCGTCCTGGGCATCGCGCGGGCACACAGCGTCGAGGAGGTCGTCAAGGTCAAGTCGCTGACGACCGACGAGATCGAGCTGACGGCCGCGCTCGAGGCCGGCGGTGTACGCGCGATCGAGACCGACTTCGCCGAGCTCATCCTTCAGCTGGACGGCGACTGGTCCTCGCACATACTCGTCCCGGCGATCCACCGCAACCGCACCGAGATCCGCGATCTCTTCCGCCGCACGATCGCCGACGAGACGCTCGAGGACGACCCCGCACAGCTCGCCGAAGCATCGCGGCGCTTCCTTCGCGAACGCTTCCTGCGCGCGCGGATGGCCGTCAGCGGTGCGAACTTCGCCGTCGCCGAGACCGGGACGATCTGCGTCGTCGAGTCCGAGGGCAACGGCCGGATGTGCACGACCCTCCCGCCGGTGCTCGTCTCGGTCGTCGGGATCGAGAAGCTGATCCCGACCTTCGCCGACCTCGAGGTCTACCTGCAGCTGCTACCGCGCTCATCGACCGGTGAACGGATGAATCCCTATACGTCGCTTTGGACCGGCGTGACAGCCGGCGATGGCCCGCAGGAGCTGCACATCGTGCTGCTCGACAACGGCCGCACGCGAGTTCTCGCAGACGAAATCGGACGCGATGCGCTGCACTGCATCCGCTGCAGCGCCTGCCTCAACGTCTGCCCCGTCTACTCGCGCACCGGCGGCCACGCTTACGGCTCTGTCTATCCGGGACCGATCGGCGCGATCCTCACGCCCCAGCTGCTCGGCATCGAGAACGCGCCGACACTGCCGTTCGCATCGAGCCTCTGCGGCGCCTGCTACGAGGTCTGCCCCGTCAAGATCGACATCCCCAAGTTGCTGCTGCACCTGCGCGCGAAGGCTGTCGAGGCGGGAGGGCACCCCGCCGAGCGAAATGCGATGGGGATCCTGGCTTGGACGTTCGGCGCGCGCCGGAGGTTCCTGGCCGCGACGCGACTGGCGCGTATGCTCCAGCGCCCGCTTGCCCGCGGGGGGCGGATCCGTCGCCTCCCCCCGCCGCTTGAGGCGTGGACGCAGACGCGCGATCTGCAGCCGCTCGCACGCCGAAGCTTTCGCGAGTGGTGGAGGCAGCGGCGGTGAGCGACGCGCGCGAGGCGATCCTCGGACGCGTTCGAGCGGCGCTGCGCGAAGCGCCCGCGGCAGGCGCTCCGCTCACCCGCACCTACCGCCGCAGCGGCTCACTGTCGGGCGAGGCTCTCGTGGAACTCTTCTGCGAGCGGGCGGGCGACTACCGGGCGCTCGTCCGCCGCGTCGGCGCTTCTCAGGTGCGCTCGGCGACCGAGCAGGCCCTGCGAGAGCGAGCGGCGCGGCGCATCTGCATCCCTCCCGCGCTGCCGGCCGAGTGGCGGCCGGCCGGCGTCGAGCTGATCGAGGACGCCGCGCTCGGCAGCGACGAGCTCGACGCTGTCGACGGAGTCCTGACCGGCGCGACGCTCGCCGTCGCGCAAACGGGGACGATCATCCTCTCCGGGGCGCCGGCGGAGGGTCGAAGGGTCCTCACGCTGATACCGGACCTGCACATCTGCGTAGTCGGCGAAGAACAGATCGTCGAGCTCCTGCCGCAGGCGATCGCGGCCATCGCCGGCTCGCGAACGCGGCCGCTCACCCTCATCTCGGGGCCGTCGGCGACCTCCGACATCGAGCTGCGCCGCGTCGAGGGCGTGCACGGCCCGCGCGACCTCGTCGTGCTCGTCGCGGCGCCTTAGATCTCCCGCTCGCCGCGGGTCATCGCGCCGCCGGAATCACCGGTGTTGAGCGTGCCGCGCGGCTCGATCAGGAGAACCTCCGCCTCCTCGACGGCCTTTGGGCAGTGCTCGACCCCGCGCGGCACGATGAAGAGCTCGCCGGGGCCGAGCTCGACGTCGCGGTCGCGCAGTTGGAT
This sequence comes from Solirubrobacteraceae bacterium, assembly GCA_036267075.1. Lineage (GTDB taxonomy): Bacteria > Actinomycetota > Thermoleophilia > Solirubrobacterales > Solirubrobacteraceae > Palsa-513. The sequence continues at coordinate 57,012 of DATAWT010000089.1, forward strand.
CGTCAGCCTGCCGCTCAGCACGAGGAAGAAATCGTCGGTGTCGGCGTGGCTGTGCCAGACGAACTCTCCCGCGACCTTGACGACAACGACCTTGTAGTCGTTTAGGTAGGCGACGATCCCAGGCTCGTAGGGCGCGTCGAGCAATGCGAGCTTCTCGGCGAGGTTGACCGGCCCGTCCACGCGGGCAGCGTAGCGTCAGACGCGAAGCGCCACCCACAGCAGCACGGTTGCCGCTACCAGCGCCGCCGGTACCGTCGCTAGGCCGAGAGCGGTGAACTCGCGCAGTGAGACCTCCATGCCGCTGGCGTGGAGGACCCGCCGCCACAGAAGCGTCGCCAGCGATCCCGCGTAGGTCAGGTTGGGCCCGACGTTGACGCCGATCAGGACCGCGAGGAGGGCACCGTGCGAGGCCGCGACAGGCCCGATCAGAACGAGCGTCGCGGGCAGATTGTTGAGGAGGTTCGCCAGCACCGCCGCCACGGCGGCGACGCCGAGCAGGTCGGCGAGCGAGGCGCCTGTAGGCAGTACGGCGCGAACCACTGAATCGAGACCGTCGTGGTCGGCTGCGGCAACAATCACACCGAGTGCGAGGACAAAGAGGAGAAAACCCGGCTCGGCAGCGCGCACGCTCGCCAAGGGCCGCGGGTTGCCGCGGCTCGCGGCAAGGACGGTGAACGCGAGCGCGCCCGCGAGAGCCACCCAGACGGCAGCCACACCCACCAGCGTGGAGAGCATGAAGCCGACGAGCGTGGCGGTGAGCAGCGCCAACGCGGCGCGCGGCATCGGCACGCGCGGATCGCCGTCGCGGCGGGCGGGCTGGTCAAGCTCGGCGGCGAACCACCGTCGCAGCACCACCCACTCGACGGCCACCGCAGCCAGCGTCGGCAGCGCCATCAGCGCCGCGAAGCGGGCGAACGAGAGCCGGCTCGCGTGGAATGCGAGCAGGTTCGTGAGGTTCGAGATCGGCAACAGCAGCGACGCCGAGTTAGCGAGGTGCCCGGTTGCGTAGGCGTGCGGCCTGCGATCCGCGCGCAGCCGTGACGCGGTCAGCAGCACAACCGGTGTCAGGAGGATCACCGTCGCGTCTAGCCCGAGCAGCACGGTCACGCCCGTGGCCGCGGCGATCACGCCTCGCAGCAGCCGAAGCGGGCTGCCGCGCGCGCTCCGATCCATCAGCGAGCCGAGCGCAACGAAGACGCCCTCGCGGCGTGCGCCGTCGGCGATCACCAGCAGGCAGGCCAGAAAGCCCACCGTCGGCGCGAGATTGTTGAGGGCATCACCCGCCCGCGTGACGCCGATGACTCCCGTGGCGAGGAGCGCCAGGGCTCCCATGCCCGCCACCAGGGGCTCGAGGCGCCGCCGTCCGCCCCAGGCCGCCGCGATCAGCGTCGCGCCGAGGAGCAGCAGCGAGAGCGCCAGGCCGAGCCCTTCAGACACGCGCCGACCGGCTCGCGCGACGCGCGCCCGCGTGGAAGAGTGGGCACGTGGACGCTGTGCGCATCGAGACGGCGCAGACCTTGAGCGACGATCTCCTGGCGGCGCTCGCGGAGCTCCTCCCGCAGCTCTCGCGCTCGGCCTCGCCGCTTGACGCCGCTGCGCTCGAGCGCTTGCTGCGCTCGCCGGCGGTGCGACTGTTGCTCGCGCGCGACGACGCCGGAGCCGTGGTCGGGATGCTCACGCTCGCTCTCTTCCCGATTCCGACCGGAACGCGCGCCTGGATTGAGGATGTCGTCGTCGACTCCCGCGCGCGCGGGCGCGGAATCGCGGCGGCGCTCACGCAGCGCGCCCTCGATCTCGCCCGCAGCGAGGGGGCGCGCACGGTCGATCTGACCTCGCGCCCGGATCGTGAGGCCGCCAATCGCCTCTACGCCCGGATCGGATTCAAGCGCCGCGACACGAACGTCTACCGCTACGAGCTCGATTAGCCGGGGCGCAGGTGCGTGGCGCGGGTGCCCGCCATGCGCGCGGCGATCAGCGAACGGTGGCAGGCCTCGGGATCGCGCTCGACACACAAGAGCACCGACAGGCCCTGCGGGAGCTCGGCTGTGATCGCTTCCAGGTCGGCGCGATCGAGGATCTCGGCGGTGTAGCGGCGGCTGTATTCCTCGGCGAGCACGAAGCGCGAGCGCTTCCCGACTCCGAGGCGGTCATCCTCGCGGTACTGGACCTGGCGCAATTCGGTCGTCGGCGCAAGCTCGCGGAGGTGGCGATAGCCGATCCCGGCGTCGGCGAGCAGCGTCTGCAGGCGCTTCGAGTTCGCCCAGGAGTACTCGCTGCCGCGGACCCCTCGGCGCTGTCGCACATCGACTACCAGGCCGGCACCGGCCTGGCGCAGCGCGCCGATGAAGGACTCCCCGGTGAAGCCGTACACCCCGATCGTCGCGATCCGCCGCGCCACCGCCCCGACGCTAACAAACCAGTTCCTCCGCGGGGAATAGAGTTTTTTGCGTGTCGACGCACGCAGCCGAGCGGGGTCTCACGCGGCGTAGCCTGCTGCTAGCCGGTGGGGCGGGCGCCGCAGCGCTGGCGGTGGCCAGCGCGGGCGACCGTGTGGCCTCGCGCCTGTCGGGCCTCGTCGCTCCCGCCGAGTCGCCGCGCCTGCCGAACTACCGGACGCGTCCTGATTTGCAGATACCCACCCCACGCGTCACGACGCTCGAGTCGGGAGTCTCGGATGGCCTGATCTTCGTCGCCCCCTACAACGCTCCCCACAACGCGCAGGCCGGCGCGGTCATCGTCGAGAACACCGGCGAACCGGTCTGGGAGCAGCCGCTTCCGCACCTTGTCACGACCGACTTCCGCGTCCAGACCTTCCGCGGTCAGCCCGCGCTGACCTGGTGGCAGGGCTACATCACACTCGGCCACGGTGTCGGCCACTACGTGATCGCGGACTCTTCCTACAGGCCACTGGCGACCGTCAACGCCGGCAATCGCCAGGCCGGCGATCTGCACGAGTTCCTGATCACCACTCGCGGAACCGCGCTGCTGACGACCTATGCGGTCACCGAGCGAGACCTGCGCGCCGTCCGCGGCTCGGCCCGCGGCACGATCCAGGACGCGAGGTTCCAGGAGGTCGACATCGCAAGCGGCCGCGTGCTGCTCGAATGGCACAGTCTCGACCACATCCCGATCGAGGAGTCCTACTGGCCGCTGTCGAGGGACTGGGACTACGTCCACGTGAATTCGATCGGCGTCGACACCGACGAGAACCTGCTCGTCAACTCGCGCAACACCCACACGATCTACAAGCTCGACCGCCGCACAGGAGCGATCATCTGGCGCCTGGGCGGCAAGCACAGCGACTTCGCGATCGAGCCGGACGCCGAATTCGCCTGGCAGCACGACGCGCGCCGCCAACCCGATGGCACGATCACGGTCTTCGACAACGGACAGAAGGTCTCGCGGGCGCTCTCACTGGCCGTCGATGAGTCGGCGCGCCGGGTCAGCCTCAAACGCGCCTACACGCGGCGGAGCCCGACGTTTGCGACCAGCCAGGGCAACGTCCAGGTCCTCCCCAACGGCAACGTCCTGGTCGGCTGGGGCGCACAGCCCTACATCTCCGAGTTCTCACCCGACGGCGACCTGCTCTTCGACGCCCAGCTCGCCACCTACTACGTCTCCTATCGCGCCTACCGGATCCCCTGGTCGGGCCTCGGCGCCGGCGCACCAGCACTTGTAACGGAGCGCACGCCGAGCGGCACAACCGCCTACGTCAGCTGGAACGGCGACACGCGCGTGTCGCGCTGGGTCGCGATGACGGGGACCAGCCCGAGCACGCTGTCGCCGATCGGCACCGTCGAGCGCACGGGCTTCGAGACGGCGCTGCGCCTGTCACGCTCAGTCACGGCGCTCGCGCTGCGCGGCGTCGACGGCGCGGGACGGACCGTCGGCTCGACCGGCCTCGTCTCACTCGACCGCACGCCGGTATGAAGGTCGACGGCGCGCCCTTCATCGTCAGCGGCGGCGCCTCCGGGCTCGGCGCCGCAACCGCGCGCGCCCTCGCTGCGGCCGGGGCGCAACTGCTCATCGCTGATCGCGACGCCGAGCGCGGCGAAGCGCTCGCGGCCGAGCTTGGCACCAGCTTCATCGCGACCGACGTCAGCTCGGAGGAGGACGCGGCGCGCTGCATGCGCGAGGCTCTCGAGCGCTTCGGCGCCCTGCGCGGGCTCGTCAACTGCGCCGGCGTAGCCGTGTCTCAGCGCGTGCTCGGCCGCGAGGGCGTGCACGAGCTCGACACCTTCCTGCGCGTACTGGCCGTCAACCTCGCCGGCACCTTCAACATGACGCGCCTCGCGGCCGCCGCGATGGCGGCCGGCGAGCCGGACGCCGGAGGCGAGCGCGGCGTCGTGGTCTGCACCGCCTCGGTCGCGGCGTTCGACGGCCAGATCGGCCAGGCCGCATATTCGGCGTCCAAGGGCGGCGTTGCGGCGATGACCCTCCCGCTCGCCCGCGAGTTCGCGCGCAGCGGGATACGGGTCGTCTCGATCGCGCCGGGGATCTTCGACACGCCGATGCTCGCCGGACTCCCGGAGCCGGCGCGTGAGTCACTCGGAGCGTCGGTTCCCTTCCCGGCACGGCTCGGCCGTCCAGATGAGTACGCCGCGCTCGTCCTCCACATCGCCGAGAACTCGATGCTCAACGGCGAGACGATCCGCCTCGACGGCGCGCTTCGGATGGCGCCGCGCTAGACCGCTCGCGCCGCGGCGACGATCAGTTCGGCGCATTCATCCACGCCGAGCTTCGTCGCGTTCAAAACAACGTCGTAAAGCGATGGATCGGCGACATCCTTGCCGTAGAAGCGGGCAACCCAAGCAGCGCGCGCTCCGTCGTTGTCGCGCTGCTGGCGGCGCGCCTCGTCCTCACTCAGCCCGTAGCGAGCGACGGCTTGCGCGACGCGCGCATCGACAGGCCCCGAAAGGCGCGTCCTCAGGACGCGCGGGAGATCGGCCAACACGAGCATCCCGGCCCGCCCGAGGATCACCGCCGAGCCGGACGCGGCATGCGTGCGAATCGTCTCCTCGGTCGCGTTACGAAACGCCTGCTCGTCGAGGATCCCGCCGGGCGGCGGCGCGGCCCCACCGTAAACGCTGCCCATGATCACGAACGTGCCAAGCAGCCGGTCAAGGAATCCGGCAAGCGCCTCGTCGCGGGACTCCGCCTCCTCGAGCGGCACGGCGAGCTTGCTCGCCACCTCAACCGGAATCGCGCGGTCGAGAAACGGCGCGTCGAGCGCGGCGGCGACGGCGTGCCCCACCTCGCTGCCGAGGGCGCCGTACGCGGAGGAGATCGTGATTACCGTCAAGGCAGCCGGAGCATAGGACCTGCGACGATGTGTAGAGCAGCGCCGTTCTCCTCGGCGCTGCTCTACGGCCATCGCTCTCGCTCCCGTCCGGCCGGACGATAACCGCTGGCCGCGGGGATTGCGAACCGCAACCGTCATGAAGCGCCTGTCATCAATCGTGATCGGAGTCGCCGCGCTCGTCCTCGCAGGCTGCGGCGGCGGGACGAAAACGGTGACCGTAACCCGCACCGTGACGAGGGCCGCGTCGGTCAAGACGGCGACGTCCACGGGCCGCTCCCAGACGACGACCGCGAAGACGGCGGCGACCACGACACCGAGCTCGACCGCCACGACAAGCTCGACCACCACGAGCACGGCGACGAGCGCCGCCTCCCAGACTGCGACGACCCGCACCGAGACGGGGCCGGCGTTCGTGACAACCAACCCAAACAGCCCATCCGCAAGCGGTCTCGAGCTCAGCGCGGCGATCGCTGTGATGGCCAGGCACGGCTACGCGCCGGTGAAGACGTCGAGCTACAGCAGCGCCGACACCCTGCGGGTGCTGATCGGACGCCGCGAGGGCGCCACCGCGCCGGCCGAGCGAGCGTTCTTCTTCGACCAGACGAAGTACCTCGGCACCGACGCAGCCCAGCCGAGCGCGAGCGTCACGGTCGTCTCACACCTCGACACAGAGGTCGTGCTCTCCTACGCGATCTATAAGCCGGGCGCCAACGCGCCGAGCAGCCACCGCTTCGTGCACTTCGCACTCGACATGGGAGCGCTCAGCCCCGTCGAGGCGATCCCGAGCGTCGCACAGCGGCGCTAACCGCTCGTCGCGGTCGAGCCCGTCGTGCCCGTCGCTCCGCTCGGCCCGGTCGGCCCGGTTGTGCCGGTCGGCCCGGTCGGCCCGATCGGCGGCGGCCCGGTGTTCCACTGGATCGGAACCGGCGTCAGGGTCAGCAGCACCGGCCACGTCGCCGCGTCGGCGACCCCGGTCACCGGCAGCCCGTGCGACAGCTGGAACGCCTCGAGCGCTGCCTGCGTCGCGCCGTCGAAGATGCCGGTCGTGGGCGTCTGCGGCTCGGCGGCGGCAAGGTACTGCTGCATCCACACGACCTGGTCGCCGCGCGAGTGCAGACGCAGCACGGGCCATGCGGTGGCGACTGTCACGGGCGTCATGTCCGTCAGCGGCGCGGTCAGCGCGCCCCATTCGGAAGCCGACGCGGACTGCCAGTCCCACCAAGAGACGCCGGGCGCCCGGTAGGCCGCGGCGTCCTGGCGGAAACGCTCGACCTCGGCAGCCTTCACGCCACCATAGAGCTGGCCGAGCGGCGCGATCGGCCGGCCGTAGATGCGGTTCTCGATGAACGTGTGCGAGTAGGCGGCGTCGGGGCTGTCGCCGATCGTGTGCCAGTAGATCTGCGGCACGTTGTACTGGGCGCCGCCCGGCCCCAGGAACACCGAGTAGGGCTCGCCTTCGTGGTAGTCGACGTAGGGAAACGACGCCAGGCCGATCGGGTAACTCCGCCCGAGCGCCTGGCGCAGCGACTCGATGTAGGTCTGCGCCGCCGCATACTTGCCGGAGTACTCGGTCTCGGCGTCGATCACCAGGCAGTCGGCGCCGTCGCGCACCGCGCGAATCCCGAGCGCGGCCTCGCCGCGCGGCTGGCTGCCATATACGTACTGCCAGGCGCAGATGTTCAACCCGTAGGCGTGGACCTCGGCGACGAGCTGCGGGCTGAACTGCGCCCAGTAGTTGGACGAGCCATCGGAGCTCTTCACGTAGAGCGTCTTGATCCCCGCCGCGTCTGCCTGCGCGGCGATCTTCGCCACATCGCCGCCGTCTGAGGCGCTCAGATACCAGATCCACATCCCGGGGGCGTCGAACACCGAGCTCGCCGGAGTCACGGCGACCGGCGCCGGCTTGCGCTTCGGCTTGATCCGCGGAGCGGCGAGGATCTTGATCGGGCCGTAGAGCCTGGAGTGCGCTCCGGGCGCCGCGGAGATGAAGATCCGCCCGCTCGCCGCGCCCTTCGGGATCGTCACCGCGATGCCGTGGCCCGTCGGGCGAAGCTTGGCTCCCAGCGGGTGAACGCGCGCCGTCTTCGCGCCGGAGCGCGGGAAGAAGACGATGAACCCCGGCCGCAGATGGTGGCCGCGAATGACGAGCTCGCCGGTCATCTGGACGCTGTGGGGGTTTCGCCGGCAGACGGTCGCGCCGACCTTGTAGCAGTGCACGCCCGTGATGATCGGCGGGACCGGCTTTCGCTTCGAGGCGTGGTGCGGCACAGGCTTGCTCGTGTTTGGCGCCGACGCGCCGCCGGTTCCGGAGTTCGCAAGCGCCGGCGGCGCAGACAATGCCCCCGCCGCCAGGACGAGCGCGAGAAGTCGTGCTGTCGAGCTTGGATAACGCATCGTGGCGAGTGCCCGCGAAGGGCCCCCAAGCGGAGCTAACACACCGAATCCGGCGGCGTAGCGGTGCGCGGCGCTGCTCCGCCTCCGCGATCCAGGGTAGCGAGGCGCCAGTCGAGCCGCCACAGCAGGGCGCCGTCTTGCGCGCCGGCTAGGTGCGCCCGAGCAGGCGACGCCATAGGGGCGGCGCCTTCGGCCGCGTGGCGTCGTAGTCCTCGCGCAGCGGCAGCCGGCCCCGAGCGCGAGCCTGCATCACGCAGCCTGTGTGGGCGTGCCGGCGACGGCGGTGATCCCCTTCGGGGAAGAGCAGCATGTGCTCAGACAGCGCCGGGAGGCTGCGGTTGCAGATCGGGCAGCGATAGGTCGCCGGCTTTCGGTTGGCCGCCGGCCGAACCTCCCACCAGTCTGCCGCGGGTAGGGTCATCGCCGCAAATACACTCGACGCCCAAGCATGCCAGCTCGCCCGCGCATCCTCCCCTCGACGGCGCGACCGGCGTCCCTGCGCGCCGCCGCCCACGCCGAGGCGGACTACGGTCGAAGCGACCAACCGGACTGGCGCTCGGTCAACTGGCGTGCGCATCTGCGAGCCGTGACTGTCGATGGCAGGCGCGTGCACCTCGTCGACATCGGTAGCGGCCCGGCCGCGCCGGTGCTGTTCGTCCACGGACTTGGCGGGCGCTGGCAGAACTGGCTCGAGAACATCCCACGACTCGCCCGAAGCCGCCGCGTCGTCGCGATCGACCTGCCGGGATTCGGCCGCTCACAGCTTCCACGCCGCGAAATTTCACTCGCCGGCTACGCCGAGGCGATCGAGCGGGTCTGCGACCTGCTCGAGATCGAGTCGGCCGTCCTCGTCGGCAACTCGATGGGCGGCGCTGTCGCAGCGCAGACGGCGCTGGCCAGCCCGCGGCTCGTTGAGCGCCTCGTGCTCGTCTCGGCTGCCGCGATCTCGATCCGCGACTTCAACCCGGCCCCCGCGGCGGCATTGATGGCCGTGATCTCGCACACGCCGCTCGGCCGGCCCGCGGGCGTTCGCTCGGCGATCCGCCGTCGCCGCGCGCGCCACCTCGCGCTCGCGACGCTCGTTCGCCACCCGACGCTGATCGCGACCGACATGCTGAGCGAACTCGTCGGGGGTCGCGGCGCGCCGGGCCTTGCCGCGGCGATGACGGCGATGATCGCCGGCGAGACGGGCGGCGAGCTCGCTTCAATCAAGGCCCCCACGCTGATCGTGCAGGGACGCGAGGACATGCTCGTCCCGCTCGCCGATTCGGTCTGGCTGAGCAGCCAGATTTCCGGCGCGCGGCTTGAGACGATCGACGACACCGGCCATCTGCCGATGGTCGAACGCCCGGTGCGTTTCAACGACGCGCTGCTCGAGTTCGCAGCGGAGGCCTGACTCAGCGCGGCGCGAGCGGTACCGAGGTGTCGCCCCGGTCGCGGTTGCTGAACGCAGGGCCGTCGCAGCGCGGCTGCGCGTTCTGAGGGAGCACGAGCGACAGCGCGTCAAGCGTACTGGCACGGGTCGCCGAGATCGTCACGCGCACCCCGATCGCGCCGCCGCAGGCGTCAAAGGCGAAGACCGCGTAGTCGACGCGGTCCTCCGTGTAGGGCACCTCGTAGGCGACTAGGCCGCCCGGGAAGACGACGCGGAACAGCGCTCCGCGAACAACGCCCGGCGTGTGGGCCAGGGTCCGCTCGAGACCCTCCATGCGCGAGTGAGGCGTACCGCTCGCAGCGACCGTCGCGACGACCAGCTCGCTGTTGGAGACGTTGCCCGCCTGGGCAAAGGACGCGGCGGCGGTTCCGTGCTGCGAGGTGGCGTTGAGGGTCTCGTATCCGGGCGGCAGCAGTAACGCCAGATTCGCGCCGAGGTAGGGCGCGAACGTCGTGCGGCCGGACCCCTCGACCGCACGTGTCACGAACACCGCCGCGGCGGCGACGATCAGGCACACCAGCGCCCCTCGCCAGCCGAGAATCGGCTGATGCTTGAACTGACGCGCGCCACAGTAGGGACAGCGCGCGCTGGCGGCATTTATCTCAACCGAGCAGATCCGGCACACGCGCGTGCGCGGAGGTGGCTGCTCCTCGGCGTCGGCGCCGTCCTGCGTCAGCTCCTCGACGCTCACGCAGCCTCCCGCGCGACGGGCGCAAGGGCGTCGCGCGCCTCGAGTTCAAAGGCCTCGGCGAGAAGCTCGTAGGAGCGGCGCCGCTGGGCGTGGTCGTGGGTGATCGTGACAACGATCAGCTCCGACGCTCCGTAGCTCGCCGCGACCTGCTCGAGCGCCGCGCGAACCTCGTCCGGCGTTCCGAGCAGCATCCGCCGCCGCGGCGCGCTGATCGTTCCGGCGCGGCGCTCGGCCTCGATGTTGTCGAGCGCGTCCTGAGGCGTGGGGACGGCGATCAGCTCCCCGCGGCGCAGCTTGATCATCGCCCAGCGCGAACTCGCGGCAAGGAACTCGGCCTCCTCGCGGGTCTCTGCGACGAGAGCCCAGACGCCGACTGCGACGAGCGGAGTCTCGCGCCGGTGCGAGGGAACGAAGCGCTCGCGATAGCTCGCGGCGATCTCCGCGCCGCCGGGATGGATGAAGTCGGCGAACGCATACGGCAATCCAAGCTCAGCCGCCCAGATCGCGCTCTGCCCGGATGAGCCCAGCAGCCACGGCTCCGGCGCGTGCGGACGTCCCGGCAGAGCCTTGGCGAGATGGGCGAACGGGTGCTCGGGCGGCATGCGGTCCTCGAGGTAGGCGAGCAGCTCGGCAAGCTGGGAGGGAAAGTCGTCGGGGCCGGCGTTGCGACGGTCGCGTTGGAGCGCGAACGTCGTCAGCGGATCGGTGCCGGCTGCGCGCCCGACCGCGAGGTCGATGCGATCGGGGTAGAGGCCGGCCAGCAGGCTGAAGCTCTCGGCGACCTTCAGCGGGCTGTAGTGAGGAAGCATCACGCCACCGCTTCCAACGCGGATCTGGCGTGTCGACTCAGCGATCGGCCCGATCAGCACCTCCGGGCTCGGGCCTGCGAGCATCGGGCCACCATGATGCTCGGCCACCCAGTAGCGGTGGAAGCCCCGAGCGTCGGCGAGGCGGGCGAGATCGAGGGTGTTGCGCAGCGCGTCCGCGCCGCCGGAACCCTCCGCGATCGGCGACTGATCGAGCACGCTAATCCGCAGTGCAGCGCTCATTCGCCTCAATCTAGCGGCCGCGTCCAATTGCGACCGCCCGCCAGTGCAGCGCGTACGATGCAAAGTGAGTGGGGTCCAACAAGCATCGTCGGGGGGCATGTCTCACGGTCGCCGCAATCGCGGCTGCCGTATGGCTCTGCGGCGCCCTGACCAGCGCCGTGGCGTCGGCATCGAGCGCTCAGCCGCCGCTGACCTACATGACCTACATCACCGGGCTCACCAGCACTCCCTACGCCTGGGTCTCGCTGCTGAACGGCAGCTCCCCGGTCAAGTTGGGACCCGCGGTCGAGGCGCGGATCAGCCCCGACGGCTCGCAGGTGGCGGCGGTCAGCATCGACAAGGGCCAGGCGGGCAAGCCCTCCACCCTGACGCTGTATCCGACCAGTGGCGGGGTGTCGGTGGACGTCACCAAGAACGCCCAGTTCATGCAGCTCCTCGGCTGGTCGCCGGACTCCAAGCTGATCCTGCTCACCGTCGGCGCGCAGCTGGATGTCGTCGATGTCGCCAACCAGACGATGCGCATGATCGCGACCGGGTCGATCTACGGCGCGAGCTTTGCGCCAGGCAAGAGCGAACAGATCGTCTATGCCCGCTCGGCGCCAAACAAGACCGCCGTGAACCTCTACGTGACCGACGCAACGGTGAGCGCCACGCGCGAGATCACCCACGACGGGCTCAGCGAGCTGCCGCTGTGGGGTCCGCACGGCATCGCCTACTCGCACGAGAAGCCGCGCGCCAAGAACCCCTACCCGGCGCTTCAGCTGTGGATGATCAATCCCGACGGCAGCGGTGCCCGTCAGCTCACGAGCCTCCCCGTACCGGCGAATCTAGAGGGGCTGACGCCGGTGCCGGGTGGCTTCTCCGCCAACGGCAAGCACCTGCTGGCCAACTACGTCGGCCCCCCCGGGTCCAACCACACCGAGGCATACACGGTGGACCTGAGCGGCCGCAAGCCCGTGATTCGCGATCTGACCGGCGACGGCGATGGCAACATCGGCGAAGCGATCTCAGCCAGCGGCCTCTGGATCCTCGTCACGAAGGGAAGCACCGATAACCTCTCGTCGCTGTCGATCGAGGCCATCCCCTGGTCCGGCGCCAAGCCGACGACGGTTATCAAGCAGGGCGCCTACGCGAGCTGGAACCGCTAGCTCCAGCGCCCCGTACGGGTAAAGCGCCGCCTGGCGTTCTCCTCCTCGGCCCGCGCCGCCTCGCCATCGATGCCGACGCGATAGAGCCAGGCGCACAGCCACGTCGAAAGCCCGGCGCCGACGAGGCCCGCACCGCCGACGAGCGAGGTCTCCGTGCCAAACGCCATCGCCACCAGCCCGGCCGCCACGATGATGCCCGCGAGCCAGTGTCGCGTCACGCGCAGGAGCGTCGCCGTACTGCGCCGCGGCGAGGCAAGCGCAGGCGCCGGAGCGTCGCGCAGCCGACGAGCTGGTCGTGAGCGGGAGCGCTCCGGGCCGCGTGCGACGTGCGCTCTCAAGCTCCGCCGGTCCACCCCTGCGAGGCTACTCCACGCGCTCAACCGAGCGCCGAGAACGAGGCGCCATGCCCGGTGAAGCCGAGCACCAGTGTCCCGCTGCGCGCCTGAGCTGAGTGCAGCCTGACGCCGAACGGCAGGCCGTCGAGCTGACGCTCGCAGGCGGGCGGCCGAGCGACGGCCACCCCGCCGATCAGCGCTGCCACGATCTCGAAGCGCACCGCCGAACCGCCGGCGCGCGGAACAAAGCGGATCTCAGCGCCGCGCCCGCGCTGCGGGAGCAGATCGATGCGGCCGGGGAATATCAGCACGCGCGGGTCGCTGGTGAGCCCCGCTCGCAGCGCGGCGGACATGCCGCCAAGGCATGACGGCGAGGCAAGCATTCCGCGCACCACGCTTGGTGGCGCGTCCGCGGTGACGCTGAGCGAGCCGATCGCTCCCTCGAGCGCCGTCAGGTTCTGCAGGTGCACGTCGCGCAGGCTCCCCTCGATGCGAAGCGGCGACAGTCCACCGACGGTCGCGCCCGAGGCGCTGACCGTGACATCCCCGAGGCGACCGCGCACGATCTGAACGAGCAGCGGGGTCGAGCCGAAGCCGACGTGCGCGTGCGTACCGATGCGCGCCCCGACGGCGCTCGAGACGGCGTCGCCGATGAAGTGCCGCGCGAGCAGCTCGGCGGCGACGAGCGGAATCGCAAGCACGATGGCGAGCATCAGAAGGCGTCGCACGATCGGGACGAGCAGGAACATCGGCCTGCGATGCGGATTCGGCCTCCGCGAGCGGCGACCTGCCGGCGGTCAGCCGACGTGCAGGATCGGACCGGTCTCGACGACCTGGAAGGCGCTGCCCGGCACGCTCTTCAGCGTGTCGAGGGCGTTGTCGTTCCAGCGCGGGTCGGTCGCGCCCTGGAAGTACCAGGGGCTTCCGTTGTCGGCGAGGATCAGTCCGTAGGTCTTCATCGCCTGGAGGATGATGCGCGCGACGCGCGGGAAGCGCTTGATCGGGAAGCTCGCGCTCAGCCGCAGGCGAAGTCCCATCGGCGGCAGATCGGGATCGCTCGAGCTCGACGCGAAGTGTGTCGCGGGGTGGATGAAGCCGGCCTGCGTGCGCGGCACGGTGAAGCGGATCGCGTGGTTGATGTAGCCCCGCTGGATCTCGTCGTAGCGGATCAGGCCCGCGAAGATCGACAGTCCCGCCGCGTCGGCGGAGGTCCAGCCGTTCGGGCGCAGGTGATTGGAGCGCAGGTTGAAGACCGCGCCTGAGCCCGCGTTCCATGACCCGTTGGGGTTTGGCGTGGCGTCGTAGAGCTCATACAGCTTGCAGGCCCCCTTCTGCAGCACGAGCACGTGGCGGTCGCCGGTCGAGCTCGCCCCGCCCTCGACCGGCGCTCCGGGCGGGATCGGGTAGGGCCCCTTGTCGGACTGATCGCCGTAGGCGGTGAAGTGAATGGCCACCTTCGGCTGGGACGCCGGGACGACCGCATACGGAATGCCGTAGGTCAGATTCGAGCCGAAGTCGGGGTGCAGGTCGAGCGTCGCGCCGATCGAGGCGATGTAGGCGTCCGACATCGGGCTGACCGGCAGCTTCGAGATGTTCTCGTGCCACGGGTTGTTGGCCGGGAACACGCGACATCCGCCCGTACCGGCGCCGAACGGCCACTGCGCGGCCGCAAGCGCCGCGCCCGCCGCGGCGGCCGAGGACACAAGCAGCGCGGCGCCGAGAATCAAGACGCGACGGCGGCGAGGCATCGTGGTGATGGTTGCACGGCGCCGGCTGCGCCTCGGCACTTGTTCTAGCGGACGCTGAAGTGGACGATCTTCGGTGACGCCGAAGAACCGCCGAGGGCGATCGACGCCGTGTAGCTGCCGGCCGTCAGCGCGTGTCCGGAGACGTGAGAGATCACGAGGTGGTTGGCGCCCGCCACGCCGGCGACGCGTAGGGAGCCGACGCTTCGGCTGCGCGGCGGGTGGGTCCCGCGTACGCGGCGGACGACGCGCACGATGATCGTCCCCGCGGCCGAGAGCGACACGGTGAGGCGCAGCGGATGACCCGCGTGGAGCTTGTGCGAGGACGCTCGCACGCTCATCACGCGCGGCAGGCCGGCGACCTTCAGCGCCTCCAGTGGCGCGGTCGCGGATGTCCACGCCGGGTCGGAGCTGTTCGCGGTCGGGTCGTTGGTCAAGTTCGTCGCGTTGGCCGGGAACGTGCAGGTGGCCGCGGTGCAGGCGGCTGAGATCGCATAGACGTCTCCGGCCGGTTTTCCGGAGACGACGTCGTGAGCGTCGAAGACGATTTTCGAACCGGCGAAGCGGGCTTGGCCGAACGTCCAGCCCGCCGGCTGCGCGACCAGTTCGGTGACCGGCTTGGTGCTCGGATCCCCCGCGACTGGCATCGAGTAGACGCCGGTGTTGGGCGCGTAGGGATCGACCATCAGCAGCGTCTGGCCGTCGCTTGAGAGCGCGAGCGACGTCGGTCCCTCGCCGTTGGCGCTCACCAGCTCGTTGTCGTAGATGACGACCGACGGCGAGCCGGTTTGAGTGCCGAACAGAACGGCGTACTGACAGGACGGCGCCGAGGTCCCTCCGCTTGGGGCGTGGAAGCCGACGCAGCCCTGTGCCTCGACCCAGGCGGCCTGCGTCGGATCCGCCGGGTCGGGAGCGCCATCGAATCCCGCCGCGGGCTCGGTCTTGCTGGCGGTCCCGCCCCACGGGATCGGCTGCGCGGAGGCCGACAGCGGCCGCTCGACGAGAGCGATCTGCGGGGGTCCCATCGTGGCGCCCGAGATCCCCGTTTCGAGCGTGGAGTCGAACAGCTCTTTGCCGTCCGCGGTGAGGCGCGGCTGCTTCTCGTAGTAGGCCGCGCCTGCCGAGCTCGCCGCCGCGGGGCCGAGGTCGGTCAGCACACCGCCTGCGAGCTCGTAGGTGCCTGAGCAGTCCGAGCCGCAGGCCTGCGGCTGGCCGGCGGACGCGAAGGCTTTTGTCTGGCCGAGAAAGAGCACGGTCCTGCCGCCGTTCTGGAAGACGTCGGGCGAGGCGAGCGTGCCCTGCGGGAGCGAGGCCGAAAGCTGCGCCGCGGAGACCAGCTCATGGGGATCGGTGCCGTCGCCTCGCATCGCCCAGATACCGCTCCCGGTGCTCCAGACGATCTGGCCCGCAGGCGCCGTGGCGGCGGCCGCGAGCCCTCCCCAGAGCAGGCAGACAAGCGCGACGGCGGCCGCTCCCCCCCGCCGCAGAGCCTTCGAACGCAAGGCCGACACCTGCGCGAGATTAGCGGCTGCCCCGCGGGCCGCGCGCAACTCAGCGCCCGCCGCTGGGCCTGCGATCTGCAGATTTCAGGACCGAATGCCGATGTAGCGGTGTTGGCTTCCACGCAACTTCGATTCCGCGGCGCGGCCCTCGGCGCGATCGGCCTACTGCTTTCGGCGATTGCGTTCGAACTCGTGCTGTTTGCAACCCACAGCGCGAGCGGGGCGCTCGGTACGCCGAGCACCGTCATCTACGACGCCACGATCATCGGTGCCGCGCTGCTGTGCGCCCTGCGCGTCGGCGCCCATCGCTCCGAGCGCGCCGCGTGGGCGCTGATGGGCCTGGCGATCGCGCTCTGGGGCGGCGGGGAGATCTACTACGACGCAGTCCTCGCCAACCAGTCCGCGCCGCCCTTCCCGTCCCCTTCGGACGCGCTGTGGCTGGCCTCCTACGTGCCGGCCTTCGCGGCCGTCATCGCGCTCGTCCGCGTGCGCCTGCCTTCGATCGCCGCGAGCCTGTGGCTAGACGGCGGGATCGGCGCGCTCGCCGTCGCATCGGTCTCGGCGTCGATCGTCTTCGACGCCGTTCTCAAGGGCACCCACGGCAGCTTCTCGGTCGTCGCGACGAACCTCGCATATCCCGCCGGCGACCTGGTTTTGCTGGCGATCCTGATCAGCGTCGGCATCGCCGGACGCCGGCAGGCACTCAACTGGTCCTGGCTCGTCCTCGCCGTCGGCTTCTCGATCTTCCTCGCCGGCGACTCGGTCTATCTGATGCAGGTAGCCCGTGGCAGCTACGTCGCAGACGGCGTGCTCGACATCACCTGGCCGCTCGCGCTGGTCCTCATCGCCTGCGCCGGATGGACGCCGCGGCGCTCACTCGAACCCGCCGCCCAGCGACCGGTGAGCATCGCCACGCCCGTCGCGCTGAGCATGCTCGCGCTCGGAGTGCTCGTCGATGAGCACTTCCGCAACGTCAACCTGCTCGCCACGCTGCTCGCGGCGCTGTGCATCATCGCGGTCGCCGTGCGTCTGATCCTCGCCTTCCGCGAGGCCGGCCGGGCGGCCGTCGACAACGCCGTCGCGCGCGACGAAGCGGTCGAGGCACTGAACGCGAAGTCGCTGTTCGTCGCCACCGTCAGCCACGAGCTGCGCACGCCGCTGAACGGCGTGATCGGCATGACCGGGCTGCTGCTGGACACCGAGCTCAGCCCGCAGCAGCGCGAGTACGCCGAGATCGTGCGCGCGTCCGGCGAGGGCCTGCTGCTCGTGATCAACGACATCCTGGACTACTCCAAGATGGAGGCCGGCAAGATCGAGCTCGAGAACACCGACTTCGCGCTGCGCGAGGCGATCGCCGAGGGCTGCGCGACGCTGCTGGTGACCGCCCGCGACAAGGGCGTCGAGCTCGAGCTCGACGTCGACCCCGAGCTGCCCGGCTGGGTGCGCGGCGATGCGGGCCGGCTGC
>DATAWT010000090.1:0-9693 GCA_036267075.1 Solirubrobacteraceae bacterium
GATCAACTCCTACTACCAGAACCTCGGCGAGGGAAGCTTCGATGAGTTCCCGCCGCCGATGGTCGAGACCGGCTCCAAGAACTACCTCACGATCGCCCTCGAGGAAGTCGCGGCCGGCAAGCTCAAGTACCACTACCGCTAAGGCGCTCGGATGCCGCGGCTGCTGCTCGGCGTCAGCGGGGGAATAGCCGCCTACAAGGCGCTCGAACTCGTGCGCCTGGCGACCGCCGACGGCTACTCGGTGCGCGTGATTCAGACGAACGCCTCGCAGCGCTTCGTCGGCGCGGCGTCGTTTGCGGCGCTGAGCGGCGCCCCGGTCCTCAGCGACCAGTTCGAGCGCGACCCGCTTCGCGGCGCGTTCCCCGGCGAGCCGCTGCCTGAGCATGACCCGGCAAGCCACCTCGCGCTGAGTGCGGCCGCCGATGTCTTCCTGATCGCGCCCGCATCGGCGAACACGATCGCCAAGCTCGCACACGGCCTGGCCGACAACCTGCTGAGCGCGGCCGCGCTCGCCGCTCGTTGCCCGCTGATCGTCGCCCCGGCGATGAACGACGCGATGTGGGCGAGCCCCGCCACCGCCGCCAACGTCGCCGCGCTTCGCGAGCGCGGCGTCAGCGTCCTTGAGCCGGCGGTCGGCCGGCTTGCCACTCACGGCGAATGGGGGCAGGGGCGCATGGCCGAGCCGGCGGAACTGCTCGAAGCGATCGATGAGGCGATCGGCGGCCGGCGCTGGCGCGGTCTGCGCACGCTCGTGACCGCCGGCGGGACGCGCGAGCCGATCGATGCCGTGCGCTTCATCGGCAACCGCTCCTCGGGCCGGATGGGCTTCGCGGTCGCCGAGGCCGCCGGCGCGCGCGGATCCGAGGTCGTCGTCCTCGCTGCCAACGTCGCTCTCCCGCGCGCCACCGGGATCCGCTACAGCGAAGTCGAGAGCGCCAGCGA
Organism: Solirubrobacteraceae bacterium; assembly: GCA_036267075.1. Lineage (GTDB taxonomy): Bacteria > Actinomycetota > Thermoleophilia > Solirubrobacterales > Solirubrobacteraceae > Palsa-513. Next base: position 943 of record DATAWT010000090.1, read on the forward strand.
GCTCGCACACGCCTGCGAGGAGGAGTTCGCGGACGCCGACGTGCTCGTGATGTGCGCGGCCGTCGCCGACTACCGGCCGGCGAAGCCGGTCGCGGGCAAGCTCGCGCGCGAAGGAGGCGAGCCGCCTGCGCTCCAGCTTGAGCCGACCGCCGACATCGTCGCCGCGCTCGCCGCCCGCCGCCGCGAGGACCAGACGCTCGTCGGCTTCGCCGCCGAGCACGGGGCCGGAGCGCTCGAGCGCGCCCGCGCCAAGCGCGAGCGCAAGGGCCTTGACGCGATCGTGCTCAACGACATCTCAGAGCGCGGGATCGGCTTTGACTCAGAGCACAACGCGGTGACGATCATCACCGCGGCCGGCGAGCTCAGCGTCGGCCGCGCCGCAAAGCGCGACGTCGCCGACGCGGTTCTCAACGCGGTCGAGGCGCTGCGCGCATGAGCGCCGCGCTGCCGCCGCGCCGCCTCGGCACGGACGGGCCGCTCGTCAGCGCGATCGGCCTCGGCTGCATGGGCATGTCCGGCACCTATGCGCCCGTTGATGATGAGGAGAGCGTCGCGACGATCCGCGCCGCTCTCGACGCCGGCGTGACGCTGCTTGACACCGGCGACTTCTACGGCATGGGGCACAACGAGCTGCTGATCCGCGAAGCGCTCGCGGCGCGCGAGCGCGGCGAGGCGCTGATCAGCGTCAAGTTCGGCGCGCTGCGCGGCCCCGACAACCGCTTCGCCGGCAACGACGCGCGGCCTGCCGCCGTCGCGAACTTCCTCGCCTACACGCTGCGGCGCCTGGGAACCGACCACATCGACATCTACCGCCCCGCGCGACTTGACCCGGACGTGCCGATCGAGGAGACCGTCGGCGCGATCAAGGAGCTGATCGAGCGCGGCTGGGTCCGCCACATCGGTCTCTCCGAGGTCGGCGCCGAAACGCTGCGCCGCGCCCAGGCGGTCCACCCGATCTGTGACGTCCAGCTCGAGTACTCGCTGCTCGCGCGCTCGATCGAGGACCGCGTCCTGCCGGTCGCACGCGAGCTCGGGATCGCGGTGACGGCCTACGGGGTCCTCGTGCGCGGCTTGCTGAACGGCGAGTGGCGCGCCGGGCAGGCGCTTGCTGCAGGCGACATCCGTGCGCACAGCCCGCGCTACGGCGGTGAGAACCTCGAGCACAACCTGGCGCTCGTTGACGCCGTTCGCGAGGTCGCCGAGTCGCTCGGCGCAAGCGTCGCGCAGGTCGCGATCGCCTGGGTCCTCGCGCGCGGGGAGGACGTCGTCGCGCTGGTCGGCGCGAGCCGCCGCGACCGTCTCCAGAGCGCGCTCGGCGCGCTCGACGTGACCCTTGACGCCGCGACGCTCGAGGCGCTCGAGCGAGCCGTCCCGGCCGGTGCGGCGGCCGGCGAGCGCTATCCGCAGGCGGGGATGGCGCAGCTCGACAGCGAGCGCTGAACGCGCCAAAAACAGCTCTTTGCGCGAGTGCTATCCTCGGTTGGCGTGTCGCCGGAGTGACGGCGGTGCCGCGACGGAAGTGGGCGCTCGCCCGCTTTTTTTTCGCCATGGAACAGCTACAACAAGACATCGAGCAGCGCCTCGCCGGCCGCGAGCCGGACGTCGAGGTGCTGCTCGTAGAGCGCTCCGGCGAGCGCCTGCGGATCTTCATCGATCACCCGGCGGGTGTCACGCTCGAACTCTGCGAGCGCGTCACCGACGCCCTCGGCGAACTGCGTGAGCACTACGGCCTCGAGGTCAGCTCACCCGGTCCGAAGCGCCCCCTGACCAAGCCCGAGCACTTCCGCCGCTTCGTCGGTCGCCGCGCGCGCGTGCGCACCGCGCCGGGGTCGGCGTTCGTCGAGCAGGGCAGTCTGACCGGCGAGCTGATCGCCGCGACGGCCAAGGAGGTGACGCTCGCGGTACCCGAGGGCGTCGTCGCGATCCCCTACGCAGCGATCCGCCGATCGCACCTGGTGGAGGAGTAGACATGTCCCGCGAGATACTCGACGCAATGCACGCGCTCGCGCGCGAAAAGGGCATCGAGCCCGAGAAGCTGATGATCGCCCTTGAGGACGCGCTGCTGTCGGCCTACAAGAAGCAGCCGGGCTCGGCCAAGTACGCGCGCGTCGAGATCGACCGCGAGACCGCGGACTTCCGCGTCATCGAGCTGATCATCCCCGAGCGCCTCGAGGCGCACCTGATCGTCGAGACGATCGACGAGGGCACGACGATCGACCCCGAGACAGGCGAGATGCGCGAGCCCGAGGACCCCGAGATCGACCCCGCCAAGTTCGAGCAGTACCGCGACCAGATCGAGGAGCGCGACGTGACGCCCGGCGACTTCGGGCGGATCGCCGCGCAGACCGCCAAGCAGGTCATCCTGCAGCGCATCCGCGAGGCCGAGCGGGACATGATGTTCGAGGAGTACCGCGATCGCGTCGGCGAGCTGATCACCGGCATCGTCCAGCAGTCGGACTCCCGCTACACGCTCGTCCAGCTGCGCGAGCGCGTCGAGGCACTGCTCCCGAAGTCAGAGCAGGTCGACGGTGAGCGCTACGACCACTCGCAGCGCATCAAGGCGGTCATCAAGGAGGTCTCGCCCTCGACCAAGGGGCCGAGCATCATCGTCTCGCGCCGCGACTCCGAACTGATCAAGAAGCTCTTCGAGCTCGAGGTGCCGGAGATCGCCGACGGGCTCGTCGAGATCGCCGGCGTCGCCCGCGAACCCGGCTATCGCTCGAAGATCGCCGTGATCTCCCACGCCGATGGTGTCGATCCGGTCGGCGCCTGCGTCGGCCCGCGCGGCTCGCGGGTGCGGATGGTCGTCTCCGAACTGCGCGGCGAGAAGATCGACATCATCCCTTACAACGACGAGCCCGCCCGCTTCGTCGCCAAGGCGCTCTCGCCGGCACGCGTGCGCGAGGTCCTCGTCGATGACGCCGCCAAGCAGGCGACCGTGATCGTCCCCGACGATCAGCTGTCACTGGCGATCGGGCGCGAGGGCCAGAACGCCCGGCTCGCCGCGCGCCTGACCGGCTGGCGCGTCGACATCAAGTCCGAGAGCGAGTTCGCCGCCGAGGAGGCCGAGCAGGGCTACGGCGAGCAGCTCGAGGCGAGCGGCCGCTGCGCGGCGATCATGAGCAACGGCCGCCGCTGCCCGAACGCTTCGCTGCCGGGGTCGCGCTACTGCGGCCTCGAGGCCCACCAGGCGCTTGCGGTCGCCGACGCCGCTGGGGACGCCGAGCCGCCCAAGGAGCCTGAGGCGACACCCGAGCCAGCGCAGCCGGCCGCGGTCTCCGAGCCGGCGCAGCCGGCCGCAACGCCCGAGCCCGTGCAGCCGACCGCGTCCATTGAGTCCGACCAGCCGTCGGCGGCAGCTGCGCCCGAGCGGCCGGCCGTACAGGCTCCGGCCGGCGAAGCCCCAGCCGAGGCCGAGGGGCCCCAGTCATAGCCGCAGCGCTTGCCCCGCAGCGTCGCTGCGTGGGGTGCGGGCGCCGGGCGCCGAAGCGCGAGCTGGTCCGCATCGCACTGACAGGCGGCTCGCAGCTCGTCGTCGACCGCGCACAGCGCCTTCCGGGGCGCGGCGCCTACGTCTGCTCGGATCCGTGTCTCGGCCGTGCGAGCGGCCGCGCCGGCCTGCAACGCGCCTTTCGCTCACCCACTGCACTGGACCTCCAGAACGTAGAATCGATCGACTGATGGCAAAGAAGCGCGTCCACGAGATCGCCAAGGCCCACGGGCTGACGACAAAGGAGCTGCTGGCCCGCCTGAACGCCGCCGGCATCGAGGCCAAGGCCGCAGCGTCGAGCGTCGATGAGGACGCCGCGCTCGGCGTGCTCGGCCAAAACGGCGCCGGCAAGCAGGAGGCCGCCGCTAAGCCCCGCGCGAGCATCCCCAAGGCGGAGCCGAAGGCGTCGCCGCCACCGCCCGCTGAGCCAAAGCCCGCGGCGGCCGCCGAAGCGCCCGCCGCGCAGGCACCGGTCGCGGAGGCACCAGCGACAGACACTCCTGCGAGCGAGGCGCCTCCCGCGACCCCGGCCACGGCCGCTGCCGCCGCGCAGGCCGAAGCCTCACGCTCACGCCCGACGCGCGACTCTCGCACCGGCGAGCAGCGCCCCGGCGCGGTCGGGCCGGGTGGTCGCCGCCGCGTCGTGATCGACTCCCAGGCCTCACGCCGCCAGGCCGGCGGCCCAGCATCACAGCCGATCCGCCGCCCGCCGCGGCGCGGGCGCCGCCGTCGCGGAACCTACGACGACACGGTTGCCCCGATCGATGAGGCCGCGCGCGGCGCAACAGACCTGATTCGCATCAACTCCGGCTCGACCGTCAAGGACGTCGCCGAGTACTTCGGCGTACCGGTCCCGGAGATCATCCGCAAGCTGATGAGCCTCGGCGAGATGGCGACCCTCACCCAGACGTTGAGCGACGAGGCGATCGGCGTCCTCGCGGCGGAGTTCGGCAAGGACATCGAGATGGTCCATGCCGCCGACGAGCAGGTCGGCGAGCCGGTCTTCGACGACGAGGATGAGGACCTCGTGGACCGCCCGCCGGTGGTGACGATCATGGGCCACGTCGACCACGGCAAGACCTCGCTGCTTGACGCGATCCGCCAGACCGAGGTCGCCGCGGGCGAGGCCGGCGGCATCACCCAGCACATCGGCGCCTACCAGGTCCACCACAACGACAAGGCGATCACCTTCCTTGACACCCCGGGCCACGAGGCGTTCACGGCGATGCGCGCCCGCGGCGCGCGCGTCACCGACATCGCGGTGATCGTCGTCGCCGCCGACGACGGCGCCAAGCCGCAGACCGACGAGGCGATCGACCACGCCCGCGCCGCCGATGTGCCGATCATCGTCGCCGTCAACAAGATCGACAAGGAGGGCGCTCAGCCCGACCGCGTCCGCACCGAGCTGACGCAGCGCGGCCTGCAGCCCGCCGAATGGGGCGGCGAGGTGGAGTTCGTCGACGTGTCGGCGAAGACCCACCAGGGGCTCGAGGAGCTGCTGGACACGATCCAGGTCGTCGCCGACCTCGAGGAGCTGAGCGCCAAGACGAGCGCCGCCGCCTCGGGCGTCGTCATCGAGTCCCGCCTTGACCCGGGCCGAGGCCCGGTCGTGACGCTCTTGATCCAGCGCGGGACGCTTGAGGTTGGTGACGCGCTCGTCGCCGGCGCGCACTTCGGGCGCGTGCGTGCGATGCACGACTTCATGGGCGTGCGGGCGAAGGTCGCGACCCCCGGCGAGCCGGTCGAGGTGCTCGGCTTCGACGGCGTCCCCGAGGCCGGCGAGTACGCGCGCGTCGTCGAGAACGAGCGCCGCGCGCGCCAGCTGGCTTCAGAGCGCGCGAATCGGCTTAAGACCGAGGCGCTCGCGCGGCGCTCGGGTCGCAAGATCTCACTCGAGGACGTCTTCCGCCTCGCTCAGGAGGGTGCCGTCAAGGAGCTCAACCTCGTTCTGAAGGGCGACGTCTCGGGATCGGTTGAGGCCGTCGAGGACGAGATCGCGAAGCTGCCGCAGAGCGAGGTGGCGGTCAACATCATCCGTCGCGGCGTCGGCGGCATCAACGAGTCCGACGTCATGCTCGCGGCCGCATCGGAGGCCGTGATCCTCGCCTTCAACGTTCGGCCCGTCGGCGACGCACGGGCGCTGGCCGAGCGCGAGGGAGTCGAGATCCGCAGCTACGCGGTCATCTACCGCGCGATCGACGAGCTGCGCGCGGCGATGCAGGGCATGCTCGAGCCGGAGCAGGTCGAGGAGACCGTCGGCTCCGTCGAGGTGCGCCAGACATTCCGCGCGTCGCGGATCGGCACGATCGCCGGCTCGTTCGTGACTGAAGGGAAGGTCACGCGCGGGGCGAAGGTTCGTGTCGTGCGTGACGGCACCGTGATCTACGACACGACGATCGCGAGTCTGCGCCGCTTCAACGACGACGCGCGCGAGGTCGCCGCCGGCTTCGAGTGCGGCATCGTGCTCGCCAACTTCCAGGACGTCAAGGTGGGTGACGTGCTCGAGGTCTACGAGACGCGGACCGTCGAGCGCGCGCTCGCCTGAGACGGTGGAAACGGCGCGTTTGGGGTTAGGATGGCTGCCGAGCGCATGCGCCGGGTCAACGAGGCGATCCGGCAGGTCATTGCAGATGCGCTTGCCGGCGAGCTTGCCGATCCGCGCCTCGGTTTCGTCACCGTGACCGATGTCAAGACAAGCCCGGACCTGCGCAGCGCGCGCGTGTTCGTGAGCGTGCTCGGATCAAGCGAGGTTCGCGCGGACTCGCTCGCGGCGCTCGATCGCGCGCACGGCGTACTGCAGTCGCAGATCGCGACGCAGCTCTCCCTCAAGCGCACGCCCCGCCTGCAGTTCGAGTACGACGCGACGACCGACAGGGCGCTTCGCGTTGAGACGCTCCTGCGGGAGGGCGCCGAGTGAGCGAGGTGGCCTCGGTGGCGCTTGACACCCGCGAGCAGGTTCTTGGCGAGATCCGCCGCGGCCAGCGCTTTGCCGTCGTGACGCACGAGAACGTCGACGGTGACGCGCTCGGCTCACTGGTCGCGATGAACGCCGTCCTGCGCGCCCTCGGCAAGGACTCCGTCGCCGTGATCGCAGCCGACGAGTTTCCGCTCCCGCCCGAGTACCGCTTCTTCGCGCTCGATGGACTTCGCACCGAGGCGCCCGAGGACATCGGCTCTCGTACGGCGATCTTCCTCGACTGCGGGAACCTCGACCGCAACCCGCTTGCAGCGCTGCGCGAGGCCGATTCGCTGCTGAACATCGATCACCACCACGACAACACCCGCTTCGGCACCGTCAACCACGTCGTCGATGAGGCCTCGTGCACGGCTGAGATCGTCTGGGATTTGATGCAGGGGCTCGGCGTGGCGCTGACGCCGACGATCGCCGAGGCTCTGTATGTCGGGCTCGTCACCGACACGGGTCGCTTCTCGTATGAGAACACGACGCCGCGCGCGCACCAGATGGCCGGCCAGCTGATCGAGGCCGGCGTCGATCCCGCGTCGCTCTACCGGCGGATCTACGAGGGTGTGCCGTTCGCCAAGCTCGAGCTGCTCGGGCGCGCGCTCTCAAGCACGCGGCGCTTCGACGACGGCACGCTGACGATCGCCGTGCTGAGCGGCGAGGACTTCGAGGCGACCGGCGCCGAGGACAGCTACAGCGAGGGGATCGTCGATCACCTGCGCGCCGTCGGTGGGACGAAGGTCGCGGCGCTGATCCGCGAGACCCGCGGCGGGCGAGCGGGCGCCGTCAAGGTCTCGCTGCGGGCAAGCGATGACGAGGTCGACGTGTCGGCGATCGCGCGCAACTTCGGCGGCGGTGGCCATCGCCGCGCCGCCGGCTTCTCGAGCGATCTCGCCGTCGGCGATCTGATCGACGCGATCCGCGCGCTCGTTTGAGCACCGACGCCGGCTGGATCCTGCCGGCGGACAAGCCCGCCGGTCCCAGCTCGCACGACATGGTCAGCCGTGCGCGGCGGGCGCTTGGCGTGCGCCGGATCGGCCACGCCGGAACGCTCGATCCGTTCGCGACCGGGCTTCTGCTGCTGCTCGTCGGGCGTGCGACGCGCCTCGCGCGCTATCTCGTCGATCTGCCGAAGACCTACGAGGCAGTCGCGCGCCTCGGCTGGACCTCCTCGACCGGCGACCCCGAGGGCGAGATCGTCCAGACCGGCCGCATGCCCGCGCCGCTCGTGCTCCCGCTCGGTGAGATCTCGCAGCGCCCGCCCGCCTACTCGGCCGTCAAGCTCGACGGCGAGCGGGCATATGCACGCGCCCGTCGCGGGGAGGTGGTCGAGACGCGTGAGCGCGCCGTGACGGTGTTTGAGTCCGCGCTGCTCTGGCGCGACGGGGACCGCGCCGGGCTGCGCTTCGTCTGCTCCTCGGGAACCTACGTGCGCTCGCTCGTCGCCGACCTCGGTGACGCGTACTGCCTGTCGCTGCGGCGCCTCGCGGTCGGGCCGTTCTCGGTGGACGGCGGCGCCTGGGGTGGGGAGGGTCCCGCCGAATCAGATCTGCTCGACGTCGCCGCGGCCTGGGCGCGCTTTGGCGCCGTCGTCTCACTCGCGGGCGCCGAGGAGGAGCGCGCCGTTTCGAGCGGGCGGCCGATCGAGGGGCGCGGCACCGATGGACCGGTGATGCTCGTCGGCACGGGTGGTGATCCGTTCGCCGTCGCTCGCGAGCGAGACGGCGCGCTGCGTGTCGAGGTCGGCCTGCGCGGGAGCGCGCACTAGGCTTCGCCGGTGCGGTTGATCGAGCTCGACGAGGCTTCGCCCGGGGAGGGGCGGGCGATCGCCGTCGGCACCTTCGACGGCGTCCACGTCGGGCACCGCGATGTGATCGCCGGCGCGGACACCGTCGTGACCTTCGAGCCCCACCCGGTCGCGGTGATCGCCCCGGCGCACATGCCGCGGCTGCTCACGCCGTTACCGGTCAAGGCCGACATCATCGCCTCGCTCGGCGTCGCCGAGTTGATCGTGATCGGCTTCGATGAGGCGTTCGCCGCGCGGGGCGCCGAGCAGTTCGTCGACGAGGTCCTCGTCGCACGACTCGGCGCGCGGGCGGTCTCGGTCGGCGAGAACTTCCGCTTCGGAGCGGGCGCCCGCGGCGACGCCGCGCTGCTTGCGGCTGACGAGCGCTTTGAGACGCGCGTCGTGCCACTTCGCTCGGTCGACGGGGAGATCGTCTCCTCAAGCCGGATCCGTTCGCTGATCGCCGCCGGCGAGGTGGCGCGCGCCGCGGTGCTGCTCGGGGGAGCCTTCGAG
>DATAWT010000091.1:0-26876 GCA_036267075.1 Solirubrobacteraceae bacterium
TACAGATCGTGGGCGCCGAGCAGCGAGCAGGAGATGTTCGTGCACACGTACACGGAGTGGGGGCCGACGGGCGCGAGCTCGAACATGTCGTAGAAGGTCGCGACGGACGTCAGGTAGGCGGGCGTGAGGCGCATCACGCACGCAACCTCGAGGATCGCCTGCGGCGAGCACCAGCCGTGGCGGCGCTGCGCGGCGGCGAGCGCGGGGAGGGCTGCCGAGTGGCGGTCGGGGTAGCGGGCCATCGCCGCCTCGACCTCCGCGCGCAGATCGGCCGAGACCTCGACGACGGCCGGGTCGGGAACGCCGGCGGGGTCCTTGTCGAGGTCGGCGGCCTCGTCCCAGCCGGGCACGCGCGAGCCGTGCGCGAAGCGGTGGACGGAGCTCATCGGTCGATCCCGCCGAGGATCGGGTCGAGCATCGCCAGCGTCGCGATCAGGTCGGCGATGTAGGCGCCGCGGCACATCGGCGCGGTCGCCTGGAGGTTGACGAAGCTCGGATCGCGCATGTGCACGCGCGCCGGCTTGGAGGAGCCGTCCGAGCGCACGAAGCAGCCGAGCTCGCCGCGCGGGCTCTCGATCGGGTAGTAGACCTCGCCGGCCGGAACGCGGAAGCCCTCGGTGACGAGCTTGAAGTGGTGGATCAGGGCCTCCATCGAGGTCGCCAGCTCGTGTCGCGGCGGCAGCGCGATCTTGCGGTCCTCGGTGATGTGCGGGCCCTCGGGGAGTCCCTCGAGCGCCTGATCGATGATCTTCACCGACTCGTAGATCTCGGCGAGGCGCACGGCGAAGCGGTCGTAGTTGTCGCCGACCGTGCCGACCGGAATCTTGAACGCGAAGTCGTCGTAGGAGCTGTAGGGCTCGGCCTTGCGCAGGTCCCACGGGTTGCCGGCGGCGCGCAGAAGCGGGCCGGTGACGCCGAGCGCCAGCAGCGACGCCTCGTCGAGCGGGCAGGTGCCGCGCAGGCGCTGGAGCAGGATCTCGTTGCGGCGCAGCAGGTCGCCGTACTGGTCGGCGCGCGTCGGCATCACGTCGAGGAACTCGCGGAGCTTCTGCTCGAAACCCGGCGGGATGTCCTCGGCGACGCCCCCGACCTGGAAGTAGCGCGTGTGCATCCGCTGGCCGGAGGAGAACTCGAAGAGATCGAGGATCGCCTCGCGCTCGCGGAAGCAGTACCAGAACATCGAGATCGCGCCGAGATCCAGCGCGCTCGTTCCGAGCCAGACGAGGTGGGACATGATCCGGTTGAGCTCGAGGTGGATCACGCGCAGGTACTGGGCGCGCTTGGGGACCTCGCACTCGAGCAGCGTCTCGACGGCGCCGCAGTACGCCATCGCGTTGAAGTAGTAGGAGAGGTAGTCCATCCGCTCGACGACGGGGATCACCTTCCAGTAGGCCTTGTCCTCGGCGGTCTTCTCGATGCCGGTGTGGACGTAGCCGATGATCGGCTGCAGGTCGCGGACGATCTCCCCCTCGAGCGTCACGAGCAGGCGCAGCACGCCGTGCGTCGCGGGGTGGTGAGGCCCGATGTTGAGCGTCAGCAGCTCGACGGTCTCGCCATCGCGCTGCTGTGAGATCTGGGTCTCAAGCGGCGACATCGTGATCGAGTCCTCGCGCGCGCGGTACTCCGAGCGGGTGCTGCTCACCGCGTCCACCCCGGGCTCGTCGCGTCGTTGTGCGTGAACAGGACCGGCTCGCCGCCGATCGGGAAGTCGCGCCGCTGGGGATGGCCCTCGTAGTCCTCCGGCATCAGGATCCGACGCAGGTCGGGATGGCCCGCGAAGCGCACGCCGAACATGTCGTAGACCTCGCGCTCCTGGTGGTTGGCGGTCGGCCAGTCCGGCGTGACCGAATCGACCTCGGGCTCGGCCAGCGTGACGCGCAGCTTGACGGTGATGCGATCGACGCGCTGCATGTCGAGCATCTCGTAGTGGACGCCGAGGCGCGGCTCCTCGGGGTAGTAGTCGACGCCGTGGACGCTCATCAGCGCGCGGAAGCCGTGCTGCTCGCGAAGCGCTGCGAGCACGCCGCGCACCGAGCCGGGCTCGATCTCGAGCGTCCCGCGTCCGCGGAAGAAGGTCGTGCCGGTGACCGCGCCGGGATTGGAGGAGGCGAGCTGGCCGGCGATCAGCTCGAGCCCTACCTGATCAGGCACCGGCGGGCTCCGCGCCGGGCACGATCTCCTCGGTGCCCTCCGCGTCGTAGCGCTGCCGCCACCCCATCTCGGGGTCGTCCTGGATCATCTTGCGAAGCCTGAGGATGCCGTGCATCAGCGCCTCCGGGCGCGGCGGGCAGCCCGGCACGTGCACGTCGACCGGCATGAACTTGTCGGCGGGGACGATCGCGTAGTTGTTGAAGACCCCCATCGAGGAGGAGCAGGCGCCCATCGCGATCGCCCACTTCGGCTCGAGCATCTGGTCGTAGATGCGCCGGACGACCGGCGCCATCTTGATCGACACGCGGCCGGAGATGATCAGCAGGTCGGCCTGGCGCGGCGACGCGCGGAAGGCCTCCCAGCCGAATCGCGCGACGTCCACGCGCGAGGCGACGATCGACATCATCTCGATCGCGCAGCAGGCGAGGCCGAACGTGGCCGGGAACATCGAGTTGCCGCGGGCCCAGTTGACGGCCTTGTCGAGCGTCGTCGTGATGATCGACTGCTGGACGTGGCGTTCGAGGTCGAGTCCCTCGAGGTCGCCGCGCAGCAGGTCGCGGGCGAGGAGTTGGCGGGCGCGCAGGCTGCCCGGCTCGATCGGCTCGCGTGTCAGCGCCATTCGAGCGCCCCGCGCCGCCACACGTAGACGAGCGCGACCATCAGCAGCACCACGAAGGTGATCGTCTCGCCGAGCGCGTACAGGCCGTAGGCCCGCAGGTGGATCGCGATGGGGGCGAAGAAGAAGACCTCCGTGTCAAAGAGGATGAACAGCATTCCGATCAGGTAGAAGCTGATCCCGAAGCGGAAGCCGCGCTTGACCTCCGACGGCAGCCCGCACTCATACGGCTGCGTCTTGGCGGGGATCCGGCGGCGCGGGCCGAACAGGGTGTTTAGGAACGCGAACGATCCCCCAACGACCGATCCGAGCACCAGAAACACGATCGCCGGCAGGTAGCTTCTGATCACAGGTGGCGTTATACCACTCCCAACCGACCTTGTATCGGAGTGTTACTTAGTGGCAAAACGCTCGATATCCCGGGGGATCGACGGGCCTTGACGGTCCACGATCTGGCCGTCTGGGCAGCGCTCGTGACGGCCTTCGCCAACGGCGCGACAGGACTCTTCGGGGCCTACCGCTGGTACATCGGCGCCCCCAGCCGCGAGTTCTGGGTCGGCCTGCGCCTCGGGCAGGTGCTGACGCTCGCCTACGCCCTTCTCGTCGGCGCCCTGGTGATCGCCAACAAGCCCCCCTCGAGCAACCTCTTCTACGTCTACGCGCTCGTGCCGATCGCCGTCGGCTTCGTCGCCGAGCAGCTGCGCGTCGTCGCCGCCGACCACGTGCTTGGCGCGCGCGACCTCGACAGCTCGGCCGAGGTCGCGGTACTGCCGGAGCCCGAGCAGCAGGCGATCGTCCTGACGATCCTGCGGCGCGAAATGGGGATCATGGCGCTCGCCGCGATCGTCGTCTGCGTGCTGGCGCTGCGCGCGGCAGGCACCTACTGAGGGAGAATCCCGGCGTCGGCATCTGGTTGCCGCCGTAAGGGATCGATCGCGCAAGTCACGAAAGCGACCGTCTCCAACCGACGCCGGGACTATGAATTTCGCCGTGCCCGCGCGAACTCCTGCCCAGCCTGCCCTGCCCATATGATCTGGCCGCGAATGGCTTCGAAAGCAAAGATCGCCCGGGCCGTTGCGGTCGCGGCGTCGTGCGCGGTCGCGATCAGCGCCTGCTCCCCGCAGACCATCAAGCTCGCCAAGGACAGCCCGTATCGCCAGGGAGCCGAGCTGTTCATGACGCACTGCTCGGGCTGCCACACGCTCTCGCTCGTCGGCGCGGACGGCTCAGCGAGCTCGGTCCAGGGCCGTCTTCGCACGCAGGCGCCGAACTTCGACTTCCGCAAGGAGGGCTACGCCTGCGTCCTTTACGCGATCGAGAACGGCGGGTTCAGCGGCCAGATCATGCCCCAGAACATCGTCGTCGGGAGCCAGGCCAAGGCGATCGCCCGCTTCGTCGCGAAGTACGCCGGGCTCAAGGCGCCGCACACGCCGACGATCGGCGGCGGCACGTCCTGCGGGGGCTAGGAGCCGGGCGGTTCTAGATCTGCGGCTGATCAGCGAGCAGGGCGACGCGGTGCGCGCCGCGCTCGCCCGCCGCGGGGAGGACTACGTCGCTCGTGTCGACGCCGTCGCGGCGCTCGACGCGCGCCGTCGCGAGCTGATCCCCGAGCTCGAGTCGCTGCGCGCCGCCAAGAACGCCGCGTCGGCGGAGATCGCGCAGGCCAAACGCGACGGGGCAGACACGGCGGCGGCGATCGAGGCGATGCGCACCCACGGGGAGCGCGAGAAGGCGCTCGACGCCGATCTCGCTGCGGTGATGGAGGAGCTCCACCGCGCGCTGATCGCGCTGCCGAACCTGCCGCTTGCGGATGCGGCCGACGAGGACACGGTGATCCGCGAGGTCGGCGAGCCGCGGTCTGAGCCGGCCGCCGACCATCTCGAGCTCGCCGGGGCGCTGATCGACATGGAGGCCGCGGCGCGGCTCTCGGGGGCGCGCTTCGCCTACCTCAAGGGCGACCTCGTAATGCTCGAGCTGGCGCTCGTGCGCTGGGCGCTCGAACGGCTTCGCGCGCGCGGCTTCGAGCCCGTGATCCCGCCCGTGCTGGTTCGCGAGCAGGCGCTCTACGGGACGGGCTTTCTGCCCGACACCGAGCAGCAGATCTATGCGCTGCCCGACGATGAGCTCTACCTGGTCGGGACCTCGGAGGTCGCGCTGGCGTCGCTTCACGCCGGCGAGATCCTCGACGCCGCGCAGCTGCCGCTGCGCTACGCGGGCTTCTCGCCGTGCTTTCGCCGCGAGGCGGGCGCCGCGGGCAAGGACACGCGCGGGATCTTCCGCGTGCACCAGTTCGACAAGGTCGAGATGTTCGTCTTCACGACCGCCGAGGAGGCGGCTGCGCAGCACGAGCAGATCCTCGAGATCGAGGAGTCGCTGCTGCGCGAGATCGAGATTCCCTACCGGGTCGTCAACATCTCCGTCGGCGACCTCGGCGCCTCGGCGGCCAAGAAGTACGACTGCGAGGCGTGGATTCCGAGCCAGGGCCGCTACCGCGAGCTGACGTCGTGCTCGAACACGACCGACTATCAGGCGCGCCGCCTCGAGGTTCGCGTGCGCAGCGGCGCCGGGCGGCCGGTCACCGCGGCGACCCTCAACGGCACCGCCGTCGCGGTCGGCCGCACGATCATCGCGCTGCTTGAGAACCACCAGCGCGAGGACCGCACCGTCGAGATCCCGTCGTGCCTCGTCGACTTCGGCGCGCCGGCTGTGATCGCCGCCGCGGCGGACTAGGCCTCAGCCGCCGCCGGCAGCTCGATCACGAACTGCGCACCGCCGCCGGGAGCGTTCGAGGCGCTGATGCGACCGTCGTGGGCGTCGACGATCGCGGCGACGATCGCAAGGCCCAGGCCCGCGCCCGCCTTGCCGCGCTCGCGGCCGCCCTCGGCGCGCCAGAAGCGCTCGAAGACGTTCTCGGCGGCGCCCTGCGGCAGGCCTGGGCCGTGGTCGCGCACGGCGATCCGCACGTAGCCGTCGCTGTCCTCGACGGACAGCTCGATCGGCGTCCCGGGCGGGGTGTGGGTCAGCGCGTTGCGCGTCAGGTTGGCGAGCACCTGGCGAAGCTGCGAGGAGTCGCCGTTGACGACGTACACGCCTTCGGCGCGAGCCGTGATCTCGCGGTCGGGCGCGGCGGCGCGGGCGTCCTCGGCGGCGTCGCGCACCAGCGGCGCGGCATCGACGTTCTCGTGGCGGCGGACCGGCAGCTCATCGAGGCGGGCCAGGGCGAGCAGATCCTCGACGAGGACGCCCATCCGCTCGGCCTCCTGTTCGATGCGCTCCATCGCCTTGGCGGCCTCCTGCGGGCTCGAAGCGGCACCCATCCGGTAGAGCTCCGCGTAGCCGCGGATCGAGGTCAGCGGGGTGCGCAGCTCGTGCGAGGCGTCCGAGAGGAAGCGCCGCAGGCGGTCCTCGCTCGCCTGGCGTTGCGCGAAGGCTCGCTCGATATGGCCGAGCATCGCGTTCAGCGCGATTGCGAGCCGCCCGACCTCTGTGCGCGGGCTCTCGCCCTCGACGCGGCGCGAGAGGTCGCCCGCGGCGATCTCGCCGGCCGTGGCGCCCATGCGGTCAAGCGGGCGCAGCCCGAGGCGGATCAGCAGCGTCGAAAAGGCGGCGAGGAGCACGAGCACCGAGGCGATCACGATCAGGCCGACGTTGCGCAGGCGGTGAAGGGTCTGCTCGACGTCGCTGAGCGGAAGGGCGACGATGAGCCGGCCCGCACCGGTGTCGGAGGGCTTCGCGATCACGCGGTACTGGAGGGAGGACCCGGCGGCGGAGTTGACGGTGATCAGATGCGGGTGTTTGGCCGTCGTCGTCAGCGGCACCGAAGCGGGGAGCACGGGCGGCGAGCTGGCGTCGAGCGCGTGGTAGGGGCTCCTTCGACCGTCTGGCGCGATGTAGATCGCATAGGTGCCAAGCGGCGGGACGACGCCGCCGCCCAGCCCGCCCTGGGGGCCTGGGTTGCCCGGGAAGTCGTCCTGGTCGCCCGGGCCGCCGGGCGGGGCCTTGTGCAGGTGAAGCTGGCTGTCGACCTGGTCCTCGAAGGCGTGCACGTTGCCGACCAGCTCCTGATCGACGCGATTGATCAGAAACGAGCGCTCGGCGGCGTAGGTGACGAGGCCGGCGACGATCAGCCCGACCGCGGTGACGAGCACGAGCCCGATCAGCAGGCGGGCGCGAAGCGACACGCGACCTCAGCTCCGCGGCAGCCGCAGCGCGTAGCCGACGCCGCGCACGGTGTGGATCAGCGGCGGGTCCGCGAAGTCGACCTTCTTGCGCAGGTAGCTGATGTAGGTCTCGAGAACCCGCGCGTCGCCGCCGAAGTCGTAGTTCCAGACGTGGTCGAGGAGCTGGGGCCGCGTCAGCACGCGGCGCGGGTTGAGCATCAGGTAGCGCAGCAGGCGGAACTCGGTCGCGGTCAGCTCGATCGGGCGCCCGCCGCGGCTGACCTCGTGGGCGTCCTCGTCGAGCTCGAGGTCGGCGAACACGAGCTTTGAGGTCGAATCCTCCGATAGCCCGGCGCGGCGCAGGATCGTGCGGATCCGCGCGACGAGCTCCTCGAGGCTGAACGGCTTGGTGACGTAGTCGTCGCCGCCGACGGTCAGGCCGTGGACCTTGTCCTCGGTCGAGTCGCGGGCGGTGAGGAAGATGATCGGGACGTCGATCTGCGCGCCGGCCAAGCGCCGCGCGACCTCGAAGCCATCGAGGTCGGGCAGCATCACATCGAGGATCAGCAGCTGGGGGCGGCGGGCCGCGACGGCAGCGATCGCGTCGGCGCCGTTGGCCGCCGATTCGACCTCGAATCCCTCGTAGCGCAGCGCCATCGCGATGACGTCGACGATGTTCGGTTCGTCGTCGACGACGAGGATGCGGACCGCTTCGCTTGCTGGATCGGCTCCCTGCACGCCTCGATTGTGGCGCGGGAAGCTGTGAGTTTCCTGAGTCTCAGGCGGCCGGGCGCATGCGCCGGTCGGCGCTGACCGGCTGGACCGTCCGCTCCCGCTCGGTGGGAGGCGCGTAGAGCGTCGCCCTGACCTCGGCCTCCTGGTCGTACGGCCGGGGCTCGATCGGTCGCGAAAACCAGCGCCTGGGCACCTTTTCGCGTTGATCCCTCATCGCAAAATCCACATTAGTTGGGGCTGCGGACGCTCTCGCGTGCTCTCCCCGCATGTTGCGGCCGTTTACATTCGAGCGCGGTACGGTGTCGCGCCATGTCGCGCACCGCCCGCCTCGCAACGTCCCTGCTCGCGGTGGCTGCGATCCTCGCGATCGGCGTCCTCGTGGCGGCCGGCGCGACCGGTGGCCCGCCCGCGACCGTCACGAGCGCCTGCGGAAGCGCGACCGACTCGGCCTATGACTCGACGGCCCTGGCGGCTGTGCTTCGGATCGCGCGCGGCGAGCGCAACGGCAACGCCGTGCGCCGCGCGATTCACACGATCGAGACGAACAAGGCGCTCCTGAGGGCCGTGTCAGCGCGCGATGCCGCGGCGACGCGGCGCGCTGTCGTGGCGCTCGTCTTCAACCACATGCACATCGTCCGCCTGCGGGTCTCGGCCGCCGGGCGCGTGCTCTCAGACATCGGCGGACCTCACGTCCTGGCCCCGGTGCAGGGCACGCTCCGCTCGGGCGGCCGCGTGATCGGCACGTTCACGATGTCGCTCCAGGACGACCTCGGCTATCAGCTCCTGATCTCGCGCCTGGTCGGCCAGCACAGCGTGATGAGCTTCAGCGGGAAGCTCATCACGCGTGACATCGCCGCCGATCCGGCGACGCTTCCGAGTTTCGGCACGACCCTCATCGGCGGCGTCTCCTACCTCGTCCACTCCTTCTACGTCGGCCACTTCCCGCGCGGGCGGCTGCGCGTCTGGCTCCTCGTGCGCGCGCCGGCAAAGAGGCTCGAGCGGCGGCCCTGCGCACAGGTGCGCGCCGATGAGGCGGCCGCGATCGCGCGCCTTGCCTACTCGCGCGCGAGCACAGGCACGGCCGTCGAGAAGGCGCGCACCGCGCTCAGCAACGAGCACCAGCTCCCGCTCGCGCTCGCCGCAGGGGACTACGCGGGCGCCTCGACGCTCGTGACGGCGCTCATCCGCCAGGGCGGGTTCGGCGGCCTTCGGATCCTGATCGGCGGGCACCTCGTCGCCGCCGGCGGCGGGACCGCGCCGCTGATCTCGCCGGTTCACGCCACGGTCCTTGGCGCCGGCGGCGTCGTCGTCGCGCGGGCCGTGCTCGCGGTCCAGGATGCGAGCGGCTTCGCCTATCTGGCCCACTACCTGACCGGCGATCCGGTGCTCGTGCGCTCGGGGTCGAAGCAGCTCGGCGGCACCTTCCCGGGGCCGGCGGTCGTGCCAAGGTCGGGGCGCGTCAGCTACCGCGGGGTCTACTACCGCGTCGCGTCCTTCGCCGGTGTGCGCTACCCGAGCGGAGCGCTGCGCGTCTACGTGCTCGCGGCCGGCTGAGCGCGGATCGCGACCAGGGAGTTCGGCGGGAGCTCGATGCGGACGCGCCCCCCGCTCGAGCGCAAGCTGGAGCGCGAGACGACGGCGGCGCTGTCGGCGACGGTGACGACGTTCGCGGTGCCGCGCGCCGGCACGCTCACCCACACCGCCGCTGACGTGTAATTGCTGAGAAACGTCGTGCGCGGCGAGACGAGCGCCATCCCGTTCAGCGCGTGGGCGCCGGGGATCCACTCAAGGTGCGCGCCGCGAACGAGCAGCGGGTCGATCGCCTCAAGCGCTTGGTAGAGCGGACGCGCGGTGACCGTCGAGCCGGCGACCGTGAAGGGGTCGTAGCGCCCGCCGCTTGAGTGGAAGCGGATCGAGCTGAAGCCGGCGCGCAGCGCCTCGAGCACGGCGCGGACGCCCCAGACCGCCGCCGCCGGGCCGTCCGACACGCCCGCCACCCCGCCGCAGCTGACCGAATTGGCCTCCGAGACGAGTGCCGGCAGATGCGCCGCGGCGGCCTCGCGCACGAGCGAGATCCGCTCGAAGATCTTGGCCTGCACGGCGCGCGAGAGAAGCTCCGCGGCCGACACCTTCTGATCGCTTGAACACGCCGCAAGGGGATAGAAGTGGGCGTCGATCGCGTTCAGGCCGAGCGCGCGGATGAGGGACGGGACCTGCGCGACCCAGCGTCCCGAGGCGAAGTCGGGGCCCTCGAGCTGAGCGTGTCGGCCAAGCCGCGCGCGAGCGGCGCGCGCCCGGGAGAGGTAGACGGCGAAGGGCATCGGCGTGCGCACGAGCGCGCTGCCGTTCCACCACGGCACGCGGGCGCCGTAGATGTCGGGCTCGTTGCCGAGCTCGAAGCGCAGCCGCCCGGCCGGCACAGCCGAGCGCGCGCCGGCCGCGATCTGCGCCGCCCAGCCGGGCTCGCCGGAGGCGAGGTTGATTCCGACCACGACCGGCAGCGACGTCTGGCGCTCAAGGCAGGAAAGACGCGACCAGAAGCCTCGCTCGAGATCGCTCGCCCCGGCGTGCGGCGGAGCCTTTGCCGGCGCCGTCTGATCCTGCGAGTCCCCGCCGATCCGAAGCACCGGCGCGCCAAGGCCGCGCAGCGCGGCGACGAACGACGCCGGCGGGCAGGAGCCCGAGCCCATGTCGCGCTCGAGCAGCGGGTACTCGACGCTCAGGCCGATCGGCGCCGCGCCGATCGTCGCGAGCGCGGCGCCGGCGGGGGCTGCGACCGCGACCGCGGGCGGCTGCGAGCCGGCGCTCAGGATCCCGGCCGCGGCCAGCGCGGTGAGGATCGCGGCGGCTGCCCTCATCTCAGCCGGCGGTCAGCGTGACCGGGATGTTCCCGCGGGTGGCCTTCGAGTACGGGCAGATCTCGTGCGCGGCCTCGAGCAGCTCGTGGATCTCGTCCTCGCCGAGGCCGGGAACGGTCGCGCTCAGCTCGACCGCCAGCGAGTAGCCCGACTCGTCGGTGCTGATCGTGACGGTGGCCTTGACCGTAGAGCCGCCGACCTTCTTGTCAAGACGTCCGCCGGCGACCTTCAGCGCGCTGTGAAAGCAGGCCGCGTAGCCGAGTGCGAAGAGCTGCTCGGGGTTGGAGCCGCCGCCCTTCCCGCCGGTCTCCTTGGGCGGCGCCATTTCGAGCTCGAGGCTGCCGTCGGCGAGCGCCGCCCGGCCGTCGCGCCCGTCGCCGCTCGAGATGCCGGTGGTGCTGTAGAGCGCTTGCATCTGGGCCTCCGTGGGTCGATGTGCCGGGTGCGATTGCGAGCCGGCGACATCATCGCGCACGCTAGGTGCGCGTCTGGAACAGCGCGGCGCTGCCCATCGCGGCGGAGACCATGTTCGCCGTGGCCGCGAGATGGTTGTAGAGATCGCGCGCGGCGAGCTCGGCGTCGTGCTCGATGCAGGCGCGCAGGATCTCCTCGTGCTCGGCGCGACGCGCCTCGAGCTTCGGCGCCACCTTCGTCGCGAGGCGGTAGCGCTGGCTCGTCTCCCAGAGCGGCTCGATCAGCCGCAGCAGCCAGCTCGAGTCCGCGGGCTCATAGAGCGCGAAGTGAAAC
The DNA here is from genome assembly GCA_036267075.1 of Solirubrobacteraceae bacterium. Classification (GTDB taxonomy): domain Bacteria; phylum Actinomycetota; class Thermoleophilia; order Solirubrobacterales; family Solirubrobacteraceae; genus Palsa-513. The sequence continues at coordinate 11,268 of DATAWT010000091.1, forward strand.
GCCGTATGGGCGGCCCAGGTCTCGGGCGTGTTGGTGTCGCGCAGCGCGGTCAGTACCGCGAGGCGTTCCGTCGCGTTGGCCGCGTCCTCGGCGTCGAAGCGCTCCGCCGCGCGTGCGACGGCGAGCGGCTCGAGCGCGAGGCGAACCTCGTAGACCTCCGCCAGATCCTCGATCGACAGCTCGGTGACGCGCGCGCCGCGGTGGGGGATGTTCTCGACCAGCCCGGCCGCGTCAAGCCGCCGCAGCGCCTCGCGGATCGGCATCGCGCTCATGCCGAGCTCCGCCCCGAGCTCCTCGATCGGCAGCCGCTCGCCGGGAGCGAGGTGGCCGGCGACGATCGCGTCGTGAAGGGCCGTGAAGGCGCGGTCGGCGAGCGTCCGGTGGTTGTCCACCGCGGTAACGCCAGGAAGCCTGATCAGCCCGGTCGCCATGCCCTCACTACCCCTCCGCTGCTCCGGCGGCTAGGACCGCTTCGACCTGCTCGTTGAAGATCGCCCCGGCGCCGCGCTGCAGCAGCGACCTCAGCACGCCGCGCAGCATCAGCTCGCCGCGCCAGCTCGCCGCTGTGCCGCCGCCTGGCGCATCGGTGAGCTCGAGCTCCACGTTGAGCTCGACTCGGTTCTCGCCGGCGCGGCCGGACCCCGCGATCCGAACGTACTCGCCGCGGCGCTCCTCGAGGATCTCGAAGTCCATCTGGATGCGCGTCGCGCCGAGCGCGGTGCTGGGGTGCGCGACCGCGCTGAAATGCGTTGAGTCCTCGACCGAGACGTCTTCGACGCCGGGCAGCGCCGCTCCGAGGCGCGCCGGGTCGCTCAGCACGTCCCAGAGGCCCTCGCGCTCGGCCGCCACCGTGCTTGATCCGCTGACCGCGCTCATCGCGACAGCACCTCCACCCCGCGGGGGCCCTTCGCCGCCGCGCTGCGAAGCAGCTCGTAGACCCGCTCGGAGTTGTTGTGCGTGTCGAAGACGATGTGGGCGCCCTCGGGCAGGGCGTCCTCGATCGCGCTGCAGATCGTCGACAGCGGCGCCCCACCGCCCTCGCCCATCCCCTTCGCGCCGTTGGGGGTGAAGGGGGAGGGGCACTCGATGTCGTCGTAGCGGATGTCCGGCACGTCAAGCGCGGTCGCGGCGTGGTAATCCGCAAAGGTCGCGTTGAGCAGCTGGCCGTCTGAGTCGTACTCGAAGGACTCATATAGCGCTGCGCCGATGCCGTGGGCCGCCGCGCCGTGCACCTGGCCCTCGACGATCTTGGGGTTGATCTTGCGGCCGCATTCGTCGACCGCGGCGTAGTCGAGGATCGTGACCAGTCCGGTCTCCTCGTCGACCTCGATGACCGCCGCGTGGATCTGGCTCGCGTAGGTCAGCGTGAGCTTGCCGGTCTTGGTCTCGTGGTCGGGCACGGTGAACGGCGGCCGGTAGACGTAGCGGCAGTTGAGCGTCACCGAGTCGGCGAGCTCGCCGGGCAGCTCGGCGACGTTGGCAAAGACGGTCGCCGCGATCCCGATGAAGGGGATCGCCGCCTCGTGGTTGGCCGCGAGGCGCACGAACCCGTCGGCGAGCTCGATGTCTGACTCCTCGGCGCCGAGCATGCACGCGCCGACCTTGACGATCTCCCCGCGCAGCTTCTCGGCGGCGCCCATCACCGCGCCGAGGCCCGTGACCGCGAACTGGCTCGCGTAGGTGCCGGAGAAGCCGACGTAGGTGTTGGCCGCCTTGTTGTAACCGGCCGCCACGTGGACCTGGTCGGGGCTCATTCCGAGGATGTCCGCGGTCACCTGCGCGGCGGTCGTCTCGTGCCCCTGCCCCTGCGGCGTGGTGCCGATCGTGACTGTCACCTCGCCGTAGAGGTCGAGGCGCACGACGGCCGCCTCGCCGTTGCCGGAGAAGGGCAGGGCGGAGTTGATGATCCGCGACTGGCCGAAGTTGTTGGTGCCCGAGTCGAGCGTCGAGCCGATCCCGATCCCGATCCGCTTGCCCGTCCCGAGCGCGGCGCGCTGGCGCTCCCGCGCCCCCTCGTAGTCGATCAGCTCGAGCACCCGCTCGAGCATCGCCGGGTAGTCGCCGGAGTCGTAGATGCAGCCGTTCGGCGTCTCGTAGGGGTAGTCCTCGGGCTGGACGTAGTTGAGCCTGCGAAGCTCGACCGGATCGAAGCCGAGCTCGTTGGCGACGATGTCGATGATCCGCTCGACCATCCACAGGTGCTGCAGCCGCGAGTAGCCGCGGTTTGGGCCGACGGGGCACTTGTTGGTCAGCGTCTCGGTGTAGTCGACGCGGACGTGCTTGATGCGGTAGTTGCCGGGGACGACCTGCGACCAGATCACCGCGCCGAGCGGCTCGTAGCGCAGATAGGCGCCGGCGTCGTCGAAGGCGCGCACCTTGAAGCCGAGGATCGTCCCATCGCTCATCACCGGGACCTCGATGTCGAGAAAGGTGCGCTCGTTGCCGTGCGCCGAGGCCGCGAGATGCTCCCAGCGCGTCTCGCTCCACTTGACCGGCCGCCCCGCCTTGCGCGAGAGCAGCGCGAGCGCCGTCAGATAGGTGTAGCTGGTGATCTTGATCCCGAACCCGCCGCCGATGTCCTGGCTTGAGAACTGCATGTGGTCGACGCCGACGCCGATCGCCGGACCGATGAACATCGCCGCGAACATCGGCATCTGGTTGTTGGTGCGGAACTCGATCACGCCGGTCCCTGGGTCCCAGTTGACCAGCGCGCCCGTCGTCTCAAGCGGCGCCGAGGAGAAACGGTGGAAGTGCAGGCGGTCGATGCGCACGACGTGGTCGGCGTTCTCGAGCGCCCAGTCGACGTCGCCGTAGTCATAGACGCCGTGCCAGGCGACGTTTGAGCCGATCTCGTCATGGATGACGGGCACGTCTGGCTCGATCGTCCCGACCCCGTCGAGCGTCACGCCGAGCGGCTCATAGACCACGTCGATGAGCTCGGCGGCATCGCGCGCGAGCGCGGCCGACTCGGCGAGCACGGCGACGACCGGCTCGCCCATGTAGCGAGCCTTGCCGACGGCCATGCAGTAGTCCTTCATCAGGCCGCCGGGCTCGGGGGCCATCTGGAAGTAGGGCTGCTGGAGGACTCCGACCTCCTCGCCCGTCAGCGTCGCGTAGACGCCCGGCTGGGCCTCGGCGCGCGAGACATCGATCGAGACGATGCGCGCGTGGGCGTAGGGCGAGCGGACGAAGTGCACATGGCCCTGGCGGTGCATCCAGAGGTCGTCGACGAACGCGCCCTGGCCCTTCAGCAGGCGCTTGTCCTCGACGCGCGGGACGCTCTCGCCGCTGAACGCGCCGAGGCGCTCGCTCTGCTCGACCGCGGGGTAGTAGGTGGTCTCGCTCTTCATCGCAGTGCCTCCGCCGCCGCCTGGACCGAGCGGACGATGTTGACGTAGCCCGTGCAGCGGCAGAGGTTGCCCTTCAGCGCGCGGCGGATCTCGGCCTCGCTGGGGTTGGGGTTCTCGGCGAGCAGCGTCTTGGTGTTGAGCAGGAAGCCCGGCGTGCAGTACCCGCACTGCAGGCCGTGGTGCTCCTTGAAGGCGGCCTGGATCGGGTCGAGGTCGTCGGGGCCGTCGCCGAGGCTCTCGACGGTCTCGATCTCACAGCCGTCGGCGGCGACCGCGAGCATCATGCAGCTCTTGATCAGCTGCCCGTCGCAGATCACCGAGCAGGCCCCACAGTTGCCGCTGTCACAGCCGATGTGGGTGCCGCGCATTCCGAGTGTCTCGCGGATGAAGTGCACGAGCAGCCGCCGTGCCTCGACGGCGACGCGATGGGTCTCTCCGTTGACGGTCACCTCGATCGAGTTGACCGCACCGCCCTCACCGGCCATTTGAAGCCACCTCCTCAGCGAATCCGAGCGCGTCGCTCAGCGCGCGCGCTGCCATCACCGCCGCCATTGCGCGCCGGTAGCCGCCGCTCGCGTGAACGTCTGAGGGCGGGTCGAGCCCTTCCGCGGCGAGCGCTCCGGCGTCAGCCGCGGCCTGCGCGCTGCGCGGGCCGCCGATCAGCCGCTCCTCGGCCGCGCTTGCGCGCACCGGCCTTCCGGCGACGCAGCCGAGCACGACGCGGGCCGCTTGGATCGGATCGCCGGGCGCGATCCAGACGGCCGCCCGGGCCAGCGCCCACGAATCGGCGGCGATCTGCAGCGAGCGGTAGCCGACGCTCGCTCCGCCGAGCGGCGGGAGCGCTATCGCGGTCAGCACCTCGCCGGGTCCGACGACGGTACGCCACAGGCCGAGGAAGAAGTCCTCGGCCGCGACGCTGCGCGTCCCGTCCGGTCCGGCGATCTCCATCTGGGCGCCGAGGGCGATCAAAAGCGGTGGGTAGTTGGAGGCCGGGTCGGCGAAGCAGGCGTTGCCGCCGATCGTCCCGCGCGCGCGAACCTGGCGGTCGACCGTGCCGGCCGCGACCCGGCTGACGATCGCGTGCGAGCCGCGCAGCTCGGCCGAGCGCTCAAGCTCGCCGTAGGTCGTCGCCGCGCCGATCCGCGCCGATCCGTCGGCGTCGACGTCGATGAAGCGCAGCTCCTCCAGGCGGCTGACGTCGACGAGCAGCTCGACGGAGGCGGCGCGGTGCTTGAGGACGTTGATCAGCGACTGCCCGCCCGCGAGAACCCGCGCCCCGGGTCGCGCGCCGAGCTCATCGATCGCCTCCTCGAGGCTTCCTGGTCGCACATATTCGGTGGGTGCGAGCAGCATTCCTGGCTCTCCTTATTCGTTGCCGGGCGGCCGCGGCTCGCGGCCGTCGAAAATGCGAAGCGCGACGCTCGAAAGCGGCTCGCCCCCGTCTGCGCCGACGCACCAAGTGTCCTGCATGTACAGGCACGCACTGCCCTCGCCGGCGATCGCGTGCGGGTGCATCGACAGCACCATTCCCTCGCGCAGCTCGACGTCGATTCCCTCGCCGATCCGCGGATGCTCGATCATCGTCATCCCGATCGAGTGCCCGGTGACGTGGCCGAGCGGGTAGCCGCGATCGCTGAACGGAGCCGACACCGCGCGGTGGAGGTCGTGCGCGCTTGCGCCGGCGCGCATGCTCGCCCGCGCCGCCTCGTGGTACTCGCCGTAGGCGTCGAGCATCCGCTGCGTGTCGGCGGAGACCTCGCCGCGGGTCAGCGCGCGGGAGAACTCGACCCAGTGGCCGCCGGGGCCGGCTACCTCAAGCGAGTAGAGCAGCAGATCGGTGGGCGCGATCGGCTCGCGAAGCTCGGGGATGCGGAACTCCGGCGTCGCCGCGCCGTCGCGGCCCCAGACGACCATGTCCATCGTCTGTCGGCCGGTTCCCATGCGCACGAAGATCTCCTCCGCCGCCGCCATCAGCTCGGCCTGCGTGCGCCCCGGCTCATAGGCGGCGTGGACCGCCCAGAAGCCGGCCTCGTTGATCGCCATGCTCTCGCGCACGAGCGCCAGCTCGGCGGGACTCTTGACGGCGCGCGCGAGATCGAACGGCGCGTCGAAGTCGACGAGCTCAAAGCTCGCCTCAGCGAGCGCGCGGTAGTCGCGCACGGGCATCACGTACTGCAGCCCGTAGACGCCGAGGCGGCGTACCCCGGCCGCCTGAAGGTGCTCGCGCAGCCAGGCGCCGGGATGCTCGGCGAAGACCGGCTCCTCGATCCAGCCGTCGGCATGCTCGCCGACGTAGCGCGCCTCGCTCGGGAAGACCGCGATCGGATCGCCGCCGGCGGGCAGCAGCACGTAGGCGTAGCGGTGGACGATCCGAAAGCCCGACAGGTAGCGCACAGCGCCCTCGAAGCCGCTGTACTCGCTGCCCGACACGAGCAGGGCGTCGACGTCGTGCTCGGCCATCGCCGCGCGCATGTTCGCGTAGCGCAGCTCGACCTCGGCGGTGTCCGGCTCGCGCGGCGGCGCCATCAGTGCTCGCCCTCAGGCTGCGATGTCCAGGCCCGCTCCATGCCTAGGATCAGCGCGAGCACCGCCTCGTTGAGCGGTGTCGGGATGCCGTTCTCTGAGCCGAAGCGGACGATCCCGCCGTTGAGCGCCTCGATCTCGGTGCGCCGGTGGGCGAGCGCGTCCTGGAGCATCGAGGCGCGGTGGTCGTAGGCGACCTCGGCGGAGTGGTCCACGAGCGCCTCGGGATCGGAGTCGAGCGTGATGCCGAGCGCCGCGGCGACGGCGACGCCCTCGGCGACGATGCCGCTGATCAGCGCGCGCGTCGGGGCGAACTCGCACAGGCGGCCCTGGGTGAGCGCGGTCAGCGCGCCGAGCGGGTTGCTCGCGGCGTTGAAGATCAGCTTCGTCCACTGTGCGCCGCGCGCGTCGGCGAGGGCCTTCGTCGGCATGCCGCCGCGGGTCATCGCGTCGGCGAGGCGCTCGACCTCCTCCATCGAGGCGGGGCGGTCCTCGAAGGGGCCGATCCAGGTGTCCCCGGCGGTGTCCATCTGGACCACCCCGGGGGCGGTGACGCGGCCGGCGGGAAAGGTCGTCCCGCGCATCACGCGCGGCACGTGCTCGGCGATCAGCTCCTCGTTGCCGACGCCGTTCTGGACGCTGCAGACGGCGCCGTCGGCGAAGATCGGCGCGGCGGCGGCGATCGCATCGGCCGTGTACATCGACTTGGTCGCGACGATGCCGAACTCGCAGGGCGGGATCTCGCTGGCCTGGGTGCGCGCGTTGACCTTCGCTAGCACGTCGGCGCGGCCGGTCAGCCGCAGGCCCGACTCGTTGATCGCCGCGACATGGTCGGCGACGACGTCGTAGGCCCAGACCTCGACATCGTCGAGGGTCCCCAGATGGGCGGCGAAGAGGCTGCCGACGGCACCGCAGCCGACCACGCAGACGCGGGTCATGAGAGCACCGCCTCGCTCGGGCTGCCGAGCTGCCAGGACGCCTCGCGTGCGCGCACGAGCCGGTACATGGCGGTGCTGAGCGGCGCGGGGACGCCGAGCCGTCCGGCCTCGCGCACGAGCGCGCCGGTGATGAACTCGACCTCCGTCGGGCGCTGGGTGAGGACGTCTTCGAGCATCGAGGGGCGGTGAGCGTAGTCGCTGTTGGCGGTTTCACCGCGCGCGACGGCGAGCACGTTCATCTGCCAGGGGTCGTCGTGGAGCGTCACCCCGGCCGCGCCGGCGACGGCGACGCCCTCATCGATCAGGCCGTGAACGAGCCGGCCGAGGTCGCCGAACTCGTCCTCCTTCGCGAACAGCGCGACATGCGGGAGCATCGTCATCGCTGCGACGGTGTTGATCGCGGAGTTGAAGATCAGCTTCGACCACTGTGCGGGCAGCAGGTCGGGCATCGGCTCGGCCTCGAGGCCGCTTGAGATGATCAGCTCCGCGAGCTCCGCGACGCTCGAGTAGGGCGTCTTCGTCTGCGCCCACGGCCCCATCCACGTCGCCGTGTCGAGCTCGTATTCGACATGCGCGTCGGAGTGGCGGATGCCGCTCATGAAGGTCACGGCGGAGATGATCGGCCACTGGCCGTGGCGGGCGACGACGTCCTCGGCGCCGAGGCCGTTCTGGACGGTCATCATCGTCGCGGCGGGCGCGCGGCCCGCAAGGCGCGCGGCGCTGCTCTCGAGGTCGAGCGCCTTGCAGGCGAAGATCCCGACGTCGAAGTCGCCGAGCTCGGCGGCGTCGGCGGTGGCGTGAAGCGACGCGGTCAGCTCGTGCTTGCCGCTGACGCGAAGGCCCTGTTCGCGAAGCATCGCCGCGTGCTCCTCGCGGCGCGTCAGGACGCTCACCTCGCAGACGGTCGCCAGATGCGCCGCGAGCAGGCTCCCGATCGTCCCGGCGCCGATCACGCAGACGCGCTCGATCATGCGGTGCGGAAGTCGTCGGGGTAGCTCGACAGCTTCTCCGAGCCGGTCGCGGTGACGAGGTAGTTGTCCTCGACGCGTAGCCCGCCGCCCTGCGGCCAGTAGACGCCCGGCTCGAGCGCCAGCACCATGCCCTCCTCGATCGTCGTCGCCATCGCGCGGTGGGCGAACGGCGGCTCGTGCGCGCGGGCTCCGATCCCGTGGCAGATCGGGTGGCTCGGCTGGCCGGGGTAGCCGATCTCGGCGAGGCCGTCGCGGACGAGGACGTCGAGCTCGGCGAGGCTCGCCCCCGGGCGGATGTGCTCGACCGCGGCGTCGTAGACGCCGAGCAGGCCGTCGAGGAGTTCGTCGTACTCGCGGCGCAGCGTCCCGGGGCAGGCGTTCTTGGTCAGATCGGACCAGTAGCCGTCGGCGCAGACCCAGATCTCAAGGAGCGTCGGCTCATCGTCGAGGACCGGCCGGTCGCTTGTCGCCGTGAAGGTCCGGATCCCCGGTCCCGCCCAGACGAGGGTGAACGCGCGCGCCAGCGCGACCTTGCCCTTGTAACCGGTGCCGCTCGTGTGGACATGCCCCTCGTACATCGCGCCGACCTCGCTCTCGCGCATGCCGGGGCGGATGTTGTCGCGGACGTGTTCCATCGCGAGCGCCGCGAGCTCGTTCGCCAGGCGCATCCGCTCGATCTCCTGCTCGGTCTTGATCATCCGCGCGCGGGCGATCAGCGGCGCGGCGTCCGCGACATCGCTCGCGACGCCGGCGAAGCCGTCGAACCAGCCGCTCCAGAAGACCGTCGGCTCGGCGACCATGCGGTCGCCGGCCTGCGTGCCCTGCGAATGCTCGAGCCCGACGCGGCCGGCGCCGCGCTCGCGAAGCAGCGCGAGGCAGAGGTCCTGCGCGCGGACGGCGGGCGGGCGCGCGTCGTCTGGGTCATAGAAGGGGAACGCGCGGACGTCCGAGGTCCACGCCGTCGCAAGCGCCTCCTCGTGCTGGGGCTCCATGACGAACAGCGTCGGCTCGCCCTCGCGCGGGAAGACGGCGGCGTCATAGCCCTTCATCGGCCAGTAGTTGGTCAGATAGACGAGGTTGTCGGGGGAGCGGACGACGAGCGTGTCGAACCCCTGCTCGTCCATCAGCGCGCGGACGCGGTCGAGCTTGGCGGTGTCAGTCGGCCAGGCCACCGCTCACCAGCGCTGGCGCGGCGGGGCGGCTACGCCGTGCCCCTCCTGCCAGGAGATGACGGGATTGCTGAGCACGCCGATCCGCTCGATCTCGCACTCGATCTGATCGCCCGGGCGCAGATAGAGGCTCGCCGCGTCGCTGCTGAAGCCCGCGACGCCCGAGACGGTGCCCGTCGAGACGACGTCGCCGGGGCTGTAGCCGAGCGCCGAGTAGTGGGCGATGATCTCGGGGATGCTCACCGACATGTTCCCGGAGTGGGAGACCTGGCGGGCCTCGCCGTTGACGCGCAGCTCCATCGCCAGATCGTGCGGGTCGCCGAGCTCGTCGGGGGTCACTATGCAGGGCCCGAGCGGGCAGAAGCTCTGGATCGCCTTGCAGAAGGAGAACACGCCCGAGCGCATCTCGCGGCGCTGGATGTCGCGCGCGGTGATGTCGTTGAAGATCGTGTAGCCGGCGATGTAGGACGCCGCCTCGTCGGCGTCGAAGTGCGCTCCGCCGCGGCCGATCACGACCGCCAGCTCGAGCTCGTAGTCGAGCTCCTCGGTCAGATGCTCGGGGTAGATGACCGGCTCGCCGGGCCCGATGATCGCATCGACGTTCTGAAAGAACATGATCCACGGCGCGATCTCGTGCGACCAGTTGACGTTCTTTGACTCCTCCTCGTGCTCGCGGAAGTTCCCGGCCGTGTGAAAGAACTTCTTCGGCACGATCGGCGCGCGCAGAGCAACGTCTGCGAGCGCCACGGTCTCCCCGCGCGCGACCGCGTCGACGCCGAGCTCGAAGACGGCGCGCATATCCGGTGCCTCGAGCAGCGTGACGGCGTCGCCGTCGAGAATCGCGGGCCGGCGGACACCGTCGGCGCTGTCGATCGTGACGAGCTTCACTGCGCCACCTCGCACATCTCGGTCGCGACCTGGGCGTAGACGCGGGCGATGTCGCGCAGCCCGGCGATCTCGAGGTTCTCACCGTCTGGATCGGGGAGCCCGCTCGAGGTGCCGTAGTTGACCGTCTCGATGCCGTAGCGCGTCAGCGCCGAGGCGTCGGAGAACCAGCGCACGGTGTCGCGCTGCGGAGTGGAGCCGAAGACGTGCGCGTGGCCGCCGTCGATCGCGGCGATCAGGGGATGGCCCTCGTCGATCTCGGCACCGGGAGCGGTCACGAAGACCTCCGACTCGATCGCCGCGTCGGCGTGGCGCTCGCGCAGGCGTCGGACGAGCGCCGCGAACTCGGCGCGGGCCTCGTTCATCGTCATCGTCGGCGGCACGCGGATGTCAAGGAAGAGGTCGGCGCGGTTGGGGGTGCGGCTGACGCGCCACGGTGCGCCGGCGCGCAGCGCGCCGACGTTGACGACGCCGTCGATTCCGCGGTAGGCGGAGCGTCGCTCCCAGTCGGGGATCCACTCGAGCACGTCGTCGAGCACGGCCCGCATGCGGATGATCGCGTTCTCCTGGAGGCGGCCCGCTGAGAAGGCGGTGTGGATGAACGGGCCGTGTGCCGAGATCCGAGCCCACATCGTGCCGTAGTGGCCGAGCACGATCCGCTGCTCGGTCGGCTCGCCGAGCACGCACATGTCGGCGATGCCGCCGTGGGTCGGGAGGTAGCGGCTGCCCGCGGCGTAGCCGCGGAACTCGGCGCCGCGGAACTCCTCGCCCCACTGCGTCTTCTCGATCTCACCGACGACGGCGGCGATCACGAGGTCCCCGCGCAGCGCGACCTCGCAGTCACGGATCGCGCGAGCGGCCTCGACGTAGCAGGCCAGCGCGCCCTTCATGTTCGAGATGCCAAGGCCCCAGATGTGACCGTCGCGGACGAACGCGCGCGGCTGGAAGCCGGGCTTGTCGCGCAGGTGCGGCTCGCGTCCGGAGTAGGAGGTGTCCATGTGGCCGTTGAACATCAGGCTCGGGCCGCCGCCCGATCCCTCGATCCGCCCGACGACGTTGGGGCGGCCGTCCTCGACCTCCTGCCAGCTGACGGTGAAGCCGGCCGCCTCGAGCTCGTCGCGCATCCGCTCGGCCATCGCCTGCTCGCTGCCGGTCGGACTCGGCACGTCGACGAGCGCGCTCGCCGACGCGACGAGCCGCTCTTCGTCGACGGCTTCGGCGAGCCGCTGGCGCAGGGCCGCGTCCATCAGCGGATGTGGGGGAGGACGTCGGTCGCGAACATCTCGATCTGGCGTTCGCGCTGCTCGCCCCAGAGCTCGAGCATCACGTGCGTGCAGCCGGCCTCGCGGTACTCCTCGATCGCGGTGATGCAGTCCGACGGGGTGCCCGCGATCGGCTTGCACTTGTCGAGGATCTCGTCGGTGACGGCGGCCGCCGCGGCGAGGCGGCCGCCGCGCTCCATCGCGTCAGCGACCGGGCGGATCTCCTCCTGGCTGAGACCGGCGAGCTCGAGCAGGACGTCGGCTGAGCCCTGGATGTTCTGCACCTTGTTGGCGAGGTACATGCCCGCGATCTCGCGCGCGCCGTCACGGCCCTTCCGGCGGTCTGAGTCGATCGAGGCGACGATCGTGCAGCCGATGTCGATCGACTCAGCCTCGCGCCCGCTGCGCTCTGCGCCGCGGGCGACGTTCGCGCGGCTGTAGCGGACGAACTCGGGCGTCGTGATCGACGCGGTCAGCAGGCCGTCGCCCTCCTCGCCGGCGTACTCCTGCATGCGCGGCCCGGTGCCTGCGACGTAGAGCGGGACGATGTCGCGGGGCGCCTCGGCCTCCGCGGCGAGCCCCGGAACGTGGGCGCTGAAGGCCGGGCCGTCGTAGTCGAATGGCTCGCCGCCGAGAACCCCGCGGACGATCCGCACGGAGTCGCGCGTCGGGTTCAGCGGCTTGACGTCGTCGGCGCCGATCTCCTTCATGAAGATCCGCGAGGCGCCGAAGCCGAGCAGGAAGCGTCCGGGGCCGGCGGCCTCCTGGGTCACGCGCGCCTCCATGGCCACCTGGATCGGGTGGCGCGTGAACGGCGAGATGATCCCCCAGCCGACGGTGAGCTGCTTGGTGTCGCTGGCGATCAGCGCCGACAGCGCCGTCGAGGAGCGCGCCTCCATCGAGTGCTTGCGCCACCACGGGTAGGCCTCGGCGAGCCAGATCGTGTCGAAGCCGTTGCGGTCGAGAGCTCGCGCATGGCCGAGGATCTCGGCCAACGGCTCCATCGTCAGCTGCATCACGCCAATACGGAATGGCACACCCGGCACGCGTCACCCTCCCTCGACGGCCGTGACTCGCCCCCAACGGGCGGCGACTGGGCTTCGCCGGCTCGTTTTGGATATTTGATCACATCTGTCCTGATCGGCGCGCGCGGCCCGGCGGCTAGGCTTGCCGCCGTGGCTGAGGAGGCGCAGGCGCCGGGCCCGGTCGTCGTCCGCGACGCCGTCGCGAGCGACCTGCCCGGTCTGCTCGACATCTACAACGAGGTCATCGCGAACTCGACGGCCGTCTTCAGCGATCAACCGGTGACGCTCGAGGATCGCGAGCGCTGGATGGAGGCCCGCCATGCGAACGGTTTTCCGGTGCTCGTCGCCGCCGACCCAAGCGGCGTCGTCGGCTTCGCGAGCTTCGGGCCGTTTCGCACCTGGCCGGGCTATCGCAGCACCGTCGAGCACTCGGTGCACGTGCGCGCAGACCGCCGCGGTGAGGGGATCGGCTCGGCGCTCCTTCTCGAGCTGATCGAGCGGGCGGGGGCGCTCGGCAAGCACGTCGTGATCGCCGGCATCGACGCCGACAACGCCGCGTCGATCCGCCTGCACGAACGGCTCGGCTTCACGTCGGTGGCGCGGCTCTCAGAGGTCGCCAGTAAGTTCGACCGCTGGCTCGATCTCATACTGATGCAGCGGATCCTCTGAGCAGCGGCGGCCGCCGATCTCAAGCAGCGGGATGAAGAAGTGCGCCAGCGGTCCGATCGAGAGCGCGTAAAGCAGCGTCCCGACGCCGATCGTGCCGCCCAGCGCGAAGCCGGTCAAGAGCACCGTGATCTCGATGCTCATGCGAACGATCCAGATCGGATAGCCGTGGCCGGCGATTCCCGTCATCAGCCCGTCGCGCGGCCCCGGGCCGAGGCCGGCACCGATGTAGGCGCCGGTCGCGACGCCGTTGAGGACGACCCCGGAGACGAGCAGCACGATCCGCGTGGCGAGCGCGTGCGGCGGTGAGAGGACGGCGAGCATCAGATCGATCACCGCGCCGACGACCAGGACGTTTGAGACTGTCCCGATCCCCGGGCGCTGTCGGAGGGGGATCCACAGCAGCAGCACGAAGACGCCGACGATGATCGCCCACGTCCCGACGCCCAGCCCGATGCGCCGCGAAAGGCCCTGGTGGAGGACGTTCCACGGGTCCACGCCGAGGCCCGCCAGCAGCAGCAGGCCGCCGCTGACGCCGTAGAGGATCAGCCCGGCGAAGAGCTGGGTCGCGCGACGGACCGGACGATCGGGCATGGCGCGACGTTCGCAGATCGCCGCCGTGGTCGGCGCCGTCCCTATAAAAGTGCTATCATTTAGGTATCAGTTTTCTGCTGCACGACTCCCAACGGGAGGAACCATGAATCAGCTCGTCCAACCAGCCGACGACCCCGACGACCCCGACGTCACCGTCGTCGCTCACGCCGGGGCCCGTGTCGAGATCCACGAGCGTCGTGTCTGGGCGATCAGCGGCTGGCTCGGCCTGATCGTCGCCGGCGGCCTGGTCTATCTGACCGTGCTCGCCGGCGGCAGTTCGACCCCCGCGCTGGCCCTCGCGCCGGCCGTGCCCGCATTTCTCGTGCTGACCGCGCTGATCATCGTCGTGCCCGGCCAGACCAAGGTGGTGCGCTTCTTCGGCAGCTACGTCGGCACCGTGCGCCGGGCCGGCTTCTGGTGGATCCTGCCGCTGAGCGAGCGGCGCAACCTGAGCATCCGCGTCAGGAACTTCGAGACCAACCACCTCAAGGTCAACGACGCCGATGGCAACCCCGTCGAGATCGCCTGCATCGTCGTCTGGCAGGTGGCGGACACCGCGCGCGCCTGCTACGCCGTCGAGGATTACGTGAACTTCGTCCGGGTTCAGGCCGAGTCGGCGCTGCGACACGTCGCGACGACCCACCCCTACGACGATCCGACCGGCGAGGGAACCTCGCTGCGCGGCTCGACCGACATCCTCGCCGGGGAGCTCGCCGCCGAGATGGCGCGGCGAGTCACGATCGCAGGTGTCGAGATCGTCGAGGTCCGCATCAGCCACCTCGCCTATGCCCCCGAGATCGCCCAGGCGATGCTGCGCCGCCAGCAGGCCAACGCGATCGTCGCCGCGCGCACGCGCATCATCGAGGGTGCCGTCGGGATGGTCGAGATGGCGCTTGCGCGGCTTGACGCGCGCGGCGTCGTCGAGCTCGATGAGGAGCGCAAGGCGGCCATGGTCAGCAACCTGCTCGTCGTTCTGTGCGCCGACCAGCCGGCTTCCCCGGTCGTCAACACCGGGACGCTCTACACGTGAGCCGGGAGCGCAAGCAGCTTCTGCTGAGGATCGATCCGAGCGTCCACGACGCTCTCGCACGCTGGGCGAGCGACGAGTTCCGAAGCCTCAACGCGCACATCGAGATGCTGCTTCGCAACGCGCTCAGCGACGCCCACCGAATGCCCCACGACGCGCGCCCGCTGCCGCGGCGCGGCCGCCCGCCCGCCCGCCGGCGGGGCGATGCGCCGGCGGCGTCGCCGTGAGGTTTGCTCGCGCCGTGCGCGCGACTGCGAGCGCGTTCTGGGCGACCGCAGTGACGCGCCGCTGACCGACTATCTTGGGCGCTCTTGACCCCTGTCCGTGAGGATGAGGATGCGAAACGATCCGCCGGCTGACCCGCGACCGTGACGATCGCGGGCGTGATCTCGCTGGCCGCGCTGGCGACCGTCATCGCCAGCCTCGGCTACCTGCACCTCGCGCCGACCGGCCTCTCGCCGGTCCGCAATCCCGTCAGCCAGTACGGCATCTCGGCGCGGCGCGGCGGCTACCGCGCCGCAACGATCGCCTTCGCGATCGCCGGGGCCGCGCTGGCCGTCGGCGTCGACCGCGCGCTCGGCTCCCGCGCCGCGGCCGTCGTGGTGTTGCTCGCGATCTTCGCCGCGGCGCGCGCGGCGATCAGCTGGTTTCCGATGGATGCCCCGGGCGCGCCGGCGAGCGGGACGGGGCACGCCCACCGGCTGCTTGCGACGGCGGCGTTCGGCGGCGCCACCGCGGCCGCCTTCAAGCTTGCGTCATTGCTTGGCACCGGCGTGCGCTGGCACGACCTCGCGCCGGTTTCATACGTCCTCGGCGCGCTGATGGCGGCGTCCCTCGCGGGTCTCATCCTGAGCCGCTCGCAGCCGGCGCTGCGGGCTCGCTTCGGCCTCATCGAGCGCGGGTTCTACGTCTCGGCGATCGCCTGGTTCGCCGTGTTCTCGATCGCCTGCGCCGCGAAGCTCGCGTAGCGCTGATCGGCCCGCCGCCTCGATCTCGCCGGCGTGCCGAGGCCGTCCTGCGATCGCGGCTGCGCCAGCCCGCGGTCGCACGGTGGCCGGCGACGGAGAGGGAGGGATTCGAACCCTCGGACGAGGTTT
This sequence comes from Solirubrobacteraceae bacterium, assembly GCA_036267075.1. GTDB lineage: Bacteria > Actinomycetota > Thermoleophilia > Solirubrobacterales > Solirubrobacteraceae > Palsa-513. The sequence continues at coordinate 26,775 of DATAWT010000091.1, forward strand.
CCCCCGTCACGCGATTTCCAGTCGCGCCCGTTCAACCGCTCCGGCACCTCTCCAGATCGGCGGCGGAGTGGAAGGCTACGCGACGCGGTACTCTCCCGCTGT
>DATAWT010000092.1:0-1535 GCA_036267075.1 Solirubrobacteraceae bacterium
ATCCGCAACCCACGGATGCAGGGCACGCCACCCAGCTGAGCCGCACTCACCGTGATCCGCGTAAACGTCATCGACCAAGAGCGCACCTCGCCACTGGGCTCGACAGAACGTCGAGACGGTGTCGAGACGGTGTTGGCGAGAAGATGCTCGCCAGCCTGCGAAGCGGCCGTGGGCCGCGTTGTCCCTTTCACGCGAAAGCGGGCACGTGAGGCGCGTTCATGACGCGGCTGTCGCGTAGGCGTCGTGCTGTTGGCGTTCGCTATTGAGCGCCTCGACTGCCTGTTCTGGGAAGTGGCTGATGTAGCCGCGTTGGAGACTGACCATCGCGATGCGTCGTCCGCTTCGGAGGACCGCGAGGCCGATCCTCGGCCAGGGGTCGCAGCGCCCGTATTCGAAGTGGTCGATCTCGTCCCAGCGTAGGCGATGGGAGCGCAAGCCGTTGCGGATAAGCACGCCCTTCTCGTCGGCGATGACGCCCTGTATCGCCATTCGCACGGCGAGATACCAGCCTAGGACCGCGACAGCGCCCGCGAGCACCACGATGGCCACGGTGCCGGCTACACCTTTCCCATGGGGTGCTGCATCGACTGCCAACACCGAGAACGCGATACCGACCCCGGCCATGCATAGCGAGCCCCACGCGTTGAGGGCGAGTCGCCGGTACACGCGGCGCGGTGTCGCAACCGGCGCTGTAGTGCTCATCAATCCACGTATCGGCCGCTCGCGCGCCGCGGACAAGGACGACGTGGTGGCGCTTTGGCCAGACGAACCAGGCTGTGCCGCTCTGCGCGAAAGTCGCCAACGCTCGGCAACGGCCATGCCTGTTGGCTTCATGCGCGCCGCTGGAAATGTCCTATGTCGACGACGAGGATCTGGGTGCCACGCGGAAGGCCATGCGCGTTGCCGCCCTTGTGAATCGACGTCGCTTCGACATCGACGTAGTCGCGCCCGATCCGGCCGCCGACGTCGCACGACTCGAAACGTCCGGCGCGGTGACAGAACACGCGTCCAGGCATGATCGGAGTCGTTGCTATGCGGATGCCGAGCGTGCGCGCCCACCCCGCGACCGCTGCGGAGGTCAAGGCCATCGGCGTCGGCCGGATGAGGCATTCGGAGGCCCCGTACTGGGGACCTTCGCATCCGGCTCGCTGAAAGCCTCTCGGGGGCGTGAGCCGGTCAAGCAATGCCGCCGCCGCGGGGGTGGTGACGAGACTTCGGCTCGGCGGACCAGTCGGCTCTGCCGCTCCAGCAAAGGGATTCGCGACGGCAACGTACGCGGCAGCCGCCACTACGACCGCGATGAGCACGGCGTAGTACCCAAGCCGCACGTGCATGTACGCCTGATATCGGTCCGGCTCCCCTCAAACTTGACGTATGACCTTCGTTGCTGCTTTGCGCGATGGGGAGTAGTCGTCGATGGCCCGGAGCGGTGCTGATGCGGTTATGTTGGCTCGGTGCCTGTCTACTACCGGGTCGATGGTCGGCGGGCGGAGACGGACCAGTGGGAGAAGCTTTCGAAGCACCGAACCGTGCCG
>DATAWT010000093.1:0-3288 GCA_036267075.1 Solirubrobacteraceae bacterium
CTCTGCTCGCTGAGTTGCGGGCTCGACTCGGAGACGTGAGCCATCAGGCGATTAGTCAGCGACGTGCGCGGCTTCAGCAATCCGTTGCGATGCCGACGGACATTGCCACGTACATCGTGGCCCAACGAGAAGGCCTGCGGATTGATCGCTACTTAGACGCAACGACGCTTCAAATGGTTGCCGAGTTTGAAGGTCGGCTGACGGCGAAGGACGATACCGAGCGACCTATGTCAGGTCCGCCTCGTTCGGCGCGAAGTAAGACTTCTCCTCCTCGGGGGGCGCCTCAAGCCCGGCTCGGCAATGTCCGCATCCCTCCGGGGACGCTTAGCCCCGTCCACATGAAGGACGCTCGGCGTGGCCGTTTGCGCTGGCCCCACCGTGGACGCTTGAAGTGGCTCCACCTCGCGTCGGTGTTTGTTGTTGTTGATGTTGCCTGATTGGGGGTTTGGTGGCTAGCCGCGCCGGTCGTCGGGGAGCCGGAGCCCGTAGGGCGACGGCGAGTCGGCGATCGGCGCGGGCGGCTCATCGGGCGGGGGGTCGTCCTTTCTTGGTTTGGCGTTCGAGGCCGTGACGGAATCGCCAGGACTCGTTGCCGGTGTCGATGATGTGCGCGCGGTGGGTGAGCCGGTCGACGACGGCTTTCGCGAGGCGGGCGTCGGGGAATACCTTGGTCCACTCACCGAACGGGAGGTTCGTGGTGACGATCATCGACGCGCGCTCGTTGCGTTCTGAGATGACTTGGAACACGAGCTCGGCGGCGCCGGCGGGCAGCGCGAGATAGCCGAGCTCGTCCAACACGACGAGCTCGGTGCGGGCGTAGCGGGCGATCACTCGTCCGAGCTCGCGGCGGGTCTCTGCTGCTTGGAGTTCGTTCGCCAAGGCGGCGAGTGTGGTGAACCGGACTCGTCGTCCTTGCTGGCAGGCGAGGACGGCGAGCGAGATCGCCAGGTGTGTCTTGCCGGTGCCCGAGTCGCCGAGCAGGATGATCGATTCGCGGTCGTCGATCCAGGTGCCTTGGGCGAGCGCGGCGACGGTGGCTTGTGGGACCTTCGGGTTGTCAGCGAAGCGGAAGTCCTCCAGTCGCTTCATCAGCGGGAAGCGGGCGTCGATCAGTCGCCGTCGTTCGCGTCGCTCGGCGCGTTCGGTGACCTCGGCCTCCAAGAGCGCCGCGAGGTATGCGATCGGGGTTTGTTGATCGCGGGTCGCTTCTTCTGCCAACTGCCGGAACCGGCGGCGGACGGTCGGGAGTTTCAGCTCGACCGCGTGCGCCTCGATCAGTGCTTCCATCGCTTGGACCTTCGCCGGGACGCTCACCGTGACACCCCGGCCACGAGCAGCTGGTCGTATTGATCGAGCGTCGGCTCCGGAGCGCCGAGGCCGACGAGTCGGTCCGGCAGGTTCTCGATCGCCGCGGGTGGCGGCCGGTCCGCCCGTTTCGCTAGGACCTCGACGGCGCGACCGTCGTGCGCGCCGGCCGTGAGCGCGCCGCGGACCGCGAGCTCGACATGAGCCGGTCCGTGCTCGCGCGCGAGCAGCAACACGTCGACCATCTGCCTCGCCGACTCTGAGGGCCCGTAGCGCTCAGCCAGCCTGGTCCACAGCTCATCGAAGCAATCGGGCCAACGGCCTTGTTGGCGTTGCTGGTGCAGCGCGACCGACCCGGCGAGCGCACCGGGCTTGTGGACCAGCAGCTCCAAGTAGTGATCAAGCTCGGCCGCGACACCGAACCGACCAGCGAGCCGGTCATGCCTGGCGACCGGCTTGCCGTCATGCGAGACGATGATCTGGCGGGCGCCGATCTCGGCGAACACGCGCAGCCCGACCAGGCCGACCGGCACCGAATACCGGTTCTGACGCACGCACACCATCGCCTTAGCGTCGACGCGCGGGCTGGTGTGCTCCGCGGTCTGCGCCCGCTCGGTCGGCAGCTCTCTGAGCAGCGGCCGCTCCCGTGCCAACGCCTCACCGACAGTGCCCAGGTGCCCGGTGATCTGCCGATCCAGATCCCGCTCGCAGCCAGCCAGCAACCGGACGTTCAACTCGCCCAGACTCCCCACGGTCGGGACCGGCACGAGGTGCCGGCGGCGGAAGCGGCCAACCTCACCCTCGATCCCGCCCTTCTCATGCGCGCCACGCAGGCCGATCAGCGTGAACTGCGACTCAAACATGTAATGCGAACGCAGGCTGATGAACCGATCGGTCTCGACCCGCCGGCGACCGCGGAGCACCTGCTTCACGGCCGAGGTCAGGTTGTCATATCTGACCAGCCCGGGGACGCCGCCGAGAAACTCGAACGCGTCCGCGTGCGCCTCCAAGAACGCCTGCTGGGACTCGCGCAAGAACGCGCTCGCGAACGCCGCCCCGGAATGACACAACCGCAACTGGAACACATGCACCCTCGCCTGCTGCCCGTCGATCACCGCGATCGCCTCACCCCAGTCGACCTCCGCCTCCGCGCCCGGCTCGTGATGCTGGGGCACGAACGCCTCGCCGACATCACCCAGCTCGCGCCTGCGCTCTCGGACATAGCGTGAGACCTGACGCTCGGACACCACCACACCATGCTCCTCGACTAGCCGCTGCCACACCCGCCGAGCGGTGTGCCGCTGCTTGCGCGGCGCCACGCGATCGGCCTCAAGCCACGCGTCGATCAGCGCTCGATACTCACCCAGCTTCGGTGCCGGGCGCGACACCGGCCGGCGCTTGACCGGCGGCACCGGCGACGCGAGCGCCTGCCTAACAGCCCGCCTGTGCACCCCGTACTTGACCGCCAACGCCCGCGTCGACATGCCCTCACGATCGCGGTCCCTCCTGATCTGCTCGAACAGCTCCATGCGTGAACGCATCCCTTCCGCCGCCTTCCGCTCGAGCTCGATGAGCCTCGAACAGTCGGCCGCCGGTCGGACGGAGGTGGGGCCACTTCAAGCGTCCACACTGGGGCCACTTCAGATGTCCACGCCCATCGGTGTGCTGCCAGGCCGCGCGGTCGGTGCTCTGCTCGCCCGCGTTCACCGTGTACCAGGTGGTCGAGCCGAGGTCGCGGTGGGTTGTTGTGTGTGTGCTCGGCTGGAGCGTGCCGGGGACGATGTCCTCGGCCCGGAAGTAGGCGACCGGGTAGCGCCCCGGCTCGTGCAGTAGGACCACGTCCTGGCTGTCGGCGATCCATTGATCGCCGAATTTGACGCGCATACGCCGCCGCAGGGGCTCGGCGAACAGGATGCGCTCGGGGAGTGGTTCGGGGATGAGAAAGTGGCCGATCGCCCCGGGAGCGAGCGGTCCTTGTTGCCA
>DATAWT010000094.1:0-49105 GCA_036267075.1 Solirubrobacteraceae bacterium
GACAGCATGACGATTCTGCGCGACGGCCGGACGATCGGACGCTACGCGGTCAAGGACATCGAGCCGCGACGCGCGGTGAGCCTGATGGCCGGTCGCGACATCACATCGGTCTTTCCAGTCAAGGAGCCGATCGCGGTGGAGCGGCCGGCACTGGAGGTGACCGACGTGCGACTGCGCCGCGGGCAGACGGGATGGAGCCTCAGTCTCAACCACGGAGAGATCCTCGGCCTGGGCGGGCTCCAGGGCCAGGGACAACGTGACTTCCTCCTGTGGCTCTACGGCGCCGGACCGGGGAGCGGCAGCGTGGCGCGGGATAACAGGGCGGTCAAGATACGCCGCCCCGGCGATGCGCTGAAGAACGGCATCGTGCTGATCCCCGAGGATCGCGCCCTGGAGGGGCTGCACCTGAACCTGCCCGTGCGGTGGAACCTCGCGATGGCGACGCTCCGCAAGAGGTCCCATGTCGGTGTGCTGGCGCTCGGTAGGGAGAAGTCGTTTGCCGCCGCGGTTGTCAAACAGATGGCGATCCGGCTGACGTCGCTGTTCCAGCCCGTGTCATCGCTCAGCGGTGGCACGCAACAGAAGGTCGTGATCGGCAAGTTCATGGCGGTCGACCCAGCCGTGCTCCTGTTCGTCGACTCGACACGCGGAATCGACGTGCAGACGAAGTTCGAGTTCTACGAGATGCTGCGGAACCTCGCGAAGGCCGGCGCGGCGTGCGTCGTCTACTCCTCGGACACGGAGGAACTCGTCGGCCTCTGCGATCGCGTCGCGGTGTTCCACGACGGCAGTCCGGTTCGCATGCTCGATGGCGAGGAGGTCACACAGGACGCGGTCGTGCTGGCGTCGTTCGCCGCCGTCGAGGAGGTCGCATGAGTGCCGCCCCGAGCGGTCTGCCGCAGCGCCGGGTCGTCACCCGACCACGGCTCACGTGGCACCGCGCGTACACGTCGGGATGCCTCGTCGCAGCCCTCTTCGTGTTCTACCTGACGCGCACGGGATGGACGTTCGGCGGCATTGAAGCGCTTGGCATCACCAACGATGCGTTGCCGCTTGCGCTGGCCGCCGTTGGCGAGACGTTCGTCATCCTGACGAACGGCATCGACCTGTCGATCGGGAGCATGATCACGGTCTGCAACGTGACGCTCGCGGTCCTCGACACGCATGGTTTCGGCGGGTTTGCGGTGGTCCTGGTCCTCGGCATCGGAGCTGTCGCTGGCCTGCTGAACGGACTGATCGTTTGTTACATGCGCATCGCGCCGCTGATCGCGACACTCGCTACGAGTTCGATCTACCTGGGCATCGCTCTCTACATCCTGCCGAGCCCGGGAGGCACGGTTCCGCAGTGGCTGATCAATTGGACAACAGGTGACATCGGCAGCAGCAACTTCCCGATTGCCGGACTCTGGCTGGTCCTCGCGATGGCCGCCGGGTGGGCCGTCCTGCGGCGCACGAACTTTGGAGTCAGGCTGCAGGCACTCGGGGGCAGCGAGTCATCGAGCTTCTCCGCGGGCATCAGCGTCGTGCGTGTCCGCGTACTCGCCTACGTCGCGGCTGGGGTGTGCTCGGCGCTGGCGGGGATCGTGCTGGGCGGTCTCACCGAGAGCGGCGACCCCACGATCGGCGCGGTGTATCTGCTCGGTGCCGTCGCCGCCGTAGTCGTTGGCGGCACGAGCCTCGCGGGCGGCGTAGGCACGATCGCCGGATCCGTCCTCGGCGCGGTTGTGCTCAGCCTGGTCTCCGCCGTCCTGCTCGTGAGCGGCATCTCCGCGAACTACCAATACATCGTGACCGGCGCCATCGTGATCGGCGCGCTCCTTGCTCATTCGCTGCAATCAAAGCTTGGAGGCGTAGCCGCGGAACGCTCGCGCCGCTTCAGTCGAGACCCCCCCGCCGAGCCGTGAGAAAAGGCCCGCACAGCTACGTCCGTCCGGCCGAGGTGGTCGTTCCGTATGGCCTCGTGGCCATCGCGCTGGTCGCCGCCGGCATCGCCGTGCCGGGCTTTCTCTCGTCGAGCCATCTGAGCGCGCTCTCGATATCCGCGGCCTACATCGGCATCATCGCGATCGGCCAGACGATGGTGTTGCTGCTCGGCGGCATCGACCTGTCGGTGCCCTACATGATCAACCTGGCGGCGGTCTTCATGGCCGGTCTTCAGTTCTCCCACGTCGCCGGCGGCGCCGACTTCCTGATCGTCGTGGGCTTTGGGCTTGGCGCCGGCCTGATCAACGGGCTCGGGGTTGCGCTTCTTGACATCTCGCCGCTCGTGATGACGCTCGGAATGAACAGCATTCTGGAGGGCGTCGCACTGATTTATTCAAACGGCAGCCCGCAGGGGAGCGCGCCCGGGTTTGTCACGACGTTGGCAACGGGAGGGACGACAATCCCCTACGTGGTGATCCTGTGGGCGGCGCTGGTCGCAATCGTCACGCTGGCGCTTGTCTTCACCCGCTTTGGACGAAGCGTGTACGCGGTGGGGTCCAACCGCCGCGCGTCCGACCTCAGCGGTTTGCCCGTCAAGAGAACCATCATCACCGCCTACGTGATCAGCGGTCTCTCGGCCTCCTTCGGAGGGATCCTCCTCGTGGGCTACTCCGGGCAGGCCTATCTCGGGATGGGTGACGCCTACCTGCTGCCGTCAATTGCCGTCGTCGTCATCGGCGGGACGTCGATCCTCGGCGGGCGAGGATCCTATGTCCAGACGGTCGCAGGCGCGCTCCTGATCACGGTGATCGAGAGCGCTCTGATCACCGTCGGCGTCGACCAGCCCGGCCAGGATGTGCTGTATGGCGTCGTCATCCTGCTCATGGCCTACCTCAACCGCGTTGCTATTTCGGGGTCGGGCCGCCGGATCGCCACCCTGGGCGGCGCCATCGGGCCGCTGAGGGGATGGCTCGAGCCCGTCCGGCCGACGGGACGACGGCGCGACGGGGGCGACGATGGCGACGCGAAGATCGCCTAGGCCGACGGCGCGATCAGCGGCTGAGCGAATGCCGGCGAGCGTCCCAGGTTTCAACCACACAATGAGGGGAGTGCGTCGATGGGCGAGAACCAACCAGTTGCGCTTGTGACAGGCGGCGCCGGTGGGATCGGCTTTGCCACTTGCCAAGCATTCTTCGACGCTGGCTACTCCGTCGCGCTGACCGACTTGGAGTTGGCGACGGCAACCGCGGCGGCGCTCGACTTGGATCCGGCGGGCGAACGAGTGGTCGGATTCAGCGGCGACGTCTCATCCAGCGAGGCGGTGACGGCGATGATGGACGAGGTGCTCGCTCGGTTCGGTCGCCTCGACGCGTTGGTCAACGTGGCCGGCGTGGTTGGCCCCGGCCCCTCCGAAGAACTCTCGGATGCCGAATGGGATCGCCTGATCAACATTCACCTCAGCGGCGCCTTCAGGTGCGCCCGCGCGGCGTTTCCGGCGCTCTCTGCGTCAGGCGCCGGATCGATCGTGAGCGTTTCCTCAATCGCGGGTCGGACGGGATTCTCCTTCCGCGTGTCCTACTGCGCCGCGAAGGCCGGCATCGAAGGGCTGACACGGGCCCTCGCCGTGGAGTGGGCGAAGAAGGGCGTGCGCGTCAACGCCGTAGCTCCGGGACATGTCCGCACACCGATGCTCGATCACTCGCTCAAGATCGGCAGCGTGACCGAAGAGACGATCCAGGGTCGTACGAATCGCATTCCGCTCGGACGCTATGCGCAGCCCGAAGAGATCGCCTCGACGATCGTGTTCCTATCGTCCCCTGCGGCGAGCTACGTCACCGGCGAGGTCCTCTGCGTGGATGGCGCGATCACCGTCAACGCGGATGCCCCGTGACCCAGCTGCTCGGCGCCCGCCACGCGCCGCGGCGCGGCGGTCGCGCCTTCACGCGGCGGCGAGCGCGGGTACCGCCGCCCCGATCACCGAGGCGGTGTCGAGGTCGAAGAAATGCGCGGCATGGGTGTCGACGGAGAGGGCGACGACCTCGCCGATCTCGACGCTCGTTTTCGCGTCGAAGGTCGCAATCAGGAGCGTGCGGGCATCGCTGGCCTCCAGCTCCAGCGTCTGGACGGTCGACGCGTCGATGTCGGCTGCGATCTCCTTCAGCTCCTCGGTCAGCACCGGGCGAGCTTGCGTGCGCGCGTAGACGAGTCGCGTCGAGCCGAGAAGCTCGGTTGCCTCCACGACCGCCGTGATCTTGTCGGGACGGCTACCGGGTTTGGTGAGGTCGTCCGGTCGGATGCCGACGGCGACGGTGCGACCGGCGTAACCCGCGAGCCCCGGGTGTCGCTGCTCGGCGTCGGGTGGCACCCCGAGCGTGTCGCTGCCGATGCGGCACTCGAGCCGTCCGTCGACGGACTGGATCGTGCCCTCGACGAGATTCATCGACGGGCTCCCGATGAAGTTCGCGACGAACAGATTGGTTGGGCGCTCGAACAGCTCCTGCGGTGTCGCGACCTGTTGCAGCCGGCCCTTTCGCATGACCGCCACCCGGGTGCCCATCGTCATGGCTTCGATCTGGTCGTGCGTGACGTAGATCGTGGTCGCTTGCAGCTCGCGCTGGATGCGCGCGATCTCAGCGCGCATCTGCGTGCGAAGCTTCGCATCGAGGTTCGAAAGCGGCTCGTCCATCAGGAAGACCTTCGGATCGCGCACGATTGCCCGTCCCATCGCCACGCGCTGGCGCTGGCCACCCGATAGCACGCCCGGCTTGCGATCGAGCAGCTCATCGAGCCCGAGGATGCGTGCGATCCGCTCGACCTGATCACGCCGCTCCTCCTTCGAGGTGCCGCGCATCTTGAGGCCGAAGGCGATGTTTTCGAACACCGACATGTTCGGATACAGCGCATAGTTCTGAAAGACCATCGCGATGTCACGTCTGCGCGGCTCCAGGTGGCTGACGTCCTGGCCGTCGATCTCGATCGCACCGGCGCTGATCTCCTCGAGTCCGGCGACCAGACGTAGCGCAGTGGTCTTGCCGCACCCGGACGGTCCGACGAGGATCATGAATTCCCCGTCCTCGATGTCGAGATCGAGCGAGTGAACCGCGTGCGTGCCGTCGCGGTAGACCTTTTCGACCGCGCGAAAGCTCACCGATGCCAAGTCACAGCCCTCTCTCCCTACGTGCTCCGCTGTTGACGATGAGCTTACTACTACGGTAGTGTGGTTAGCAAGTGACCGACTTCGGGGCTGATTCGCCCTTGCGGGCGGGAATCGTGGGGTGCGGGTTCCAGGGACGTCTGCACGCCGCCTGCCTGAAGCAGATTACGGGCGTCGAGGTTGTCGCGATCTGTGACCGCGACGACGCCCGGGCCGATCAGCTGGCACAGGAATGTGGAGTCCCATCGGTGTGCCGGGACTATCGGGAGCTGCTTGGCGGCCACGACCTCGATCTCGTGACGGTCTGCACGATGCCCGACACCCATCGCCAGATCGTGGTGGACTCGCTCGAGGCCGGAATGCACGTCCTCTGCGAGAAGCCCTTCTCGATCCACGCCGCTGACGGGCTTGCGATGGTCAGAGCCGCTCGCGCGAGCGACCGGATCCTGAGCGTCGGCTACAACATGCGCTTCATGAAGGCGGCCAAGTCCGTGCGAGCGTTCATCGTCGCCGGCGAGCTCGGACGGCCGCTCTGCGCGCGCGGATTCATGCTGGCAGACCAGGTTCCCTGGTGGGGCCGCCACTACGTGAAGGGCGAGTCCGGCGGCGGCGCGCTCAACTCGACGGCCGTTCACATGCTCGACCTGCTGATGTCTTTGAGCGGTGAATGGGATCCGATCACGGCGTCTGCCTCAGCCACGCGCGTCTTTCCGGCCAAGCGCGGTGGCACGGTGCCCGCGCACGTGAGCGCGGATGATTACGACGCGGAGGATCTGTTGTCGGGCCACATCCGTTTCTCTTCCGGTTTCTGGCTCACCATCCAGGGTGCGTGGGTCTGGGACGAGCCCGGCTGGAACTACAGCTTTGATCTTGTGGGCGACCGCGGGCAGGCCCAACTCGACCCGTTGCGCTTCAGTGGTGAGCGCGACGGAGAACTCGTGCGACTGTGGACGGACGCCGAGGGCGGGACGGACTTTCCATCCTCGGTGGGCGAAGAGTTACAGGACTTCGTTGACGCGATTCGCGGTGGCCGGGCGCCGGCCGTACTCGCCGAACAGGCTCTGATCGTTCAGTACCTGGTTGACGCTCTATACGAGTCCGCCGAGCTCGACCGCGAGGTCGCAGTCGTCGTTCCCGACGAGGCGCGCGTCGGCCTTCCCGTCTGAGGCGACCGGCGTCACGAGTCGACTCCGCGACGAGGCAACGCTGGTTTCGCGGCCTCCGCAAGCGCTGTGCCAGCGGGGCGAAGTCAGATGATTGACAGCCTACGCCCCCAGTAGTAGGGTCGGCCCGTTGCTGGTCCAGCGACAGCGCGGCAACGAGCCGTCTGCATCTGGTGAGCCGCTTCGCTGTCTTTCAGCCGTAAGGAGGAGAGGAACGGAGATGACGAAGGTGGAACGGTTTGCAGGTAGGACCGGTCGCGCCAGGTGGCGACGACTTGTGGCGGGGACTGCGGGTATCGCCTTGATCGCGACGGTAGTCGCGACCGGCGCCGCTTCTGGTGCCACCTCAGCGGCCGCCCGCGGCGGCGGAAACCTCAACATCTGGCAGTGGCAGGCCGGCACGTCGTACATTCCGGTGTTCCAGTCTGCCGCTAACCGCTATTCGGCTAAGTACGGAGGGACGGCAAGCCTCGTCAGTGTTCCCTTCGCGAGCTTCTTCACCAAGTTCACGACCGACCTAGCAGGTAATTCGGGCGTGCCGGATGTCATGGAGATGTCATGGACCGGCGAGTACCGGGCCCTGATCGACTCCGGTTCGCTGATGCCGCTTGACAAGTATCTGCCGAGCCTGCCGAAGTTCTTTGGCCCGGTGCTGAAGAGCCTGACCTACAAGGGGCACGTCTACGGCATCCCGATGGACCTGAACACACTGACAATCGCCTACAACACGGCCGACTTCCAGAAGCTCGGCCTGACGGTCCCCAAGACGTTCGCGCAGCTGCTCGCACTCGGCGCGAAGATCCGTGCCGCGGGCGATCAGCCCCTCGCCGTGAACCTGATGGATGGCTGGCCGGACAGCGACCTGTGGTTCTCGCAGCTCGCCTATACCGACCCGACCCACAGCCTCATCACGAAGGCCGAGGCCGGCTCAGCCAAGTGGAACAATCCCAAGTTCGTGCAGGCCGCGGCGGATGTGGAGCAGATGGTCAAGTCCGGCCTGATCGCCGACGGGTCATCGTCGCTGACGCTGACCAGCCTCGCCGCCGCGTTTGGCTCAGGGCAGACGGTCATGATGTACCCGGCGGGTAACTTCGATACCTCGCTGATCGACCAGGCCGACGGCGGCAAGTTCACCTACAAGCTGTTCCCGTTCCCGCCGCTGAAGGCCGGAGGGAAGCCGTTCGCAACGGGCGGGCCAGCGATCATCTGGTCGATTCCGAAGAAGGCGCCCAATCCGACCGGGGCGATCAACTACATCCGCGAGACGGTCAACTCGGCTGGGTACGCGGAAGAGGTCAAGAACGACTTCATCCCGTCAGCGCCGACGAAGGCGACAGCCTCGAACCACAACGCGATCTACAAGCAGTTCATCTCATTCCAGCCGACGGCGCAGACCCGGGCGATCTTCGTCCCGGCGGTCGCGACCGAGCTCCAGAACGCCATGCAGGCGCTCGTGTCTGGTTCGGCGACACCGCAGCAGGTTGGATCGGACCTTCAGTCCGCGGCGGGCTAAGCGGCTCGTAGGTCTTGAAGGGGCGTACGCGATCGAGGGCCGGGGCGATGTTCATCGCCCCGGCCACCGCGTTTTTCGCGTTCTTCCTGCTGTTCCCGGTGCTCGCGGTCATCCTTCTCGCGTTCACCAACTGGACGGGCTTCAATCTCAGTCAGATCGGTTGGGGCGGGGTGGGCAACTTCAAGATGCTCGCCCATGACGCCGTTCTGACGCAGGCGCTCATCCACACGGTCATCTTCGTCGCCGTCACGACCGTGGCACTCAACCTCGTCGGGCTTCCGGTCGCGCTGTTGATCAACACGAAGGTCGTCGGCCATGACTTCCTGCGGATCGCGATGTTTCTGCCCCTCGGCCTCTCGCCCGTGCTGACGGCCATTCTCTGGCAGGAGGTCCTGGGTCCCTACGGCCTGATTAACGAGCTTGTGGTTCACACGCTGCACCTCACGAGCACGCCGATCGGGTTTCTCGGCAATCCGCATCTCGCGCTGATCACGGTTCTGCTCGCGAGCGTATGGCAGTACACCGGCTACAACATGCTTCTCTACTACGCCGGCCTGCAGAGCCTGCCGAAGGAGCGACTCGAGGCGGCTGCGATCGATGGTGCGGGCGCGCTGCGGCGGCTGCGGTACGTGACCCTGCCGTACCTGCGTCCCGTCATCGCCGTCGTCGTCGTGCTGAACCTGATCGGCGGGTGGAAGGTCTTCGATCTGATCTACGTCCTCACCGGCGGTGGCCCGAACCACTCGACCGAGGTCCTCTCGACCTACCTTTACGAACAGGCCTTCACGCTCAACCGCGTCGGCTATGCGTCATCGATCGCCGTCGCGATCATCGCGCTCGCGACGGTGTCGGCGCTGATGCGCGGGCGCCTCGCAGGAGAGGCCACGTGAGCTCGGCCGGAGCTCTGCCCACCCCGAGCACCACCCCCCGGGCTCGAGGTGAACGGCGTCTGGGGCCCGCGGCACGCGCCAGTCTCTCGATCGTCTGCTTCGTGATCGGCGCGGTCGTTCTGATTCCGCTCGTGTGGACGCTGTCGCTGTCGATTCGCACCGGTTCGGACGTCTTCTCGAATCGCCTCCTGCCGCACAGCTTCCGGCTTGCCAACTTCGTCGATGCCTGGAACCAGTTCGGCCTTGGCACGTTGTTCCTGCACAGCGTCATCGTGACTCTCGGCACCGTCGCTGTCACGACCGCGCTGTCTGTCACCGCCGCGTACGGCTTCGCCCGCTACCGCTCGCGTGTCACCGAGGCGATCTTCCTGCTCATCCTGACCGGCCTCATGGTGCCGCCGGCGGCCGTGATCATCCCGTTCTTTGTCGCGATGACTCGGCTCGGTCTGTACAACACCCTGCTGTCGGTGGTCATCGGCGAGAGCGTGTTTGCTCTCCCGTTCTCACTGCTTTTGCTGCGTGGCTACATCGACACGATCCCGGTGGAGCTGACCGACGCCGCGCGCGTCGACGGAGCATCGCAGCTGCAGGCCTTCCGCTACGTCGCCCTGCCCCTGTTGAAGCCGGCACTCGCCACCGTCGCGCTGTTCTCGACGATTTCGACATGGAACGGCTTCCTGCTGCCGCTGGTACTGCTCAACAACTCGTCGACGTCGACGCTCACCGTCGGACTGAGCACCGTGTCGAGTGAGTTCGGAGCGCTGAACCTGCAGCTCCTTTCGGCGGCAGCCGTCCTCGCGATAATTCCGATCCTCGTCGTCTTCGTGGCGGCTCGGCGGTATTACGTACAAGGCCTGTCAGCCGGCGCGGTTAAGCAGTAGCGCTGCGATGCCCGCCACGATGCTGTTGCCGAGGTCCGTCCGCCGTCGTGGGGGCGTCGCGTTTCGCCGGCGGGTCGGCGGCTCGCCCCTGGCCGCCGCGTGGCGGCGCGTCGGCATCGCGGCTCCCGTAGGCCCATCCACCAGAGGAGACACAAGATGGACTCAGTGACACCAGCCGACGAGAGGGTGGCGGTAGTCACCGGCGCAGCGGCTGGGATCGGCCGCGCCAGCGCTCAAGCGTTTGCGAGGGCGGGTTACCGCGTCGCGCTACTCGACCGTGACCGCGACGGCGTTGCGGGTGTCGCGGCGGAAATCGGCGAAACCGCGCTCTCGATTCCCTGCGACGTGGGGGTCTGGGAAGAGGTGAGTGCCGCGTTTCAGCGCGTGAGCGACGCGTTCGGGCGGATCGACGCTCTCCATTCGAATGCGGGAGCGTCCGGGTACTTTCTTTTCGAGCAGTTGACGATCGAGGAGATGCGAAGCCAGATCGACGTCAACCTGATGGGCCATCTCTACTGCGCGAAGGCGGCGCTGCCGCTGCTCGCGATCTCACCCGCCGGCGCGATCGTCTTCACCGCGTCGGTCCAGGGCCACGTGACGCTGCCGGGCTGTGTCCCCTACGCCGCAGCGAAGGCCGGACTGATGGCGGTGGCGCGGGCACTCGCGGTCGAGCTCGGCGCCAGCGGAATTCGGGTCAACACCGTTTCGCCCGGGACCATCGACACGCCCATGCTGCGGCGCGACCTTGTCGGGATGAGCGACGACAACGTCGAGGGTTTCCTGACGCAGGTGCGTGCTGCCAATGCACTGGGGCGGATCGGCGAGGCGGACGAGATCGCGAATGTCGTGCTCTTCCTGTGCTCGGAGCTCGCGAGCTACATCACCGGCGAGGACATTCTCGTCGACGGCGGCTTCCTCGCTGTAAAGAAGGTCTGATGACCGGCCTCCCGCGCGAGGGGGCGATCCTGCTCGAGCGCGGTGCGGCGATCGCGATGCGTGACGGGACCGTCTTGCGGGCGGACATCTGGCGTCCGTCCGGCACAGGTCGTTTCCCGGTGCTGCTGCAGCGCTTCCCGTATGACAAGAGCGGCTCGCTCGCGTCGGTCGTGCTGACCGGGGTCGAGCCCGCCCGGGCGGTGCAGCGCGGCTTCGTCGTGGTCGTGCAGGACACGCGCGGGCGGTTCTCGTCCGAGGGCGTCTTCAGCGCCTTCGTCAACGAGGCGCGCGACGGCGCTGACACGATCGCCTGGATCCGCAGCCAGCCGTTCTCAAACGGCAAGGTCGGCATGTACGGCGTCTCCTATGGCGGCGCGACGCAGCTGCTCGCGGCCGCGGAGCGTCCCGACGGCCTCGCGGCGATCGCGCCCCATCTTTCGGGCGCTGAGACCTACGAGGGCTGGATCTATGAGGGCGGAGCATTCCGCCTGGGGTTTGCGCTGTGGTGGGCTGCCAACTCGTTCGCCCGCGCGGAGCTTGCACGCCGACGGGTCCATGGCCACGACGTCGCCGATCTCGCGACGGCGCTCGAGGAACTGCTCCGCGATCCGTGGGGAGCGTTTCGACGATTGCCGCTCAACGGCTTGGAGGTAGTGAACGAGCTCGTGCCCAGCTATCGCGAATGGGTCGAGCACCCCTCGCGCGACGCGTACTGGCGAGCCAGCTCGTTCCCGGAGCAAATCGGCGGGTCGTTCTGCCCGGCGCTTCACATCGGCGGGTGGAATGACATCTTCCTCAGCGGAACGCTGCGTAACTACGCGGCGCTGGGCGGGCGCCTGATCGTCGGTCCGTGGGCGCACGCCGTTCCCTTCGACGTCATCGGCGAAGCCGACTTTGGGCCAGATGCCACGCAGGCGTCACTCGACATGACCGCCCTGCAGTTGGACTGGTTCGACCGGCATTTGACGGAGCCCGCCGAGCCCGACCGGGACGGCCAGGATCGGGTGCGCCTGTTCGTCATGGGCGCCAACCGCTGGCGCGACGAGCCTGCCTGGCCGCTCTCACGAGCCCGGGACACCGCGCTCTACCTGCGGTCCGGCGGGAGGCTCGTGCCCGCTCCGGCGCCCGACGACGACGTTGCGGAGACCTTCGTCTTCGACCCGCGCGACCCGGTGCCAACGGCTGGCGGGGCGACATTTCTGCCGGGTCTTTACACCGCCCGACACGCAGGACCCCAGGACCAGACGGCCATCGAGGATCGGCCAGATGTCCTGACCTACACGAGCGACGTGCTGCCGCATGCCACCGAGCTGACCGGTTATGTCACGGTCGTCCTCCACGCGGCATCGTCGGCGAGCGACACCGATTGGACGGCGAAGCTCGTCGACGTTTCACCGAGCGGACGCCCGCTTGGCCTCCTGGACAGCATCGTGCGGGCGCGTTATCGAGACTCGACGGAGCGCGAACAGTTGCTCGACCCGGAGCGACCCTACGAGTTCACGATCGGCCTCGGCGCGATCAGCATCGTCATTCCCGGCGGCCATCGGCTTCGGCTCCAGATCTCGAGCTCGAACTTCCCCAAGTTCGACCGGAACCCCAACCACGGGGGCGACATTCCGCGCGCCACCGCGTCGGACTTCGTGACGGCGAGACAGACGATCTTCCACGACGCGCTGCATCGGTCGCGCCTCGTTCTGCCGGTCGTCCGCTAGCGATGAGAGCGATGCTCGACGCTTGACACACCGACCAGACCGCCGATAGATTACTACAATGGTAGTAGTTCCGGCTCGGGGCCACTGCGCAGGAGCAAACGTAGACTTCGGACGTCCGCAGGCGACCGATTCGCCGGATCGTTTATGACGGGCACGGCGCTCGCGAACGACCTTGACGAGGCGCTCAACGCGGACGCGTTCTTCGCCGACCCCTACGCCACCTACGCGCGCCTGCGCGACGCGGACCCTGTGCATTGGTGCGAGCCGTGGGGTCAATGGGTGGTCACGCGGTTCGCTGACGTACTCGCGATAAACAAGGACCCCGCCCGCTTCTCGAGCGCCGGATGGGAGAAGAAGTTCATGTCGGCCCTTCCTCCCGAGCTACAGCAGCTCCCCCACATGCGGCGCCACTACGGCACGCAGGTGCTGTCGATGACCGACCCGCCGGAACACACGCGGCTGCGCCGGCTCGTCATACGCAGCTTCACGCCGCGCGTGATCGAGGCGCTGCGAACCAGCGTGGAGGAGATCGTCGGCGAGCTGCTCGACGCGTGCGCGAGCCAGTCGGAGGTCGACCTGATCGCGCAATTCGCCTACCCGCTTCCGGCGATCGTGATCGGGAGGCTCATGGGCGCGCCAGAGGACGGCCGCGAGCAGTTCATGCGCTGGTCGCGCAACATCGTCAACTTCGTGGGTACCGGGCACCCCGATGAGGAGCGGGCGCGGCGCCTCGAGCAGACCCTGATCGAGTTCAGGGCGTTCCTTGAGCCCGTCATCGAGGACCGGCGCGCCAACCCGCAGGACGATCTGATCAGCATTCTCGCGTCGCCTGACACCGACGGCGAGCGCCTGACCGATGACGAGGTCGTCTCAACCTGCATCGTGCTTCTGTTCGCTGGCCACGAGACGACCGCGAACCTGATCGGCAACGGCCTGCTCGCGCTCCTTCGCCACCCCGAGCAGCTCGAACTGCTCCGATCACGGCCGGATCTGATGCAGTCCGCGGTCGAGGAACTGCTCCGCTACGACAGTCCCGTTCAGCGCAATCGCCGTCTCGCGACGCAGGATCTCGAGTTCGGCGGCAAGCAGATCAAGCGGGGCGACGCCGTCATGGTCTTCATGGGGTCTGCGAACCGCGACGCCGAGAAGTTTCCTGAGCCCGATACGCTCGACATCGCGCGTGCCCCGAACCAGCACATGGCGTTTGGTCACGGCATCCACTTCTGCGCCGGCGCGGCACTCTCGCGGCTTGAGGCGCCGATCGCCATTCGCGCTCTGCTCGAGCGCTTCCCCACGATCCGTCTGAGCGACGCCTTTGAAGAGCGCTGGCAGCGAAACATCACCTTTCGCGGCCTCGAGTCGCTCGAAATCACGCTATGACCACCAGGGCATGAGCAGGAGGGGCCATGGAGCCACTTGTACCGATTGGTGAGCTGGAGATGTTCGCGCACGGCCTCGACCACGCCGAGGGCATCGCGGTCACCGGCGAGGGCGTCGTCTACGTCGGTGGGGAGGCAGGCCAGCTCTACCGAATCGGCGCGGATGACACGGTCGAGGAGGTCCTCACGACCGGCGGCTGGCTGCTTGGCCTCGCCGCCGATGGCGCCGGGCGCATCTACGCCTGCGACGCCGTCAAGCGCTGCGTCTGGCGCATCGATCCGGCCGCCAAGTCGATGGAGGTCTTCTGCGAGGGGACCGCGGAGCGGCCAATGCTCAGCCCGAACTGGGGCTGCTTCGATGCTGCGGGGAACTACTACGTCTCAGATTCCGGCGAATGGAAAGGTGCTAACGGACTGATCTGGATCGTCCGTCCCGGCTCCGCCCCCGAGGTCTGGACTGAGGACTCGCGCGATTTTCCCAACGGGATGGCGATCTCCGCGGACGGATCGGATCTGTTGGTGCTCGAGAGCACTCCTGGTGCGCTCGTCGCGTTCACGATCGCGGCGGACGGCTCGGCTGGAGCTCGCCGGGTGCTCGCGAAGCTCGACGCGGTGCCGGACGGCGTCGCGGTCGCAACGGACGGGTCGCTCGTCATCGCTTGCTACCGACCTGACGTGATCTACCGCTGGCGCGAGGATGTCGGCCTCGAGATCCTCGCGCTCGACCCGGAGGGCGTCGCGATCGCGGCACCTACGAATGTCGCGTTCACCGGCCCCGGACTCGACACGATGATGGTGCCGAACATCGGTCGCTGGCACCTGACGCGGTTCAGCCATCCCGAGCTGACGGGGGTGCCGCTCCACTACCCCACCGCCGGGCAGCTCGGAGGCTGATCGTGGCTGATCATGAACCGAACGTCGCGCCCGGGTACCTCGATTCGCTGTTCCGCTTGGATGGCAAGGTCGCGGTCGTGACCGGTGGAGGCAGCGGCCTCGGCGAGGCCGTGTCGCTTGGATTCGCACAGGCCGGGGCGGCCGTCGTCATCGCCGACGTCAACGACGACGCCGTGGACGCGCTGATCGCAAGTGTGGCCGACCGTCCGAATCCACCGACCGCGTTTCACACCGATGTGACTTCGAGACCGAGCATCGATGCGCTCGTCGAGGAGGTCATCAGCCGCCACGGGCAGATCGACGTGCTCGTGAATTGCGCCGGCACGGCGTCGCGTCACCTCGCGGAGGACTTCCCCGAGGAGATCTGGGATCGCATCATCACGCTCAATCTCAAGGGCACGTTCATGGCTTGCCAGGCCGTCGGGCGCACGATGTTGGAGCGCGGCAGCGGCAGCATCATCAACATCGCCTCGATCGGCGCTTCGATCGCCTACCCGCACACGACCGCGTATCTGCAGAGCAAGGGCGGGGTCGCGCAGATGACGAGAAGCCTGGCGCTCGAGTGGATCGACCGCGGGGTTCGCGTCAACGCGATCGCGCCGTCGCTTTTTGACACGCCGCTGGTGCGCGCCAACGACTCCCAGCGCAGCCTGACCAGTGAGTTCATCGTCGCGCGGACACCGATCGGACGACGCGGCCAGCCCACCGAGATCGTCGGGCCGGCGATCTTTCTCGCCTCCGACGCCTCCTCGATGGTCGTCGGGCACATGCTGCAAGTCGACGGCGGATACCTCATAGCCTGATGGCCGGCGTCGAAGGGCGGGTGGCCCTCGTCACCGGCGCGGCCAGCGGGATCGGAGCTTCGGCGGCACGGCTGCTCGCGCGCGACGGGGCCGCCGTGTCGGTGTGCGACGTCGATCTCGCCGGTGCCGAATCCGTGGCCCGCGAAATCGAGGCTGCGGGCGGGAGCGCCGTTGCCCACGCACTCGATATCGGATCGGCGGCGCAGACCGAGGCCGTCGTCGCTGCGACGGTGGCGCGCTGGGGCCGGCTTGACGCGGTCGCCGCCTGTGCCGGCGTGGTGAGGCACGGAAAGGCCCCCGAGTTTGCCGAGTCGGATTGGGACTACGTGATCGACACCAACCTGAAGGGGCTCTTCCTGACGGCGAAATACACGATTCCGGCGCTCGCATCGAGCGGCGGGGGATCGATCGTCACGGTTTCGTCGGTCAACGCGGTGGCGAGCTCGCGGATGATCCCGGCGTATGCCGCGTCCAAGGGCGGGATCGTCTCGCTGACGCGAACGCTCGCCCTCGATCATGCGGTCGACGGCATTCGCGTCAACTGCATCCTCCCGGGATCGGTCGACACCGCGATGTTGCGGGCCTCCGCCAAGCGGCGCTTTCCCGACGACCCGCAGGCAGCAATCGCCGGCTGGGGAGACAAGCATCCGCTCGGACGGGTGTTGACCGCGGACGAGGTCGCCCACGCGATCGTGTTTCTATCGAGCGCGGGAGCGTCCGGGATCACGGGAGCGACGCTCGCGGTCGACGGCGGGCTGACTGCGCTGCTCGCCCTGTGACGCGCGCCCCCGGGGACGATCACGCAGGCCCCACGAGTCACACCGCACGCGCGGTGTGAGCTGACTAGGACCCGGCGGCGAGCGAGGCGATCAACCCGTCAGCGTCGTCGGCGTCCTGCTCGGCGAGCCAGCCCGGGTTCACCACCGGGCCAAATCCAGGCTCCTCGGCGAGGGGCTCCATCAGACCGTCGGCGATCGTCGGCTGGCGCAGCGAGTCCGCGTATGGGTCGACGCCGGTGCCCGGAACGCCCCATTCGATCGGCACGTCGTAGCCGAGAGCGCCGAAGACCTGCGAGTGAACGTGGGCGAACATGTGCGGCGAGAAAGCGATGCCGGCCTGTTCGCAGGCGTCGATCATCGGTCGCGCTCTGGTGATGCCGCCCATGCACGTGAGGTCGATGCGAACGACGTCGACGGCGTCGCAAAGAAGCAGGGCCTCGGGGTAGTAGCTGCCTCCCTGTTCGTCGCCCATCGCGATCTGCGTGCCCCCGGAGCGTTCGCGGAGACTGCGCACGAGCTGCGCGTCGCCCGGCGGGAACACGTCCTCGAACCAGCCGAGGCGCGCTTCGCGGACCGAATCCAGGAACGCGACGGCGTCGTCGGTGGAGCGGAAGATCCAGGCCGCGTCCATTCCGAGCCACGCATCCTCGCCGGCCGCCTCGCGAGCGGCAAGGAGCCGCTCGGCGCCATATTCGAGCGGCAGCGCGATCGGAATCTTGAAGCGTCGCCAACCGTCGGCACGCAGTGCGCTGACCTGATCGCGGACCGCATCGGGAGGCATCGCGGCCGGCGGATAGCCGATGATCGCCGTCGCCGGCATCGAGCGGGGTTCGCCGCCGAGGTAGCTGGCGATCGACTGCCCGGCGCTGCGCGCGAGCAGATCGTGGACGGCGAGATCAACGATCGAGAGCGCGCGCAGACCGAGGCCGCCGCTTAGCCCTGCGAGGTTCGAGCCCTGGCAGCGGTAGAAGGTGGCGGCGGCGTCAGCGGTCGATTCAAACTTGGCGCCGACGTAGTGATGAGCGATCGCCTGGCGGATCATCGCGTCGACCGGGCCTTCGCGCGAGAGCGTGAAGGCGAATCCCTCGGCGCCGCTGGATGCAGTCAGGCGGACGAGGGCGAAGCTTCGATGGCGCATGACCCAGTCGCCGAAGATGATCGGCTCGGGCAGCGCCGCGCGCACGATGGCGACGCTGACGTCGCGGATCGTCTCGGCCGCCACGGGCTTGCTAGCTCGCTGCGCCTCGCCGTGCGACGCGGCCGAGGGGGTCGTTTTGTGCCGGGCGAGGCTCGTGGCTCAAGGCCGCCAGCGGCATCGGTGTGTCTCGATCTGCTCGCACCGGACGCGGCACGGGCGGGACACTACTACTCAAGTCGTAATACAGCAAACAAGGCCGTGCCAAAGGCCTTCGCGGGGCCTGGCCGGATCCGTTGACCAGATGACTACCGCAGTAGTAACGTTGCTCCGACATCCGCTCCTCTGACCGGGGTGGGCGGGCCAGCCAACGAGGAGGCCGACCATGGAGCACGCGCCACGTGTCCAGCAGATCCAGTCGGCGATGGGCGAGAACGGTGTCGACGCCGTCGTCCTGCGACTCGCCGAGAACGTCGTGCTGGCGACGGGCTGGTACACCCAGATTCCGGGTCTGACGTTCGTGGTAATCGGAGCCGGCGGCGCCACGCTGATGGTTCCCGACTACGAGGCGGAGGAGGCCGCCGAGGTCTGGAACGGCGACATCCGCACCTTCCCGGCGATTCGCAACGACGGCCCGCCGACGGGAGAGGTGATCGGCGGTCACCTGCGAGACCTGGCCGCTCAGCACGGCGCGGCCGGCGGAGTGATCGGCTACGAGGGCAGCTTCGAGTCGGTCGCGCCGGCGTCGATCCACGGCGAGCCCAACGCCGTCGCGCTGCCGACGCAGGCGTTGATAAAAGCGAGCTTTGAGACCGATCGGCTGCGGGACATGACGGAGGATCTCGAAACGATCCGCTCGGTCAAGACCGAGCGCGAGCTCGAGCGGATCCGGCGGACGAACGAGATCGCCGTGTTCGGGCTGAACGCCTTCAAGGAGCACGCGCTGCCCGGCAACACGGAGATCGAGGTTGTCGCAGCGGTCGAGCGGGCGATCACGGTTCACGGTCACGGCTACAACGCCGCGCGATGGGTTCGAGGCTTCGCGACCGTTTACTCCGGCCCGGATCTCTCCGAGGGCTGGAAATACTGGCGCGCACGAACGCGGCGGATCGAAGCTGGGGATGCCGTCATGCTCGAGCTGGGCACCGGTGCCGACGGTTACTGGAGTGATCACACGCGAACCGTGATCGCGGGCAAGGCGAGCCCGCAGATGCGCGAGGCCTACGCCGCGGTGCGGGCCGCGGCGGATGCCGGCTTCGCGGCTGCGGTTCCGGGCGCGACCGGCGGTGAGGTCGACGCGGCTTCGCGGGCGGCATGCCTGGCTGCGGGATTCACCCAGTTTCCGCACCACACCGGACACGGAACCGGCTTTCGCTACCACGAATCGCGCCCGCAGCTCGTCCCCGGGGGGACCGACGTTTTGCGAGCCGGCAACGTGATCATCACCGAGCCCGGCATCTACAGTGGCGAACTGGGCGGAGGCGTCCGCCACGAGGACAATGCCGTCGTCACGCCGGAGGGAGCGCGGATCCTCGCCACGACGGACTACGGCTTTGAGCTCGATTAGCCACGCTCCGCGGCGTCATTGACGCGCCACTACTAGGGTAGTACAGTCGCGCGCATGCGCACCGAAGTACTGATGCCCAATCTGGGCTACGACATGGAGTCCGGCCGTATCGCGAGTTGGCTCAAGGCGGTCGGCGAGCAGGTTGAGCGCGGCGAGCCGATCGCCGAAGTCGAGACCGACAAGGCGACCGTCGAGATGGAGGCGGTCGCGTCGGGCACGCTGGCCGAGATCGTCGCCGAGGCGGGTAGCGAAGTGGCAGTCGGCGAGGTGATCGCCTATCTCGAGTAACAACGACGGCGCGGTGGCGGTCGACCACGGTCGCACGCTGGTCGAGCAGTCGCCGATGCGGCGAGCGATCGCTCGCAGCATGACCGAGAGCAAGCAGCATGTGCCTCACTTCTACGTCGAGACCGAAGTCGCGATGGACGCGGCGTTCGACGTCGCCGCTGAGTTGCAGGTCACTGTCACCGTCCTGCTAGTCAAAGCTTGCGCGCTGGCGCTGCGCAAGCACCCCGAGCTCAACGCGGTCTGGACCGACCGTGGCCTTGAGCTGGTCCAGCGCGTCAACGTGGCGGTCGCGGTGGCGCTCGACGGCGGACTGATCGCGCCGGCGGTGCTCGGCGCGGACACGCTGAGCCTCACCGAGACCGCCGCCGCGGTGGGGGATCTGGTCACGCGGGCCCGGTCTGGAGGTCTGCGCGGGTCGGAGGTGACCGAGGCGACGTTCACGCTGAGCAACCTCGGCGCATTCGACGTCGCGCGGTTCACCGCGATCATCGTGCCGCCGCAGGTGGCGATTCTCGCCACCGGGCGCACGGTCGAGACACCGGTCGTACGCGACGGCGAGATCACGGTGCAACGCAGCATGTCGGCCGTGTTGAGCGCGGACCACCGTGCTCTTGATGGTGTCGACGCTGCGAGATTCCTCTCGACCTTCAAGCTGCTGCTTCAAGCGCCCGGCGAACTGGATGTCTGACCGGATCGCGTCAGTGGCGGTCGTGACGGTGCGGGCGCCGCTGCCCACCACCATCTCCTTCGGACCGTGGGTGATGAAGCATCGCGAGTTCATCCTGTGCCGCCTGCGCACCGACAGCGGCCTCGAGGGATTCGCCTTCGTCTATACGCGCGACGGACCGCTTGCGCAGATCGTCCGTCGCAACGTCGCTCCGCATTACGTCGGCCAGGAGTACGACGATCCCGCCGCGCTTCACTGGCAGGCGTCGTGGAGTAACAACGCGATTCTCGCGTCTGGTCTGGGCCTTCGGGCGCTCTCGCTGGTCGACCTTGCGGCGTGGGATCTCGCGGCGAAGGCCCGCTCGCAGTCGATCAGCCGTTTTCTCGGCGGCGAGCGCTCGCCGCTGCCGGTTACCGCAATCATCGGCTACCCGCCTAGCCTCACAGCGCAGCAGGTGGCCGCGCAGGTCGAGGCACTCCTGGAGCAGGGATGGCGACGGTTCAAGGCGCCCATCGCGGGAACGCCGGAGGACACGCGGGCGCGGTTGCGCGCCGCGCGCGCGGCGATGGGAGAGGACTGCTGGCTCGGCATGGACTGCAACTGGGTCTTCAAGACGGCCGCCGACGCAATCGAGTTCGCCAGAACGATCGAGGACGTCCAGCTCGGCTGGCTCGAGGACGTCGTGCCGCCGGGGAATGCGCGGATGGTCGCGGAGATCCGCGCGGGCGCCCCAATGCCGATCGCGATGGGTGACGAGCAGGGAGGGGCGTATCACCCGGAGTCGATCCTCGCCCACGACGCCGTCGACGTCGAAAGGATTGACGTCACCACCTACGGCGGGATCACGCGCCTAGCCGACACGCTCGCGCAGATCGAGCAGCGCGGCATCCGCTTCGTGCCGCACATGTTCGCGCACATGCACTCCCAGATCTTCGCGGCGTTGGGCCATGACGTACCGATCGAATGGGGTGTCCCGGGCAGCGGCGTCGACCAGTTCGCCGACTCGCTCGCACAGCCCGTTGTGGTCGATGGGCGGATGGCGCCGCTGCCAGAGGAGCCGGGCTTCGGGCCGCTGTACAACGCGGAGTGGATCGCGGCGCAGGATGTGGACGACGAAGACGGCCTGCTTGCCGATCTACTTGCTACCGAGGAGGTTGAGGCGTGAGCACGACAGCGGTCGACGCGCGCGTTGAGTGGTATCGCCGGATGCTGGAGATCCGGCTGTTTGAGGAGAAGGTGCAGGAGCTCTTCATGGAGGGCTTGGTGCAGGGGACCACACACCTTTGTCAGGGGCAGGAGGCCGTCTCGGTTGGCGCGATTTCAGCGCTACGCGATGACGACTACCTGACAATTACCTACCGTGGACACGGCCAGGCGCTGATGCGCGGTGTTTCCATGGAGGCGTGCTTCGCCGAACTGATGGGGCGCTCGTCGGGATGCTGCAAGGGAGTCGGCGGCTCTATGCACTTCACCGCGGTGGACAAGGGGCTCTTGGGAGCGTTTGCAATCGTCGGCGCAGGCCTCCCGGTCGCCCTCGGAGCCGCCTACTCGGCGAAGCTGCGCGGTCTCGATTCCGTGGCGTTGACTTTCTGCGGCGACGGCGCGACGAACATCGGGACCTTCCACGAGGCGCTCAACATCGCAGCGGCGTGGAAGGTCGGGATTGTCTTCATCGTCGAGAACAACCTTTACGGTGAATACACGCCGCTGCGCGAGACGACTCCGCTGGACGACCTAGCCGAGCGGGCAAAGGCGCATGCGATGCCCGGGGTCATCGTGGACGGCCAGGATGTCGACGCCGTGCACGCCGCGGTTTCGACGGCCGTCGCGCGCGGTCGCGCGGGAGATGGGCCGAGCCTGTTGGAGATGAAGACGTACCGCTTCCGCGGGCACTCACGAACCGACCCCGCGAAGTACCGCCCGGAAGGGGAGCTTGAACGCTGGCGCGAGCGGGACCCGATCGTGCTGCTCGGAGAGCAGCTCGCCGGTTCCGGAGCGCTCTCCGCGCAGGAGCAGACCGAGATGCGCGAGGAGGTTCAGATTCAGGTCGACGCAACCGCCGAACGGGCCAAGGAAGGACCGCTCCCGACAATCGAGGAGATCCGCAGCTATGTCTACGCAGCTTGAGTCTGAAACCTCGGCGCTCGCCGAGGACACCGTCGAGATGACATACCGCGAGGCGGTCAACGCCGCCCTCTTTGACGAGATGGAGTCCGATTCGCGCATCTACCTGCTCGGCGAGGACGTTGCCAACGACGGGGGTGTCTTCAAGACCAACGCCGGGCTGCCAGAGGCCTTTCCCGGCAGGGTGACCAATACGCCGATCTGCGAGAACACGTTCATCGGCATGGCGCTGGGCATGTCAGTCACCGGCCTGCGTCCGGTCGTCGAGGTGATGTTCAGCGACTTTCTCGCCACAGCGGCCGACGCGATGATCGAGGAGCTGCCGAAGTTTCGCTTCATGACCGGCGGGCAATGCTCGGTGCCGGTCACAGTCCGATCGATCGGCGGCGGTGGCGGCCGCTTCGGAACCCAGCATTCGGCGACCGGAGAATCCTGGTTCATCGCCTTCCCAGGCCTCATTGTCGCGTCGGCGGGAACGCCTGCCGGCGCCTACGGAGTGCTGCGCGCCGCGATCCGCCACGAGGATCCGGTCGTGTTCTTCGAGCACAAGGGTCTTTACGCGCGGAAAGGGCACGTCAGTCGCGGCGAGGACCAGATTGCCGAGGTCGGCAAGGCCGTCACGCTGCGCAGCGGAAGCGACGTCACGATTGTGGCGACGCTGTTGATGGCGGACCGGGCGCTCCAGGCAGCCGAGGAGCTTGCCGGAGAGGGCATCGACGCCGAGGTGGTCGATCCGCGCTGGCTGCGCCCGTTCGACCTACCCCACATCCACGCGAGCGTTGCGAGGACCGGCCGGCTCGTCGTGGCCGAGGAGCAGGTCCACGCGGGCGGCTGGGGTGCGACGCTGATCTCGAGCCTGACCGTAGCCGGTGTCACGTTCGAGGTGGCTCCCGCCATCGTGGGTCTGCCCGACGACGTCTTGATGCCCTACAGCCCCTCGCTCGAGGACGCGATCATTCCAAGCGCCGCCGCGATCGCCGACGCGGTGCGCGGGCTCTCCTGAGTGTGGAGGCTTAGTCGCGTGCCTCGAGAGGGTGTGTCGCGAGTGCCGTCACCCGAGCGTCGATCCACGGGAACGCCGGAAGCGAGCTGATCGCGCGATGGATCTCGTCGGCATCGGCTCCAGCCCAGATCCCGACGTTTGCGGTACGCCCGGGGATTCGCCAAATGCGCACAATGACCCCAGATTCCTGGAGTTCGCGACCGCGATGGGCTTCCTTTTCCATCACCGTGGCGAGCTGCGCCGCGGGCAAATCCGGAGGAAAATTCACCTGGATTTGGACGAGGAACTCCATCGCCGACCGGAGGTAGTATAGGCCGCGATGTCTGCGCCGCCGGATGGTCGAGTGATCGAAAGCCTCCAGGAGCTGGGCTTCTCGCTGTATGAGGCGCGCCTGTATCTCGGACTGTTGCGGCGCGGCCGCCAGAACGGGAACGAGCTCAGCCGCTCATCGGGGGTGCCCTCGTCGAAGGTCTACGCGATGCTGGAGCGCCTCTCCGATGCCGGCGTCGTCGCGCAGACGCGCCGAGGTAGCACCGTCGAGTACGTCTGCGTCCCGCCGCACGAGCTGATGCACAAGTTGCGAGAGCGTTACATGACGCCGCTCGACTACCTCGACATGACGTTGCCGACAATGGTCAGCGGTGATCCGGAGCCCGACATCATCACGGTGTCGAGTCTGGACGCGATTGTCGATCACGCTCGTGCACTCGTGCGCGGGGCGACCGCGGAGATCTACCTCTCGATGTGGGCTGAGAACGTCGACGCCCTGCGGCAGGATCTCCTCGACGCCGACGCGCGCGATGTGGCGATCTTCGGGATGCTCTACGGGGACGAGGCGCTGGACGTCGGTTGGTGGCAGCGCCACAGCTACCTCGAGACAGTTGCCTCGCGCATCGGCGGCCGCATGCTCACCCTTGTAGCTGACGCATCCGAGGCGCTGATCGCGCACATGCCGGAGCGCGGCGACCCGTCGGCGGTTCGCACCAGCAACCCTGTTCTGTGCCTCGTGGCCGAGGAGTACTTGATTCACGACATGACCCTGCAGAAGGCGAAGACGATGACCGGCTATGAGGAATGGGACCGTTGGCTGCGATCGGATGATCGCGTCCGCGCGCTCACTCTTGGGCGGACCGGCCATCTGAGTCCGATCGAACCCGGCGTACCCACCTGACGTCGCCGGCGCGGCCAGGCGCGCTTGACCGTTTAGCTCCCAAGGTAGTAGGCTGGCACGGCGATGGCCGCCACCGAACTGCCGCTGGCTAACACCCGCATCGTTGAACTTGCGAACGTCGTCGCTGGTCCGAGCGTGGGCAAGCATCTCTCTGACTTCGGTGCGCAGGTCACCAAGGTCGAGCGTCCCGGCGACGGAGACGCTGCCCGAGCGATGGGTGAGCTGATCGGCGACCGCTCCGCTTGGTGGCTTTCGATCGGGCGCAACAAGCGTTCGGTGACCCTCGACCTCAAAATGCCGCGCGGGCGTGAGGCTCTGCTGCGTCTGGTTGAAAGCGCGGATGCCCTGGTTGAGAGCTTCCGCCCCGGCGTGCTCGAGCGACTCGACTTGGCGCCAGAGCAGCTGTTGGCGGCCAATCCGCGCCTGATCGTCGTGCGCGTCTCCGCGTTCGGTCAGACCGGGCCCTACAGCCAGCGTCCCGGATTCGGCACGCTCGCGGAGGCGTTTGGGGGTCTGGCTGAGATCAGCGGCTACGCGGGCGAGTCGCCGCTGCTTGCATCCTTCGCACTCGCGGACGAGGTGGCCGGACTGTTTGCTACGTGGGCGCTTCTCGCCGCGCTCTACCACCGCGATGTCGGTGGGTCTGGCGAGGGGCAGGTCATCGACGTGTCGCTGTTCGAGTCCGTGTTCAACATTCTTGGTCCACTCCCGACTCTGTACAAGGCGAGCGGAGCACTCCAGGAACGCAACGGGTCGCGGCTCCCGTGGTCCTCGCCGCGTAACGTGTATCGCACGCGCGACAATCAGTTTTTTGCAGTGTCCGGAACCACGCCCGCTGCCGCGGAGGCGATCATTCGACTGGTCGGCGGGCCGGAGCTGCTCGCCGATCCGCGGTTCGCGACCCACGAGAGCCGTGGGCAGAACGCAGAGGATGTGGACACGGCGGTCGCGCGCTGGATCGCCGAACGCGACGTGGTCGAGGTGGACCGCGCATTCCAGGAGGCCGGTGCGGCCGGCGTGCGAGTGCTCTCAATGGCAGACGTATTTGAGGATCCGCAGTATCAGTCGCGTGGCACCCTGCTTGAGGTCCACGACGAGGAGCTCGGAACCGTTCACATGGCTGCACCTGTGCCACGCATGAGCGCGACGCCCGCGCGAGTCACACATGTTGGGCCGCCGCTCGGCCACGACACCGACGACATCCTCCGTGAGCTCGGCTACCGCAGTGAGGAGATCGCGGCCGGCCGCAGTGAAGGAGCCTGGTGAGCGTTCACCACAGCGGTGAGGAGCGTTTCGGCCGTTTCTATGAGGAGTTCGAGGTGGGCGATGTCTACCGGCATTGGCCTGGCCGGACCATCACGCAGGCGGAGGATCATCTCTTCTGTTCGCTCACCGCGGCGCTCAGCCCGTTGCACGTCGATGCACACTACGCCGCAACGAACATGCCTGACGGGCGAAACATCGTCGTCGGCACTTTCATCTATTCACTCCTTCTCGGTATGAGCGTTCCCGATACTTCGGGGAAGGCGATCGCGGCCCTTGGGACGGAGAACCTGCGCCATCTCGCACCTGTGCATCACGGCGACACCCTCTACGGCGAGACGACGGTGGCGGCGACGCGGCTCTCGAAATCGCGGCCCGAGGCTGGAATCGTGACCGTGGAGACGCGTGGACACAGGCAGGACGAGGTCCTGGTCTGTGAGTTTCGCCGCAGCTTCCTCGTTCCACTCCGCGGGCCGAAGTCGTGAGTGTCGTCGGCACCCACCACACGGCATTTCACGTCGCCGATCTTGATCGTTCGCTCGCGTTCTACTGCGACCTGTTCGGCTGCGAGATCGTGTGGCAGCGGCTGAATGAGGATGAGTACGTGCGCCGGATCATCGGCTATCCGGCGGCGAGCCTCAACCAGGCGATGCTGAGGCTTCCCGGCGGTGAGCACCAGCTCGAGTTGATCGAGTACCGCGGTGTCGAGCGCACACCGGTCGATACGAGTCCGCCAAACCCTGGGACCGCCCACATTTGCCTGCTCGTGACGGATCTGGGCGAAACCTACGACCGCTTGGTGGCCGCGGGCGTGGCATCGGTGAGCCCACCGGTCAGCGTCGTGGCCGGCGCGAACACCGGTCGGCTCGCCGTCTACATGATCGACCCCGACGGGTTCCGCATAGAGCTCCTCAGCGTCGGTCCCGAAGACCCCTACGAGTGATGGAGGACCGTCTCCGCCGCTCGTGCCTTGCCGTTCCGGCTTCCAGCCCAAAGATGCTGGCGAAGGCGGCAACTCTGCCCGCCGACCAGGTCTTCATCGATCTCGAGGACGCCGTCGCTCCGCTCGAGAAGAACGATGCGAGTCGCCAGAACGTGGTCGACGCCCTCCGCGAGGCTAACTGGGTCGCAAAGACGAAGGTCGTGCGCGTGAACGACACGCGGACGAAGTGGTGTTTCCGCGACATCGCCTACGTGGTCGAGCGCGCGGGCCCCGAGCTCGACTGCATCATGGTGCCCAAAGTCGAGGGGGCCGGCGACATCCATTTCGCAGACCAGCTGCTGGCGCAGCTCGAGCAGGAGCTTGCGCTTGATCGCCGGATCGGCCTTGAGGTGCAGATCGAGAGCCCGCTCGGTCTGATGAACATCGAGGCGATCGCGGCCGCGTCGAACAGGATCGAGACGCTCATTTTTGGCCCAGGCGACTTTGCTGCCGCCGCTGGCATGCCGCAGCTCTCCGTCGGCGCCGAGGACCCCGACTACGCAGGCGACCACTGGCACTATGTGCTCTGGCGCGTCCTCACCACCGCGCGCGCCTTTGGACTCCAGGCGATCGACGGGCCATACGCTCAGATCCGCGACGCCGAGGGGTTTCTTACGGTTGCGAAGCGCTCGCGGTCGCTCGGCTACGACGGCAAGTGGGCCTTGCATCCAGACCAGATCGCGTTGTGCAACGAGGTCTTCTCCCCTTCGCTCGAGGCCTATCAGCGTGCGGAACGAATGCTCGACGCCTACGCCCACGCGACCGGCGACGAGCGGCTTGGCGCTGTGATGTTCGAAGGGGAGATGATCGACGAGGCATCCCGCAAGATGGCTCTGCAGTTGGCCGCCCGCGGGCGTGCTGCCGGCCTTGAGAAGATCTGAAGCGACCGCTTTCGAGGAGCTCGCGTTGCGTGAGACGCGCCGATCACAGCTCGCCACCGCGGTGTGTGAATGACCGGAGCGATCCTCGACGGCCTGCGAGTGATTGAGGGCTCGGCGTTCGTCGCGGCGCCGCTGGGTGGCATGACGCTCGCGCAGAACGGCGCGGACGTGATTCGCTTTGATCAGATTGGCGGTGGCCCCGACTTCCAGCGCTGGCCGCTGGCCGGCGACGGGCAGAGTCTCTTCTGGGCCGGTCTGAATAAGGGCAAGCGTTCCATCGCCATCGACCTTCGATCCGAGGAGGGGCGCGAGCTCGCCGTTGCACTGATCGCTGAGACCGGGCTGTTCCTGACCAACTTTCCGGCGCGGGGGTGGCTCGCATACGAAGCTTTGCGAAGGCGACGCGAGAACTTGATCATGGTCGCGCTGACGGGCAACTCGGACGGCACGAGCGAGCTCGATTACACCGTCAACCCGGCGACCGGCTTTCCGTCGATAACTGGACCTCGCGGACTCGAAGGTCCGGTCAACAGCGTCCTCCCCGCGTGGGACATAGCGACGGGAACCCTGGCGGCGTTTGGAATCCTCGCCGCCGAGCGACACCGTTCGATCTCCGGCGCCGGACAACTCGTGCGTATCGCGCTCTCCGACGTCGCATTCGCGATGGTGGGGAATCTAGGCCGTCTGGCACAAGCGCGGCTGGGCGCGAAGGATCAAATCAAGGACGGCAACTATCTCTACGGCGCCTTTGGGCATGACTTCGAAACCCGTGATGGTCGGCGTGTGATGGTCGTCGCGCTGACAGGGCGCCAGTGGATTGCGCTGCGGGACGTCACCGCGATAGGCGCAGACTGCGAGCTCATCGAAGAGAGCACCGGTCAGGACCTCGCCACTCAGGCCGGAAGATTCGAGGCGCGAGACGCGATCACCGGGCTTCTTCAGCCATGGTTCGCATCGCGGGACCTGGCACGCGTTCGCGAATTGTTCGCCGGTACAGGTGTTTCTTGGGGGCCCTATCAGACCTTCGCACAGCTCGCCGCCGAGGATCTGCGCGGTTCACCGGCCAACGCGCTGTTCACCGAAATCGACCACCCCGGTGTTGGCCCGTATCCGATGGCGGGATCTCCGATCTTCTTCGATGGCATACAGCGCGCGCCGGTGCGGCGCGCCCCTGTTCTCGGCGAACACACGGAGGAGGTCTTGGCCGAGATGCTCAATCTGAGTGCCGGCGAGATCGGGCGCCTGCACGACAGCGGCACGGTCGCCGGGCCCGGGGACGTCGCGTTGGGCTGATTCGGATCTTGACGGGCGACCGTGTAAGCCTGGCGCGCCGCGGCCACTGGTCCGAGATCTAATGCCCGGAGGCTGGCGGGCAGGATTCACGCCTGCGCGCCAGTCGACCGTGCTGCTACGGCTCAGTAAACGTCATGGTCAGCCCCGGCGTTTCGGCGTCGGAGTTGACCGTGAGCGTGTACGTGCCTAGCGCGGTCTGCCAGCCGTGGCCGGTCGTCTCCCAGTAGCCGAGCGGCTGCTTCGGAGAGTTCGCGTCGATCTCGTACTGGACGCGCTGAGACTGGCCCGGCTGAAGGTTGATGGCGGTTTGCGTAGCGTACCGTTTGCTCCAGTGCTGTCCGTCCCGATGCGCGGCCGTTCGTGAAGTGCGTCACCCACAGCGCTCGCGCCGCGCCGACGGGAGTGGCGCGCCGTGCGTAGGCGCGCTCGAGCCGGTGGCGCGGGAGCGCTCGCCGTAGCTATCGGAGTGGCTGCGATCGTGACCCTTGCACGCGATCGGAGCGTCCGTCGCGAGCGGCGCGTCATCGCGAGTCGCGCCTTCGCGGGCTACCTTTGGTATGGCCGCGTGACTTCCATGAGCGCGACGTGGAAGGTCCCGCGACTTGCCGCGAGCACGGTCGGGTCTGCCGCCACCTCGATCGGCGCCCAGAGCGGCGGGAGTGCCGGTCCCTTCATCCAAATCGGCATTGCCGACGAACGGCTGATTCCGAGCGAGGACGCAAGCCTGCACTTGCCGGCGGCGGCCTACGAGGCGGCTTTGTATGCGTTCTGGAGCGACACGGACCACCACTTCCTGCTTCGCCCGCTGGCGCCGGTGTCGGCGGGCGACGTTGTCGACGCGAGTCTGACCTTGACGCGAGGTCGGTGGCGCGTTCGGCTCGTAGACGCCCAGTCGTTTTTGAAGGTGAACTTCTCGACGCGCGATGAGGGTCGGCCGCTGGGGACAGCGGAGTGGCTGCAGGAGGACGTGACGAACGCCAAGACGGGCCGACTGCGCCACTACCCGAGCCTCTCGACCGTCCGCTTCAGCGACCTGCGCGTCGACGGAACGGCGCCTAGCGACCTGTCCCTGACTGCGGAATCGATGTCGCCCCGCCCGCTGCTGACGATCCTTCCGAGTCCGGTGGGCGGCGACGCCTTCACGGTCCCTCACGCTCCCTGACCGGACCGCGCGGCCCGCGCACCGGACCCAGAGGCGTTACACGTCGAGATTCGCCCGTCCGCTTACTAACTGCAGCTAGCTAGTCGTCGCCGCGGTGTCGAGGCCGCCGACGCCGACGAACTCGATGTGCTCGGATTCCACGTCGTCGCGCGATGCGCGTACGAACACGGCGACGACGATCGCTGCGAGCAGCATCAGCGCGGCGCTGACGCTGAACGCGGTCGTGTAGCCGTGGACCGCTCCGAGCGATGTGGCGGCGAGCGAGTGGGCGTGACTCGCGAGATAAGACGCTGTCGCCGTTGCGGCGACGGTGTTCAGCAGCGCCGTGCCGAGCGCTCCGCCGACCTGCTGCGTTGCGTTGACGAGCGCGCTGGCGACGCCCGCGTCCTTGTCGTGAACCCCGATCAGGGCCGTGCTGCTCATCGGGACGAACGTCATCCCCATGCCGAGGCTGACGATGATCTCGGGCGGCAGGACGCCTGCCGCGTAACTGCTGTGCACGCCGAGCTGGGTGAACCAGACCAGTCCAGCCGTCGCGAGCGTCAGGCCGACGACCATCGGCAGGCGCGGCCCGATGCGCGGTAGCAGTTGGCTGGCGATGCCGGCGCCGAGGATGATCCCGCCGGAGAACGGCAGGAACGCGAACCCGGTCCGAAGGGCCGAGTAGCCGAGCGTGCGCTGGAGGAAGAAGGTCAGGAATAGGAAGGTGCCGAGCAGCGCGCAGCCGACCAGCAGGGACGCGAGGAACGAACCGCCGCGGTTGCGCTCGAGGACGACGCGGAGTGGCAGCAGCGGGTGGCTGACGCGCAACTCGATGGCGACGAAGGCGGCCAGCGCCAGCGCGGACCCGATCAGCAGCGCGAGCGTGAGCGGCGCGCCCCAGCCGTGCGTGCTGGCGACGGTGAATCCGTATACGAGCAGGAACAAACCGACCGTCGAAGTCGCCGCGCCAGGCAGGTCGTAGCTCTGCCTACCCTCGGCTCTGCTCTCACGGATATAGCGGACGGCGGCGAACGCCGCAGCGATCGCGATCGGGACATTGATGAGCAGCGTCCAGCGCCACGAGGCGAGCTGTGTGAGCATCCCGCCGAGGACCAGACCGATTGCAGCGCCGCCGCCGGCGACCGCGCCGTAGACACCGAATGCCTGGGCGCGCTCGCGAGACTCCGTGAACGTCACGGTCAGCAGCGATAGCGAGGCGGGCGCCATCATCGCAGCGAAGGCTCCCTGGATCGCGCGGGCGGCGAACAGCATTGCCTGGTCCTGCGCGAGCCCGCCGAGCGCCGAGGCCGCGCCGAACCCGATCAGGCCGATCACAAAGATGCGCCGGCGCCCAACGTAGTCGGCGATCCGCCCGCCGAGCAGCAACAGACTCCCGAACGCGAGTGTGTAGGCGCTCAGGACCCATTGCCGGTTGGCCACCGATATGTGGAGTGCACGCTGAGCTGACGGCAGAGCGACGATCACGACCGAGGCGTCGAGCACGATCATCAGCTGCGCGATAGCGATCACGGCCAGCGACAACCAGCGGCGCGGATCCGGTCCGTCGCTCAGCTGGAGATCCTTGGAACTCAGTGTTTCGGTGGCCATCGCTTGCTCCTAGTCTTGGTCGCGCAGTCAGGCTATAATCGGAGTGGCGGTTCCGGTTCGACCGAGAACTATACGGAACTGCGGTTCCGTTTGTCAACCAGCAATCTTGCGAGCGACGCGATGACCGCGGAGACCACGAGCGAGCAGGTCACGAAGGCCGCCGAAGGCAGCGTCGCGACGCCGCGACCACTACGCGCTGATGCGGCGAAGAATCGCGAGCGGATCCTCGAGGCGGCCGAGGCGACCTTCACCGCAGAGGGCGTGGCGGCCCCGATTGACGCGGTGGCGCAGCGTGCCGGAGTCGGGGTCGGGACCGTTTACCGCCATTTCCCGACCAAGGAGGCTCTGTTCGAGGCGATCGTGACCGCCCGTCTCGACGATCTCTGCGTCAAAACGCGGCGGCTCGCCGAGGGCGAGAGGCCGGGCGATGCGCTGTTCTCGTTCCTGCGCGAGTTCGGGCGCCAGGCGTCGGCGAAACAGGACCTTTTCGACGCGATGGATGCTGCCGGGATCGACATCAAGTCCACCTGCGCGACGAGCGTCGAGGAGCTGACGCATGGCATCGATGTGCTGCTTGAGCAAGCCAAGCGAGCCGGCGCCGTGCGCGGCGACGTCGCGACCGCCGAGGTGATGGCGCTGATCGTTGGCGCCTGCCACTCCAAACAGGACGACGTCGTCTGTCAGCGGATGGTCGAGATCGTCTGCGACGGGATCCGCACGCCCGCCGCGGCGACCTAGTCCTTCGACAGGCGCCCGCGACGCTCGCTGCGGCAGCTGGCCTCTCCTAGCGCGGCCGTGGGCCGGGAAGCGTCAGTTCCGTCGCGTCCGGTCCGTTTCGCAACAGCCAGCTCCCACTGTCGGGGTAGCACACGTTCGCTGGAAAGCCGGTCGTCGAAATGAACAGCGCGCGCGCGACCTCGTCGCTGCGGTTGAGCACCCGCTGGGCGCCTGACGGGCCTTCGGGGAAGCACGTGAGATCCCCGGCCGTCAGGACGCCCTCTCCACCGGGATGGCGCAGCGTCGGCGTCCCGGGCGCCACCAGCAGCCACTTCTGGCGGCCGTATTCGTAGTGATACGCCGCGCATCCCTCACCCGGATCAAGCTCCACAACGGTCGCATCGAGCCGCTCGGCGCCCAGGCCCGATGACAGCGCCGCTTCCCGGCACCGAGAGCCGGCCGGGGCGTCG
The DNA here is from genome assembly GCA_036267075.1 of Solirubrobacteraceae bacterium. Taxonomy (GTDB): domain Bacteria; phylum Actinomycetota; class Thermoleophilia; order Solirubrobacterales; family Solirubrobacteraceae; genus Palsa-513. The sequence goes on from DATAWT010000094.1 coordinate 32,341, forward strand.
GCGCGGCGAAGGTCCGCCGCCACGTCGAGCGCGTTGACCACGGGACGGCCCGGCGCGGCGGGCTCCCGCACCACGGTCACCCGCTCCGATGACGTTTCGCTGCCCTCGCCGGACCAGTAGTCGACCGCGGCAGACCGGGGCAGCGTCATGGTCCCGAAGTCGGCGACGCCGGTCCAGATTGCGACCTTGTCGGAGTCCGGGTAGACGGCGACGTAGGGTCCCGGCGCGTCGGCTGAGAAGAGGATCAACCGGCCCGGCCCGCTCACGTGCGCCCCGAGGTGCCCGGCCGGAAAGCAGGCCAAATCCCCGCTGGTGAGTGCTCTCTGGCCGCCGGCGTCGCGCAGGACGGGCGCGCCGGACAGCACGTACATCCACTCCTCGGCGGCGTAGGTGTAGTGGTAGGGAAAGATCGGGTGACCGGCCTGCGCCTCATATACCGAGGCGCCGATGCGCTCGGCGCCGATCCGTGCGCCGATCGTGGCGCCCGCGTGGCGGAACCCGGCCCGGTCAAGCGGCTCATCCAGCTCGCAGCGGAGCACGTTCACCATGCGCACGCTCATCACGCCGATCGTGGCGACGAAGGCGGTGGCGCCGAGCTCACGAGGGCGGTGGCGCCGTCGAGGCTCGCACCACGAGCTTCGTCTCCAGCTCAACGTGGACCGCGTCGAGCCGCTGGTTCTCGAGCTGTCGCGTGAGGAGGCTCACGCCCATCCGGCCGATCTCGGCCAGCGGCTGGTGCACGGTCGTCAGGCGCGGTGTGACGATCTCGGCCTCGGCGGTGTCGTCAAAGCCGACGATCGAGAGCGCTTCGGGGACGCGCAGTCCGCGCTCGAGCGCCGCCTGCATGGCGCCGATCGCGAGCTGGTCGTTGAAGGCAAAGATCGCTGTCGGCGGCTCGGCGAGGTCAAGCAGCGCCGCGGCCGCGATGCGGCCGCCCTCGACCTCGAAGTTCGACTCGACGACCAGCGCGGGATCGGGCAGGACGCCGGCGGTGGCAAGCGCAGCGTGATGTCCGCGGAGGCGTTCCTCGGTCGCCATCCAGCCGGCGGGTCCCGTGATCGCGGCGATGCGTCGATGCCCTAGCTCGAGCAGATGCGCCGTCGCCTGGTTGGCGCCGGTCGAGTGAGCGGCCGAGACCGTCGGGACGCGCTCGTCGATTCGCATCCGCGGGTCGACGACGACGAAGCGGAAGCCGTGCTCCATCAGCGTGCGCAGTTCGGCGCTTGACTCCTCTGGCAGCACGAGCAGCGCGCAGTCGGTCGTCCCGTGCATCAGGCGCTCAAGCAGCGAGACCTCGCGGTCGTGCTCGTGCAGCGTTGAGCAGAGGACGATCCGCATGTCCTGCTCATAGAGCGCCTCGGCGACACCGGCGACGATCACCGAGAAATAGGCCGGGTGGATCAGCGGGACGGTCACACCGACCAGCCCGGTTCGTCCCGCCGACAGCGCGCGCGCATTGCGGTTCGCGCTGTAACCATGCTCGCGCACCACGCGCTCGACCGTCGTTCTGGTGGCCTGCGAGACGTAGCCGCTTCGGTTGATGACGCGCGAAACGGTGGCCGTCGACACCCCGGCGAAGGCCGCGATCTCGCGGATCGTCAGGCGGCCGTCGCCGTCGTGAGTTGCCGATGCGCGCTCCCGTGCCGGTGTCATTTCAGAAACGTTACATGTTTCTGCGGCCGACTGCCGGGGGGTTGCGAAAATTTCTTCCTTGACGTCGGACCTATTTGTAGGTTAGCGTTTACATATCCTGTTTCCGAGATTGCTCGGTAGGGAGCGGACCGCGGTAGTGAGAGGGAGGGGAATGAGGTTCGTAGCGCGCCGTCTCGGCTTCTATCTCGTTGCGGCCTGGGCGGCGATCACGATCAACTTCTTCATCCCCCGGCTGATGCCGGGGAACCCTGTCGCCGCGCTCCTCGGCAAGTACCAGGGGCTGCCGCCCGAATCGGCGCGCACGCTCGAGGTCGAGTTCGGGATCGGGCACCAGGGCACGCTCCTTCACCAGTACTGGAGCTACCTCGGCAACCTCTTCCATGGCAATCTCGGGGTCTCGAGCTCGCAGTACCCCGAGAAGGTCACGACGGTGATCGGTCAGGTGCTGCCCTGGACCCTCGCGCTGGTCGGCACCGCGACGTTGATCGCGTTCCTGCTCGGGACGCTGCTCGGGATCCTGGCCGCATGGCGCCGTGGCGGCTTCCTCGACCAGTCGCTCCCGGTCGCGACATTCATGCAGGCGACGCCCTACTTCTTCGTGGGACTGGCCGCGATCGAGGTGCTGTCGGTCAAGCTCGGCGTCTTCCCATACGGCGGCGGCTCGGCGATCGGCCTCTCTCCAGGGTTCAACTGGACGTTCCTGTCGAGCGCCTTCGTCCATTCGGTGTTACCGGCGACGACGATCATCATCACCTCCTTCGCCGGCTGGATGCTGACGATGCGAAACGTGATGATCACGACGATCGGCGAGGACTACGTGCTCGCCGCTCAAGCCAAGGGCCTGCCGCGGCGGCGGATCATCTTCAGCTACGCGGCGCGCAACGCGATCCTGCCGAACATCGCCGGTTTCTCGCTCGCGATCGGCTACGTCGTCGCCGGGGCGCTGCTCACCGAGTACGTCTTCTCCTATCCCGGCATCGGGCTGATGCTCTACAACGCCGTCACCTCCGACGACTACCCGCTGACGCAGGGCATCTTCCTCGTCATCTCACTGGCGATCCTGCTCGCCTGCCTGCTCGCCGACGCGGTCTATGTGCTCGCCGACCCGCGCGCGCGTACACGGAGCGCGGCCTGATGTCGGTTGCGATGACGCTCGAGCCGCCGCCCGCCGCGCAGGCCGCGCTCCCGCACGGACGCGGTCGCTGGGCGGCGCTGCCGCTGAAGGCGAAGATCGGCGCCACGATCCTCGGTCTCTACGTTCTGCTGGCGATCTTCGGACCGGTCCTAGCGCCCCATGACCCGTCGACGACGAGAATCGTCGCGCAGGCGGCAGCACCTAGCTTCAGCCACCCCTTCGGCACGACCTCCTTCGGTCAGGACGTCTTCTCGCAGGTGCTGGTCGGGATCCGTTCGACGATCGTGCTCGGGCTGCTCGCGGCGACGATCGCGACCATCGTCGCGGTACTGGTCGGCGTGACCGCGGGGTACGTCGGCGGCGCCACCGATGAAGCGCTGATGCTGATCACGAACATCTTCCTCGTGCTGCCGGCGCTGCCGCTGTTGATCGTGATCCTCGGCTATCTGCCGCACACCGGCGAGATCGCCACCGCGATCGTGCTGAGCGCGCTCGGCTGGGCCTGGGGGGCGCGGGTGATCCGCGCCCAGACGCTCGCGCTGCGCAACCGCGACTACGTCGCCGCGGCACGCGAGACGGGCGAGCGCACGTGGCGGATCATCGCCTTCGAGATCATCCCCAACGAGACCAGCCTGATCGCCGCGGGCTTCATCGGCGTCGCGCTCTACGCGATCCTCACGTCGGTCGCCCTCGCGTTCCTCGGGCTGACCGACGTCAACAGCTGGAGCATCGGCGTGATCCTGTACTGGGCGCAGAGTCAGGGCGCCCTCGAGCTCGGCGCCTGGTGGTGGTGGGCCGTTCCCGGCATCCTCGTCGCGCTGCTCGGCACGAGCCTCGTCCTGATCAACTACGGACTCGACGAGCTCGGCAACCCGCGTTTGCGCGAGACCGGAGGGCGCGTCGACGACGCGAGTCACGCGCTCCTGCGCGGGCGCGGCGGGGTCGTGCAGATCGTCCGGCTGCGCCGGCGACACCGGCGTGCGGCCGTGACCGATCCGACCCCCGTGGCACTCGAGGCGCGGCAATGAGCGCCGCCGCCACGGCAAACCAGTGCGCAGAGCGTTTCGCCGGCGAGCCGCCGGCCGCCCCCGTGCTCGAGATCGAGGATCTGTCGATCACCTACCGCTCCCGTGACGGCGATGTCAACGCGGTCCGGCATGTTGATCTGGCGCTCCGGCCGGGGGAGGTCGTCGGTCTCGCGGGTGAGAGCGGCTCGGGCAAGTCGACGCTCGCGCTCGGCGCTGTCCGGCTGCTGCGCCCTCCGGCCGTGATCACCTCGGGCCGCGTCACATATCGCGGAAGGCGGATCGGCGAGGGCGGCTTCGACGTGCTCGCCGCGAGCGCTGATGAGCTGCGCCGGCTGCGCTGGCGCGAGATCTCGATCGTCTTTCAGAGTGCGATGAACGCGCTCAACCCGGTCCTTCGCATTCGCGACCAGCTGGGCGATGTCATCGACACGCACATGCCGCTGCGACGCGAGGCCAAACGCGCGCGTCTCGAGTCGCTGCTCGACCTCGTCGGGATCCCGCGTGAGCGCCTGCGCAGCTACCCCCACGAACTCTCGGGAGGCATGCGACAGCGCGTGATGATCGCGATGGCGCTGGCCGTCGAGCCCGAGGTCGTGATCATGGACGAGCCGACGACCGCCCTCGATGTCGTCGTCCAGCGCGAGATCCTCGAACAGATCGCCGAGCTGCGCGAGGAGCTCGGCTTCGCGATGCTGTTCATCACCCACGATCTCTCGCTGTTGCTCGAGCTCGCGGACCGCATCATGATCCTCTACGCGGGGCAGCTCGCCGAGCTCGGCTCGGCGCTCGCAATCCGCAACGCCACCGCCCACCCCTACACCGCCGGGCTGCTCGACTCCTTCCCAAGCGTGCGCGGTCCGCGCCGCGCGCTGAGCGGAATCCCCGGCTCACCGCCCGATATGCGCGAGCTCCCGCGAGGCTGCCCGTTCACCCCGCGCTGCGGCTTCGCGCGGGCCGGCTGCGCCGAGGTCACGATGAAGCCACTGACGGTGGGTGAGGGACATGTTTCGACCTGCCCCTTCGTCGGCGCAGATGAGCTCGCGCTGGCCCGTGCGGCGCGGCGCGAGGGGGCTGCGCGATGAGCGATCTCGAACCGCTCGCGGCGACACTCGGCCCGCTCGTGCTCGAGTCGCGCGAGCTGTCGAAGACGTACCGCATCGCCCATGGCGTGCAGCTTGAGGCTGCAAGCGATGTCTCGTTCGGGCTCTATCAGCGCGCGATCGTCGCGCTGGTCGGCGAGAGCGGCTCGGGCAAGTCGACTGTCGCCAAGCTCCTCGCCGGACAAGAGCCGGCGAGCGGCGGATCGATCCACCTCGACGGCGAGCAGATCGAGCCCGCGCGGCGGCGCCGTTTTCGCTCCCACAAGAGCGACGTCCAGATGGTCTTTCAGGACCCGTTCAGCTCGCTCAACCCGGTCCACCGCGTCAGCTACCACCTCGAGCGTCCGGTGCGGCTGCATCGCGGCGCCCGCACACGGGCCGAGGTCACCGCGCAGAGCGCCGCGCTGCTCGAGGAGGTCCGCCTGAGCCCTCCCGAGCACTTCCTCGCGAAGTTTCCGCACGAGCTCTCGGGGGGTCAGCGCCAGCGCGTCGCGATCGCGCGGGCGCTGGCCGTCAAGCCGCGTGTGCTTCTGGCCGACGAGCCCGTCTCGATGCTCGACGTCTCGATCCGCCTCGGCGTGCTCGACCTGATCGCAGACCTGCGATCGCGCTTCGACCTCGCCGTCCTCTACATCACGCACGACATCGCCTCGGCCCGCTACTTCGCCGACGAGACGCTCGTGATGTACGCCGGGCGAATCGTCGAACGCGGCCCATCGGAAGCCCTGACGCAGGAGCCCGCGCACCCCTATACGCAGCTGCTGCTCGGAGCCGCCCCCGACCCGGACCGACTCGGGGCACGGTCGGGGAACGGCCATGCGCGCGCTGCGGTCGGCCGCGCCGGGAGCTCGCTCGCCGGCGTCACTGGCTGCCGGTTTGCCGCGCGCTGTCCGTTCGCGGATGAACGCTGCCGCACGCAGTCGCCGCCGCTTGTGCCGATCAGTCGGCGACGCGCGGCGGCCTGCTGGCGGCTCGACGTCGCCGCGCCGGCGCTCGCCGGGGCGCTCGGCGAGGAGAGGGGGGAGGCAATCAAGACCTGAACGAGGAGGTTTGCGATCCGCCCGACGCGGAGCTCCAAAGGTCACCGCGCCGGACGTCTCGGATCACAAAGTGCACGCGTCTGCGTGCCGGCATTGGAATCTGCACATCGCTGTGCTGAACGAAAGGTACATCGGAAATGCAACGCCTATCGATAGCGAAGCGCGCCTTCGCCGCCGCCGCGGCGGCAGCCGCGCTGGGGACGGCCTTGGCCGCCACCGCCGGTGTCTTCGCCGCACCCGCGATCGCGCGTGTGGCCCACACGGCGGCCTCGTCGACGCTCGTGATGGAGTCGTCGCCGACGAACTCGATCCCGGACGACTTCAACCCATTCGATCCAGCGGCGGCGTCGTATCTGCTCGGCGGCACGTCGCTGATCTACGAGACGCTGCTCCAGTTCGACGTCGCCAAGCCGACGAAGGTCTACGACATGCTCGCAACCGGCTACAAGTGGGGTGCCGCCGGCAAGTCGATCACGTTCACGATCCGCAGCGGCGTCACATGGTCCGACGGTCAGCCGTTCACGCCTGCCGACGTCGCCTTCACCTACACCCTGCTGATGAACAACACGGCCGCCAATACCGACGGCCTGCCGATCACCGCGGCGACGGTGTCGGGCAACAAGGTGACGATCACCTTCTCCTCGTCGCAGTACACGAACCTGCAATACATCGCTAACCAGTACATCGTCCCGCAGCACATCTGGCAGAGCATCTCGAGCCCCGCCACGGCGACGGTCACGAGCCCTGTCGGAACCGGGCCCTACGAGCTTGACTCGTTCTCATCCTCGACCGGCTTCACGCTGAAGGTGAATCCGAGCTACTGGGGTGGTCCGTTCAACCCCGGCGGCGGCGCGCCTGCCGTCAAGGAAGTCGACTTCCCACTGATCGCCTCCAACACTGACGTGCTGGCGGCGCTTGAGAACAACTCGCTCGACTGGGCGGGCAACTTCCTCAGCGGGCTTGGCGCGTTCACCAGCACTCCGGGTCACGCGACGTACTTCGCGCCGGTCCAGACGAACACGTTTTACCCCAACCTGAGCCGCTGGCCGACCAACCAGCTCGCGGTGCGCCAGGCGATCAGTGACGCGATCGACCGCACGGCGATCAGCAAGCAGGGCGAAGACGGGCTCGAGCCAGTCGCGACAAACGCGAGCGGTCTCGTGTTGCCGAACTTCGCCAACGTGCTCGCCTCGTCGGTCAAGAAGTTCGCGCTCTCGGCGTCGCCGAACATCGCTGCCGCAAAGGCCGTCCTGACGAAGGCCGGCTACACGGTCAAGAACGGCTGCTTCCAGAAGGGCGGCAAGGCCGTCAAGTTCACGATCATCGATCCCGCCTCCTACACCGACTATGCGGCCGATGACGCGCTGGCGGCCTCGGAGCTCAAGAAGGCCGACATCTGTGCGACCTTCGACGGCCTGTCGGTCCCGGCCTGGTCAAGCGACATCGCGACCGGCAACTTCCAGGTGATGCAGCACTGGTCGCAGACGAGCATCTCGCCGTACGTGCTGTACGACAACTGGCTCAACAGCGCCCTGATCACGAACAACCGCAACGGCAATTTCGAGGGCCTTCGCAACGCTGCGATCAACAAGGACCTCGCACAGCTCGGAACGGCTATCTCGATTAAGGCGCAGCTGAAGTACCTGACCCCGATTGAGACCTACGTCGCCAAGCAGCTGCCGGTCATCCCGACCGTCTACGGCGCCGCGTTCGACGAGTACAACTCGAGCGCATTCACCGGCTGGCCGACCAAGTCCAACAATTACGAGTCAGGCAGTCCGAACACCCCGACTAACGAGATCGTGGTGCTTCACCTGAAGCCCGCCTCCTAGCCGACGGTAGGTGGTCAGGCCCGCTCCGCCGCACGCGGAGCGGGTCCTGACCGCGTGGACCTCAAGAACTTTGCGAAAGGACTGTGACGTGATGACCAGCGATGGAGGCGCCGAGGGCGCTCGGGCGGATGCGTTCCCGCCGGGATTTTTGTGGGGGGCGGCAACGGCGTCCTACCAGATCGAAGGAGCCGCTGCCGAGGACGGCCGCGCACCATCGGTGTGGGACACCTTCAGCCACACTCCGGGCAAGGTTGCCGGCGGCGACACCGGCGATGTCGCGTGCGACTTCTACCACCGCTATGAGGAGGATCTCGACCTGATCGCGGGCCTCGGGCTGGGTGCGTTTCGCTTCTCGATCGCCTGGCCACGCGTTCAGCCCGATGGCCGCGGCGCGGTCAACCAGGCAGGCCTCGACTTCTATCGCACGCTCGTCGACGGACTGCTCGCGCGTGGTGTGACACCGGCCATCACCCTCTTTCACTGGGACCTTCCACAGGCGCTCGAGGATCGCGGCGGGTGGGCGGTGCGCGACACCGCCGAGCGATTCGCCGACTACGCCGCGATCGTCGCTGGCGCGCTCGGCGAGGCCGATGCGCTGTGGATCACGCTGAACGAGCCCCAACAGGTCGCCCACCAGGGCTACCGCGTCGGCACCCATGCGCCCGGGCACACCGACAACGTGCTCGCCGCCGCCGCGACGCATCACCTGCTGGTCGGGCACGGCCTGGCGCTCGCGCGGCTTCGCGAGCTCCTCCCCGTCGCGACCAAGGTCGGCATCTCGATCGACATACACCCCGTGCGAAGCGTCGGCGAGGACGCCGCCCAGGCGGCCGAGACACTCGATGCGGAGATCAATCGTGTCTTCTTCGACCCGGTGATCCACGGGCGCTATCCGCGCTCGGCGCGGGCGCACATCCTGCCCCCGGATGAGCTGATCGAACCGCGCGATATGGAAATGATTTGCGCGCCCGTCGACTTTCTCGGGATCAACTACTACAGCCCCCACTACGTCGCGATCGCAAACGGTGCCGAGGCGGGCATCGGCGGCGTCGTCGGGGCGGTCGACGTCAAACCCGACGGGCTACCGCGCACCTCGATGGACTGGCTGATCGAGCCAGACGGCCTGCTCGATGTGCTCGTTGGTGTCGACGCCGAGACGCCCGAGGGCCTGGAGCTCTATGTGACGGAGAACGGCTGCGCCGCCGCCGACGCCGTCGGTCTCGATGGCGAGGTCGAGGATCAGGCGCGGATCGACTACCTCCACGGACACCTCGATGCAGCGCGGCGGGCAGTCGCCCGCGGCGTGCCGCTCGCCGGCTACTTCGTCTGGTCGCTGCTGGACAACTTCGAGTGGGCGTGGGGCTACGAAAAGCGTTTTGGCCTGATCTACGTGGATTTCGAAACCCAGCGCCGGCTGCCGAAGCGCAGCGCCGCGTTCTACAGGCGGGTCGCCGTCTCGAACGCGCTGCCCGTCGAGCCGCCTCGTGGCGAGCTCACGACGGCGGATCGAGGTGACCCGTCTGGACGGCGCTGATCGGCGGCGCTCAGCGCTCCACGGCGCGAACCAGCGCGGAGGTGGGTCAGCGGCCGGGAGCCGGCGAGGGCCGGGCCGGGCCGGGCCGGCCGGCCGGGGGCGCTAAGCGGCGTCGCCGAAGCTGTCGACAAGCCTGAACAGGCGGGCGTGGGATTGCGCTATCCCGCGCAGTTCGCGCAGCGCTGCGTGAACGCTGGCCGAGTCGGTCAGGGCCTGGAGGTCCTCGAAGGTCCGCATCGTGACTCTGATCATCACCGCGCCGAGGTCCTCGCTCTCATAGACCTGCGCGGAGAGGAACCCCGCATGGTCGGTTACGAGGTCGCGCGTGATCTCGCGGATTCGCTGCACGAGCGCCGGCTCGCGTGAGGGGTCGACGGTCCAGACATCGATCAGAACCGGCGACTCCGTCGCGTCCACGCGGTCAGCTTAGCCTTCCCACGATCACCGCCGCCATGGCCGGTCGCGGGTGGCGAAGGTAGCGTGTCGGCGGTGGATCTTCGCGAGGCCTCGCGCACGTTCGACAAAGAGGCCATTCGCGGCGCTTGCCGCATGACGCTTGAGGGGAACTGGCGCGAGGGAGCGCGGCGAGCCGACGGCGTCAGCTACGCGTACACGCGGCCGAGCCCGACCCACTATCCGTTCCAGTGGTACTGGGACTCGTGCTTCGCGTCGATCGTGTGGCGGCGCTTCGATCCGGCGCGGGCGCGGCGGGAGCTCGAGTCGCTGCTCGCCGCGCGCCGGGCCGACGGGTTCATTGGGCACACGATCTTCTGGGACACGCCGCTCAATCTGCGACAGCGGCTGACCTACAACGTCACTTCCGACTCCGCGCCGATGACCGCGACGATCCAACCCCCCTTGCTCCCGTGGGCGTGGCGGGTCGCCGTGGGCGATCCGGCCAGCGAGCCAGCCATCGTCGCCCACCACGACTGGCTCTGCGCGCACCGCGACCTCGACGGCGACGGGCTGATCTGGATAGTCCAGCCGGACGAGTCGGGTCTTGACTCCTCGCCCGAGTTCGACGGGATATGGAATGCGCGCGGAACCGGGCCGCTGCAGTTCGCGCGGCTCGTACGACATAACCGTCGGCTCGGCTTTGACCTGCGCCGGATCGTCGCGGCCGGCGGCCCCGCGTGCTGCGAGGTCGTGACGAACGTGCTGCATTCGCTGTCCGCGACGGCGCTCGGACGCCGCTCGCTCACGAGCGTCATCGTCGAGCGGCTCTACGACGAGCGCGCCGGCCTTTTCCGTCCGCTGGCGCGTCCCCACACGCCGCGCCGGCACGCCGTCACCTGGGCTGCCCTCGCGCCGCTCGCGTTGCCCGATCTGCCGGCCGAGATCGCTCGGCGACTTGTCGAGGAGCATCTGCTCGACCCGCGGAAGTTCTGGCTCCCTCTTCCGCCGCCCTCGGTCGCTGCCGACGATCCAGCCTTCTCGACCCGTGACACCAGGGTGGGCATCCGCCGCTACTGGCGTGGCCCGACGTGGGTGAACGCAGCGTGGTTGCTGTGGCTAGGGCTCGTGCGCCTCGGCTACAGCGCCGAGGCCGACCTGCTTCGGACGCGCGTCTGCGCGGCGGTGGCCAGCGTCGGCCTGCGCGAGTACTACGACCCCTTCACCGGGCACGGCATGGGGACCCACGCATTCGCGTGGTCGACCCTCGTCCTCGAGCTGCTCGACCCCGACTCGCGGGCTGCGACGAGCTACCTCGCCTGACGGCGTCGCGAGGCCCGGCCTTTGGGCTAGGCGATCGGCCGAGCGCAGCGCGGTCGCGTGATCGGCGTACGATGGGCGCGTGGTCACCGGCGTCGACTTCGTCTCCATCCCCACTCGCGACTTCTCTGCTGCAGCCCGGTTTTACGGCGACGTACTCGGCCTGCGCCTTTCGAAGCGATACGACCGCGTGCCGGGCGGCGAGTTCGAGACTGGGACCGTGACGCTCCAGCTGATCGAGACAGAGGCGATCGGACGAGGGTTTTACGCGAACCTGAACCCGGTCGCCTTGCGAGTCGACGATGTGGCGGCGGCTAGGGGGGAACTCGAGTCGCAAGACGTCGTGTTCCAACACGACACGATCGACACCGGTGTCTGCCACATGGCGGTGTTCGCGGATCCGGACGGCAACCTGCTGATGCTCCACCACCGCTACGCGGCGCCCGACGTCAACTAGCTGCTGGCGACAAGCCGGCCAGCGTCGAGCAGAGTGACGCCTCGCTGAGCCCGGGCGCGGCGCCCGGCCGCCCGGCTCAATTCGCCGGATACCCCTTTGCAAGCTTGGCAGCAGCCTTGCCGTGCGGCGTCTTCAGATAGGTCGCGGTCATCGCGCGGGCCACGCGTACCTCATTCTTCGTACCGGCGCCGGGCAGCTTGACGACCGTCGCCGTGATCAGCCGAAGACCGTCGGTCGCCTGCAGGTGCGTCTCGGCCGGAAACCACGACGCTTCGAGCCCGAGTCCCGCGACCTGCGTGGGCGCGGGGCTGGCGCGCACCGGAAAGATCTGAGCGGCCTCGACGATCGTTCGCTCGAGCACGAAGTAGGGCTGTGGCCCGTTGTCGACGTTGACGGTCATCTCGACGTGCTTGCCGTGGAGCCTCGTCGTGAAGGCGCACTGCGGCATCTCGTTGTTGGCGGTTGAGGCGGCCGTATCGATGCTGGCTGTGGCGACGCCGAGCGTCCGCGCCATCGCTGCGAGTGCTCCCGAGGTGCAGGCGGCCGTGAGGTGACGATGCGCGAGCGCCGTCTTCGCCGGCGAGGTGTGGCCGCAGCCGCAGACGAGCGCCGTCACCGCGGCCGCGGTAACGGACACCGTGACGTGGCGGCGTCTCGAGCCAGGCTGCACATCGCGAAGTCCCGCGCCCATCGCTCGTCTCCCAGTGGCGATGTTCGCAGGTCCAAGCGGGCTGAGGCGGCGGCGTGCCAAGCGGGCGCGGAGGGCGGCCCGCGGTGGACACGTGGTCCTTCGCAGGTATTGCAGCGCGGCGAGGGCTCGTTGATCTAGGATCTGGCGCAAGCATTCGTTGATTTTGGGAGGAGGCGTAGTTTTGAGACGTACAAGAATCACGTTGGCCATGCTGTTTTCGCTGGCCTTGTTGCTGGCGGTGGTGGTAGCAACCGGTGCCGCCAGTGGGGCGTCGGGTACGCCCACGGTGCAGATGCTGATGGGCACCGCACCGCAGTCGCTTGATCCGGGCCTCGACTACACGACCCAGGGCTCCGAGGTCCACTGGCTCACCAACACGGGCCTGACCACCTACAAGCACGTGAGCGGTCCGACCTCCGGCGATCTGATCCCGGGCGTCGCGACGGCGCTTCCGGTCATCTCGGGCGGCGGCAAGACCTACACCGTCACGCTCCGCAAGGGCCTCGTGTTTTCGAACGGCGCGAAGGTCAAGGCGAGTGACTTCCTGTACACGGTCGAGCGCGCGCTGAAGATCCCGTGGGGCGGATCAGGAGCGTTCATCACGCCCTACCTCGTCGGCGCCAACGCCTATTCGACGGGCAAGGCCAAGACGATCAGCGGCATCACGGTCAACAACGCGACCGGCAAGATCGTGATGCACCTGACGCAGGCCTACGGACCGTGGGCCAACGTCCTCGCGTTCCCGGCGCTCGGAATCATTCCGAGCGGGACCCCGATGAAGGTCGAGGCGACCAACCCGCCGGTCGGCGTCGGGCCCTACGAGATCACCAACATCGTTCCCAACCAGTCCTTCGATGTGGTCAAGAACCCCCACTGGGCGTCGGAGGCGATCCCGGGCATTCCGGCCGGCCACGTGAACATCGACATCAAGATCTCGTCGAACGTCGACGCGAACGTGCTGTCGGTGCTCAATAACACCGCTGACATCTTCGACTGGGCCGACACGATCCCGGGCAGCCTGATCAGCCAGGTCCAATCGAAGGCCGCGGGTCGCTACAAGCAGGTCAACCTCGGCGGCTCGACTTACTACGTGTTCATGAACACGACGGAGAAGCCGTTCAGCAGCCTGCTGGCACGCGAGGCGGTCGTGACCGGGCTGAACCAGGATGAGATGTCCCGGATCGGCTCAGGCACGCTTGAGCCGGCCTGCTTCTTCCTGCCGCCGGCCGTCGTCGGTCACCCGACCGGCGCGAAGTGCCCGTACGGCACGCCGGGCACGGGCAACCTCGCCAAGGCCAAGGCGCTCGTGAAGCAGTCGGGCATGGCGGGAACGCCGATCACGGTGTGGAGCGAGACCCGCTCGCCGCGCCAGCAGTGGATGGTCTACTACACGCAGTTCCTGAACTCGATCGGGTTCAAGGCCACCATCAAGGTGATCGCCGACGCGACGTACTTCACGACGATCGGCGAGTCGAAGACATTGCATCCGCAGACCGGCTTCGCCGACTGGAACCAGGACTTCCCCAACCCGGTCGACTTCTATGGAGTCCTCCTGGACGGGCAAGCGATCCTGCCGACCGATAACGAGAACTTCGGTCAGACCAACGACCCGCACATCAATTCGGTCGTGGCGAAGCTTGGCGCGACGCCGTCGACTGAGCTCTCGAAGGTCGCGAAGCAGTGGCAGACCCTCGACCAGTACGTCGCCAAGAAGGCGTACGCCGGAGTGTTCGGGTACCAGAAGTTCCCGTTCCTGACCTCCGACCGAATCAACTACTCGAAGCTCGTCTTCCAGTCGATCTATGGCTGGGACCTGAGCTCCTTCGCATTGAAGTAGCAAGTCATCGGCGGGCCGGGAGGGGACAGCTCCTCCCGGCCCGTCCTGGCTTTTCGCATCGCGATGGACGGTTCAAGCAACATGGGGATGGCCCCTGATGTCGGCGGTGCCGTTGAGCTGACCGTGGCGGCGGCGCGACGATGAGCGTCTTTCCGAGGGCCGAGTCCGAACTGGTCCTCGAGGCGACCGAAGCAGCTGAGCTGCCCACCGGAGCCGGCCCCTACAAGCTGGCCTGGCGCCGGCTGCGACGCAACCGCGTGGCGCTCGCCTTCGGCGTGCTGTTCGTTGTGATCCTCGTGCTGTGCCTGCTGGCGCCGATCTACTCGCACGACATCGCCCACATCGGCCCCGACGCAACGCCCTACACCTTCACGATCGGGCACAAGACGGAATTCGTCATCAGCGCCACCGGCGTTCCGATCGGGCCCACGTGGCACCTCGGCGCCTTCTTCCTCGGCGCTGACGGCAACAATCGCGACGTCGCCGTGCGATTGCTCTACGGCGGTCGCAACTCGCTTGAGATCGGGGCCGTGGCGACGCTGATCACGATGCTCCTGGCGACGATCTGCGGACTGCTCGCCGGTTACTTCCGCGGCCTCACCGACGGAATCATCAGCCGCACGCTCGACGTCATCTGGGCCTACCCGGCGGTCCTGCTCGGGATCGTTCTGGGCACGGTTCTGGCCGTCCACGGGATCGGGCCGCTACACAGCACGACGCTGCTCTCCACGGCGTTCGTCATCGGCATCGTCTACATCCCCTACGTCGCCAAGCCGATCCGCGCTCAGGTGCTCGCCCTGCGCGAGCGCGAGTTCGTCGACGCGGCGCGCCAGCAGGGCCTCAGCCACGTGCGGATCATGGCGAGTGAGATCCTCCCGAACCTGGCCAGCACGATCATCGTCTTCATCCCCCTGATGATGGCGAACGCGATTCTGACCGAGGCCGGTTTGACCTACCTCGGCGCCGGCGTCCGCCCGCCCAACCCGTCTTG
Source organism: Solirubrobacteraceae bacterium (assembly GCA_036267075.1). GTDB lineage: Bacteria > Actinomycetota > Thermoleophilia > Solirubrobacterales > Solirubrobacteraceae > Palsa-513. Next base: position 47,352 of record DATAWT010000094.1, read on the forward strand.
GGGGACCATGATCTCGGATGGGATCAACGCGATCCCGGCGGCGTTCCACAACGTTCTGATCCCTGGGATCATGCTCGTGCTGGCGGTGCTGTCGATCAACGTCTTCGGCGATGGGCTGCGGGACGCGCTTGACCCGCGGGCCAAGATCCGCATCGGCAAGGAGTAGCGGTGTGAGGGTCGGCGGCTGATGGCACGCTTCGTAATTCGCCGGGTGCTGGTGATGGTCGCGCTGCTGTTCGTGATCTCGCTGATCACGTTCCTGCTGTTCATCGTCGCGCTGCCCAACGGCAATCCGGCGGCGATGATCGCGGGACGCCTGGCGAATCCCGCCGAGGTTCACCTGATCAGCGTCAAGTACGGCTTCGACAAGCCTCTCTACATCCAGTACGTAAAGACGATGGCCAACATCTTCAACGGGTCGGCCTACTCGTACCAGTCGAGCTTCAACGTGGATCAGGAGATCGTCGCCGGGCTGCCGGCGACAGCGTCGCTGGCGCTCGGGGCCGGGATCATCTGGCTGCTGACCTCGATCTTCGTGGGTACGCTCGCCGCGATCAAGGCGGGGCGCTACACCGATCGGCTGCTGACCGTGCTGTCGATGGTCGGCGTCTCGATGCCCCCGTTCTTCCTCGGCGCGATCCTCATCTATTACGTCGGTTACAAGGGCGGGATCATTCCCTTGGGCGGCTTCGTGCCGTGGACCCAGGGCCTCGGACAGTGGCTCTGGCATCTGATCGCCCCGTGGCTCACCCTCTCGATCCTCTTCATCGGCATCTACTCGAGGGTCCTGCGCTCCACGATCCTCGACACGATCAACGAGGACTTCGTCCGCACCGCGCGCGCGAAGGGTCTGTCGGAGCGCCAGGTGCTGGTCCGCCACATCCTCCGCTGCAGCCTGATTCCGATCGTCTCCTTGTGGGGACTCGACTTCGCCCAGGTCATAGGTGGCGGCGCGATCCTCACCGAGTCCGTATACAACCTCCACGGCGTGGGCTACCTCGCCTTCCAGTCCGTCGGCCATCTGGACACGGTCACGCTCTTGTCGATCGTGATGCTCATCGCGCTGGCGGTGGTCGTGCTCGGCGCCCTCACTGAGATCGCGTACGCCTTCCTCGATCCGCGGGTCCGCCTGCAATGAGCGAGACCGCGCCGCTTCTAGAGGTCGAGGACCTTCGGGTCTCCTTCGCGGTCGAGGATGGACTTGTCCGCGCCGTTGACGGCGTGTCGTTCTCGGTGGCGCCGGGCGAGATCCTGGCGGTCGTTGGCGAATCGGGCTCCGGCAAATCGGTAACGGCGCTGACCCTCATGGGCTTGACGCGCGGGCACAACGCGCGGATCGAGGGCCGCGTCAACTTCGCCGGCAAGGAGCTGCTGTCGGCCTCCGAACGCCAGCTCTGCCAGATCCGGGGCGGCTCGATGGCGATGGTCTTCCAGGATCCGATGAGCTCGCTGAACCCGGTCTATCGAATCGGCGACCAGATCGTCGAGCAGATCCGCGCCCACCAGTCGATCGGCAAGCAGCAGGCGATGGCGCGCGCCGTCGAGCTCATGGAGCGGGTCGGAATTCCGCGCGCGGCGGACCGGCTGCGCTCCTACCCGCACGAGTTCTCGGGCGGGATGCGCCAGCGCGTGATGATCGCGATGGCGCTGTCGTGCTCGCCGAAGCTGCTGATCGCCGACGAGCCGACGACCGCGCTGGATGTGACGATCCAGGCCCAGATCCTCGACGAGCTGCGGACGCTGCGCGAGCAGAC
>DATAWT010000095.1:0-55939 GCA_036267075.1 Solirubrobacteraceae bacterium
TGATGATGTAGTTGTCAGCCGCATACGCGCCGCCACCCGCAACAGCGAGAAACAAGGCGGTCGACGCAACGACACCTGTGATGGAAGGCTTACGCCTCAAGGTGGTTCCTTTCGTCAGTTATCCACACCCAGAGGTCCCCCAGCACACTCTCGGCCTGCCGGACTAACGAAGCGACCGCCCGCCGTCAGAGGGGTGGTTTCTACCCAAGTAACAATTCAGACACCACCCCGCGCGCGCCCTGCGTTGCGGTGGTTTGCCGAGCCGGCGCCCCAGGCAGACCGCTGCGTTTCTCGTTCGCTCAGATCACCCTCGCGGGACGGGACGGCGCGTCCGCCGAACCGAAGGCTCCACGGGCAACGAGCGTCGCGGGTGCTCAGCGGCTCTTGCGACGCGGAAGCCGACCCTCGGTCTTCCAGCGCGAGCCGGGCCGTCCCGGCAGCAGCAGCACGATCAGCAGCCCGACGACGGTGAGCAGCAGCCCGAACGCGAGTCCAACGCGCTCACCGTAGCCCTTGCGCTCGGCGATCCAGGCGCCGATCGCAGCCGATAGAAGCCACGCGAACAACAGATAGAGGCCTTTGGCGCCGATCAGGGCAAGGACGGTCACGCGTCAGGCTCCGAGGTAGGCGCGCTGGACCTCGGGGTCCGTGCGCAGCATCTGGGATTCGCCTTCAAGGACGACCCGGCCCGTCTCGAGCACATAGCCGCGCCGAGACACGTCCAGCGCGTAGTTGGCGTTCTGCTCGACCAGCAGGATCGTCATCCCGCCACGGTTGATTTCGGCGATCGTCTCGTAGATGCGCTGCACGAGAATCGGCGCGATGCCCATCGACGGCTCATCGAGCAGCAGGACCTTTGGCTTGGCCATCAGCGCGCGCCCCATGGCGAGCATCTGCTGTTCGCCGCCCGACATCGTGCCGGCCTTCTGCTTCTCGCGCTCCTTGAGGCGCGGGAACAGCTCGTACACCCGCTCGAGGTCCTGCGTCACGGTGGCGTCCTTGCGCCGCCGGTGGGCACCGAGCGCGAGGTTCTCGCGCACGGTCATCCGCCCGAAACAGTGACGACCTTCCGGAGAGAGCGCGATGCCATGGTCGACGATCTCGTGCGCCGGCATGTGCGTGACGTCCACGCCGTCGACCACGACGCTGCCATGACTCGCCGACGTGAGCCCCGTGATCGCGCGAAGCGTCGTGGACTTGCCGGCCCCGTTGGATCCGATCAGCGTGACGACCTCGCCCTCGTCGATCGAGAGCGACACGCCCTTGAGCGCCTCGATGCCGCCGTAATGCACGTGGATCTGGTTGACCTCGAGAAGTGCCACGGACGGTCAGTCCTGCTTCCCTAGGTAGGCCTCGATCACCTGCGGGTTGGCGCGAACGTCGGCCGGCGCGCCCTCGGCGATCTTTTCGCCGTGGTCCATCACCGTGATCCGTTCGGACACGCCCATCACGACCCTCATGTCGTGCTCGATGAGCAGGATCGCGAGGCCGAAATCGATGCGGAGCTTCTGCATGAAGTCCTTGAGCGCGTCGGATTCCTGTGGGTTCATACCCGCCGTCGGTTCGTCGAGTAGGAGCAGCTTCGGATCCGACGCGAGCGCACGCGCGATCTCGACGCGGCGCTGGTCTCCGTAGGAGAGCTCGCTCGCGTAGCGCGCGTAGGAGCCCGTCGGGAGCCCCACGTAATCGAGCAGCTCCCGCGCACGAGCCTCGGTGCCGCGCTCCTCCTTGCGGACCCACGGCGGTCGCAGGATCGAGCCGACGAGGCTCGCGCGCATCCGTGCGTGGCGCCCGATCATCACGTTCTCTGTCGCGGTCATCGCGCCGAACAGCCGGATGTTCTGGAACGTCCGAGCCACTCCGAGCCCGGTGATCACGTCCGGCCTCGAGCGCGTGATGTCACGCTCACCGAGGAACACGCGTCCCGCGGTTGGTTTGTACAGGCCGGTCAGCATGTTGAACAGCGTCGTCTTGCCGGCGCCGTTGGGACCGATGATCGACACGATCGAGCGATCGGGGATGTCCAGGGAGACGCCGCCGACGGCGGTCAGGCCGCCAAAGCGCTTGATGACGTGCTCGACCCGAAGGATCGGTGCGGCGGTCTCGGGAGCCTCGGCCACGCTCATCCGAAGCCACCGCCGGTCCCTCCGCCGCCGGTCACGCTCGCCGAGCCCGCGCCGGCAAGCTCGGTCTGCTCGGACGCCACGGTGCCGGCCAGCTCGAGCCGTCTGCGTTGCTCGGGGAACAGGCCCTGTGGGCGCAGCACCATCACCAGCACGAGCAGGAAGCCGAAGATGCCGATGCTCAGGTCAGTCAGGTCGAAGTTGAGGCCGAGATCATGCGGGACCGTGTTCAGCACGTCCGGAATCAGGTAGTAGTTGATGTAGGAGAGGGCGAGCGCGCCGAGCGCGGTGCCCGCGATCGAACCGAGGCCTCCGAGGATCACCATCGAGAGGACGAAGATCGAGAAGGTGAACTGAAACTGCGAGGCGTTCACCGTCTGGTTGAAGTCGGCGAGAAAGACGCCGGAGACGCCGCCGAAAGCCCCGCCGATCGCGTACGCCAGCAGCTTCGTCTTGACGAGCGGGATTCCCATCGAGACGGCTGCGATCTCGTCCTCGCGCAGCGCGATCCAGGCGCGACCGAGTCGCGAATCGCGAATACGTCGCACCACGAACAGCACGATCACGACGATCGTGAGGATCAGCCAGTACCACGGCCGCAGGCTCAATAGGCCGAACTTCCCGACCCCGGGGAAGTACGGCAGATCCAGCGCCGAGATGCCGAGACTTCCGGCTGTGAGCGTCTGCCCGCCGCCCAGATGGATGTCGCTGCCGTTCACAGCGAGTGTGCCGATGATCTCGCCGAAGGCGAGCGTGACGATCGCGATGTAGTCGCCGCGCAGGCGAAGCGTCGGCAAGCCGATGATCACGCCGGCGATCGAGGTGACGATCATCGCGCAGATCAGGATCAGGACGAAGTTGAGGTGGATGCCGATGCTTCCCGCAGCCACCGAGGAGAGCACCGACACGTGGGCGTTGAAGAAGAAGCTCGAGCCGAACCATCCCACCGCGTATGCGCCGAAGGCGTAGAACGCCACGTAGCCGAGGTCCAGAAGTCCGGCGAAGCCGACGACGACATTTAGTCCGAGGGCCATCACCACGTAGGCGAGCGCGATGATCGTGGCGTTCATGAACCCGCTCGCCGAGCTGAAGAAGAACGGCAGAACGATCATGAACGCGAGCGCCGCCGGCGCAAACACGCGCGACCAGCGGCCACCTATGACCCGCGGAGCCGCAGGGATGCGCTGCGCGATTGCCTCGCGCCACTCGTTGATCTGGGCCCTGAGCTCGTTCACCCGGCCTCCCTCGTAACCTCGCCGAGCAACCCGCGCGGGCGCAGCACCATCACGAGAATGAGATACACGAAGATCACGGCCTCCGTCCACTGGGCACCGAGGCGGAAGTCGGCGAGTTGCTGCGCGATCCCGATTATTAGCCCGCCGAGCACCGCGCCGCGGACGTTGCCGATCCCGCCCATCACGGCGGCGGTGAACGCGAACAGGCCCGCCTGGAAGCCCTGGAAGTACCACACGTTGTTTTCATAGAGCGCGTAGACGAGCCCAGCCGCGCCGGCGAGCATGCCGCCGAGCATGAAGGCCAGTGAGATCGCGTGGTCGACGTTGATGCCCATCAGCCGCGCTGCTTCGGGATCCTGCGCCGTCGCGCGCATGGCACGGCCGGGGGCGGTGCGGTTGACGAACCAGCTGAGGCCGAGCACGAGCGGGATCATCAGCCCGATCGCGAGCACGTCACCTCTGTGCACCGTCACACCGGAGATGTTGAAGAGCTTGTCGCCCTGGCGAACGAGATCGGAAACGGAGACCGGGTTGCCGCCATTCCACAGCAGGCCGACGTTCTGGAGGACGAACGAAAAGCCGACGGCCGTGATCAGAGGTGCCAGTTTCGGAGCATTGCGCAGTGGCCGGTAGGCGACGCGTTCGATCAGGACGTTCAGCGATCCCGATATGAGCATCGTGACGATCAACACCACCACGAGCCCGACAATGACGCCGAGCGGCCCCGTGGCGACCGTTATCCCGAGCGCCCCCCACAGCGCGACCGACGTGAAGGAGCCGATCATGAACACGTCGCCGTGGGCGAAGTTGATCAGCTCGATGATTCCGTAGACGAGGGTGTAGCCGATCGCGATCAGCGCCCAGATGGCGCCGTTGGAAAGCCCCTCCAGCAGGTTGAAGCCGAGCAGCGTGAGGTCGTGATGGATGACCGCGTGACCGTTGATGAACCCCGTCTGATACCCGTGGATGAGGTCGTGCAGGCCGTAGTAGACCGGCAGCGCCAGCAGGGCGATGATCAGCCCCCACGACCCCACGCGAGTGCGCAGGAACTGCAGGGGCCCCGCGGTACGGCTTCGTACCGCGTCGAGTGTTGTGGTTGCTGACAAGGCTTCGCTCGAAAGCAGAGCGGGGCGGACGCCTGAGACGCCCGCCCCGCCCCCCTACGGCTGGCTCAGGCTTTTGGCTTGAGGTACTTCGATGGGTGCAGCGTCTTGTAGAACGTCAGCGTCCCGCCGTTGAGCTTGTAGAGCCCGTAGGAGGTGAGCGTCGTGTCGCCGGTCGGCGTGATGCTGTAGGTACCGAGCACCGACTTCAGGTTCTTCGTGGCGAACAGCGCCTTCACGAACGCGGCCTGCAGCGCCTTGCCGCTCAGCCCGCCCTTGAGCTTCGAGAGGGCGTTGAGTCCCAGGTCGGCGGATGCGTAGCCGTAGATCGAGTACGGATCCGGATTGCCGTTGTGGTAGGCCTTCTTGTAGGCGGTGAGGAACGTACGGCCGCCCGGATAGGCCTTGAGGTCCAGCGTCGCAACGGTGCACAGCACCTGGAAGCTGGTCGTCCACGCCGACGAGCACATGCCGTCCGGCCCAAGCACCACCGCGTTGGGGAGGGCGGCGTGCACTGCCGATGCGAACGCGGCACCACCGACGCTCGACGTCGTCGCGCTCAGCTCGACGCACTGGGCGCCGCTGGAGGCGATGTTCGAGGCGACCGAGGTGTAGTTGGCCTCGACGGTGGCGTCGGAGCCGAGATACACGACGGACATGCCGTACATGCTGGCCTCAGCCTTGAGCACGGCCGCGAGACCCGCGCCGTAGGCCTGGGTGTCGTCGAAGACGGCCAGCTTCGTGCAGCCGGTCTGCTTGAGCGCAAGCAGGTCCGCGGCGCCCTGGATCGTGTCGATCGGGACGATGCGGGTGTAGGTGTGCTTGCCGCTCGGCATGTACTTCTGCGGCTCTCCGGCCGCGGTGACGCCGGCCAGCGAGGCCGTCAGGCCCACGTAGGTGTTGGCCGGGCTGTCCTGCGCGATTCCGCCCTCATTGAGGATCGGGGCCGAAACCTCGCTGGCGCCCGAGTTGAACTCGCCCATGTAATAAACGGCCTTGGGGTCCTCTGCCGCCTTGCGGGCATTGGCCGCGGTCTGCGACGGATCCCACTGACCGGCCGCCGCCGTGGCGTCGTTCAGCGACGAGTACTTGATCGTGTACTTCCCGGCCTTGTTGCCAGCCTGCGACAGCGCAAGCTTGATGCCGTTGACGAGCGGAATCGTCTGCGCGGTCGACGAGCCCGACAGCGGCAGGCTCGAGTAGAAGTCGACCTGGCTGGCTGCCGCTGTGCTGGCGGTCTTCGCCGACGAGCTGGCTGCCATAGCGGCAGCGGCAGCGATGACCACCGCGCAAGCGACCGCCGTTCTCGCGGTCGCGAGCTTACTGATGCGACGCATAGCTCCCTCCCCTTTGTCTAGTCCAGAATTCGTGACCTTACCCCCGGGCCGAAGGCTAATCCGCGGCCTGATAGCTGCACATTAGCCGCGTGGACAAAACTTTTCTGCAGTTCTTAGCGACCGTTGTCGCGCAGCTGGCTCCGATGATCACGGCACTTCATGATCCGCGGTGGCAGAACACCAAGAAATGAGCGCACGCCCCGATTCCCATTTCCCCGGCGACGATCTTGTCGCCGACGCCAACATGATCTTCGACCGCCGCTTGCTGATCGCCGCGACCCCCGAGCGGATCTGGCCCTGGCTTGTGCAGCTGGGCAAGCACCGGGCGGGTTGGTATCTGCCGCGCCGGATCGAGGTTGTCATCCCACGCGACCGGCGGGCCAGCCGCGCGGTCCTTGCCGCGCACCAGAACCTCGAGGTCGACCAGCGGATACCCGACTACGGGGGACGCCGGGCATGGCTCGAGGTCGCCGCCATCGAGGCGCCGCGTGCCCTCGTCTATCGCACCGAGCGGCGCGGCACCCCGTTCTCGTGGGCCCTGCTGCTCACCCCGCGCGCCGCCGACGAGACCGAGCTTCACCTCCGCTTTCGAGCGCGGCTGAAGAGCGGCGGAGTGCGCAGGCGGGCCATCACGATCCTCGGAGACGCCGCCGACGCGGTGACGACGGTGCTCCTGGTCCGCGGGCTGCGCGAGCGCCTCGCCGAGAAGCAGCGTCGCGACGAGCCGGAGCCGCGCTAGATCGAGATCTCGAGCGGCCGCTCGTAGGAGACGTCCGCGCGATCCCAGCGGCCGGGTGGATAGGCGGCGAACGCGTCGAAGCCCGACCCGTCGACGGTCATGCTGACGTCCATGACGACCCTGCGCCGGGCGATCCGCCACTCACCGCCGCGACGCTCGAGGCGGTCGATGTAGCGACCGCCGCCGCAGACCACCGTCCGCTCATCGCCGCGGCGGTGGATGAACAGCACATAGGTCTCGGTGTGGGCGACATCGCCCTCGATCTCGCAGTTGTGCGTCGTCACGTGGTGCTGGTGGGCGAGCAGCCCCTCGTGACACTCGTGGTTGGCCCAGCGCACGAACGCCTCGCGCTCTCCCACCCACCGACCGTGGTTGTCGATCGCGTCGGCGTGAAAGACGCTCTCGAGCAGATCGTCGTCGTGGCGATCAAGCCCGCGGCAGTAGCGGTGAATGCAATCGAGGATCTCCTGACGGTCGATCAGGTAGCGCAGCTGGTCGGAGTGCTCGCTCATGCGTCGTCTCCTCATCGGTTGCTCACTGGGGGCACGCACATCTTCGCGGCGAGGTGCGTCCGAGCGCGACCGCAGCTCGCCGCTGACGGCGCAGAAGGTCTCGAGCTCTAGCCCAGTGTTTCGAGCACCGCGGCGGCGTTCTGATCGAGCTCCACTAGCCCGCGCAGCCCCGTCCGCGCTGCCTGGTTGACGTGGTGCTCGCAGGCCGCCGCCATCGCAAGCTCGTCGCGAGCCTCTGCGGCAAGGACGATGTCGCGTATCTCGACCACCGTCTCGCTCACGCGGCCGCGCTGCGATAGCGACGTGGCGCGCATGAAACGGACCCGGGCGCGGAGGCTGTCGAGCGTGTCGCGAATCGCCTGGTTGGCTGCGCCCTCGAGCAGCACGTCGTAGAACTCGTCCTTGGCGGTGAGCATCGCGTGGATGTCGGGCTCGCGTGCCTTCGAGAGTCGCTCGATGACACGGAAGGCGCGCCGCAGCGCCTTCACGTTCAGATCAGTCGCGTGGCGCACGAAGCGGCGCCCGGCGAGCGCCTCGAGCGCCGCTCTGACCTCGTAGAGATCGGCCGCCTCACGGGCCGACGGGACGACCACGATCGCGCCCTTCTGGGGGATCGTCGTGACGAGCCCCTCCGCCGCGAGTTGGCGCAGCACCTCGCGGATCGTCGTTCGCGACACCCCGGTCTGCTCGATCAGCTCGCGCTCGATCAGGCGCTGGCCTGGTTTGAGGCGGAAGTCAAGGATCGCCTGGCGGAGAACGTCGACGACCTGCTCGCGCAGCGGCGCCGCCACGCGCCCGACCCGCAACGAGAGGCCGCCTTCGCTCCCGTTGGGCTCGGCGACGGTCACGGACGCAAACTACCCCTCGCTCTGGTGTCCCCGGCGAAGCCGCGCCGTCTCGGCCTCGTCGATCGCGAGCCCTTCCGGATCGCCTTCGGGGTCGCCGAGTACCACGACGCCGTAGTCGCGGGCGGCGCCCTCGATCGAGACATAGCCGTCGCGCACGTCGATCATCACGCGGGCCGGCTCGCGCTCGAACGGATCTCCCCAGCCGCCGCCGCCGCGGTTGATGTATCGCAGCACGGTGAGCGGATCGGTGTGCCAGCTCGACTGGCGGTAGGGATAGTGGAAGACCCCGTCGGGGTCCGGGGCGTTGGTCTCAGGATGAAGGACGCCGGCGAGCGGCTGGGCGTCGCGATAGGAGTCGACGGCCGCCGACGGGCGCGGCGCCGACGAGTCCTTCGGCTCCCAGATCCACACGCCACCGGTGCGCCCGTCGCCTCCGCCGTTGACGCCGAACCCCGACGGTCGCTTGTAATGAAGGGACATCAGGTTGTGGTCGGTCGGCTGTAACCACAGCGAGTCGCGCATCACCGCGCAGCCGCCGCGGTTGTAGCCCGCCCCGCCGGTGTCGGGGACCGGCTCTTCGCGCAACACCACCGCCGGCACGTCGGACTCGATCGCCTCGATCGCCCCGGCGATCCCGTTGGCCTGGTAGGACAGCATCCAGGTGTCGGCGTCCCCGTCGGAGGTCGCGCCGAACGGCCCGGGCTCGCCGCCCATCTGCGCTGCGCTGACCCACGGTCTGCCGTCGGGATGGACGCCACTCGCGTTGTGGATGTCGGTCGTGCCCCGATCGCCGCCGATCGCCGCGTCGCCGACCGCCTGCGCGAGGGCGCGCAGCATCGCCCCGAGCATCACCTGGCTCTGCTCGTAGTAGAGGAAGACCGGGCCGTCGGGCGGCAGGGCGCTGACGACCGTCCCCTCGGGCAGCAGGATGTCGATGTTGCGCCAGGTGCCGGAGTTGAACGGGCTGCGTGGATCGAAGAGGTACTTGAACGCCGCTCCGACCGTCGACTTGGCGTCGAGCGCGGTCGCGTTGATCGCGCTGCGCGCCTGACGTGACGTGCCGCTGAAATCCACCTCCGCCCGGCCGCCGCGCTTGGTGACCCTGACGTGGACGCGGTACTCCTCGGTGTCGTCGACGCCGTCGCAGTCGGCGGCGTCCTCCCCCTCCCATTCGCCGTCGGGTATCGCGGCGAGCGCGAGCGACATCCGCTCAGCCGCGGCATCGCAGACATAGCTCATCGCACCGTGGATCGCCCCGAGTCCATAGCGCTCGATCGTCTCAGCCAGCAGGCGCTCGCCGAGCCCGAGGCCGGCGACGATCGTCTGCATATCCGGGAAGAGGATCTCGCCGAAGCGCACGTTGTCGAAGATCAGGCTCCACGTCTCGCGGACCGGCTCACCGGCCTTGTAGAGGGCCCGCGGCGAGAGGACGAGCCCGGTCTCGTACACGTTTCGCTTCGTAAGGCTGAACCCGCCCGGGACGACGCCCCCCATGTCGAGCTGGTGAGCCTTGAGGTTGATGAACGCGACGAGCGCCCCGTCGCTGAAGACCGGCCGGCAGAACAGCAGGTCGTTGACGTGGGTCCCGGTCCGGTAGGGGTCGTTGCCGATGATCACATCACCCGGCTCAAGCCGGCCGACCCCGTACTCCTCGATCGTATTGCGCACCGAGTCGGTCATCGTGCCCGTGAAGAGCAGGATGCTGTTGTTCATCGCCGGCGTCGGGTAACCGAGCGCGGGTGGCCCGGTCAACGTCGCCGCGAAGTCGTAGAAGTCGCGCAGGATCGGCGAGAACGCGGCGGTGAGGAGCTGACCGCAGACGTGCTCGACGATGTAGCGGTAGCGGTTGGCGAGCACCGTCGCCGTGAAGCGCTCGCAGCCGTAGCGATCGGCGAAGGCGTCGCTCTCGAGATCGCGGATCAGCGTCATGCGCCGCTCACCGCCTCGATCGAGATCTCGCCGAGTCGGCCCACCGTGGCGAGCTGTCCCGGGCAGACGAGCGTCGTCGAGAGCCCCTCGCTGATGATCGCGGGCCCCGCGACCTGCGCGCCGGCGCCGAGTGTCGCGCGGTCATATTCCGGCGCCTCGAGCGGCTCGGCCTCGAAGTAGCTGAGCGTTCTGATCCGCTGCCGCGCCGGCTCGCCGGCTGAGGAGCCCTCCGGCACCGACGAGAAGTCGACCTTGTCGATCGGCACGATCAGCTGCACGCGGTAGGTGACGCCCTGCACCGGCACGGCCTCGAAGCGGTTGCCATAGCGGCGCTCGTACTCCTCGTGGAAGGAGGCGATCATCGCCGCCACCGTCGCCGCCGTGATCGGACCGTCCTCGACGGCGACCAGCGGGGTCTCCCAGCTTTGGCCGTAGAGGCGACCGTCGAAGCTGCGCGCAACCACGACGCCGTCGGCGCCGGCGGCGACGCGCGAGCGAAGCCGCGCTTCCATCGCCTCGAACATCTCGGCGATTCGCGGCGCGGCATCCGGCATCAGCAGCATGTAGGCGCTCTGGCTGTCGTAGTAGACGAGGTCCGTCGAGAGCAGCCCAAGCGCCGAGAAGAGCCCCGGATGCGGCGGGATGACGATGCGCTTGACGCGCAGTTGCTCTAGTGCCGCCGGCAGCAGCATCGGCCCAGCCGCGCCGTAGGCGACGAGCGCGAAGTCGCGCAGGTCCACGCCGTGGCGGACGGCCACGTTCGTGACCTCCTCGGCGATGTTGTGGACGGCGATCCGGTAGGCGTAGGCGATCCGCTCGTGGACGTCGAGCCGTGACTCGAGCGCTTCGAACGCCGCGAGCGAGCGAGCGGCGTCGAGATGCATCTCGCCGCCGGCGAATCCGTCGGGATCGAGGATCCCCATCAGCAGGCACGCGTCGGTGATCGTCGGGGCTTCGCCGCCGCGGCCGTAGCAGGCGGGGCCAGGATCGGCGCCGGCGCTCTGCGGGCCGACGAGGACGTCACCGGTCGCGGAGATCGAGACGATGCTGCCGCCGCCCGCGCCGACGCTCGATATCTCCGTCGAAAGCGCGTTGATGATCAGGTCGTGCTCGAGTGAGAACGTGTCGTTGACGAACGGGCGCCCGCCCTGAACCAGCGACACGTCGGTGGAGGTGCCACCGACGTCGCAGCAGATCAGCTCGCGCTCGCCGAGCGCCTCGCCGAGCCGGGCGCTCGAGGTGGTACCCGCGGCCGGTCCGGCGAAGACGATCCGAAACGGCTGTTCGAGCGCATCGCGCCACGGCATGAGCGTCGCCGCGCAGTCGGCGAAGTTGAGCGCGCCACCGAAGCCGAGCTCGCGCAGCCGCTCGTCGAGCTCGCCGGCGTAGCTGGTGAACATCAGCTTCATCATCACGTCGATCACGGCCGTCGATGCGCGCGCGTACTCCTTCGCAAGCGGCGAGGTCTCGGCCGAGATCGAGACCGGGACGTCGCCCAGCACCTCCTGCGTCAGCTCGCGGAGCCGCTCCTCGTGGCGACGGTTGACGTAGGAGTTGAGCAGGCAGATCGCGATGCCCTCGACGGCGCAGCGCCCCAGCACCTCGAGCTGGCGCCGCGCCTGATCCTCGTCGAGCGCCGTCATCACGGTCCCGTCGGCGAGGACCCGTTCGATCACCCCGCGGCGCAGGTAGCGCGGGATCAGCGGCCGGCCGGAGTCGCCGAACGAGCGCCGCCAGCTCGCGTCGGTCTGAGCGTCGAGCGGCCTCCACAGCCGCGCCTTCGTGAGGATGTCGCGAAACCCGTCGGTTCCGAGGAAGGCGACCTTCGGCAGCTGCCGCGTGATCACCGCGTTCAGACCGGCCGTGCTCGCGTGATTGAAGAGCGTGCTCCCCTCGACGCCGAGCCGGCGCGCGCCCTCGACGACAGGATCAGCCGGATTCGATGGGAGGCTCGCGACCTTGGTGACGGTTATCCGGCCGTCGCGTACCGCCACGACGTCGGTGAACGTCCCGCCGATATCCACGCCGAGCACTAGATCTCCAGACCGAGCGGCGTGTATGAGCCAAACGGCGGCGCGGGCTCACGCGAGAGCGAGTGCAGACAGCGGCCGCACTTGCGCACATCCCACCAGCCGCCCTCGCTCAGGACCCGATAGTCGGCGAGTTCGGCCGAGCCGCACTCCGGGCAGCTCCCCTCGGCCGGCGTGCGCTGCGCGGCCAGGTGACGCTCCTGAGGTCGTGGAAACGAATGCACCGCTTGTCCGTTCGCGGCGACGTCACCGCGCGGCGAGGATTGTATGACGATCAGGCAGTCGGCTGTTACCCTAGCGATCTCGCCGCCGCGATTTCAAGGAGGCACAATGCCGATAGCCGCCGACCCGCAGGAGAGCCGCCGATGGCGGTAGACGCGCGCGCGGCTGGCGCGATCGAGGCGCCCGAGCCCGACCTCACGCCGCGCCGGATGATCGAGCGCGCGATTGCGCTGCGCCCGCTCCTCAAGGAGCGCTCGGCCGAGACGGAGCAGCGCAGCTGCCCGACCGAGGACATCCACCAGGCCTGCATCGACGCCGGGTTCTACCGCTGCTACGTCCCGCGCCGCTACGGCGGCTACGCGTTCGGCGCGGACACCTTCATGCGCCTCATCCAGGAGCTCGCGCGCGGCGACGTGGGCGCCGCCTGGTGCATCGCGCTGGCCTCCGCGCACGCCCTCCAGGTCGCCTCGTGGTGGCCCGAGCAGGCGCAGGAGGAGATCTTCGGCGACGGCGACTTCCGTGCAGCCGCGGTCGCCGCACCGATCGGGCCCGCCAGTCGCACGGGCGGCGAATGGCTGCTCAACGGCCGCGTCGCCTACTGCTCGGGCATCCCGCTCTCGACGCATTACATGGGCCAGGCGCTGATCGCCGACGACGCCGGCGCGCCGACCGAGCGGATGCTGTTGTTCGTCGCCCCGCGCGGCGCCTGGGAGGTCGTCGACGACTGGGGCGGGCTGATGGGCCTCAAGGGCTCGGGCTCGAACTCGATCACCTTCGCCGACGGCCGCATCCCGGCGCACTGGGGAATCGAGGACGCCCTGATGGTCGACTTCGACGTCGCCGGGCGCGGCGCGCCTGGCGCTCAGCTGCACGGCGATTCGATGTACGGCGGACGGGCGATGTCGACCTTCACGCTCACCCTGACGGCGCTCGCGATCGGTGCGGCGTATGCCGCGCTCGACGAGTACGAGGAGATGCTGCGCACCAAGATGACGCCGCTGCCCCCGATCCGCCCGCGCATCGAGGACGAGACGTTTCACCGCTGGTACGGGTCTTCGCTGGCGAAGATCGGCGCCGCCGAAGCCGCCCTCTACAACGCCGTCGATCAGCACATCGAGGCCTGTCGGCGCTCCGTCGAGGACGGGATCCCCTACACCTACGGCGAGGACATGCGGATCGGCTGCATCGCGCGCGAGGTGACGATCCAGACGTGGGAGATCGTGCAGAGCGAGGTCTACCGCACCGCCGGATCGAGCGCGACACCCGACGGAAGCCGCTTCGAGCGCATCTATCGCGATCTGTCGATGATCAACAGCCACCGCAACACCGTGCTCCGCGACTGGGCCTTCGGCGAGCTGGCGCGCGACGCGCTCGGGCTGCCGCGGATCGGCCGGGGCAACGTGCAGACACCCAAGCCCGCCGCGTGAAGGCGGCACTGCTCCTCGATCTCGGCCGCCCGCTCGAGATCGAGGATGTGGACCTGCGCCCACCCGACCCGCACGAGGCGATCGTGCGCACCCTCGCCAGCGCCGTCTGCATCACCGACGTCTTCTCCGGCGAGGGGCACGTGATGGCCAAGCCGCCCTCACTGCTCGGTCACGCCGCGGCGGGGATCGTCGAGGAGGTCGGCACCCACGTGAGCCGCGTGCGCCCCGGCGACCGGGTCGTCGTCTGCGGCACCCCCGAGTGCGGCCTCTGTTACTGGTGCACCCGCGAGCAGCCGGCCTTTTGCGAAGAGCTGCCCGCCGGTCTCGAGCGCCAGATCGCGCGGCGCAAGACCGGCGAGCCCGTCTACGCCGACGGGGGAATCGGCACCTTCGCCGAGCGGCTGAACGTGCGCGAGGCGGGCCTCGTTTCCGTCGAGGCGGACATGCCGGACGAGCATCTGTGCCTGCTCGGCTGCGGCGCAATGAGCGGCATGAGCGCGGTCCTCAACATCGCCGCGGTCGAGGCCGGCTCCTCGATGGCGGTCGTTGGCTGCGGGCACCTCGGCCTGTGGATGATCCAGGCCGGCCGCGTCGCGGGCGCGCGGACGATCATCGCGATCGAGCCCCGCGCGCGGCGGCGCGAGCTCGCCGGGCAACTCGGCGCGACGCATCTCATCGACCCCGGCGACACCGACCCGATCGAAGCCGTCAGGGAGCTGACCGGCGGCCGCGGCGCCGACTACGCATTCGAGGCCGCCGGCCCGCCGGAGGCGATCGAGCAGGCGTTCGCGATGACGCGCCACGCCGGGACCTTCGTCCCCGCCGGATGGTCGACGCTTTCGGCGACCGTGACCCTCAACGCGATCGAGTTCGCGATCGGCGCGCGGCGCGTCCTCGGCTGCCAGTACGGCGGTGCGACGATCCGCCGCGACATTCCCCGCTTCGCGGCGATGATGGACTCAAAGATCGTCGATGCCGCCCCGATCGTCTCGCGCATCTACTCACTCGATGAGATCAACGACGCGTTCGCCGCCGCGGCGGCTCGCGAAGTGCTCACGGGCGTGGTGAAGACCGCCGCATGAGCAGCTCCGCCCGCCGTCTCGAGGGCCGAGTCGCGCTCGTCTCCGGCGGGGCGCGCGGCATTGGCGCGGCGCACGTGCGGGCGCTCGCGGGCGAGGGCGCGCGCGTCCTGATCGGCGACGTGCTCGAGGCCGAGGGTCGCGCGCTCGCGGCCGAGCTCGGTGAGGAGCAGGCGCGCTTCGTCGCCCTCGACGTCACCGACGAAGACGCCTGGGCGTCAGCGATCGCCGCGGCAGAGCAATGGGGTCTTCCGGTGACGATCCTCGTCAACAACGCGGGCGTCCTCGACCCCGACCCGATCGTCGCGCTCTCGCCGGAGCGCTTCAGACGCACGATCGACGTCAACCTGACCGGCCACTTCCTGGGCATTCGCGCAGTCATCCCGTCGATGCGCCGGGCGGGCGGCGGGGTCATCGTCAACACCTCGTCGATGACCTCCGAGATCGCCGTCGGCCACCTCGCTCACTACACGGCGAGCAAGCACGCGATCGCCGGACTCACGAAAACCGCGGCGCTCGAGCTCGGCGAATACGACATCCGCGTCAACTCGCTTCATCCGGGCATGATCCGCACGGCGATGACGGAGGGCGCCCCCGAGCAGGAGATGGCGGCCAGGTATCCGCTGCGGCGCTTCGGCACTCCCGAGGAGGTCGCGCAGACGATGCTCTTCATCGTCTGCGACGCGACCTACGCGAGCGGCGCCGCCTTCGCGATCGACGGCGGGATCCTCGCCGGAATCATGATGGGAGAGTGAGCCGGTGCTCTCCGACGATCGCCTGATCAGCCGCCTCGAGGCCCTGCTCGGCGAGGACGCGGTTCGCCACCGCCCCGAGCAGCTGGCCGAGTTTCTCGACCCCTACCCGCTCGGCGATGCCGCCGAGTTCGCGCCGGGCGCGGTCGTGTCGCCGTCGAGCGTCGAGGAGGTCCAGGCGCTCGTGCGGCTGGCCAACGAGCTCGACGTCTCGCTGTGGGCGACCTCGCGCGGGAAGAACAACGCCTACGGCGGCGCCTCGCCGCGCGTCGCCGGCTCGGTCGTCGTCGAGCTGACGCGGATGAATCGCGTCCTCGAGGTCAACGAGGAGAGCGCCTTCGCGGTGCTCGAGCCGGGGGTGCGCTTCTACGACCTCTACGAGCACCTGCGCGAGAACGGCCACCGGCTGTGGGCGTCGGTCCCCGAGCTCGGCTGGGGCAGCGTGATCGGCAACGGACTCGATCGCGGCCTCGGCTACACCCCCTACGGCGAGCACGGCACCAAACAGTGCGGCTACGAGATCGTGCTCCCCGACGGCGAGCTGCTGCGCACCGGGATGGGGGCGATGACGCGCAGCCAGTCCTCCCATCTCTACCAGCCCGGCTTTGGTCCGTCGGTCGACGGCCTTTTCCAGCAGTCGAACTTGGGGATCGTCGTGAAGGCCGGCGTCTGGCTGATGCCGACCCCCGAGGCCTTCACCGCGGTCGATGTCAGCGTGCCCGAGTTCGCCGACCTCGAGGCGCTGATCGAAGGCCTCCGGCCGCTGCGCTTGGACGGGACGATCCAGAGCCCGGCGATGATCGGCGAGGCGCTCGGCGCGGCGGCGCACGTCGGGCCAAGGCTGCCCTGGTATGACGGGCCCGGCGTCGCCCCCGAGAGCGTCGTGCGCAAGGTGATGGAGACCTTCGGGATCGGCCGCTGGACGCTCTTCTTCGGCCTCTACGGATCGGCTGCGCGCGTGGCCGTCGACCTCGACGCCGTCAAGCGCGCCTTCGGCTCGATCGCAGGCGTCGAGATCCGCTCGACCAGTTACGCCGGCGACGCCGCGGAGGAGGACATCGACCCCCTCCACCGCTCACGCGCCGGAATCCCGGGCATGTACGCCGAGCATCTGACCGAGTGGCGCGAGCGCACGCCGGGCACCGGCTCGCACACCGGCTTCTCGCCGGTGCTCCCGCTGCGCGGCCGCGACGCGATCGTCGCCGCGCAGGCGATCCGCGCCCGCGTCGAGGAGTACGGGTTCGACTACATGGGCGCCTTCCACGCCGGCCAGCGCTACATGAACCACATCGTCGAGCTGATCTGGGATGGCAGCGACGCCGCCCAGGTCAGCGCCGTGCGCGAGCTGTTCGCGCGTCTGATCACAGACGCGGCGGCGCAGGGGCACGGCGAGTACCGCACGCATCTGGCCTTCATGGATCTCGTCGCGCAGCAGTTCGACTGGGAAGGCCACGCCCTCCTGCGCCTCCAGCAGAAGATCAAGGACGCCGTCGATCCGAACGGGATCCTGGCCCCCGGCAAGTCGGGCGTCTGGCCGGCGCGGCTTCGCTAGGCCGCGAGGCTCGGGATGATCACGCCGCTCAGGTCGCGCTTCTCGGCGGAGGCGTGGAGCGCCTCGTCGATGCGCTCGAGCGGGTAGCGCGTCGTGATGATCGGCTCGGGATCGAGGCTGCCCTCCTCCATCATGCGAATGAAGCGCGGCAGGTCGCGGCGCATCCGGACCTTGCCGTTCTGGGCGCCGAGGATCGCCCGGCCCTCGATCGAGATCGCGAGCTGGGGCACGGTCACCGCCGCGTCACCGCGCTCGACGCTCGTCAGCACGACGGTGCCGGCGCGCCGCGCCGAGCGGATCGTCAGCGGCACGACCGACGCGAGCGTCGCGGCCTCCATCGTGTAATCGGCGCCACGTCCGTCGGTCAGGGCCCGCACCGCCTCGACGACGTCGCCCGCTTCCGGATCGACGAGGTCGGTGGCTCCGAAGCGCCCGGCGAGCTCGCGCCGGGCGGCGATCGGGTCGACGGCGATGATCCTGCGGGCCCCCGCGATCCGCGCGGCCTGAACCATCCACTGCCCGAGGTGTCCGAGGCCGAAGATCGCGATGCTCGATCCGGCCTGTACCCGCGCGACGTTGTGGACGCAGCCGAGGCCGGTCGTGATTCCGCAGCCGAGCAGGCTGAGCCACTCATCGGGCAGGTCGGTGTGCACCGCGAAGACCTGGCTCGCGGTGACGTTCATCACCTCCGCGTAGCCGCCGACGTTGCCGGCGGCGCTGATCGGCTCGCCGCTGCGCCGGTTGGCGACGTGCGGCCAGATCCCGCCGCGGTCGAAGGTCTCCGAGCACTGGTCGGGACGGCCGATCGAGCAGTAGAAGCAGACGCCGCATTCGGAGGTGCCGGGGACGATCACGCGATCGCCGACGGCGACCTGGTCGACGCCCGGGCCGACCTCGAGCACCTCGCCCATCGACGCGTGCCCGAGGATCGTCGGCGGGATCTTGAACAGCTCTCCGCGCCAGTTCACGCAGTCCGTCGAGCAGAACGGCGAGGCGCCGGTGCGGATCAGGACGCGGCCGTGGCTTGGCTCGAGGAAGTCGACGTCCTCGATCACGAACGGCTCGCGCACCGCGGCGAGGAGCGCCGCCCTCATTGAGCCGTGAAGCCCCCGTCGGCGAGCAGGACCGCGCCGGTGATGATGCTCGAGCGCGGCGAGGCGAGGAAGGCGATCACCTCGGCGATCTCCTGCGCTGAGGCGAGCCGGCCGAGCGGGTGCTGCGCCGCGATCGCGGCGAGGCGCTCGTCGCGGTCGGGCGTGAAGCCGAGGACCGCATCGACGAACGGCGTGTCGATCGCGCCGGGGGCGACGGCGTTCACGCGCACGCGCGGCGCCTGCTCGATCGCGAGCTGGCGCGTGAGCTGCACGATCGCGCCCTTCGTCGAGCAGTACGCGGCCTGCCCGGGCAGGCCGATGACGCCCGAGATCGAGGCGACGTTGACGATCCGTCCGTCGCCGCTCTCGGCCAGCGCCGGCAGCGCCTCGCGCGCGTGAAGGAAAGCGCCGCGCACGTTGACGCGCAACAGCTCGTCCCACTCCTCCTCCGAGGTCTCGGTGATCGGCTTCATCAGAAACCGCCCGGCGTTGTTGACGAGAATCTGCAGCGCGCCGAAGCGTTTGCGCGCGAGCGCCACCGCGCGCCGGGCGGTCTCGGCGTCGGCGACGTCGCCGACGAGCGTCGCGACGTCGTCGGATTCGAGCTCTGAGACCTCGTCCTTGATGTCCTCCGCGACGACGCGCGCGCCGCGGCTTTGAAACAGCTCCACCGTGGCGCGGCCCACGCCGCCCGCCGCTCCCGTCACGATCGCGACACTTCCCTCGAGCTCCATCAGTCAGCCACCCCCAGCCCCCAGCCGCCGTCGATGATGATCTCCTGCCCGGTGATGTACTCCGAGGCGCGGCAGGAGAGGAACAGCGCGAGTCCCTTGATGTCGTCGGGCCAGCCGACGCGGTGCATCGGGATGTCCTTCGCGACGCCCGCCTGGACGTCGGGGTTGTGGGCGTGCCCGCCGCCGATGTTGGTGATGAAGAATCCCGGCGCGATCGCGTTGACCGTGATGCCGTCGGCGGCAAGCTCGAGCGCGATCGAGTGCATCAGGTGCCGCGCGCCGGCCTTCGCCGTCATGTAGGAGGCGCCGATCGCCGGCTCGACATGGGTCGCGGCCATCGACGTCGTGACGATGATCCGGCCGAAGCGCCGCGGGCGCATGTGCCGCGCAGCGGCGCGTACGGTCGCGAACACTCCGTTGAGGTTGATGTCGATCACGCGATCCCAGCGCTCGTCGGTGTACTGCTCGAGCGCTCCCTCGGCGACGCGCGGGCGCTGGCCGCCGGCCCAGGCCCCGACGAAGCCGATGCCGGGATCGATGCCGGCGTTCGCGAAGGCGACGTCGAGGCGGCCGTAGGTCTCGGCGGCCTCATCGATCACCGCGTCGAGCGTCGCGTGGTCGGTCACGTCGGCGACGGCGCCTCGCACATCGAGACCGGAGTCGGTGAGACGGGCGGCCTGCGCTGCGACCGCGTCGGCGTCGAGATCGATCAGCGTCACGCGCGCTCCATGCGCGGCGAGCACCTCGCCGTAGGCGAGCCCCAGCCCGCTCGCGCCGCCGGTCACGACCACGCCGTAACCGCTCACATCGAAAAGCGAGGAAACGTTCACTCTGAAGCTCCTGGAGGTCTTGGTGGGTCGCCGAGCCTATCGCGTGAGACTGGACGGGCGGTGCCGCTTTCAGCGCGGGCGTCGCGGCTGCCGATAAGGGCATCGACGGATGCCCGGGATCGCCATCAAGCCGGCCCGCCCGACGGCCGCTCGCGCGCGCCGGCCGCTCGCCGCACCCGCGGCGGGCAACCGCACGACCACCGACACCGCCGGCCTCCGTGTCTCGCTGCAGGCGCGCGTCGTGTGGGGCGCGGTCGCGGCGTTCCTCGGCGGCTCGGTCGCCTGGCTGCTCAGCGACCACCGCATCCCCGACTGGGACAGCGGGATCCACGAGCTGCTGGCCGTGACGGTCCACAACGAGCTCGCCGCCGGGCGCCTCAGCGCTCCGTTCACCGACTACAACACCTACCCGCCGCTCGTTCACCTCCTCGGCGGCCTGGCGGTGTTCCTCACCGGTGCCCATCCGATGGCGCTGATCCTCTCCTCGAACGTCGTCTTCGTGCCGCTGCTCGCGTTCGGCTGCTACGGCGCCGCGAAGATCGCCTTCAACCGCACCGCCGGGATGCTCGCGGCGCTGCTTGCGCTCGGGAGCCCGATGGTCGTCTCGACGATGCACCAGTACCAGCTCGACGCACCGCAGGCGGCGCTCGTAGCGACGGCTGTCTGGGCGCTGTTTGCCTCAAGCCGCCTCGAGGATACGCGCGCGGCAGCGCTCGCCGGAGCGGCGGCGGGGCTCGCGCTGCTCACCAAGGAGACCTCCGCGGTCTTCCTCGCCGGGCCGGTCGTCGTCACCGCGCTGCGCGGGCGCGCGAATCGCCGCGGCGTGCTCGCGTTCGCCGCGGCATGCTGCCTGATCGCCGGGCCCTGGTACGCCTACCACGCGGGCGAGCTGCGCTCGACGCTCGTTACGATCGGCGGCTGGTCGGCCGACCCGCTGCGCGCGCCGCCGCGCTTCTCGCTCGACAGCCTGACCTGGTACGGCTGGAACCTCGTCAACAACCAGGTGCTGCTGCCGTTCACGCTCGCCTTCATCACGGGCGCGGTGCTCGCCGCGCGCCGCCTGATCGCACGCCGCACGCCGCGCACGAGCTTCGAGCCCGAGCTGCTCGCCGGCGCGTTCGTCTCCTATGCGGGCATGACGATGCTGATCCACAAGGATCCCCGCTACACGCTGCCGATGCTCGTCTTCGTCGCGGTGCTCGCAACCGGCTGGATCGCCGCGATCACCCGCCGGCGGCTGCGCATCGCTCTCGGAGCGTCGGTCGCGCTGCTGTCGGCCGCCTACCTGATCGGAATCGCGACGCCGCTCGGCGGAACCCTGAGCGTCGCCATTCCGGCCGCGCGCCATACGTTCGATGAGAACGAGCTGACGGTGTATGAGACGGCCGGCTGGATCCGCGGGACCCCGGCGAGCGACGGGAACATCCCCGGCCTGCTCGGCGGCCTTCACCGGATCGGGATCCGCACGCTGATGCTCTACACCGGACCCGACCCCGTCGACTTCGACCGCGAGGGGCTCACGATGGCCGCGCAGGCGAACGGTATGAGCGTCGGCCAGTGGGCCGGCCTGCGCCGCGATCAGGTCGCGACGCTGATCCTCAGCCCGCCCGGGCCGAATCGCCCGCCGGCCTGCCGCCGCCTCGACGACGGATCGCGCGTCTACGTAGCGCTCGGCGTGACCGACGAGATCGCGCACGGGGTCAGCGGCGCGATCGACCCGGCGACGCTGCGTGTGCCCGGTCTGCCGAGGCTTCGCAACACGCTGATCTGCCCGGGCCGCGCCCCGCTCGTCTACCCCTAGGCTGACTCGCCGCCGGCGAGGACCGCCTCGCGAGTGCCACCGCCGCCGGCGGCACCACTGGGGGCGCGCGCGAAGTCGCGCGCGCGCACCAGCAGGAGAGCGGCGATCGCCCCGATCAGCGTCGCGACGGCGCCGACCAGCGCGATCGTGTCGAAGCCGCTCGCGAACGCGACGCGCGCAGCCGCGACGACATGCGGCCCGCCGCCGAGCCGGTGCAGACCGGAGGAGGCGACGACGTCGGCGAGGTGCGCCGAGGAGTGCGGCACGCTCGCGGCCAGGCTGCTCGCGATCCGCTCCTTGAAGATCGCGCCGACGGCCGCGACCCCCGTCGCCAGGCCGGCGATCCGGAAGGTGTTTGAGATCCCCGACGCCATGCCGGCGCGCGACGGCGCGACGACGCCGAGGCCGGTCGCGGCGACCGCCGGGTTGGCGAGTCCGATCCCGACGCCGATCGCGACGAGACCGGGCAAAAGGACCGTCCACGACGAATGCGCTCCCACGTCGTGCAACAGGAAGAGCCCGAGCGAGACGAGCGCCATGCCCACCGAGAGGATCACGCGCTGGGGCATCGCGGGAGCAAAGCGCCGCACCAGGAGCGGGACGACGAACACGAGGCTCGTCATCGGCAGCATCCGCAGCCCTCCCCCGAGCGGTGAGAAGCCGAGCAGGTTCTGCAGGCACAGGGCGATGAAGACCATCATCGAGAACATCCCGCCGCCGAGCAGGAACGTCGCCACCGAGACGCCGCAGAAGGTGCGGTTGCGAAACAGGGCGAGATCGAACATCGCGTGCTCCTGGCGAAGCTCGATCACGATGAAGACAGCGAGCAGCAGCGCCGCCGCGACGAGCGGACCGATGATCTGAGCGCTCGCCCAGCCGGCCGAGTTACCGCGCTGAAGCGCGAAGACCAGCCCGAACAGCGCGCCCGAGAAGCACAACAGCCCGCCGATATCGAGTCGCGCCGCGGCGGGATCTGAGACGTTGGCGAGCAGCGGCTGCGCCATCGCCAGCGACACCACCCCGAGCGGCACGTTCACGAAGAAGATCCACTGCCAGCCGAGCGCGGCGGTGACGATCCCGCCGACGAGCGGCCCGAGTGCGACCGCCGCGCCGGCCGTCGAACCCCAGGCGGCGATCGCCGTCGCGCGCTCGGCGCCGTGGAACTCCTGCCCGATCAGCGCCAGCGACGTCGCGAACATCGCCGCTCCGCCGATCCCCTGTATCGCGCGGGCGGCGATCAGGAAGTCCGCGCTGCGCGCCAGGCCGCAGAGTGCCGAGCCCGCGGTGAAGATGGCGATCCCGGCCATGAAGACGCGCTTGCGGCCGTAGCGGTCGGCGAGCGAACCGCTTGAGAGGATCAGCGCCGCGAGCGCCAGCGCATAGGCGTCGATGACCCACTGAAGCGAGGTCAGACTGGCGTGCAGGTCCCGCTGGATGCGCGGCAGGGCGACCTGGACGATCGTGATGTCGACCAGCAGCATGAACGTCGCGGCACAGACTGCGATCAGCGTCCACAGGCGTCGACGGGTCATCGTCGCGCTCCGCCTGCGCACAGCGCTGCCATGTCAGACAACCTAGCCCACGGTTCGATTCGGCTTGCGCGGCGGCCTCGGCCGGCCCGCTCCCGACCCGAAACCGGCGCAGCAACAGTTGGCCGGCGCGGCGTCCCTATGCTGCGCGGCAATGGCCGCCGACTGGATCCAGCAGCACGGCTGGGTGGCGCCCGACCACGGCGGAGGCTGCTTCGCCGCGCTGCCCGGGACCTTTACGCAGCTGCTGATCGGCGAATCGCTGCGCCCGCCGCTCCCGCCTGGGCTGCTCGCGCCGCTGAAGCCGCGCTACGAGCGCGTCGCGTTCGTCTACTTCGACGCGTTCAACCGCGAGTCCGCCGACCGTCACGCCGCGCACCCGCTGCTCGCGCGCGCCGCGCTGAACACGACGATCACGAGCCAGTTCCCATCGACGACGACCGTGCACATGACAACGATCCACACCGGCCTGCCGCTCGCCGAACACGGCCTCTACGAATGGTTCGTCTACGAGCCCGAGCTCGACCGCCTGATCGCGCCGCTGCCGTTCACCTTCGCGGGCGAGAACCAGGGGCCGCTCCCCTCGACGTTCGCCGCCGAGCGGCTTTACCCGCCGGCGACGCTGTATGAGTGGCTGACCGAGCGCGGCGTTTCGAGCGTCCTCGGCGGCCCGCGCGGTCTCGCGACGACGCCGACGACCGGCGCGCTCGCGCGCGGCGCGACCCGCCACGTCGGCTTCTCAGACCTCGAGGCCGGCCTCGCCGAGCTGGCCGGGGTGCTCAGCGATCTCCCCGCTCCGGCGTACGCGTTCGCCTACGTCGACTCACTCGACACGCTGCTCCACAAGGTCGGCCCGCTTGAGCCGGGACGGACGGGCGCCGACGCCGAGATCACCCGCATCCTCGATGCGATCGAGTCCGAGCTGCTCGCCCGGCTGCCCGCGGACACGCTGCTCGTGATCAGCTCAGACCACGGGATGACGCCCGTGTCGCCGCTTTCGACGATCTACCTCAACGACAGTGCGGCGGTCGCCGACCTCGTGCGCCGCGGCTCAGAGCCGGGCGATCATCCGCTCGCTCCGGCCGGCTCCTGTCGCGACCTCTTCCTGCACGCCAAGGCCGGGCGCACCGACGATCTGATCGAGGCGCTCCGTGAGCACCTCGGCGCCCGCGCCGAGGTCCACTCGACGGCCGAGCTGCTCGAACTCGGCGTCTTCGGCGACGCGCCGACCGAGCGGCTGACCGCTCGCCTGGCCGACGTCGTCGTCCTCCCCGAGCTCGGCGAGGCGGTCTACTGGCACACGCCGGGGCGATTCGTGCAGACGCTCTGGGGCCAGCACGGCGGGCTGACGCCGCAGGAGATGGAGATCCCGCTGATCGCGCTGCACGCCGGCTGACAATCGCCCCGCGCCGCCACGGCCTCCGCAGCCGCCTCACGCCCGCCACCGAATCGAAGGAAACGTTAAGAAGCGCAAGGAGGTGGTTTGCCTCCGCCGCCGATGGGTAGCGCTTGGAATGAGCGGAGTGCAGCCGGCTATGGCGGGCGCAGGCACGAGGCCGACGCCCGCCAGCCGGCCTTCTTCGGCCGTCCGGCCCGAAGCGCAGGAGGAACCGGACGTATGGGGCAGCGCGCCGTGATCCTCGATGTCGACGGAACCCTCGTCGACACCAACTACCAGCACGCGATCGCCTGGTACATGGCGTTTCGCGAGCACGACATCGTCGTCCCCGTCTGGCGCATCCACCGCCACCTCGGAATGGGCGGCGACCAGATCATCGCGGCGCTCGCCGGCGAGGAGGTCGAGGACGAGCTCGGCGACGGGCTGCGGGGCGCGCACGACGCGCTGTACCTGGCCTCGATCCAGATGGTCAGCGTCTTCGAGGGGGCAAAGGAGCTGCTGCGCGAGATCAAGACGGCAGGCTGCAAGCTGATCCTCGCGAGCTCGGCCAAGCCACAGGAGATCGAGCACTACGTCGACCTTCTGGACGCGCGCGAGACCGTCGACGGCTGGACCACGGCCGAGGACGTCGAGCGGACCAAGCCGCACCCGGACCTCGTCCTCGCCGCGCTCGAGCGGCTCGGCGAGCGTGCCGACGAGGCGATCATGGTCGGCGACACCCCGTGGGACGTCGAGGCGGCAAGCCGGGCCGGCGTCCCGACGGTCGCCGTGCTGACCGGCGGCTTCTCGGTCCAGGAGCTCGAGGAAGCGGGCGCGATCGCCGTACACGACTCGATCGCACAGACGCGCGAGCACCTCGACGAGCTGCTCGGCGGCGCCAGGGCCCCGGCGCGACGGCGCTGAAGCGCCATCCGAGCGCCCGCGGCTTCAGCGAGGTCGCCGCTCCGCCATGATGGCGGCGATGGAGGCAGCCCAGGTCTCGATCTTCACGCGCATGACGGCCCTCGCCGAGCAGACCGGCGCGGTCAACCTCGGCCAGGGCTTCCCTGACTTCGACGGCCCGCCGGCCGTGATCGAGGCCGCCGAGGAGGCCCTGCGCGCCGCCCACAACCAGTACGCGCCGCTACCCGGCGTGCCGCAGCTTCGCCGCGCGATCGCCGAGCACCAGCTCCGCCGCTACGGGCTCGAGCTCGACCCCGACAGCCAGATCCAGGTCACCTTCGGGGCCACCGAGGCGCTCGCCTCGGCGATCCTCGCGCTCGCCGGGCCGGGCGATGAGGTGGCGTTCCTTGACCCGAGCTACGACTCCTACCCGGCCGTCGTGGCGCTCGCCGGCGCGACGGCGCGCCCGATCGAGCTGCACCCGCCGGACTGGCGCGTCGACGCCGCCGCGCTCGAGGCCGCGATCACCCCGAACACGCGCGTCATCCTCCTCAACACGCCCCACAACCCGACCGGCCGCGTGTTCGACCAAAGCGAGCTCGAGTTGATCGCCGGCGCCTGCCGCGAGCACGACGTGATCGCGCTGACCGACGAGGTCTACGAGCACCTCGTCTTCGAGGGCGACCACATCCCGATCGCGACGCTGCCCGGGATGTTCGAGCGCACGATCACGGTGTCGAGCCTCGGCAAGACCTTCTCGGTGACCGGCTGGAAGATCGGCTGGGCGAGCGGGCCGGCGGAGCTGATCGCGCGCCTGCGCGGCGTCAAGCAGTTCCTGAGCTTCGCCGGCGGCACCCCGCTGCAGCACGCCGGCGCGGCCGCGCTGCGCCTACCGTCCGAGGTGATCGAGGACCTCGTGCGCGATCTGCGCCGCAAGCGCGACCGCCTCGCCGCCGGACTGCGCGACGCGGGATTCGGCGTCCTGCCCTCAGCCGCCACCTACTTCCTCAACGTCGACGGCACGCCGCTCGGCGAGCCCGACGCGACGGCGCTGTGCGAGCGGCTGCCGCTCGAGGCCGGCGTCGTCGCGATCCCGATCGCCGCGTTCGCGCACGATCCGGCCGGCCCGACCCGCCCCCTGATCCGCTTCGCCTTCCCCAAGGGCGACGACGTGATCGACGAAGCGCTCGCGCGCATCGCCCGCTGGTCGCCGGCCGATCATTAGAAACCTCTACGGCGCGGGAAGGATCGCGCCGCCGCGGAGTCATTGCGTGCAGGGCGTGGGCTCGATCCCACGGTTTGATCGCAAGCCTTGGCGGCGGCCGCGCCAGCACGACCGAGCTGGCGACCGCGCAGGTGTGGGCGGGTCCTCTCCCCCAGGACCCGCCCACACCTGGGCGGGCCCGCCGCCGCCGCAACGGGCGCGAGCGAACCGCGAACCGCGCTGCTAGGCGGTCAGGCGGCCGGCGATGCGGTCTTCGACCGCCGCGCGCTGCTCATCGCGGCTGAGGAAGCTCAGGAACACCGCGACCATCGCGATGCCGAAGATCAGGAACTCGAGGAAGCACATCCCGGCGCCGGCGAGCCGCTGGTCGTTGATCGCGCTGAGGCCGAACGCCCGCGGCGCATCGGCGTAACGCGGGTAGGCGGTCACGCTCATGAACGTCAGCGGCAGGCAGACCACCGCGCTCGCCAGGCGCGTGAAGCCGAGGTAGGCGAGCCGGCGCGCGCCCGGCTCGCGGCGCGCCGAGGGCAGCGGGTCGATGATCAGCCACCACATCGCAAGGCCCGTGTAGAAGAGCGTCGCGTGCTCGAAGGCATGCACGAGCGGATGCGCCGCGGAGTAGTCGAAGACCGCCGGGATCGCCCACAGCCACGTCGCTCCGGCCCACAGCGGGAGCGCGACGAACGGGCTCGTCAAGACGCGGATGATGCGCCCGGCGCGCCCGCCGGGGGCGACCAGGCGAAGGCCCGAGCGCGGCAGGCCGAGCGGCAGGATCGGCGCGCGCAGGCCCAGCACGAGCAGCGCCGGCGCGACGTCCGAGAGCAGGATGTGCTGGAACATGTGCGCCGAGAGCAGCCAGTCGTCGCCGATCGCGTCGATCGGCGACATCAGCGCGCCGGCGAGGATCAGCAGGCCGAAGAGGTAGGGGATCCAGTGGCCGGCCCCCGGGCGATGCCCTTCGGCGGCGAGTGCCCGCGCGCGGCGGAAGCCGCGCCAGTAAAGCCCTCCCGCGAGCGCCAGCACCGCGATCACCGCGGGATCGACGGTCCAGCTCGACCAGCCCGGAACGTGCATTCACCTCGCATCCTAGATGGTTCTTGCGGCGCGTCGTAGTGTTGCTGCGGTGAGCCCGCGCATGCGGATCCTGTCGTTCGGCTCGGCCGCGTTCGCCGTCATCCTCGGCAGCGTCCTCACAAGCTTCTGGCACGGTGTGACCGGCGAGGCCGTCTCCCTCTCGCTGATGGGATCGGGCGGCGTCGCCTTCGTCTCGCTCGTCTTCCTCGAGGTCGGACTCAGCGAGGACCGCGATCGCGAGCGCACCCGCCGCACGCTCCGCCGCCGCCCGCCGCCGCGGCGCCGGCGCCCCGGCTGAGAGCAATAGGATCCCGACGCGATGCCAACGATTCGCGAGCGCGTCGTCAACCTCACCGTCGCCTTCGGCGAGCGGACCCTGCCGCCGCTCGAGCGCTGGCTCGGGCGCTCCTCGACGGTCGGCGACCAGCCCTTCTTCGACAACGCCACCTTCCCCTGGTCGCGCACGCTCGAGGCCGACTGGCAGAAGATCCGCGCCGAGCTCGACACCGTCCTCGAGGACCAGGAGCACCTCCCCAACTTCCAGGACATCTCCGTCGACCAGGCGACGATGACGACCGACGACCGCTGGAAGACGTACTTCCTCTACGGCTACGGCTTCAAGTCGGAGGCCAACTGCGCGCGCTGCCCGGAGACGGCGCGCCTGTGCGCCGCGATCCCCGGCATGAAGACCGCCTTCTTCTCGATTCTCGCGCCCGGCAAGCATCTGCCCGCCCACCGCGGCCCCTACAAGGGCGTGATGCGCTACCACCTCGGCCTCCTGATCCCCGAGCCGGCCGAGCAGTGCGCGATCCGCGTCGACACCGAGACCCGCCACTGGGCCGAGGGCGCCTCGATGATCTTCGATGACACCTACGAGCACGAGGCCTGGAACAACACCGACAAGACCCGCGTCGTGCTGTTCGTCGACTTCGTCCGCCCGCTGCGCGCCCCCGCGCGCTGGCTGAACGCCGCCGTGCTCTGGGCGATCGCCTTCTCCCCCTTCATCGGCGACGCCAAGCGCCGCCACAACGACTGGGAGAAGACCTTCGAAGCGATGAAGGCCAGGCGCGCCACAGCGGCCTGAGCGCCTTTCCCGGGCTGGCGCGGACCGCGCTGCGCTCGCGATCTTGAGAGCAGCGCCCCTTCTGCTGATCATCGCGACGCTCGGGTTCGCCGCCCCGGCGCTGCACATCCGCACCTACGCGCCAGCATCTTCTACTAGCCCCTCAGCGGTCCTGGATCAGCCCCAGCACGTTGCCGTCGGGGTCGGTGAAGCTGGCGACGAGCCGGCCACCGCCGACGTCGCGCGGAGCGTCCTTGACGCTTGCGCCGGCGGCGGTCACCTCGGCCAGCTTCGCCTCGATATCACCGACGTGCCAGTAGGCGATCGGTGAGGTCATCGCCTGCGGCCCGCCGCCCGGGACGAGCCCGATGTGCTGGCCCTCCGCGTCATAGCCGACGTAGTACTCCGCGTCAGCCGTCGGCTCGACGCCCAGCAGCGCGGTGTAGACGGCCTTGCTGGCAGCCAGATCGCTGACGGGGTGAAGGACTGTCTTGATTCCCTGCGTGGTCGTGGCGGTCATCATCGCTCCTGAAGGTCGTGGGTCGCGATCGACCCGTGGTCTGGCGTCGATCCAAGACTAGGAGCGAGACCCCGCTTGCGCTTCTCGATTCCTGATCGGTCGTTTCGACCGCAACCGCCGCGCTAGCTGCGGTTGCCGGTCACGGCGAGACCGACGCCGAGGCCGACGAGCATCACGCCGCCGGTCGCGCTGAGGCGCTCAAGCCGCTTGGGAGAGCGCCCGAACCAGTGCCGCGCCGTGCCCGAGAAGATCCCCCACAGGCTGTCTGAGAGGAACGCGATCGCGATGCAGATCGCGCCGAGCGTCAAGAGCTGCAGCGTGTCGTGGCCCTGCGCGCGATCGATGAACGGCGGCAGGATCGCGGTGAAGATGACGAGCCCCTTCGGGTTCGTGACGCCGACGATGAAGCCCTCGCGAATCGCCGTGCGCAGGCGCCGCGGCGCGATCGAGCCCGACGTGAGGATTCCCGCGAGCTCATGGCGGTGGCGGATCTTCTGGATGCCGAGGTAGGCGACGTAGGCGGCGCCGGCGAGCTTCAGCACCTCGAACACCGTGTCCGAGCTCGCGATCACCGCGCCGAGGCCGAACGAGACGAGGATCAGCTGCGTCGCGAACCCGCAGCAGTTGCCGAGCACCGTCGAGATCGCCGCGCGGCGCCCGAGCGCAAGCCCGCGGCTGACGACGAACATCACGCTCGGGCCGGGAATCAGGATCACCAGATAGACGGTGACCAGAAACTCCCAGAAGTGGCCGGTCGGAAGCATCGCGCCGACTTTAGAGCCCCAGGCGCGCGCGCATCACCGCGATCGCCTGAGGGTTCGAGTCGACGAGCACGAAGCGGCGGTCGAGTTTCTGGCAGACCGCGCCGAGCGTCCCCGAGCCGGCGAAGAAGTCAAGGCACCAGCCGCCGGGTCGCGAGGATGCGGCGACGATCCGCCGCAGCACGCCCTCGGGCTTCTGCGTCGGGTAGCCGGTCCGCTCGGAGCCCGATGTCGCGACGATCGTGTGCCACCACGTGTCGGTCGGGCGCTTGCCGCGCGCCGCCTTCTCGGCGCCGACTAGACCGGGCGCCATGTACGGCTCGCGATCGACGGCGTCGGCATCGAAGATCTGGCGGTCGCGGTTGCGGACGTAGACGAGGATCGTGTCGTGCTTGGCGGGCCAGCGGCGCCGCGGCTTGGCGCCGTAGTCGTAGGCCCAGACGATCTCGTTCAGAAAGCAGTCGCGGCCGAAGATCTCATCGAGCGCGACCTTCACGTAGTGAGCCTCGCGGTAGTCGAGGTGGACGTACAGCGTTCCCTCCTCGCAGAGGAGCTCGCGCGCCCGCTCGAGCTTCGGCGCGAGGAACGCCGCGTAGTCCTCGAAGCGGTCGGCGTAGCGCATCTCCTCGCCGCCGCGCGAGCGGTAGCGATGGCCGCCGAAGCCGGTCCGGTCGCCCTCCTCGTCGCGCACGACCTCGATCGGGCGATGACGGCGCGCCGCGCCGGTGCCCCACGGCGGATCGACGTAGATCAGCTCGAAGGCGCGCTCGGGCAGCCGCGGCAGGACCTCCGCGCAGTCGGCCTCGATCACGAGATCCTCGCGCAGGGCGATCGGCTCAGGCGAATTCGATGACGCTGCGGATGCCGTCCTGCGCCTCCATCAGCTCGAAGCCCCGATTGACCTGATCGAGCGTGATGCGGTGCGAGATGAACGGCGCCGTGTCGATGTCGCCGGCCAGCATCCGCTCGATCAGCGCGGGGACGTCGTC
This sequence comes from Solirubrobacteraceae bacterium, assembly GCA_036267075.1. Classification (GTDB taxonomy): domain Bacteria; phylum Actinomycetota; class Thermoleophilia; order Solirubrobacterales; family Solirubrobacteraceae; genus Palsa-513. The sequence continues at coordinate 30,790 of DATAWT010000095.1, forward strand.
GCGCCCCTTGAGGCCGCCGAAGGAGGAGCCGCACACGCGCCGGCCGGTGATCAGGTAGCGGGGGATGATGTCGAGCGTCTCGCCGCGGCCGGCGACGCCCGCCACGGTGCAGAGCCCCCACCCCATCCGCGCGGCCTCGACCGCCTGGCGCATGACCTTGACGTTCCCGGTCGCCTCGAAGGTGTAGTCGGCGCCGAAGCCGCCCGTCATCTCGAGGATCGCCTCGACGGCGCCCTCGCCGCCCTCGAGCGCGTCCGTCGCGCCCTGCCCGCGCGCGAGCTCGAGGCGCTTCGGCGAGAGGTCGACGCAGACGATCCGCTCCGCGCCCTGCAACCGGCAGCCGGCGACGGCGCCGAGCCCGACCATGCCGGCGCCGAAGACGACGCACGTCGACCCGGGCCGCACCGCTGCCGTGCGCATCGCGGCGCCGAGCCCCGTCGAGAGTCCGCAGGCGAACAGGCAGGCCGCTTCGGGCGGGGCCTCCGGTGAGATCTTCGCCAGCGCGATCTGCGGCATCACCGTGTACTCGGCGAAGGTCGAGGTGCCCATGAAATGGCGCAGCGGCTCGCCGTCGAGCGACAGGCGCGTCGTGCCATCGGGCAGGTAGCCGAGGTTCTGCTGCTCGCGGATCGCGAGGCACAGGTTCGTCAGCGGGCTCTGGCAGTGCACGCATTCCCGGCACTGCGGCGAGAACAGCGTCACGACGTGGTCGCCCGGCGCAAGCGAGGTCACGTCCGGCCCGACGCGCTCGACCACGCCCGCGCCCTCGTGGCCGAGCACCGTTGGCGCATAGCCCGATGGATCGACGCCCGAGGCGGTGTAGAGGTCGGTGTGGCAGACCCCGCAGGCGGCGAGCCGCACGAGCACCTCGCCCGCTCCGGGCTCGGCGAGATCGACCTCGCGCACCACGAGCGGCCGGCCGAACTCCTCCAACACCGCCGCCCTGATCCGCACGCGCCAATCCTAACCGTGGCGGCCCCGCGCCGCCGCTGATCCGGGTGCGCAAAAACCGCGCTCGCAGGCTGGCGGAGTGGTAGCGTGGGCGCGCCTGCCCGTCAACCACCAACGCGAGGAGATCTCGATGGCTGAGGCACTCAAGGGGGCCTGTCTGTGCGGTGGTGTGGAGTACGAGGTCCGGGACCCGGAGGCGCTCGGTTACTGCCACTGCACCCGCTGTCAGCGCTGGACCGGATCGAGCCTCGCGGGGGTCGTGGTGGCGAAGGAGAACTTCGGCTTGACCTCCGGCGAGAACCTGGTCAAGCGCTACGAGAGCGAGTTCGCGCCCCGCAACTTCTGCGGCAACTGCGGATCGAGCATCTACGACGACCTCGGCGAGAAGTACTTCGTCGCCGCCGGCCTGATGCGTGAGCTCGACATGGAGCCGAGCTTCCACCTCCAGGTCGCCTACAAGGCCGACTGGCACGAGATCGGCGGCGACGCTCCGCAGTACGCCGAGAGCCCGCCCGGCTGAGCCCTCCCCGCGCTAGCGGGAACGGCGCAGGACGAACAGCAGCGCGCTCGCGCCGAGCACGACCGACAGCGCGACGCTGGCCCGGTAGCTGGCCGGGGCGATCAGCGCCCCGCCGACCGCGGTGCCGATCGACGCCCCGACGAAGATCATCGTCGTGTTCCAGGCGAACGTCTCGGTCAGCGTGCCGGCGACGGCGTGGCGGTCAAGCAGCGTGTAGGAGCCGGCGAAGGCGGGCGCGATCGGCAGCCCGTTGAGGAAGATCAACACGGCCATCAGCGGGATCGATGGTGCCAACAGCAACGGGGCCGCAAGCACCGCATAGGCCGCGACGCAGATCGCGAGGCGGCGGTGCGGTTCAAGGCGGACGCCGCGCCCTCCGAACACAAGCCCACCGCACGCCGAGCCGAACGCCAGCGCGGCCAGCAGCAGCCCGGCGGCCGGCCGCGCGCCGTGCAGCTCGCTGAACGCCGGCAGCGCGACCTCCGTCGCCCCGAAGCCGCCACCGAGCAGAAGGCTGACCGCCAGCACCCGGCGCACCCCCGCCGAGCGAAGCGCCCCGCCGTGGCGCTCGACGTGGAGGCGGTGCGGACGCGCGCGCAGGGCAAAGACCGCCGTACCGACCAGTCCCGCCCCGGCCGCCGCGAGGAGTCCGGTGCGGGCGTCTGCCACGGCGACCAGCAGGGCGAGCAACGGCGGCCCGAGCACGAACGACAGCTCCTGCAGCGTCGCGTCGAGAGCGAATGCGGTGCCGCGCAGCTCCTCGCCGGCAACAAGGCGCGGCCACAGCACGCGCATGCAGGCGCCGAGCGGCGGAAGCGTTCCTCCACTCAGTAGCGCCAGTGCGACGATCGCCGGTCCGGGCGCACCGCCGGAGGCGGCGAGCACGAAGGCGACGAGCGTCCCCGGGCAGACGATCGTGAGCGGGGCGAGGACCGCCACCATGCCGAAGCGGTCGATCAGGCGGCCGAGCGGCGGCTGCATCGCGGCCACGCCAGCGGCGTAGGCGCCGTCGGCGAGGCCGGCGAGGGCATAGCTGTCGCCGCGGGCCCGCAGCAGCAGGATGATCCCGAGCGGCACCATCCCGACCGGCAGCGCGCCGAGGCTGCGCGCCGCTACCAGCGGCAGCGCGCCCGGCGAGCGCAGCACCGCCTGCAGGCGCGGCCGGCCGCGGGGCTGCTCGGGGGTTGTGCTGGTCGATGCCATCGGCTCGACGCGTATGCTGCCGAAGCGATGGCACCGGCTGCGCCGCGCTCGACGCTCGTCCGCGTGATGCTCGTCCTGGCACTGCTTGGACTGGCCGACGCGACATATCTGTCGGTGGTGCACTACGCCGGCCTCAAGGTTCTCTGCGCCGCCCATGGCAATCCCTGCGAGACGGTCCAGAGCTCGAAGTACTCGTTCCTGGCGGGGGTCCCGGTGGCCTTGATCGGAGCGATCGGCTACGTGCTGATCATCGCTTCGATGCTCGTTCGCGACAGCGAGAACGCGCGCCTGGCGACCCTCGCGCTGACGCTGCTGGGCTTCGGCTTCAGCGCCTATCTGACCTACCAGGAGACGTTCACGATCACCGGCCATCCGATCTACTGCGAGTGGTGCGTCGGCTCGGCGATCGTCCTGACGATCCTGCTGATCTTCTCGCTGGCGCGCTACCTGCGAGCGCCGCAGCACCGCGACGAACCGCTGCCCGGGTAGCGTGCTGCAGCCTTAACCGAGCCGTAATCCGTGCCGATAAACTTGCCACGATGGCCAGTCGAGCCGAACAGAAGGCTGCCGCGAGGGCTGCGCGCGAAGCGCGCCTGAAGGCCGCTTCGAAGAATCAGGCTCGCAATACGCGCCTCCTTCGCCTCGCGAGCGTCGCCGGCGGCGTCGCGATCGTGATCGTCGTCATCATCCTCGCCGTCGGCGGGGGCAGCGGCTCGACGACCTACACGAACAAGCAGGCGAAGGCGATCGTCAACCACCTCCTCAAAGGCATCCCGCAGAGCGGCAACACGCTCGGCAACCCGAAAGCGAAGATCACCCTGACCGAGTACGGCGACCTCGTCTGCCCGATCTGCCGCGACTTCGCGATCGGCGGCGAGCACGACACGATCGCCAAGGAGGTCCGTGCCGGCAAGGTCAAGATCGTCTACCGCGCCGATGAGACGGCGAGCGGCGCGTTCAACCACAAGGAGTTCGTCCCCGGCCAGGTCGCTGCGCTCGCCGCCGGACTGCAGCACAAGGAGTGGAACTACATCCTGCTCTGGTACTACGAGCAGAAGTCCGAAGATACGGCGTACGTGACGAACCACTGGATCCAGGGCATCGCCCTGCAGATCCCCGGCCTCGACCTGACCAAGTGGCAGTCCGACCGCAACAGCTCGGCGCTCGCAAGCCGGGTCAAAAGCGACGAGCAGGCGATGGCCGCGCTGGTCGCCGCCAAGGAGATCCCTTCAAACGCCACGCCGACGCTCGTCTTCTCGGGCTCCAAGGGCACGGCGCAGCCGGTCCAGGCTCCGCTCACCTACTCGCAGCTGAAGACCGCCTACGGCATCGTCAGCTGAGTAGCGCCCGGTAGACCTGAAGCGTCCGCTCGGCGACGCGCTCCCACGACCACTCCCCCGCCGCGAGCGCACGCCCGCGCGCCGCTAGACGCTCGCGCTCGCCGGGATCGGCCAGGAGCTCTTCAAGCGCTGAGCGAAGCGCCGCCGGATCCCCCGGCGGGACAAGCCGCGCCGCGCCGGCGGCCGCGACCTCGCCGAAGCCGCCGACGTCGCTGAGCAGCAGCGGGCAGCCGAACGCCAGCGCCGTCGCGACGACCCCCGACTGCTCGCTGCGCCGATAGGGGGCGACGACGAGGTCGGCGCGCCGAAAGCAGGCCGCCAGCTCACGGTCGTCGACGAAGCGCGTGACCCACTGCACGCTCGGCGGCGCGGCCGCTCTGAGCGCGGACACGTCGTAGCGCGGTCGCCCGACGATCCAAAGCTGCGCTCGCTCGATCCCGCGCCAGGCATCGAGCAGCACATCGAGCCCCTTGTACGGCCGAAGCAGCCCGAAGCAGAGGACGACGGGCGTTCCGTCGTCGCGTAGCTCCGCGGGCGCCGGCGCGGCCTCGAGCGCGGCCAGATGCGCGAACACGCCATGCGGGATCAGATGAGCCTTCCTCTCCGCGACGCCCGCCTCCAGGAGGCGCCGCCGCCCGTGTTCGGAGTGAGCGATCACCGCGTCGAAGCGCCGGTAGCGCGCAGCCGCGAGCGGCTCATCGTGCGCGGTCAGCACCAGCGGGACGCGGCGCGGAAGAAGCGCCGTATCGACCGCGGGGACCGCGAGCCACTGGAAGTGCACGACGTCCGCGGCGCGCGCGGCGGCGCGGTAACGGAGCATGTCCGGGACGTGCTCGAGTGACTTGGCGACGCGCCGCCGCCTCGATCCGGCCTCTCCGCGGGCGCGCCGGTAGAAGTGCTCGCGGCGGAGGTAGCCCTGCGGTTCGGGCAGCGCGGCGTAGGGGAACGCGCTCGTGTAGAGCTCGACCGCCGCGCCCGCGCGCGCCAGCGCCGCGCATAGCGCGTGGTCGTAGGGCGGCGTGTAGGCCGAGGGGTCGAGGACATGAACCTTCACGTGGCCGACAATACGCACGTGGACGTCGAGATCTCCTTCTGCATCGTCGTCACAAGCGGCCGCGAGCTGCTGATGCGCTGCCTCGACGCGGTGGATGCCGAACGCCACGCGCTTCCGTTCGCAAGCGAGGTGCTGGTGCTCGACAACGCAACCGACGACGGCAGCGCCGACGCCGTCCGCGCGCGCGGCGGGGACGTCGAGCTGCTGATCGCCGGCGAGCGCCGCGGCAAGGCGCTCAACGACAGCGAGCTGATGGAGCGCGCCCGCGGGCGCTACTGCCTGCTGCTCAACGAGGACTCCGAGCTGATCGCCGGCGCGACCGCAACCCTCCACGCGGCGCTCGAGGGCGATCGCCAAGCCGCCTGCGCGGTCGCCGCGCTACAACGCCCGGACGGCTCGCCGCAGGCCTCGGCGTGGCGCTTTCCGGGCGTCGGCGCGGCGGCGTCAGCTGCGCTTCTGATGGCTCGGCGCAATGTCCAGAGCACGGGCGGCAGCGTGCGCCGCGTCGACTGGGGGCAGTCGGCGGCGCTGATGGTGCGCCGCGAGGCGGCCGCCGCGGTCGGGTGGATGGATCCGGCGTTCTTCGTCTACAGCGACGAGGTCGACTTCCAGAAGCGCCTCGCCGACGCCGGCTGGCACACGCTCTACGTGCCCGCCGCCGTGGCCACCCATCACGAGCAGCTCGCCACCGGCGCGGTGCCGATGCGGCGCGTCGTCGAGAGCGCGCGCGGGCGAGACCGATACATGCGAAAGCATCACGGCGCGGCGGCGGCCACCGCGGTCCGTGTGCTCACCGCATGGATCTATGCGCTTCGCTCGCTGGCCGCGCTCGTCCTCCCGGGTCACGACGCGGCGCGCTACCGCGCCGACGCCGTCGCGGCGCTGTTCCCAAACCGCGGCGAGGGACTGCGTGAGGCGGCCGCCGCGCGCAACGCGCTAGCGGCCTCGCTTGCGCGCGAGCAGCGCTGAGGTGATGATCGACGCTGCGCGAGCGAGCTCGGCTGTGCGGAAGAACCCCGCGAAGCGAAGCAGCGGGAAGATCAGGCACCAGGCGAGGCCCCGCAGGATGAACCCCGCCGCGCCGCTCGTCGGCAGCAGCAGCTCGCCGGCGACTGAGACCCCGCCGAGGACGGCGAGCAGCCGTCCGAGGCGATCCCATTCGAAGCTGACGGTGAACAGCGAGCGCGTCAGGCCGTAGAGGACGCCGATCATCGCCGCGTAGGCGATCACCAGCGCGATGCCGGCCCCGGAGATACCCAGCGGCGGCACGAGCGCGAATAGCGAGCCGACGTTGACCGCGAGGCCCACCAGGGCGGCCGGGAGATTGAGGTTCGTGCGCCGCGCGCGGCCGGCGATCACGACGAAGACCAGGTAGAGCCCATACATCGCCCAGCCGAGCGCGAGCCAGGGCAGCGCGTCATGGGCGCCGAAGTCCTTGTAGAGCAACAGCCGCACAGCCCAGCGGCCGAGCAGCGCGACGCCGGCGACGACGAGCCCGGTCGCCAGCACGTAGTAGGTCGTGACGAGCGAGTAGAGCCGCGCGGCGATCGCGTCATCCTCGATCGAGTAGGCCAGCGGCGGCCACGCGTACTGAAAGCCCCGCACGGCCACGAAGACGACCGTCGCGAGCTTCGCCGCCAGCGAATAGAGGCCTGCGGCGGCAGCCGACTGCGCCCGCAGCAGATACCAGCGGTCGACGACCTGCAGCGCATAGACGCTCGCGTCGGCGGGGACCGTCGGGAGGCCGAAGGCGAGCATCGCGCGCAGCCGCAGCGCAGGGCTTCGCGCACCCGAGCGAAACGGCGCCAGAAGGCGGTGGCGCTCGACCCACCACAGACCGACCAGCACGACAGCGGAGGCACCGAAGTTGCCGGCCAGCAGGCCTCGCGCACCGTCGCGCTCGCCGACGACGAGGTAGACGGTCGCGGCGATCGTGATCGCGACGTTGACGAGCGACGCGCGCATGTAGGTTCCGGTCCGCTCGTCGGCGCGCAGCAGCGCCTGCGCGATCTCGAGGTTCGTGAACGACCACACGCCGAGCATCGCGAGGTCGAACAGGACCGCGTCGTGGATCCCGAGCAGCGCCTTCGACAACGGCCCGGCGAAGATGACGCCGAGCAGCGCGGCGATCGTCGTCGTCAAGAACGCCAGGCCGACCGTGAAAGCGGCGATCCGGTCCCGGCGGTCACGATCCTCGTCGTCGTAGTAGAAGCGGATGAAGGCCTCGCCGACCCCGAGGCGCAGCAGGATCGAGAGCAGGATCACCGCGACGAAAAGCGTCTCGACGTAGCCGAACCCGGCCTTGGTGACGTAGCGCGTGTAGAGCGGGAGCGTGAAGACCGCCACTCCCTTCGCCAGCAGGTCGCCGATCTGGTAGGCGAGCCCGGCGCTTGCCAGGCGCTTCAGATAGCCGAACAAGCCGCCCCCACGGCGAGCAGCGTCCAGGTGATCGGGTCCTCGAGGAAGTCGGCGTAGAACCACGAGTGGATGACGAGCGCGACGAAGGCCGCGAGGATCGCCGCCCGGACGACGTTGTCGCGCAGCGGACCGCGCGCGAGCGCCAGTACTGCGGCGATCAGCAGCGCGAGATAGGCGAGCAGGCCGAGGACCCCCTGCTCGGCGGCGACGGTCACCGGCGCGGTGTGCGAGTCCGACGTGATGCCCGGGATCGCCGCGGCGCCGCAGGAGACCCCGGGCGATGAGGTGTGGCGCAGGAACTCGCACGAGAACGACCCCGAGCCGAACCCGGCGAACGGCCGGTCGCCGAACAGGTCGACGCCCTGGCGCACCAGCGACGCGCGGCCGCTCGTCGAGTTGTTCGAGAAGTTCAGATGCAGCCGGTGCGAATCGGCTGCCGCGATCACGACGATCGCCGCGACGGCGACCGCGGCTCCGCCGAGCGCGAGCCGCCATGGGAAGCGCAGGACGGCGAGGACGGCGAGCCCCGCGAGCAGCGCGACGAGGCTTGACTGGGAGATCGACCACAGCAGGCCGAGCCACAGGAACGCGAGCACGCCGGCCGCCGCCGCGACCTCGCGCCGGCCGCGCTGCCAGAGCATCCAGGCGGTGAGAAGGACCATCGCCAGGGCGAGGTAGCGCCCGTAGATGTTGGGGTCGTAGAAGAGCGAGTTGACGCGGAAATAGCGCTGGTCGGAGTTGAGCGACACGTGGAAGATCAGCCGCCCGGCCGCGTACTCGCCGATGCCGATCGCCGCGAAGAGGATCGCCAGAGCGACGCTCGCTCCGGCGCAGCGCGAGATGACCCGGCGGTCCCAGGACACGCCGCGCAGGAGCACGAACAGCAGCGCGAACGGGACGTAGAAGAAGCCGAGCTGCTGGACCGCCTTCGTGAGATCGGGCGTGTAGAGGGCCTGGATCGCGTAGAGGACGACGTAACCCGAGAGCGCCCACTCCAACGCCCCCGCGGCGGCGCGATCCTCCGCCTCTCCCCAGATGACGAGCGCGAGGGCGCCGCCGCCGATCACCGCGTAGAGGACGAGCAGCACCCCGCCGGTGCCGCCCGACAGAAGCGAGAAGCGAAACGGCAGCGCGACGACCGCGGCCAGCGCGAAGAGCACCGGCCGGCGGTGAAACAGCCAAGCGAGCGCCGCCACGACGACGAGCGCCGCCACGATGCCGGCGGCCGCGAGGGCCGGGTGATGGCGAAGATGCAGCATTTGGTGGGATTTCCAAAGCGCCCCACCGAGCAGCAGCGGGGTCAGCACCAGCGCAGCGGCGGAGGCGATGCGGCGACCGCGACCGCGCAGGCACAACGCGCAAGCGGCCGCGAGCGCGTCGAGCAGCAGGCCCGCGTGCGACAGGACGTGCCCGGCCGTGGCGGCGGCGATCATCCCGAGCCGCCCAGCAGGTGGAGGCGGAACCCGGGCGCGATGAACGTCTGGCCGTAGTGGATGAGATGGATCTGGACGAGGTAGTAGCCGGGCGCAGCCAGCGCCCCGGATGAGGTCCGCCCGTCCCAGTGGAGCGCCTTCCTCACCCACTCGTGAAGTCCCGGCAGCCGGGCGATCACCGAGACCGGGCGGTCCGCGGTTGTGAGCACCGAGACGACCGCTCCACGCCCGAGCGTCAGTCGCAGGTGAAAATGGGCCTGGCGGTGATGGTGGAGGCCCGTCCCGGACGGCGCGAAGACGACGGTCGCCGGCCGCGGCTCGAGGAGCAGCGTCTTGCGCTTGAGCGCCTGGGAGTAGAACAGCGCGCCGATGCTCGCCGCGATGAGCGCTGCGAAGGCAATCCGCGATAGCGCTACGGCGCGCACGCCGCGGCGCGGGTCACTGCGCGTAGTTGTCGCCGATCACCGCGATGACCGTGGGAACGCGGCCCGCGATCGTCGCCGCCGCGATCGTCGCCGCGGTGGCGCGGGTGACCTGGGTGGTCGTTAGCTGGAGATCGTGAGCGACCTCGTCTGCCGCGTCGATGTCGGCATGGTGGATGTACTGGACCGTCGTCTTGGCGAGATGATTCGAGGGTGCGTTGTTGATCGCGCCCGGCTTGAAGCCGTCGCTGACGAGCGTCGAGGACACGCGCGAGGCGAGACCCGAGGAGGCGGTCCCGTTGAGCACGGCGACCGTGATCGTCGCCGGCGCCGGCCCGCTCGAAGTCACCGGCCCGCTCGGCGGCGTGTGCGACGGGCTACTCCCCGAAAGCAGCTCGTTTGCGACGAAGATCAGCACGCCGACGAGCACGATCGCAACGGCGAGGAGCCGCAGCGTCCCGCGTGATCCGAGGTGATGGTGTCCGTCTCCGTCGCGCTCCTCGTCGGCGTCCGCTTGTCGCTCGCGACGAAGCGTCGCCGTCAGGCCCTCACCGCGACCGCCGATGCGCGCCGTCGCGCCGACCGGCGCGACGCGTTCGCCTGGCGCGGGCGGGAAGCGCGGTCGCGGCGGATCGGCGAGGCCTCCGGCCGCCGCGGCGTCCTCCCCGTCGAATGCGGAGGAACCGCGCTGCGCGCCGGCGGCGGCCGGGGGCGCCTCCGCGGTCGCCGCGGGGCGCGCCACGAGCGGCATGGCCGCGGGGCGCGCCGTCGTGGTCTCCTCCCCCGGCTCACCCCCGCCCGACGCGTCTGGCTTGCCCGCGGCCGGCGGGCGCACCGTCGTCGTCTCCTGCCCAGGTTCACCATCGCTTGCGACGGCCGGCTTGACCGCTGCGGCCGCGGCGCCGGCAGCTGTCGCAGCGGGCGGGATCGAAGGCGCCGGCGAGTCCGCAGCGAGAGCGGCCGGCTTGGCGGTATCAGGCTGCGCGGGTGTTTCGGAAACCGGGTCAGGTGGCTTTGAGGCCGGTGAGGCTTCGTCCGCCGGCTCCGCGGCTGCGCCGCTTTCCGCGGCCGGGCCGGCGTCCGGCGCCGCGTCGGCGGGCGGCGCCGCGTCGACGTCGGTCCGCTGGGGGCGGACGATCGCGCTCGCCGCGGCTTGCCCCGCGGGGGTGCTCGCCGCGGTCGTGGCGGCCTCGCCCTGTGCTGGGCGAACGTCGGTCACCGTCTCCGCGGCACCGGCCTCGGTCGGGGCGGGGACGGCGGCGACCGTCGCGGCCGGCGTCACCGCGACGCGCCGGGCTCCGGGGACTGCCACCGTCGCCGTCGGCGCGGACGCCGGGACTGCGGGCGCGGGCACCGCGACGGGACGCGGCTGGGCGACGGGCGCAGCCGCGCCGACGGCGACCACGGGTCGCGGCATCGTCGCCACGGTCGGCGGCGGGGCGCGGCGCAACCGTGCTTCGTGCTCCTCGAGCGCGTCCGACAGGCGCCGCGTCTCGCGCGCCTGCGCGAAATAGAGGATCACGAGCAGCGCCAAACCGATGATCGCGGCAAACCCGGCGTAGGCGCCGATCGACTTGACGTCGCTCGACAGGGAAAGGGCCAGGATCATCAGGCGGGCCAGTCTATGAGGACTCGGCGACGACGGGGGCGTCGACGCGCAGCTCTGTCAGCTGAGCGACCTTCTCCGCAAGCCCGGTCGCGTCGCCCTCGAGGACGAGCAGGAGAATCTCGTCGAAGATCGCCTCGACCCTCTCGATGTCCATCGCGTCGCGCTGCGCAAGCCAGATCTTGTCGGTGCTCGTGGGCGTCGGGTGCTCAAAGGGATTGAACAGCTCCTCGTGGATCTTCTCGCCGGGGCGGGGGCCGATCACCTCGATCGGGACGTCGCGCCCGGGCTCGAGTCCCGACAGCTCGATCATGTTGCGCGCGAGCTCCATGATCGACACCGGCTCGCCCATATCGAGTACGAACATCTCGCCGCCCTCCCCGATCTGGCCGGCCCGGATCACGAGCGCGACGGCCTCGGGGATCGTCATGAAATAGCGAGTCATGTCAGGGTGGGTGACGGTCACAGGTCCCCCGGCAGCGATCTGGCGGCGGAAGATCGGCACGACGCTGCCCGATGAACCGAGCACGTTCCCGAAACGCACAGCCATGTAGCGAGTCGCGGGGAAGCGTCGCTGCGCGGCGTCGATCGCGCATTCAGCGAGGGCCTTCGACGCGCCCATCACGGTCGCCGGCATGACGGCCTTGTCGGTCGAGACGAGCACGAACGCGCCGAGCCCAAGCTCGCCGGCGACCTTCGCGACGACGCGGGTGCCGATCGCGTTGTTGCGGATCGCCTCGACCGGGTTGCTCTCCATCAGGCCGACGTGCTTGTAGGCCGCGGCGTGGAAGACGATCGCCGGGCGGTGCTCGTCGAGCACCTCCCGCATCCGCTCCTCCTCCTTGCAGTCGGCGAGCACGGGGACGAGCATCGAGCGCGGGACGTGGCGGTCCTCCTCGAGCTCGCGCATGATCGCGAACATGTTGTCCTCGGCATGGTCGATCAGGATCAGCCCGGCGGGCGCCGAGCGGGCGATCTGGCGGCACAGCTCCGAGCCGACCGAGCCGCCCGCGCCTGTCACTGCGACGACCTCTCCGTTGAGGTAGCGCCCGACCTGCTCGGGGCCCATGTTCACCGGCTCGCGGCCGAGGACGTCCTCGACGCGCACCTCACGCACCGCGCGCGCGACGTTGACCGACCCGGCGAGCAGTTCGAAGACGGTGGGGAGCGTGCGGACCGGTATGCCGCGATCGCGACAGGCGGTCACGACGCGCATCCGCAGCTGCCCCGGTGCTGAGGGGATCGCGATGATCACCTCGTCGGGATCCGCGTCATCGAGGATGTGGGGAAGGTCGAGCGTCGTCCCGCGCACGCGCACACCGGCGAAGCGCAGGCGCCGCTTGAGCGGGTCGTCGTCGACGAAGCCGATCGGGCTGAGTCCGAGGTCGGCGTTGCGCACGAGCTCCTCGCAGACCAGTCGTCCGCCCTGGCCGGCGCCGACGATCAGGACGCTGCGCCCCGCGGGGCGCGAGCGAAACCCGGGCAGCGTGCGTTCGTTGATGGCGCGCGCCGCAAGACGCGCCGCCACGAGCAGCGCGAGTGCGAGGGCCGGGTAGAGGACGGCGACGCTCGCCGGCAGGCCGACCGCGACGCTGACCGGATGTCCCGTGCCGAGGCCGTGGGAGGTCCTTTGACTCGGGTAGACCCATCTTGAGACCGGGTGCGCGATCGCGATGATCGCCACGACCGCGATCGCGTCGGCCACGACCGCGCGCAGCAGGTGCCAGACGTCGCGCTGGGAGAAGTAGCGCCAGCGGCGCTGGTAGACGCGCGACAGCGCGAGGATCAGCACGGTGCCGAGAACGACCCACCAGATCGTGTCGTCGAGCAGGCGCTCGTAGTGACCGTGGCCGGAGAGATCGCCGTCGAAGCGCAGCCAGAACGCGACGAAATAGGCGAGGGCGACCAACCCGGCGTCGACCACGAGCTGCGGCAGTGAATGTCGGTGCAGCGGGAAGGCCGCCGAGCGAAACGTTCGGCGCATCAAAGCGATTGTACGGCTCCTGCGGCGGTAAGAAGGAGCCCCACGAGCACTCCGGGATCGCGCCGGATGCGCTCTAACGAGCCCGATTCGCGCTTGCGCAACTCGACCTGCTCGGGGCGCTCGAGGAGTCTCAGGCGCCGCTGCGCGATCAGCTGCGCGTCGACCGCGCCGAGCCGCCCTTCGAATGTCGACCACACCGGCGTCCCGAGCGCCACGGCTTCGCGGTTCATCGTTCCCCCGGCGCTGACTACGAGATCGGCCGCGGCGATCAGCGACTGGGCGTCGATCGCCTGCTCGGGAACGATGAAGCCTCCCGCCGCGGCGAGCTCCGCGCGCTGAGCGTCGGTGCGCGGGAGGACGACGACCTGCTCGCCGCGCAAGCGATCCAGAACGGCGCTGAAGAGCTCGTTTCGGAAGCGGTGATAGAGCGAGACCTCGGGCGCGGTTCGAACGACCGCGATCGGGCGCGCGGCGTCGAGCCCGAGCTCGCCGATCACCCGGCTGTCGGGCTCGAAGTCGGCCAGGTAGTACTCCTCCTTGAGCCCCTCATAGGCGCGGATCTTGCCGTGCGCGCCGTAACGGTCGAGCCGCTCGGGCGGGATCGCCTCGGGTACCACGACAGCGCGGGCGAGGCGGCAGTTGACGTGATGCTGCACCGCCGCCCACTCGTAGTCGAACATCGTCGCGGAGGGGATGCGAAGCAGCGCAGCGGCGACGCTGATGTCGTTTGATCCGTGACCGAGCGCCAGGTCGAAGCGCCTCGGACGCGCCCAGCGCGCGAGCGCCGTCGAACGCGCGGCGAGACCAAGCGCCTTCGCGCCCCGCGCGGCGCCGCGGTGGCGGCCGATGACGGTCGGCTGAAGACCGAGACGCCGGGCGAGCGCCACCGTCTGGGCGAAGTCCCGCGCCGTGACCTCGACCTCGTGCCCGGCGGCGCGCAGGCGCTCGACGACCGGTCGCAGCACGAGCGGGTGCGGGCTGTTCGTCAAGTCGACCCAGACTCGCATGGCGGCGCCCAACGCTACCCTTCTGCGTCCGTGTACGAGATCGCCTCGGTCACCAGCGCGTTGGTCAACGTCGCGACGTCGATCATCAACGACCTCGGCTATCCGGGCATCTTCGTCCTGCTGGTGATGGGGTCGGCAGGCATTCCGATCTCCTCGGAGGCGGTGATGCTGTTCGCGGGCTTCGACGTCTACCGCGGCCACTTCGACCTGCTCGCGATCATCGTCATCGGCGTCGCCGGCGACCTCGTCGGAGCGTCGATCGCCTACGCGATCGGTTACTTCGGGCGGATCGAGCTGTTACAGAAGCACGGATCGAAGGTCCACATCACGCCGGAGCGCCTGGCGACGGCCGAACGGTGGTTTCGCCGCCACGGCGACAAGGCGATCCCGATCTGCCGGATCCTGCCGCTCGTGCGCGCCTACATGTCCTTCCCCGCCGGGGTTGCCGAGGTGCCGTACTTTCGCTTCCTCGCCCTGAGCGCGCTGGGCGGGATCCCGTGGATCGCCTTCTGGGGGATCCTCGGGCGAGCGCTCGGCTCCCACTACCACTCGGTCGAGAAGAACCTCCACTACATCGACATCGCCGCGGTCGTGATCATCGTCGCGGTGATCGCCTGGGTCCTGTGGCGACGCTGGCAGCGGAGGCGTGTCGCAGCCTGACGACGCGCCGCCGCGGGTGACGCTCGCGCAGGCGGTCGCACTCGGTCTGCTGCACGGACCGGCGGAGCTCCTGCCGGTCTCATCCTCCGGACACACAATTCTCGCGGCCTGGTTCTGCGGCTGGCGCCACGAGGAGATCGACGCCGCGGCGAGGAAGCGCTTCGAGGTCGCGCTTCACGCCGGGGCGCTCGCCGCGGCGCTGGCCGTGGCGCGGCGTGAGGGTGGCAGCCCAGCGGCCGTCATCGCGCTCGCCTGCGTTCCGGCGGCGCTCGCCGGCGCGCTCGGCCAGAGCCCGATCGAGCGCCGCCTCGGAACGCCGGGAGGCGTCGCCGCCGGCCTGCTCGCCGGCTCGGCAGCGATGGTGGTCTCGGAATCGCGGAGCGGGGGGCGCCGGCGCGGCGAGGCGCACGCGGTCGACGCGCTGGCGCTCGGCGTGGCGCAGGCCCTCGCGCTGGCCCCGGGCGTGTCGCGAAGCGGCGCGGCGCGGGCCGCCGCGCGCCTGCGGGGCTTTGCGCCGCGCGAGGCGGAGGCGCTCTCGCAGGCCGCCGGGCTGCCCGTGACGGTCGGGGCGCTGGCGCTGAAAGCGCGCGAGCTGCGTGACGGCGAGCGCTCGGAATGGCCGGCGCTGGCGGCCGGCGCCGCCGCCGCGCTCGCGTCGGGGGCGGCGACCGGCGCCGTCCTTCGCCGGCGCGGCCAGAAGGGCGGGTCGCTGCTGCCCTACGCCGCCTACCGCACCGCGGTCGCCGCGGCGGTGGTCCGTCGGCTGCTGCGCCACAATGGGAGGCGATGATCGACGCCTACGCCGCCGCCGGCGTTGACACCACGAAGGCCGGAGGGGGCGTCGGGGCGCTGGTCGAGGTTCTGCGCACGATCGACACCGGGCGCCCGTCGCGCTCGATCCTGCGCGGCGGCCACTACGCCGCGGTGATCGAGGTAGCCCCCGGGCTCGGCGTCGCGCTGTGCACCGACGGCGTCGGCTCGAAGCTGATCCTCGCCGAGCAGCTCGGGCGTCTTGAGAGCGTCGGCGTCGACTGCGTCGCGATGAACGTCAACGACATCGTCTGCGTCGGCGCGGAGCCGCTCGCGATGGTCGACTACATCGCCGTCGAGGCGGTCGACGAGGACGCGCTTCGCTCGATCGCGGTCGGGCTCAAGCGGGGTGCCGAGCTGGCCGGCGTCGAGATCCCCGGCGGCGAGCTGGCCGTCCTCCCGGAGGCGATCCGCGGCCATCCCTCGCCGGGCGGATTCGAGCTGTCGGGAACCGCGATCGGCACGGTCTCACTCGAGGCGATCGTGACCGGCGAGCGCTGCCGGCCCGGCGACGTCCTGATCGGGCTGCCATCGAGCGGGCTTCACTCGAACGGCTACACGCTGGCGCGAGCGATCAGCGACGGCAGGCTCGAGGAGCGCCCCGCGACGCTTGGCGGCGCGAGCGTCGGCGAGGCGCTCCTTGAGCCGACCGCGATCTACGTGCGCGCGGCCGTCGCGCTGCTTGGAGCACTCGACGTGCACGGGCTGGCGCACATCACCGGCGACGGGGTCCTCAACCTCAAGCGGCTCGACGAGCGCCTGGGCTTTGAGATCGACGAACCGCTCGAGGTGCCGGCGATCTGCGCGTGGCTGTGCGAGGCCGGTGCGATCGACTCCGCGCAGGCCTATCAGGTCTTCAACATGGGCTGCGGCTTCGTCGCCGTGGTCGCCGCGGCGGACGCCGGCGCGGCCGTCGAGCTCTTGGCCGAGCACCACCCCGGCGCGCGGGCGATCGGCCGCGTCACCGACGCCGCGGGCGTCGTCTCGCTGCCCGGCCTCGGCCTGACGCTGTAGCGACGAGGAGTCAAGCGACGCCGCGGCGGGTAGGGGCGCTGAGCGTGAACACCTCGGACACGGAGGTCCAGCGCCCGCCGCCGCGACCGCCCGCCGGCGCGAGCGCTCACAATACGGCGATGACCACCGTTCCACAGACGCTGGTCGGCGGGCGCTACCGGCTGGAGCGCCAAATCGGCGCCGGCGCCACGGCGCGCGTCTGGGTGGCGCTCGACGAGGTGCTCGAGCGGCGCGTGGCGATCAAGATGCTCGCCACGCCGATCGGCGGCGATGCCGATCACATCGAGCGCTTTCGCCGCGAGGCGCGCGCCGTCGCAAAGCTCCAGCATCCGCACATCGTCACGGTGCTCGACTCCGGCGAGCACGAGGACATGCCGTTCATCGTGCTCGAGTACGTCGAGGGCGAGACGCTGAAGGCGCGCATCCAGCGCGTCGGGCGGCTGACGGTCACCGAGGCGCTGGCGTTCGCGATCGAGATCGCGCGCGGGCTCGAGGCGGCGCACGCGCGCGGCATCATCCACCGCGACGTCAAGCCGCAGAACATCCTGCTCGACAGCGAGGGCGGGGCGAAGATCACCGACTTCGGGATCGCGCGAAGCGGCGGCGAGGACGCGCTGACGGTCGGCGGGCACGTGCTCGGGACGACCGACTACGTCTCCCCCGAGCAGGCGCTCGGCCATCTCGTCACGGGCCAGTCGGACGTCTACTCGCTCGGCGTCGTCCTCTATGAGTCGCTCACCGGCGCGGTCCCCTTCAGCGGCTCGACGCATATCGCGGTGGCGACGATGCACGTGCGCGAGGAGATGCCCGACCTCCAGCAGCGCCGGCCCGGCGTGTCGGCGGCGCTCGCGGCGTGCGTCGAGCGCGCGACCGCCAAGCACCTCGCGCGCCGCTATGCCAGCGCGAGCGAGATGATCGCCGACCTCGAGGAGGCGATGGCGATCGAGACGGCGCGGACCGGCGACGCCGGTAGGGAGGCGACCGCCGTGCTGCGAAGCCTCCCGCCGAAGGCCGCTCAGCGAGTGCCGCTGCGCGTGCGCCATCCCGTCTGGCTGACGCTCGCCGCCGTCGCCGCGATCGGCGCGATCGCGGCGATCGCCGCCTTCGTCGTCTCGAGCACGCACCACGGCGTCGGCGCGCCGGCCGGCCTCGGCAGCAGCGGGCGCGAGGTGGACGTGCCGCTCAACCAGGACGCGGCCGTCCAGTACAACCCGTTCGGCACGAGCGCCGAGAACGCTTCGACGGTCGGCTACGCGATCGACGGCGACAAGTCGACGTCATGGGCGACGGCCAGCTACGTCGGCGGCGTGCTCGGCAAGTCGGGCGTCGGCCTCTATGTCGACGCCACCCCCGGCGTGCGCGCCAACGAGGCTGTCGTCGCGACGCCGACGCGCGGCTTTCACTTCCAGATTTGGGGGACCAACCGCGTCCCCGCGATCAACTACACCCCCGTCGCGCGAAACGACATCTCACCGAGTACGCTCGGCTGGACGCTGCTCGGCAGCGCGCAGGCGGGCAGGACGACGATCGTGCACCTGAGCCACATCAAGAAGCGCATCTATTACCTGCTCTGGATCACCGACCTCGGCCCCGATCCGACCGCCGCCAGCAAGGACGTCGAGATCGCCGAGTTCCACCTGCGGCGCGCGAGCCGCTGAGCGCTCAGTTGCGGTAGCTGCGTTCGCGCGCGTGGCGCTCGATCGCGATCGAGCAGAGGCGCTCGACCAGCTGCGGGTAGTCGATGCCGCCCGACTCCCAGAGCTTGGCGTAGACGCTGGTGGAGGTGAAGCCGGGCATCGTGTTGAGCTCGTTGAGCAGGACGCGCCCGCCGTCCTCGACGAAGAAGTCCGCGCGCGCGAGGCCGCTACAGCCGGCGAGGATGAAAGCCTCGGTCGCGATCCGGGCGATCTCGGCGGTCGTCTCGGGGCCGAGCGGAGCGGGCACGATCAGGTCCATCCCGCCCTCCTCGTACTTGGCGGCGTAGTCGTAGAACTCGGCCGAGGTGAGGACGATCTGCCCGGGCGGTGAGACGCGCGGGTCCTCATCGCCGAGGACCGAGCATTCGACCTCGAGACCCAAGCTTGCGGCCTCGACGATCGCCAGGGGGTCATGCGCGAGCGCTAGCTCGAGCGCCGCGGGGAGCTGGCCGGCGTCGCGGACCTTGCCGATCCCGACCGATGACCCCAGGCGCGCGGGCTTGACGAAAACCGGCCACCCGAGCGAAGCGAGGTCATCGAGAACCTCGCCGCGACGTTCGAGCCAGTCGCCGTGGCGGACGCCCCGGTGGGCGACCTGCGGGATCGACGCGTCGCGCATCAGCGCCTTGAAGCGGATCTTGTCCATGCACAGCGCGGAGGCGGCGACCGCACTGCCGGCGTAGGGGATGTCGAGCGCCTCGAGCAGGCCCTGGACGACGCCGTCCTCGCCGTAGGGCCCGTGCATCGCGGGGAACGCGACGTCGCAGCCGAGCAGGCCGCGCCCGGGGTGAAGGGCGAGCTCCTCGCGGCCGTCGAGCAGCCAGCGGCCGTCGCGGGCGATCTCGATCCAGACCGCCTCGTGGCCCCCGCCCGCCAGGCCGTCCCTGACCGACGCGCCCGAGGCCAGCGAGACCTCGTGCTCGGAGGAGCGCCCGCCGGCCAGCACCGCGACTCGCATCAGGTGGCGCCCGTCGGGCCCGTCGGGCCGGTCGGGCCGACCGGCGCCACGTAATGCTCGACGCGAAGCTCGACGACCGACCCCGGAGCCGCCGTGGAGCCGGCCGCCGGCAGGCTCGAGAGGACGAGCCCGTCGTAGGCCGGGTGGACGCTGCGGGTCACCGGCACGATCTGCGGGACCAGGCCGAGCTTGCCGAGCCTCGCCGACGCGGCCGCCTCGGTCTCGCCCGTCAGGTGGGGGATGTTGACGCGGGCCGGCGCCTTGGCGACGACGATCGTGACCTTCGACCCCTGGGCGGCCCTGCCGCCCGTCGGCGACTGCGAGAGGACGGTTCCCGGCGGCTCGGTGGTGCTCGCCTGGTGCTTTACGAGCGGCACGAAGTTGCGCTGTTGGAGCAGCGCCTCGGCTTCGGTCAGCGTCTGCCCGACGACGCTCGGCACGCCGACGCGTGGCGGGCCGCTTGAGAAGTACATGACGATCGTCGATCCGCGCGGGCGCGACGACCCGGCCGCGGGGTTCGTCGAGATCACGGTGTTCCTCGGCACGGTCGTCGAGGCCTGCTTGACCGCGGTGACCTTGAAGCCGGCGTGGTGCAGCGCGTGCGTCGCGACCGCGGCGTTCTCGTTGACGACGGTGGGGATCTGGACGCTGGCCGGCGGCGCCGGGCCCTTGGACACGTTCAGGGTGACCGTCGAGCCCTTCGCCAGCTTGTGGCCGGACGCCGGGATCTCAGAGACGACGTCCCCCTTGGGGTGATGCTTGGAGTACACGAGCGAGACGATCGAGTTGAGGCCCGCGTTGCCGATCTGCGCCTGGGCGACCGTCTTGGTCAGCCCGACGACGCGCGGGATCGGCACCTGCGCGGTGTGGTTGCGCGTCAGCGCGTAGGCGATCGCGGCGGCCGCGGCGGCGACGGCGATCAGGCCGAGCAGGATCCACGGCCAGGCGTTGCGGCGCTGGCCGCCCGGCGGCAGGAGGATGGCGCCGGGCGGGATGATCCCGGTCGTGTTCGGGTCCCAGTAGGCGCCCGGGCCGTAGGCGCCCGTGGCCGGGCCGATCGGGCCGATCTGCTGGGTCGTGTAGCTGGCGGGGTGCTGGTAGGGCGGCTGGGCGGGCAGGACCGCGATCGGCGCGATCGGCTCGAGCGCCGCGGTGTGCGCGCCGTCCTCGCGGCGCAGCCGCTCGCGCTCGTGCTCGAGCGCCGCGAGAAACTCGTCGGCGTCGGCGAAGCGGCGCTCGGGCGCCTTCTCGAGTGCGCGCATGACGATCGCGTCAAGCGACGGGGAGATCGATGGGACGAGCTGGCTCGGCGGGCGCGGCGGCTCGGAGAGGTGGCGCAGCGCGATCGCGACGACCGACTCGCCCTCGAACGGGACGGCGCCGGTCAGGAGCTCGTAGAGCATGATCCCGATCGCGTACAGATCGCTGGCCGGGCCGACGGCGTTGCCCTGGGCCTGCTCCGGGGAGAGGTACCGGGCGGTCCCCATGATCGAGCCGGTCTGCGTGATCTCAGAGGCCCCGGCGCGGGCGATCCCGAAGTCGGTGACCTTGACGCGGCCCTCCTCGTCGAGGATCACGTTGTGGGGCTTCAGGTCGCGGTGAACGACGTTGCGGCGGTGGGCGAAGCGTGCCGCGCGCAGGACCTGCTCGGTGATCTCGATCGCCCGCTCCGGGGCGAGCGGCGCCTCCTCGCGCACGATCGCGTCGAGCGAGCGGCCGTCGAGGAACTCCATCGCGATGTAGTAGGTGCCCCCCCACTCGCCGCGGTCGTAGACGTTGACGATGTTGGCGTGCGAGAGCGATGCGGCGCTCGAGGCCTCGCGGCGGAAGCGCTCGACGAACTCGCTGTCGGCGGCGAAGCGCTCGTGCAGGAGCTTGAGCGCGACGCGGCGGCCGAGCTGGATGTCCTCGACGCAGTAGACCTCGGCCATGCCGCCCGAGCCGACGCGCGTGACGACCTGGTAGCGCTCGTCGATCAGCGTCCCGGGTGTGATCTGGAAGGTCATCGCCGCGGCCTCATCCGCTCGCCCCGATCCCGAGCGCCTGGATCACGGCCTTTGCAATCGGTGCGGCGATGGTTCCCCCGAACCCGTTGAGCTGGTGCGAGACGGTCACGGCGACCGCGATCTGCGGGTCGTTGACCGGAGCGTAGGCGATGAACCAGTCCTGGTTGTACTGGCAGGCGATCAGGGCGAGGTTTGAGCAGTCCTGCGCGGTGCCGGTCTTGCCGGCTACGCGGACGCCGGCGAGCGCCGCGGCCGTGCCGGTTCCGTCGTTGACGACGTTCTCCATCATCAGGCCGACGGTCTGGGCGGTCGAGGGCTTCATCACCTGGCTGTAGAGCTGCGGCTTGATCGTCTCGACCGTCTGGCCGTCGGGGTTGACGATGCTCTTGGTCATGTGCGGCACCATCAGGCGGCCGTCGTTGGCGACCGCGGCGGCGACCATCACCATCTGAAGCGGGGTCACCTCGAGTCCGCCCTCACCGATGCCGACGCGGCCGAGGTCGGCGCCCGAGGTCACCGGCAGGTAGCCGGCGTGGCCGGGGAAGCGGACGCCGCTCTCTGAGAGCTCGGTGCTTGGAAGGTCGATCGGCGGCCTTCGGTAGAAGCCGAGGCGGTTCATGTAGGTCTGCATCGTCGGCGCGCCGACACCGAGTGCGACCTGCGCCCAGACGGTGTTGATCGAGTTCGTCAGCGCGTCGCTCAGCGTCACCTGTCCGTAGCTGGTGCCGCTGTCGTTGGCGAGCGGCTGACCGGAGACCGTGATCGGCGAGTTGCCGTTGAGCACCGAGGTCGGCGTGTACTTGCCGGTGTCGATCGCGGCGATGTCGGTGACGACCTTGAACGTCGAGCCCGGCGCGTACTGGCCCTGGGCGGCTCGATCGAGAAGCGCGGCGTCGGTCGAGGCCTTGAGCGCCTTGCGTCCGGCCGGCGTGCGCACCAGGTTGGGGTCGTAGGTCGGGCTCGCCGCGAAGACCTTGATCGCGCCCGTGCTCGGAACCATCGCGACGACGGCGCCGTCGCGACCGGCGAGCCCCTGGAAGGCGACCTGCTGGGCGTGCGGGCTGATCGTCGTCACGACGTCGTCGCCGTCGGTCCGCTTGCCCTCGAGCTGGTCGATGATCGAGCTCTGCTGCGGCGGCGAGCCGGCGAGGCTCGAGTTGCGGTAGTCCTCGAGGCCGAAGCTGCCGTAGGTCGGGTCGTAGTAGCCGAGCGCCGGCGCGTAGAGCTTCCCGTAGGGGTAGACGCGGCGGTAGCTGCCGTCGTGGTTGCGAAGCGACTTGGCGAGGATCGTCGCGCCGTCGGCGGCGAGGATCGAGCCGCGCGGTACTCGCAGCGACTCGATGAAGGTGGCGTGGTTATCGGCGTTGGCGCGCAGCGAGCCCGCCTCGAAGACCGTCCAGCGGGACGTGAAGCCGACGAGCAGCGCGAACATCACGAGCACGAAGACGAACAGGCGGGTCAGCGGCTTGTTCACTGTCCCGCGATCTGGTTGAGCTCGAGCTGGCTGACGAGGCGCGAAGCGGACGCCTGCGATCGCAATTCGTTGTTGAAGAGGCGCTGTCGCTCGGCGGGCGAGAGCTCATCGACGGTGACGCCCGAGACGAAGTACTCCGTGTAGAGGTGGACGCCGCCCGGAAGCGAATACGGGAGGCCGTTGTAGATCGCGACCTGGCCGGTCGAGTCGGTGCCGATGAAGTACACCGCCTGAGCGGCGAGCAGGGCGCCGATCGCGACCGCTGCGAGCACCGCGAGCAGGACTCCGCTGATGACAAGGCGCCGGCGCAGCTTGGAGCGCCTCGGCGCGGCGCGGCGGCGGGCGCCGCGGGGCGAGCGCGGAACGCGGCGCGTGCGGTGCGGCGAACGCGGTCGAAGCCGCTCGCGCACCGGCGGCGCGGCGGACGGCGGGGTGCCGGCAGCCGTGGCGGCGGCGCTCCCGTCGGTGGCGCCTTGCGATGGCTGCGGCTGCGAGCCGGTCTCCTCGTCCGGCGCCTCGGCGCCGGCCAGCGGGAGCAGCTCGGTCGGCATGTCGTCGACGGTCTCGACCTCCTCGATCCCGAACAGCACGACCGTCACGTTGTCGCGGCCGCCGGCGGCGAGCGCGGCGGCCACAAGCTCGTCGGCGGCCGTGGCCAGGTCGGGCGCGGCGAGCATGATCTCCTCGACGTCACCCTCGCCGACCATCGACGTCAGCCCGTCGCTGCAGATCAGGAACACGTCGCCGTCTGCCGCGGCGAGCGTGAAGGTGTCGACCTCGACCTCAGGCTCGGGGCCGAGCGCGCGCGTGATGATCGAGCGCTGCGGATGCTCCTCGGCCTCCTCCTCGGTGAGGCGGCCCTGGCGCAGGAGCTCCTCGACGAGCGAGTGATCCTCGGTGATCCGCTCGAGGTGCTCATCGCGCAGGCGGTAGGCGCGGCTGTCGCCGACATGGGCGAAGGAAACCTGCGCGCGGCCGACGTAGGCCGCGGTGAGCGTCGTCCCCATCCCGGCGCGGCGCGAGTCGCGCTCAGAGAGCGCGTGGATCTCGGCGTTGGCCTCCCGGACGGCGCGGGCGAGACGCTGCTCGGCGCCGTCTGACTCATCGCCCGGAAGGCCCTGCGCGAAGTGACCGACGGCGAGCTTGGAGGCGACCTCGCCGGCCTGAGCGCCCCCCATTCCATCGGCGAGCACGAAGATCGGGGCGCGCTCGAGGTGGGAGTCCTCGTTGGTCGCGCGCTGGTGGCCGGTGTCGGTCCGCGCGACGTACTCGGCGACGCGGATCATCCGCCTTCCTCGTAGGTGAACTCGCTGTCGCCGATGCGCAGCCGGTCGCCGTGATGAAGCGGGGTCGGGCCGGCGAGCAGCTCCTCGTTGAGATAGGTGCCGTTGGTCGACCCGAGGTCCTCGAGCACGACGATGCCGGCCTGCAGGACGAGCTGGGCATGGCGCGAGGAGGCGAACGGGTCGTCGAGACGGATCTCCGCGGCGTCCCCGCGGCCGAGCACTGCGCCCGCGCCGATGTCATAGATCATGCCCGGCGAGTGGCCTGCGGCGCGCTCGACGACGAGCCGCGCGTCCTGCGCGGTGTGCAGCGGCGCGGTCGCCGAGTGAAAGCCGGTCGCTGCCGCGTCGGGCATCGCCGCAGCGGATGCGCGTCCCGCGCGCAGGTCGCGGGTCGCGCTGCGTGCGACCCACATCAGGAACAGGTAGAGGACGACCAGAAAGCCGAACTTGAGCACGACCGACACCGGCGCAAGGTTGGTCACTGTCGCCTGGCCTCGTGTCTCACGACTCAGCGGGCCTCGAAGAGCAGCTCCACCGAGGCGAGCTCGATGACGTCGCCGTCGGCGAGCCGCGTCGGCACGCCGATCGCCCGCCCGTTCAGGCGCACGCCGTTGGTCGATCCGAGGTCGGTGAGCACCCAGCCCTCGGCGTCCGGGGAGACCTGGGCGTGGCGGCGCGAGACCTCGTGGGCCGCGATCACGACGTCGCAGTCGGGGCTTCGGCCGATCACCGCGCCGGCAGGCGCGACCGCGATCTCCTGCCCGCCGATGTGGAGGTAGGCGCCCGGGAGCACCTCGCCGGACAGGGCGGGCGAGGTCGACGGCGACGGCGGATGGCCTTCGCGGCGCACGATCGGGTTCTCGGCCGCCAGGCCGCTGACGATGCGCGACTCGATCCCACACTCCCCCAGTGAGAGGCGGCGATCGGTGCGCAGCTGGATCAGCGGTCGCGACGGCAGCGCGAGGCGCTCCGAGCGGGCGTGCTCGAGGAGATGCGTCGCGAGCTCCTCGATCAGGCTCGGCTCGATCGATGAGAAATGGCGGCGGTCGGCCGGTGAGAGCCAGACGGTGTACTCGTTGGGGACGACGGTGCTCGACAGCGAGCTCTGGCGGTGGCGGTCCATCTCGCGCACGAGCCGGCGAGCCAGCTCGACCGGCGTTATCTCACTGCGGAAGGCGCGGCCGAAGGCACCCTCGACGAGGTCGGCGATCTTGGTCTCGAGGGTGCGAAGAACGCTCATCGGGGCGGGCCCGCGGGCCACAATGCGGCGTCTGGGCCCAAGCCATGCTACGCGACGTTCGGGCGTT
>DATAWT010000096.1:0-10637 GCA_036267075.1 Solirubrobacteraceae bacterium
GGAGTGCATCCGGCAGACGATGCCCTTGAGGTTGAGGACGATGTCGGTGACATCCTCCTTGACCCCGCTGATCGTCGAGAACTCGTGGGCAACGCCCTCGATCCGCACGCTCGTCACCGCGGCGCCGGCCAGCGATGAGAGGAGCACGCGGCGCAGCGAATTGCCGAACGTGTAGCCGAACCCGCGGTCGAGCGGCTCGATAACGAACGAGCCACGGTTCTCCTCGACGGATTCACTCGTGATCCGGGGGATTTGAAAGTCAAGCATCGGGGTCCTAACGTCGTCGTGTTCTGAAAGCTCGTTGCCCGGCCCGCACGCCGGTGGCGAGCGACTTCGCTACTTGGAGTACAGCTCGACGATGAGCTGCTCCTGCACCGGCGCCGCGACCTCACGGCGCTCGGGCTTACGCAGGACCTTTGCGGTCAGGCCATCGTGATCGGCCTGAAGCCAGGCCGGCACCTGGCCGGTCAGCTCGGTCGCGTCACGGATCACCTGCTGCGCCGGGGTGCCCGCCTTGACGGCGATCACGTCACCCGGACGCACCTGGAAGGAGGGGATGTCGACGCGGCGGCCGTTGACGGTCCAGTGGCCATGGCGCACCAACTGACGCGCCTGGCGCCGCGAAGCCGCGAAGCCCAGTCGCACCAGCACGTTGTCGAGGCGGCACTCGAGCAGCGTGAGCAGGTTCTCGCCGGTGATCCCGGGCTGACGCGAGGCCTTCTCGTAGTAGCCGCGGAACTGCTTCTCAAGCAGGCCGTAATAGCGGCGCGCCTTCTGCTTCTCGCGAAGCTGGAGGCGGTACTCGCTCTGCTTCTGACGCCCGCGCCCGTGCTCGCCCGGCGGATATGAGCGCCGCTCGACGCCGCACTTGTCGGTCAGGCAGCGCTCGCCCTTGAGGAACAGCTTCTGGCCCTCGCGGCGGCACTGCTTGCACTGGGGTGAGGTATCGCGTGCCATGCCGTGCCCTACACGCGCCGCCGCTTGCGAGGGCGGCAGCCGTTGTGGGCCTGCGGCGTGACGTCCTTGACGCCGGTGACGTCGAGGCCTGCCGCCTGGAGCGAGCGAATCGCCGTCTCGCGGCCGGAGCCCGGCCCCTTGACGAAGACCTCGACCTTCTGAAGTCCCTGTTCGATCCCCTTGCGCGCGGCCGCGTCAGCCGTCACCTGCGCGGCGAACGGGGTCGACTTGCGCGAGCCCTTGAAGCCGGCGCCGCCGGCGGACTCCCAGGCGATCACATTTCCCTGCTGGTCGGTCAGCGAGACGATCGTGTTGTTGAACGACGTCTTGATGTGAGCCTGGCCGATCGGGATGTTCTTGCGGACCTTGCGGCGGCCGCGTGCGGGTCGTCTCGGTGCGGGCATCTACTTCTTTCCGGCCTTCTTCTTGCCGGCGACCTGCATGCGGCGCGGGCCCTTGCGGGTGCGCGCGTTGGTCTTTGTGTTCTGCCCGCGCACGGGCAGCCCGCGGCGGTGGCGGATCCCGCGGTAGCAACCGATCTCGGTCAGCCGCTTGATGTCCTGCGAGCGCTCGCGCCGCAGGTCGCCCTCGACGGTCAACTCGCGGTCGATCGCGTCGCGCAGCTTGCCGACCTCTTCCTCGGTCAGGTCGCGAACGTAGGTGTCGGGCGAGATCTTCGTTTCGCCGAGCAGCTTCCCGGCGGTCGGGCGACCGACTCCATAGATGTAGGTGAGCCCGATCTCGACGCGCTTGTTGAGGGGCAGGTTGATCCCTGAGATGCGTGCCATGCGCTAGCCCTGCCGCTGCTTGTGGCGCGGGTTCTTGCAGATCACGAGCACAACGCCGTGGCGGCGGACGATCTTGCACTTCTCACACATCGGCTTGACCGACGGTCGTACCTTCATGACGCCTTTCGGATGAGTCCGGACGGGTTGGCTCTGGCAGCCGGGCCGGCTGCCGCTACCACCCGCGGATTACGCACGTCGAGCCCGGGTCAGCTGACCCGAGCGCGACCCCGCATATTACCAACTACCGACTCCTCGTCGTCGTCACGGTGCCAGGGCGTGAGCACCTGGGGCCCGTCGGCGGTGATCGCGACCGTGAACTCGAAGTGCGCGGTCAGCGAACCGTCCTGTGAGTAGATCGCCCAGCCGTCGGTGCCGATGCGAACACCGGGCCCGCCGGCGGTCGTCATCGGCTCGATCGCGAGCACCATTCCCTCGAGCAGGCGCGGGCCGCTACCGGGGTCGCCGAAGTTCGGGATCTGCGGATCCTCGTGCATCTTGCGCCCGACGCCGTGTCCGACGAGCGTGCGCACGATCGCCAGGCCCGAGGACTCGGCGCGCGTCTGGATCGCGTGCGAGACGTCGCCAAGGCGGTTGCCCGCGATGCATTGCTCGATTCCCGCGTGCAGCGAAGCCTCGGTGCCCTCGAGCAGCTTCGCCGCGACGGGACCGGCGGGTCCGACGCTGATCGTGCGCGCGGCGTCGGCGACCCAGCCGTCGAGCGTCACACCAACGTCGAGCGACAACAGGTCGCCACGCTCGAGCGCATACGGCCCCGGGATCCCGTGCACGACCATCGAGTTCGGCGACGCGCAGATCGAAGCCGGAAAGCCGCGGTAGCCCTTGAACGTCGGGATCCCGCCCTGCGAACGGATGTAGCGCTCGGCGGCGGCATCCAGATCGGCGGTCGTCACGCCGGGACGCACGTGCCGTTCGAGCAGGCGCAGCGTGCGTGCGACAACCGTGCCGGCGGCGGCGATCTTCTCGATCTCCTCGGGGCTCTTGCGAATGATCAAAGGTCCTCCTCGAGGCGCAGCGTTGCAAGCGTCGCGCGGATGTGGTCGTGGACGTCGGCGGGCGGGCGCGTCCCGTCGAAGCGGCGCAGCAGACCGCGTTCGTCGTAGTAGGAAATGAGTGGCTCGGTCTGCGCGTGGTAGACAGCGAGGCGGTTTCTGACCGTGTCCTCGCGGTCGTCGTCGCGCTGCTCGAGCTCCGAGCCGTCGATGTCGCAGCGCCCCTCGTGCTTGGGAGGGTCGAAGTCGACGTGGCAGACGTGGCCCTCCTTGCGGCACACCCGCCGCCCGGAGATCCTCCGAACGACGAGATCGTCTGGGGCTTCGAGCAGCAGCGCCGCGGTCAGCCGGCGCTCGCCTTCCTCGAGGCGCGCCCCGAGGGCGTCCGCCTGGTCGATCGTGCGCGGGAATCCGTCGAGCAGAAAGCCGTCGCGGGCGTCGTCTGAGGCGAGGCGCTCGAGGATCACGCCGATCACGACCTCGTCGGGCACGAGTTCGCCGGCGTCCATGTACTTCTTGGCGAGCAGGCCGAGCTCTGTTTGCGCCTCGCGCGCCGCGCGGAGGATGTCGCCGGTCGCGATGTGCGGCAGCCCAAAGTCGGCCGTCAGGAGCGCGGCCTGCGTCCCCTTGCCGGCCCCCGGTGGGCCGAGCAGGATCAGATTGAGTTCGGACATGAAATCTGCTGCCGCCCCGACCAAGGCCGGCGAGGCGGCGAAGCGTAGCGGCTCGCCCCGGCGCTAGGTCTTCAGGAAGCCCTCGTAGTTGCGCATCATGAGCTGCGCCTCGAGCTGCTTCATCGTGTCGAGCGCGACGCCGATCACGATGATGATCGAGGTGCCACCGAAGTTGAAGGTCACCCCGGTCCGGGCGTAGACGATCGCCGGCAGCGCGGCGACCGCCGCGAGGTAGAGGGCGCCGGGGAAGGTCAGGCGGGCGAGGATCTGGTCGAGGAACTCCGCCGTCGGTCGCCCGGGCCGCACGCCCGGGATGAATCCGCCGTACTTCTTGAGGTTGTCGGCCTGCTCGACGGGGTTGAAGGTGACCGCCGTATAGAAGTAGGTGAAGACGATGATCAGGATCGCCTCGCCGAGGATGTAGTGCCAGCCGCTCGGGGAGAAGAAGCTCTGTAGCCAGTTGCTCTTGAGGATCTGGCCGATCGTCGGCGGGAAGGCCATCAGCGACGCGGCGAAGATGACCGGGATGACGCCGGCCATGTTGACGCGCAGCGGGAGATACGTCTGCCCGCCAGCGGTCATGCGCCGGCCGACGACGCGCTTGGCGTACTGCACCGGGATGCGCCGCTGTCCCTCCTGGACGAAGACGACCGCAGCGACGACCGCGAGGACCAGGAACGGGAGAACGACCTTGAAGACCTGGTTGTTGCTGTTGTACCAAGTCTGCGCGGCGCCTGGCAGGCGCGAGACGATGTTCGCGAAGATCATCAGCGAGATGCCGTTGCCGATTCCGTGCTGGGTGATCAGCTCGCCCATCCACATCACCACCACCGTCCCGGCCGTGAGCGAGATCACGATCAGGAAGACGTGCTGGAGATCAAAGCTCGGGATGATCGCGCCCGATCCCGCTGTCGAGATCGAGTGGAATAGGAACACGTAGCCGATCGACTGCGCGAAGGCCAGGCCGACGGTGAGGTAGCGGGTGTACTGCGTGAGGCGTGCCTGGCCGACCTCACCCTCCTGCCGCAGCTTCTCCAGTGAAGGCACCACCACCTGGAGGAGCTGGATGATGATCGAGGCGGTGATGTAGGGCATGATCCCGAGCGCGAAGATCGCCATCTGCGACAGCGCGCCGCCCGAGAAGAGGTTCAGGAAGCTGAAGATGCCCGAGCCGCTCAGCGACGGGTTGCCCTTGATCGCGCTGACGTTGACGCCCGGGACGTACAGGTGGGCGCCCAGCCGGTAGAGCAGCAGGATGAACGCCGTGAAGCCGATCTTCCGCCGGATGTCCCGGACGGTCAGCGCAGAGAGGATCGTGTTGATCATCGAGACCCCAGGGGCAGTCTAGATGGTCGGTTACTTCTCGACGAGAACGCAGGTTCCGCCGGCGGCCTCGATGCGCTGACGAGCCGTGGCGCTGAACGCGTGAGCGTGGACGGTGAGACCCTTGACGATCTCGCCGCGGGCCAGGATCTTCACGGGGATGTTCTTGCGCGTGCCGAGGCCCGCGCCGCGCAGCGCCTCGAGCGTGACCTCGGCGCCGGCCTCGAAACGCGCCTCGAGATCCTCCAGGTTGACCGGCTGCGTGTGCGTGCGGAAGGGCTCGAAGGGCATCGACTGCTTCTTCGTCGGCCCGCGCAGCTTGCGCATCCGCATGTGGATGGGCATCTGGCCGCCTTCGAAGCGGGCGCGGTCCTTGGCGCCCGACCGCGAGCCGTAGCCCTTGTGGCCTCGACCCGAGGTTTTGCCGGTGCCCGATCCGTGGCCTCGACCGATGCGCTTGCGCGGCCGCCGGCTCCCGGGGGCAGGGCGCAGCGAGTGCAGGCCGATCCACTCGGTCTGCTGCTGTTCCTCCTCGGTCTTCTCGGCCGGGCGCTTCGGTGCGGGGCTCACTTGGAGGCCTCCTTGGCAGCGACCGAGACGAGGTGGCGAACAGCGTGGAGCATCCCGCGCGCCTGCGGGGTGTCCTCAACCTCGACGGTGTGGCCGATCCGGTGCAGGCCGAGCGAGCGCAGGGTCGCGATCTGGCGCTTGTTGGAGCCGTTGCGCGAGCGGTGCTGGGTGACGGTCAGCTTGCTCATGCGCTGACGGCCTCGGTATCGCCGGATGCGGCTTCGCCCGCGGCGTCAGCCGTCGGCGCCGCGGCGCTCTCCTCGGCGGGAGCTTCGCGCTTGTCGACGAGGCCGAGGACCTGGGCGACGCTCAGGCCGCGGAGCTTTGCAACCTCGGCGGGGGTGCGCAGGCCCTGAAGGCCGTCGACGGTCGCCTTCACGAGGTTGATCGGATTCTGGGTGCCAAGGCTCTTGGAAAGGATGTCGTGAATGCCCGCCAGCTCGAGCACGGCGCGCACCCCGCCACCGGCGATGACGCCGGTGCCCGGTGCCGCGGGCTTGAGGAAGACGCGGCCGGCGCCGAAGCAGCCCGTCGTCTCGTGGGTGATCGTCGAGCCGTGCTTGGGCACGCGAAAAAGCGACTTCTTCGCCGCCTCGACGCCCTTTTGGATCGCCAGCGGGACCTCGTTGGCCTTGCCGTAGCCGACGCCGACGATCTCGCGCTCGTCGCCGACGACGACAAGCGCCGTGAACGAGAAGCGGCGGCCGCCCTTGACGACCTTGGCGACGCGGTTGATCTCAACGACGCGCTCCTGGAGATCGAGACCGGCGGGGCTGACTGTTCTGTCGATGCGCATGGTGGAAGTCGGGAAGGGTAGCTCAGAGGGTGAGTCCGGCTTCCCGCGCTCCCTCCGCGAGCGCCTTGACCTGGCCGTGATAGCGGTAGCCGCCACGGTCGAAGACCGCAATTTTGATGCCGACCTCGCCGGCGCGCTGTGCCAGCAGCTCGCCGGCCTTCGCGGCGCGTGCGCCCGACGCGAGCGTGCGCAGCTCGGGCTCTGTCCAGTTCACCGCGGCGAGCGTGCGCCCGGCGATGTCGTCGATCAGCTGGGCGGAGATGCCGCGGTTGGAGCGGAAGACGGACACGCGCGGACGCTCGGCGGTGCCGGAGACCTTCGCCCGAACGCGGCGGCGGCGGCGTAGCCGACGCGCCTCCTTCGTGAGCACGGTCATGCGCGCTTACCGACCTTCCGGGCGACGACCTCGCCCTCGTAGCGGATGCCCTTGCCCTTGTAGGGCTCAGGCGGCCGCTGCTTGCGGATGTAGGCGGCGAGCTCGCCGACCTGCTGCTTGGAGATGCCCCGCACGACGACGCGCGTCGGCTGCGGCACCTCGAACTCGATGCCCTCCGGCGCGACGACGCTGACGGAGTGCGAGTAGCCGATCGCCAGCTCGAGGTCGCGTCCGCGCAGCTGCGCGCGGTAGCCGACGCCCTGGATCTCAAGGCGCTTCTCGTAGCCCTCGGTGACACCGATCACCATGTTCGCGACCAGCGTGCGGGTCAGCCCGTGAAGAGCGCGGTGTTCGCCGCGATCCGTCGGACGCGTGACCACGAGCTGCTCGGTTTCGGAGTCCGAGTCGCGGGCGACGCTGATGTCGCGCGGGATGCGCTCCTGCAACGTCCCCTTCGGCCCGGCGACGCGCACGAGCTCGGGCTCGATCGTCACCTCAACGCCACTTGGCACCGGAATCGGTGCCCGTCCGATGCGCGACATCACCACACCTCCGCGACGACCTCGCCGCCGACGCCCGCGGCACGGGCCTCGTGGCCGGTCATCACGCCGCTTGAGGTCGAGACGATCGCCGTGCCCATCCCGCCCTGCACGCGCGGGATGTGCTTCGCGTCCACATACGTCCGCCGCCCGGGCCGGGAGACGCGGCGCAGGCCCGAGATCGCCGAGCGGCGCGACTCGTCGTAGCGCAGGCGAATCTGGAGCACCTGGCCGGGGGCGTCGGTCGCCGCCTCGACGCTGTAGGCATCGATGTAGCCCTGCTCGGCGAGGATCCGGGCCAGCTCCGCCTTCACCCGCGAGGCAGGCATCAGCACCGTCTCATGCGAGGCGTGGATCGCGTTTCGGATACGCGTCAGAAAGTCGGCTATCGGATCTGTCATCGACATGGTTTTGCTCCGGCTACCACGAGGACTTGGTCATGCCCGGGATCTGCCCCTGGTGCGCCATCTCGCGCAGGCAGATACGACACAGACCGAACTTGCGGTACACCGCGCGCGCCCGGCCGCAGCGATGGCAGCGACTGTAGGCGCGGGTCTTGAATTTTGCCGGACGCGCCTGGCGGACGCGTTGGGAGGTCTTCGCCACTATTGCTCCTGGTCGTCAGTTTGCTCGGATGAGGCGTTCGCCTCATCAACAGTTTCCTCGCCCGCAGGCTCAGGCTCGCCGGCCTCTCCGGCGTCCGCGGGCACGTCCTCGGCGGCAGCGGCCTCGGGCTCGGCAGCCGCCTCAGGCTCGGACTCCTCCTCTGGCGCCGCCTCAGCCTCGGGCTCGATCTCGGACTCGGCAGCCGCCTCAGGCTCAGGCTCGGCAGCCGCTTCAGGCTCGGCCTCGGACTCGGCAGCCGCTTCAGGTTCGGACTCCCCCTCTTGCGCCGCCTCAGCCTCGGGCTCGACCTCGGCCGCGGCGTCGGGCTCGGGCGCCTCGGCAGGCTCAGCTTCTGCCTCCTCAGTCGCCTGCGGCTCCTCGACGGCCTCTGGCTCCGCAGCGGCGGCCTCAGGCTCACCAGCCGCTTCCGCCTCGGCTTCCACATCCGTCTCATCCGTAGTCGCGGACCCGCCGTTGGCACTCGCGGGCTCCGGGGTCGCAGCCGAAGGTGCGCCGGCGACGGCCGTCGCACCCTCCTCACGCGCGAATGGAAAGCCGAACGCCTCGAGCAGCGCAAACGCCTCGGCGTCACTGCGCGCGCTGGTCGTGATCGTGATGTCGAGACCGCGCGTCTGGTCGATCGAGTCGTAGTCGATCTCGGGGAAGATGATCTGCTCGCGCACGCCCATCGAGTAGTTGCCGCGGCCGTCGAACGAGCGCGGGTTCATGCCGCGGAAGTCGCGGATCCGCGGGATCGCGACCGACATCAGCCGGTCGAGGAACTCGTAGCTTCGCTCGCCGCGCAGCGTCACCGAGACGCCGACCGGCATCCCCTCGCGCAGCTTGAAGGCGGCGATCGACTTGCGCGCGCGTCGCACGCTCGGTCGCTGGCCGGCGATCGTCGCGAGCTGCTCGGTCGCCGCATCGATCACCTTCGAGTCCTGCTTGGCGTCGCCGACGCCCATGTTCAGCGTGATCTTGCGGATCACCGGGGCCTGCATCGGCGTCGTATAGCCGAAACGCTCGACGAGCGCCGGGCGGATCTCCTTCTCGTAGAGCGTCTTCAGACGCGGCGCGGTGGCGGACGCTGCCATCAGTCGATCCTCTGACCTGAGCGCCTTGCGACACGGAAGGCATGGCCGTCCTCGCCGCGCTCGAGACCGACGCGGGTCGGACGCTTGTCCTTGGGATCGAGCAGGGCGACGTTTGAGATGTGGATCGGGCCGGGACGCTCGATCACGCCGCCGACGGTCTGCGCGCGCTGCGCGCCATGGACCTGGCGCGGCCGCTCGTGGCGCTTGATGATGTTGAGCCCCTCGACGTAGACGCGCTGCTTCACCGGGTCGACGCGCGTGACCTTGCCGGTCTTGCCGCGGTCCTTCCCGCTGATCACCATCACCGTGTCGTCGCGACGGATCTTCATCACAACACCTCCGGTGCGAGCGAGACGATCTTCATGAAGTTGCGCTCGCGCAGCTCGCGCGCGACCGGTCCGAAGATGCGCGTGCCGCGCGGATTGTTGGCGTCGTCGATGATCACGGCGGCGTTCTCATCGAACGCGATGTAGGTACCGTCGGCGCGCCCGAAGGACTTCTTCGTCCGCACGACGACGGCGGTCACGACCTCGCCCTTCTTGACGGTTCCCTGCGGCGTCGCCTGCTTGACGGTCGCCGTGATGACGTCGCCGACGCGCGCGTAGCGCCGCCGCGACCCGCCCTTGACGCGAATGCAGAGGATCTCGCGAGCGCCGGTGTTGTCGGCGACGCGCAGGCGTGTCTCGTTCTGGATCATCGGGCGCGCTCCAGAACGTCGGTCAGGCGCCAGCGCTTGGTCGCCGACAGCGGCCGCGTCTCGACGACGCGGACCAGATCGCCCTCATGCGCCTCGTTGTTCTCGTCGTGGGCGTGCAGCACCTTGGAGCTGCGGACGATCTTCTTGTAGCGGCGGTGGCGCCGCGATGTGTCGACGCGGACGCTGATCGTCTTGGCGGCCTTGTCGGAGACGACGATCCCCTGGCGCGTCTTCAGCCGGCCGACGGCGTGCTCAATCGCCGGCGGGGCGACCGGCTCCGAGGTGGGCTTGGCGGTGCGCGCCTTGGCGCGCTCGCCACGGCGGGCGCGCGCGTTCGCGACGCGACGCTCGTCGCGCTCGGCCTGGCGCTCCTGCGGGCTCATCGCGCCGCGCGGAGCGGGCGCCTTCGCCAGGCGGCGAAGCCGGCGGCGCTCCTTGGGCGTGACAAGAACGACAGGCTCGGCGGCGGCCGGCGCCGCAACCGGTGCGTCCGCCGCTGCGGCCTCGGCGGGGGTCGCCTCCGTCGCCTCCTCGACCTCGGCTTCGGTCTCGGCGGTGTCGGCCTGCGATTCGGCCTGCTCCTCGGCCTCGGCCTCCAGGGCCGGCACCTCGGGCGTCTCGACGTCGTCGGTCTGCTGCTCCTCGTTTGTCTCTTCTTCGGCCATTCTCAGTTCTCGTTGTTGCTTGCGTAGTCGGCAGCGATCGCGCGTTCCTTGGCGATCGTCAGCCCGCGGGCCAGCTCGCGCTTGCCGGCGCGCAGGCTCGCTGTGTTGTCGAGCTCGCCGGTGGCGTGCTGGAAGCGCAAGCCGAACAATTCGCGGCGTGCCGCCGCAAGGTGCTCGGCGAGCTCCTTGTCGGACATGTCACGGATGTCGCGGGCGGTCGTCATCGCCGCCTAGTCCTCGCGCCTGACGAACTTCGTCTTGACCGGCAGCTTGTGTCCGGCAAGGCGCATCGCGTCCTTGGCGAGCGTCTCCGACACACCGGCCAGCTCGAACATCACGCGGCCGGGCTTGACGACGGCGACCCAGCCCTCGGGCGAGCCCTTGCCCTTGCCCATGCGGGTCTCGGCCGGCTTCTTGGTCACCGGCTTGTCCGGGAAGACGTTGATCCAGACCTTGCCGCCACGGCGGATCTTGCGGGTCATCGCGATTCGGGCAGCCTCGATCTGGCGGTTGGTGAGCCAGCCGCTCTCGAGCGTCTTCAG
>DATAWT010000097.1:0-55139 GCA_036267075.1 Solirubrobacteraceae bacterium
GAATCCCTTCTCCATAAGCCTTCCCCAGTGCTCGCCAAGCGCCTGCTTGCCGTGCACGCTGCCGCTTACCGCGCTGTTGCCCGGAGTGATCCACTCGATGTCATCAGTGATGTCCGCCATCGCCGCGGCGGCGTCGCCGGCGATGAACGCGTCGTAGCCCCGCTTCGCGGTTGCCATGTTTTCCTGTGCGCCCACAACATCCTCCTCGCTAGCTGCAAATCGCCCGCTGTTTCAGGCGCTGAGCGG
This sequence comes from Solirubrobacteraceae bacterium, assembly GCA_036267075.1. Classification (GTDB taxonomy): domain Bacteria; phylum Actinomycetota; class Thermoleophilia; order Solirubrobacterales; family Solirubrobacteraceae; genus Palsa-513. The sequence goes on from DATAWT010000097.1 coordinate 247, forward strand.
ACAGTACGCCCACTACGACGCGCTGTCGAGGCGAGCGCGTCCGGAGGCGAACGCTCCGCGAACCGCGAATGCCCGCGAGATGCCGCGTCGCGTTAGCGTGGAGACGTGGCGGAGCGCAACTGGGCCGAAAACCTGACCTTCAGCGCTGCCACGGTCGAGCATCCCCGCGACCTCGAGGAGCTCCGCGCCGTCATTGCCGGAGCGCCGCGGGTGCGCGTGCTCGGCGCACGGCACTCCTTCAATGCGATCGCCGACTCAAGCGAGCTGGTGTCGCTGCGCGAGCTGTCTTCGGGCATCGACTACGACGGCGGCGCGGGCACCGTGACCTGCGGCGCCGGCGTCACCTACGGGGCGCTCGCCCGCGAGCTCACACGCGCGGGCCTCGCCCTCGCGAACCTGCCGTCCTTGCCACACGTCTCCGTTGCCGGCGCGATCGCGACCGCGACGCACGGATCCGGGAACGGCCTCGGCAATCTTGCGACCTCCGTCGAAGGACTGGAGCTCATCACTTCGACCGGCGAGCTCATCGGGATCCGCCGCGGTGATCCGGACTTCGCCGGGGCGGTCGTGCACCTCGGAGCGCTCGGCGCGGTGACGCGCGTGACGCTGCGGGTCGAGCCAAGCTACGACGTGCGCCAGGAGGTTTTCGAGCATCTCAGCTGGGACGCCCTCGAGCCGCACTTCGAGGAGCTGATGGCCCTCGGTGACAGCGTCAGCGTGTTCACGACGTGGGGAGAGGCGGCGGGACGGGTCTGGGTCAAGCGCCGCAGCGACCGCCCCGGAGTCAGCGACCTTGGAAAAACGGTGTTTGGAGCGCGTGCCGCGGGCCGCCAGCTTCACCCGATCGACGGCGGTGATCCGAGCGCCTGCACGCCGCAGCTCGCCGCGGCCGGGCCGTGGAACGAGCGCCTCCCCCACTTTCGCCCGGAGTTCACCCCAAGCGCCGGCGAGGAGCTCCAATCCGAGTATCTGCTCGCGCGCCGCGACGGCGTCGCGGCCATCGCCGCGCTGCGATCTCTTCGCGCCCAGATTCGCCCGCTGCTGCATGTGAGCGAGATCCGCACTGTTGCCGGCGACGATCTTTGGTTGAGCCCGGAGTACGGCCGCGACAGCGTGGCGATCCACTTCACCTGGCAGCGTCGCCAGCGTGAGGTGGAGCGCGTGCTGGAAACGCTCGAGCAGGCGCTTGAACCATTCGCGCCGCGACCGCATTGGGGCAAGCTGTTCGTCACGCCTCGCGCGGTTCTCGCCGCGCGCTACGAGCACCTCGACGACTTCCGCGCTCTGGCCGCGCGCCTTGACCCGCGCGGTGCATTCTCGAACGGGTGGCTCGAGCAGCGCCTGCTGGGCGACTGACGTCAGGAGTGCTGAGCGATCAGCGACAGATCGGCGGCGCTGAGGCGGTCGGACGCCGCCGCGCGGTGATGCCAGAACGGGTAGAGCAGCGGCGGGCGGCTCACCTCTTCCAGCCGCGCCCGCTCCTCCTCCTGCAGTTCGAGCTCGGCGGCGGCGAGGTTGTCGGCGAGCTGCTCCTGCGTGCGCGCGCCGACGATCACGCTCGTGACGCCAGGACGCTTCAGCAACCAGGCCAGGGCGACCTGCGCTGCTGACACACCATGCGCCTGCGCGATCTCGACGAGCACCTCGATCGTGTCGTAGAGGCGGTCCTCGTCGTAGATCGGCGGCTCGCCCCACTTGCCGGCGTGGCGAACTCCCTCCGGCGGCGGCTGGCCGCGACGGTATTTTCCCGACAGCCACCCGCCTGCGAGCGGACTCCAGATCAGCAGGCCGAGGCCCTGATCGATCGCCGAGGGCACGATCTCATACTCGGCCGAGCGCTCCTGTAGCGACAGGTAGACCTGCTGGCTGACAAACATCGGCAGGCCGTGCTCGCGGGCGACGCCGAGCGCCTTCATCACCTGCCAGCCGGCGAAGTTGGATGAGCCGACGTAGCGGACCTTGCCGCTTCGGACGAGATCGTCGAGCGCGCCGAGTGTCTCCTCGAGTCGTGTCTGCCCGTCCCACTCGTGCAGCTGGTAGAGGTCGATGTGGTCGGTCCTCAGTCGCCGCAGGCTCGCTTCGCAGGCCTCGATCAGGTGGTGGCGCGACAGCCCGGCGTCGTTTGGCCCGGAGCCCATCGCGAAGCGCGCCTTCGTCGCGACCAGGACGCGCTCGCGGCGACCCTCGAGCGCCTCTCCGAGGAGCTCCTCAGAGGCGCCGCGCGTGTAGATATCCGCGGTGTCGATGAGATTGACGCCCGCGTCGAGTGCCATGTCGACCTGGCGCCGCGCTCCGGCGAGGTCGATGTTCCCGACATCGCTGAACTGCCCCCCACCGCCGAACCCCATCGTCCCGAGCGTCAGTGGCGAGATGCGCAGGCCGCCACGGCCAAGCTGTCGATACTCCATCGTCCCTCCAGGCCGTCGTGAACGCGCGCAGCTTAGCGGGCGCCGGGAGGCGTGCTGCAGCGCGGGCTCGCCGCGCCGCTCAGCCGGTCACGCGGTAGCTCTGCAGCAGGACGCCCCTCTCAAGCGCACGCGAGGATTCAAGCTCGACGCGGATCGGCTCCGGCCGGTCGGGATGGACGCGCAGCCCGCTCCCGAGGATCACCGGGAAGACCTGGAGGTTGATCTGGTCGACGAGGCGAGCATCGAGCAGGGCGTGAACCACCGAACGGCTGCCGGCGACCACGATGGCACCGCCGTCCTCCTGCTTGCGGTCGCGGATCGCCTCCGCGAGGTTGTCCGCGTTCACGGTCGTCCCCTCCCGGTCGGAGGATCCGAGCGTGCTCGAGGCGACAAGCTTGGTCATCGTGTTGATCTTGTCGGCCATGGCGCCCTCCTGGTTCGGCCACGCGTAGGTCTTTCGCCCGAGCACGAGGATCGGGGGCGAGCTGCTCTTCCTGTTTGTAGGCGCCCAGATCGTCGGTGAAGTACTGCCCGACCCATCCCGCGTGGGGGTAGCCGGCTTCTCCTCCGGGAGCCTGCATGACTCCATCCAGCGAGACAAACTCGGTAACGACCAGCTGGCGTATTGCGATTCCTCCGACTTGGATGTCGCCGATTAGACCGCGGTCGCACGGAGGACTCATCGCGACGTGTGCCAGCGCTACGGACGAACCGTCTCGGCCTAGGCCAAGACGGCGTGCGCCTGGCAGCCGGCGCGCGTTGTGCATGATGCCTTCATGACACGCCTGCTGCACTGGGTCCGAGCCCGCGACGGTGATCTGCTCGCGCTTCGCCGTGCCGGACGCGCGGCGATCGTGATGCCAGGGCTCTTCGCGATCGCCATCGAGATCATCGCCAACCCGGAAGTGGCCGCCTTCGCGGCGTTCGGCTCATTCTCGATGCTGCTGCTCGCATCCTTCGGCGGCCCGATGGCCGACCGCCTGCGCGCCCAGGCGATGCTCGCCTTGGCGGGCGCCGCCTTCGTCGTCATCGGCACCGCGGTCTCGACCGTCGATTGGCTTGCCGCGCTCGTGACCGCCCTGCTCGGCTTCGCCGTGCTCTTCGCGGGAGTCGTCAGCTCGGCGCTTGCCGGCGCGACGACCGCACTGCTGCTCGCGCTGATCCTGCCGGTTTCGCTCGCCGCCCCGTTCTCAGCCGTCCCCGATCGCCTTGCCGGCTGGGGCATGGCATCCGGAGCGGCGCTGCTTGCCGTCTGGCTGCTTTGGCCGTCGCCATCGCGTGACCCACTTCGCCGCCCGGCGGCGGTGGCTTGTCGCGCCGTCGCCGAACAGCTGCGGACGCACCTTGCCTGGATACTCGGCGACGTCGTCGACCCCAGCGAGCACGAGCGGGCTGCCGAGCGCAGCACTGTCGCGATCACTGCGCTCGAGCGCGCGTTCTTCGCGACGCCCTACCGCCCGACCGGGCTGAGCACCGCCACGCGCGTACTGGTGCGACTGGTCGATGAGCTCGACTGGCTCCACGCGGTCGTTCTGCGCTCCTGTGCCGCGAGCACGCCCCCGAAGCGCTCGGTCTGCCAGGTCAAGCGCGCCGCGGCCAGCGTGCTTGAAGCCGGCGCGAGCCTCCTTCAGGCAAGCGGCGGCGATCCCGCCCCGCTTCGCGGCGCCGTGGCCAGCCTCCGTGAAGCGCTTGATGAGATGGAGCGGGAAACGAGCGTCGACCTCACAGGGGACGGCGGCGATCTGATCAGCGCGTTCGATCCAACGTTCCGCGCGCAGGAGCTGAGCTTCGTGACGCTCCAGATCGGCGCGAACCTGGAGATCGTCGCTCAAGCGGAGCGGCGCGGCTGGCGGAAGCGCCTCCTCGGCGCGCGCCCGGCGGGGCTTGCCGCGCCGATCGCCTCTGCCCATGAGCGCGCCGCGGCGCACGCCGCACGCCAATCGGTCTGGCTGCACAACAGCCTGCGCGGCGGCGCCGCGCTTGGGATCGCGCTCGGGATCGCCGCGCTGACCGGCGCCGAGCACTCCTTCTGGGTCGTCCTCGGCGCGCTGTCGGTGCTCCGCTCGAACGCCCTTGCAACCGGCCAGAACGTCGTGCGCGGACTCCTCGGGACCGTCGCGGGATTTGTCGCAGGGGCAGTGCTCCTCTACGCGATCGGGACAGACTCGACCGTGCTCTGGCTGCTCCTCGCGCCGGCCGTGCTCGTAGCCGGCTTCGCCCCCGCCGCGGTCTCCTTCGCGACAGGCCAGGCAGCGTTCACCCTGACGCTGGTCATCCTCTACAACATCCTCCAGCCGGTCGGCTGGCACGTCGGGCTGATCCGCGTTGAGGACGTCGCACTCGGCTGCGGCGTCAGCCTCGCGGTCGGCGTGCTCTTCTGGCCGCGCGGCGCGGCAGCGGCGCTCGGCCGCTCGCTGGCCGAGGCATACGCCGAAGGCGCCCGCTACCTAGACGTCGCCGTGACCTTCGGGATGGCGCGCTGCGAAGCCGCCCGTGGTGGCGCACCCGGCGGTCATGAGCCGGACGCTGAGGCAGCACGCGCCGCCGCCGCGGCGAGGCGGCTCGACGACGCGTTTCGAACCTACCTCGCTGAACGGGGTGCCAAGCGGGCGTCGCTTGCCGAGGTATCGAGCCTTGTCTCCGGCGTAGCCGGGCTGCGCCTCGCCGGAGATGCCGTGCTCGACCTGTGGCGGCGCGACGAAGGAGCGCCGGGCGACCGCTCGGCAGCACGCGCCGAACTCGGTGCGCGCGCCCACGCGGTGACGGCCTGGTACGAGCAATTCGCGCTGAGCCTGGGTGGTTCGGGCGAGGTGCCTGAACCACTCGCCCCCGACGGCCTCGCCGATGATCGCCTGCTCGAGACGCTCGCCCGCGACCTCGGCGACCACGACGGCCACGCCGGCGCGACCGCGGTGCGGATGATCTGGACCGGCGACCACATCGACGCCGCCCGGCGCCTCCAAGAGACGATCGCCGGGTCTGCGCGCGAGGCCGTCAGCGCCTGAAGCGTGCGACGCCTACGTGCGAGCCAAGCGCTCGCCGGCGATCAGCTCGGCGCGCCCGGCGCTCGGCGCGTGACCCGTTAGGGCGGCGAGGAACGAAGGCTTCTCGAGCATGTAGAGCGCGGTCTCGGCCGTTGCTGTCACGGTCGCAGTGCGCGGAACGTCGTGCAGCAGAGCGATCTCGCCGAATCCCTCGCCGCGGCTGAGCTTGCGCAACTGCGTTCCGGCCCGCGAGACGGCGACCTCGCCATCGGCGATCATGAAGTAGCGGTCGCCGTGGTCACCTTCGGCGAGGATCACCTCGCCACCGCGCGCGTGGGCGGGCACCATGTCGTGTGCGAGAGCCTCGAGCGCCGGAGCCGGCAGCGCCGAGAAGAGCTCGCTTCCCCGCAGCAGGCCGATCTGGACGACGGGAACCGTCGCGTGGGCGTCGATTGAGAGCAGGCGACGCAGGCCGAGAACGAGCACTACGGGCAGCACGAGACCAACGCCGATGACCGCCGCTCGCGGGCCGTCGATCGCAGCCAGCGCCGGCACCAGCAGGCTTCCGAGTGCGTAGGCGGCCATGTCCGAGCCCTCAAGCAGGCCGAACACCCGCGCCAGGACCGCGCTCCCGCAGACCCGCTGCAGAAGGCTTCGACCGGCCACGTCGACGATGCTCCGCGCGGCGCCAGAGAGCCCCAGCAGCAGATACGCGCCGAGCGCTCCCCGCTGCGCACCCAGCGCGACGAACGCCGCCGCCCACACGACCGCCGCGGCCAGCAGGGGCGGTGCGAGGCGGCGGCGGCAGACAAGGGCGACCGCGAGTGCCGATCCGGCGATGCCGCCGAACCCAAACGCCGCCCCGAGGAAGCCGACCGCCGAGCGCCCGCCGTCGATCAAGCGGAAGGCGATCACCACGAACAGCAGATCGAGCGCCCCGAGGACGACCGATTGTGTCGCGACGAGCCCGAACAGGATCCGTGCGTTGGGGTCCTCGCGCAACGCGCCCACGGCGTCGCGCACGCCGGCGGACGGCCCATCCTCGGCCGGGACCGCCGCGACCGCGTCGCGAGCCGGCCAGACCGCCGCCGCGCCGCCGAGCGAGACCGCCGCGAACACTGCGAGCACGCCCGCCGGCCCGATCGGGGCGATCACGGCGCCCGCCAGCAGCGGGCCGGCGACGACTCCGACGCCCTCGGACCAGCTCGAGATCACGTTCGCCGCGACCAGCTCCTCTGGCCTTGCGACGACGCCGGGCAGCAGCACCGATTGCGCAGGCCGCACGACCGTGAACGGAACCGCCGCGAGAACCGCTGCCCCGTAGACGACCGCCGGCGGCGCGCCGCCTGCGATCACCGCCGCCGCAAGGCCCATGCCGATTGCCTGCGCGCCATACCCGGCGGCGAGCACCCGACCCGGTGCGTAGCGCTCGGCCCGCGCGGCGATCAATGGCGCCAGCAGCGCACAGGGAACCAGCGAGACGACGGCTACGGCGGCGGCTGTGATTGTGCCGCCGTGGGCGTAGGCGTACACCAGAATGGCGATCCACTCGGCGTATTCGGCCGCGTTGAAGCCGACGAACCCGAGCTCGACACGGCGCAGGAGCCGGTTGCGCATCCCCCGCCTGAGCACGCCCCATCCACCGGCTGTGCTCCCCTCCTCCACAGTGGGTCGCGAATATACCCCTGCGGCGCAGGCTAGGCTCCTGACGTGGCGCTGCCGCACGTCGACTACGACAGGCACGGGCGCACCTACGCCGAGCACCGCCGCGCCGACCCACGGATCGCGGCGCGCATTCATGCTGCGCTCGGAGGAGCGCGCACCGTTCTGAACGTCGGCGCCGGAACCGGAAACTACGAGCCGCGTGACCGCTGGGTGCTGGCCGTCGAGCCCTCGTCGACGATGCGCGCCGGCCGCCCGCCCGCGGCGGCACCCGTGATCTCCGCGAGCGCCGAGTCACTTCCGCTCGATGACGACTCCGTCGATGCTGCGATGGCCTGCCTGACGATCCACCATTGGCGCGAGCCCGAGCGCGGTCTAGCCGAGCTTCGCCGCGTCGCGCGCGGGCCGGTGGTCATCTTCACGCTCGATCTCTCCGGCCTTCCTCCGTGGCAGCTGGAGCATCTCGCCGAGGGCCTCGCTGCCGAAGGGCCGCGCTTCGCACCGCTCGAGCACATCGCCGCCGCCCTGGGCGGGCGCACCCGGATCGAGTCGATCGCGACGCCCGCCGACTGCAGCGACGGGTTCGTCGAGGCCTACTGGCGACGCCCCGAGTCGCTGCTTGACGCGGGCGTTCGAAGCGCGCAGTCGATGTGGGCGGTCCTCCCGGACGGCACCGAGGAGCGGATCGTCGGCCGCCTCGCCGACGCGCTGGCGTCAGGCGAGTGGGATGCCCGCCATGGCCATCTGCGCGAGCTCGAGGAGTACCACGGCGCGCTGCGACTGGTGGTCTCCGAACCGGCGGACTAAGGGATCAGCAAGAGCTTTCCACTCGTAGCGCGCGACGCGAGGTCCTCCTGCGCCTGGCGCGCCTGCTCGAGCGGATAGCGCCCGCCGATGCGCACGTCGAGTCGTCCCTGCGCGATCAGTGCAAACAGCGCGGCGGAGCGCTCGCGAAGCTCCTCTGGCGTGCGTGTGTAGCTGTGCAGAGTCGGCCGCTGGAGGTACAGCGAGCCGGATGAGGCGAGCAACGCCGGCGCCAGTGGCTCGGGCTGCCCGCTCGCCGAGCCGTAGAGGATCATCCGCCCGGTCGGCCGAAGCGCCGTCAGGCCTTCGTAGAATGTGCTGGCGCCGATCCCGTCGTAGACGGCGGCCACGCCCTCGCCACCGGCGAGCTCGCGGGCCCGCGCTGCGAAGCCTTCGTAGCCGATCACCTCATCGGCGCCCGCCCCGCGCGCGAGTTCGCCCTTGTCCGCCGTCGATGTCGTCGCAATCACGCGCCCGCCACGGAGCTTTGCGAGCTGGGTCAGCAGCAGCCCGACCCCGCCAGCGGCGGCGTGCACGATCACCCAGTCGCCGGGCACGATCGGGTAGGAGTCGTTGGCGAGGTAGTGCGCGGTCAAGCCTTGGAGAAGCGCGGCCGCCCCGATCTCGCTCGACACGTCGTCGGGGAGCGGGACGAGCCGCTCCGCGGGCGCCGCGACCAGCTCGGCATAGCTGCCCGCGACGTTCGTCCATGCGACGCGCTCGCCGCTGCCCTCGATCGTCCCGGCGCCCTCGACGCCCATGACCGCCGGCGGCGCCTGCGCCGCATAGCCGCCGCCCTCGCGCTGATAGATATCGCGGAAGTTCACGCCCGCCGCCTCGACGCGCACGAGCACCTCGCCGTCCGCGGGGCGCGGGTCGTCCACCTCCCGCGCCTCAAGCACCTCGGGACCGCCGTTTCGCTCAAACGTGATCGCTCTCATGCGCATAGCCTAGAACGCACTTGACGGACGACGCTTCGGTGCCTAACCTTCAGGTACCGCAGATGACTGACGCTCCCTCGGACCGTATAGATCCCTACGTCTGGCGAGTGGCGATCGTCGTCGTGCTCGGATCGATCATGTCGATCCTCGACACGACGATCGTCAACGTCGCGCTCGACACTCTCCACGACAAGCTCCACAGCTCGCTGGCGGACATCCAGTGGGTGATCACCGGCTACCTGCTTTCGCTGGCGGCCGTAATCCCGCTCACCGGCTGGTCCTCGCGCCGCTTTGGCGCCAAGAACATCTACATCTTCTCGCTGCTGCTGTTCACGGCGGGCTCGGCGCTCTGTGGCCTCGCGACGTCGTCAAGCGAGCTGATCGTCTTCCGAGTCCTACAGGGAGTCGGCGGCGGCATGCTCATGCCCGTCGGCCAGCTGATCCTCGCCGACACGGCCGGCCCGCAGCGGATGGGCCGCGTGATGAGCGTCACAGGCGTGCCGACGATGCTCGGTCCGATCCTCGGCCCGACGATCGGCGGCCTGATCCTTTCCGGCGCGAGCTGGCGCTGGATCTTCTACGTCAACGTGCCGATCGGCGTCATCGCGCTGGCGCTCGCGGTGCGGATCCTGCCCGCCGCTGGCCGCCAGGAGAACCCGCCGCGCCTCGATATGCGGGGGCTTCTGCTGATGGCGACGGGCCTGCCGCTGCTCACCTACGGTCTCGCCGAGATTGGCATCACCGCCGGGTTTTCCTCGCTGAAGGTCGTGATCCCGCTGGTCGCAGCGATCATCCTGCTACCGCTGTTCGTCGTGCACGCGCTGCGCATGCGCGGCACCCCGCTGCTCGATCTGCGCCTCTACCGACGCGGCACCTACGCGTCAGCGTCGCTGGTGATGTTCTTCCTCGGCGGGGCACTGTTCGGCGCGATCATTCTCCTGCCGCTCTACTTCCAGAACCTTCGCCACGAGTCGGTCATCGATACGGGCCTCCTGCTCGGGCCGCAGGGGATCGGCATGGCGCTGGTCATGCCAATGGTCGGACGGCTCACCGACCGGATCGGCGGCGGCCCGCTCGCGCTGTTTGGCGTTGCTCTGACGGTGCTCGCCGGCGTGCCGCTGGGCCTGATCGACGCCCACACCTCAATCGCGCTGCTTGGACTCGACACGTTCGTGCGCGGCATCGGCATCGGATTCGCGTTCATGCCGTCGTTTGTCGCGGCGTTCGCGGCGCTTGAGCGCCACGAGCTACCCGACGCGGCGCCGCAGCTCAACGTCCTGATGCGCGTGGGGGGGTCGATCGGCACCGCCGTGCTCGCGGTCGTCCTCGAGCGGGCGACAATCGCGGCCGGAGCGCATCCAAGCCCCGCCGGGCTCGCCGGCGCATACGGAACTGCGTTTTGGTGGTCGGTTGCGATCTCGGTTGCCGCGATCCTGCCCTGCATCTGGCTGACGCGTTCCGAACGCGCCGCGCGCCGCGCGCGCCTGGCCGCCGCGGCATCGGAAGGCGCGCCGCCAGCCGAGCCGTCGCTCGCGGAGATCGCGGCGTGAGCACCGTCACCTCCCCGGCGAGCCAGCGCGAGGCCGTCGCAGGCTTCGGCCTGGCGTTCCGCGCAGCGATGGCGGCGGTGCGGCGCCTACGCGGCCGCGACACCCACCACCCGGGTGAGCTGAGCTACGCGCAATACTGTCTGCTGTTCGGCCTAGCTGACCGCGGTGAGCTGTCCGCGTCGGAGCTCGCCGGCCTGGCCGAAGTCTCGCCTGCGACGGCGACCCAGATGCTCGACAGCCTCGCCACCGGTGGCTTCGTCGAGCGCTCGCGAAGCGAGCGTGACCGCCGCCTCGTGCTCGTCAGCCTGACAGTGCGCGGCGGCGAGCTGGTCGCGGCAAAGCGCGCGCGCTACGAGGTGATGTGGAGGAAGGCACTCGCGGATTTCAGCCCCGCAGAGCTTGAGATCGCCACGGCCGTGCTCGAGCGCACGCGCACGATCTTCGACGAGATCGCTGCGCTGGCCGGGACGGAGTAGGACCTCCGCCGTTGCGCGGACCCCTTCTCGTGTGGTATCTGAGCCCGGCAACGGTTACGCCGACAGAGGGGTGAGGGGATGACGAAGGACCTTGCGGGACGGGGAATCTCGATGGTGGGGATCATCTGCGGACTCCTCGCGGTCGGCCTCGTGCTCTTCTCGACGGGCTCAGCGACGGCCCGCTACCTCGACCACGGTGTGGTCGTCGCATTCGTGATCGCGCTTCTGGCGGGGGCCTCCTATCTCCCCGCCGAGGTTGGCTTCGACACGCTGGGAGCAGCACTTGGAACGGTCGCCTTTGGCTTCTACCTCTACGTTCCGGCGATCTTCGCGTTCTCCCACCTCGGCACGCCCGGTCCGGCCGCCTGGCTTGGCCTGGGGACGATCCTGATACCGCTCGGACTGTCCGTTGTGCGCTCCGCGGGCCACGGCGATCCGGCGCCGCCGATGCAGCCAACGCCCTCGAGTCCGCATTTTGCGCTCGCCTTCGCCGGCGTCGTGCTGATGGCGGTCGGGATCTGGCTGCCGGTGATCAGCGATCACGCCAGCTTCTGGAACCTCTCGTTCTCAGGCCACGCGCTCGGAATCCTGCTGCTGATCGCCGTGGTCGCCAACGCGGTCGCGCTTTTGGGCGTCGGCGTCTTCGCTCGTGCAGCGCTGCTGATCGCCTGCGCCACGTTCGGCTTGACTGCGGCGGCGTGGCTGACTGAGGCGTTCTCGCACCTGGACTCGCTCGGCTCGGGCGGCTGGATCGAGGCCGTCGGCGGCCTGCTTTTGATCGGCGGCGTGGTGGCGATGCGTCTGGGCGCGGCGCCCGCGCCGGCCGCGGCGCCGGCGCCCTCCTAGTTAGAAGGACGGCTTGGCGACCATGTCGATCACGATCAACATCAGCAGCACCGTCTGACCGCGGAAGACCATGAACAGTCGGTTGACGCGCTTGCCGACCTCCGGCGCGTTTGGGCCGATCTGCGCGGCCAGCGCGCCGATCCGCCCGAGCTCGGGTCCGATGAAGGCGATGCCCACCGTCGCCGTCGCACCCCAGCCCGCGATCGCGAAGTCGATCCAGAAGTGGTTCCAGCCCCAGTGCCCCTTCTCGACCAAGGCGACTCCGAGGCCGAACACCGCGAACAGGATCGGGGTGTAGAGCCGCGGTCCGATCCAGCCGCCGAGCTTCCCGAGCGCGGCGAGCGCCTCTCCGTCGCCCTTGCGCTCGAAGACCACGCCAAGTGTCGTGAGGGTCACGTCGCCCCCGACCCAGATCACGACCGCCAGCACGTGCAGCGCCAGGAGGATCTGGTAGGAGCCCGGGGCAAACCACAGGAACAGAATCCCGACGCAGACCAGTACGACGCCAGCCAGCATCGCCGACGTAGCCGTCCGCAGGCGTGCCTCTTCGGCTGCGGGAAGCGGCTCTGCCGCTGCGGCACTCTCCTCCATCTGACGGATTAATACGGGATCGGCGCCGCCGAGCACAAGGCCGCGGTCATTCCCGGCAGGCCAGCTTTGCCACCCGCGCGCGCACGACATTCATGTCGGCGCGATTGAAGTCGAGGTGCGTCTGGCCGCGAAACGACGGCACGAGCTCGCGGTAGTACGGGCTCTGGAGGCTTTCGTTGTGGCCGATCACCCCAGATACGGGGATGTCGAAGCGGCAGCGCAGCCAGCGCGTCAGCGCCAGCGCGGCATCGAACTGCGCGCGGTCGTCCATCACCTGGCTGTCGGAGAAGCCGACGTTCTCGATCCCGATCGCCGTGTAGTTGAGCCCGACCACCTGGCGGCACATGATGTCGAGCGGGACGAGCTGGTAGATCGTGCCGTTGGTGTCGATGACGAAGTGCGCGCAGACCTGTGGCAACTCGTGGTAGGTCACGTCGGGAACGTCATCGGCGAAGGTGTTCCAGACGCTCTGGAATGTCGCCGACTCGGTGTAGTGCCAGATGATCAGGTGGGGATGGACAAGCCGGTAGGAGTCGATCCCATAGTGCTCGAGGGCGTAGGAGCGCATCTGGGCCTTTCGCGCCGCCGGGAAGGGGATCGGGTCCTGGACGATCTTCGGGGGTCGGAGCAGCGGCGCCCTCGCCGAAGCGCCCGAGCTCCCGAGTGCCGCCGCGAGGCAAAGCGCGATCACGCTGAGGCGCTTCACCCAGCCATCCGCAGCTCGGTCGTGGACTCGCCCAGGAGCGCCTGAACCGTCTCGTCGGAGACCGGCGAGAAGTCGCGGTAGAAGAGGCCGACCGCGCGAAGGCGCCGCGGCGTCATCTGGCAGATCACCTCGTCGGCCTCGCGGCCAAGCATCGTGAGCGCCTCCGCGGCGCCAACCGGCACGGCGACGACGACGCTCGCCGCCTCACCCTCGCGAACGGCGCGGACGGCAGCAAGCGCCGTCAGGCCTGTCGCTAGCCCGTCGTCGACGACAATGACGCTCGCGCCAGCGAGCCGCTGCGCCGGGCGGGCGGATCGGTAGAGCGCCACCTGGCGTGCGAGCTCCGCGCGCTCTCGCCGCAACACCTCGTCGAGGCTCTCCTGCGTCATGCCGCAGCGGCGCATCGTGTGCTCGTCGAGCACGGCAACGCCTCCCTCGGCAATCGCACCGACAGCGAGCTCGCGGTTGCCGGGCGCGCCGAGCTTGCGCGCGCCCAGCACGTCAAGCGGTGCGCCAAGCGCCCGTGCCACCTCATACGCGACGGGGACTCCCCCGCGCGGCAGCGCAAGAACCAGCGTTCCTGGATCGGCATGCGCGAGAAGCGAATCGGCGAGGTGCCGGCCGGCATCGCGGCGCTCCTCAAAGACCATCGCTACTGGTCGTCGCGCTCGGGCATGCCCTCGCCGGTGGCCGTCTCCTCCATGAGCTCATCATCGAGCGCGGTGTCGGAGTCGCCGCGGCCAAGCGGGCGTCGGACGGCCCGTGCGGCGAGGAGCGCGGCAGCGCACCCGCCGGCGGCGAGCGTCGCGACCTTGCGAAGCGGCGGTCGCTGCATGGCGATCACGCTAGCACGACGGCTTCGCTAGGTTTCGTGCATGGAGCTTCGGACGCTCGGGCGAACCGGCGTCAAGGTGACCCCGCTCTGTCTCGGCGCGATGATGTTCGGCGACTGGGGCAACACCGACCACGACGAGTCGGTCCGGATCATCCACCGCGCACTCGATGGAGGGATCAACTTCATCGACACCGCCGACGTCTACTCGCACGGCGAGTCCGAAGAGATCGTCGGCAAGGCGCTGTCGGGCGGCCGCCGCGATCACGTCATCCTCGCCTCGAAGGTTCACGGCCCGATGGGCGATGATCCCAACCAGCGCGGCAACTCGCGCCGCTGGATCGTGCACGAGGTCGAGAACTCGCTGCGGCGGCTGCGCACCGACTGGCTCGACCTCTACCAGATCCATCGCCCGGCGGAGGACACCGACATCGAGGAGACGCTCTCGGCGCTCAGCGACCTGGTCCACGCCGGCAAGGTGCGCTACATCGGCACGTCCACCTTCCCGGCTTCACAGATCGCCGAAGCTCAGACCGCCTCGCGCGAGCACGGATTCGAGCGTTTCGTCAGCGAGCAGCCGCCGTACTCGATCCTCGTCCGCGGGATCGAGGCCGACGTCCTGCCGACCTGCCGCCGCCACGGCATCAGCGTGCTGCCGTGGGGGCCGCTCGCGAGCGGCTGGCTGTCGGGGCACTACCGCAAGGGCGCTGAACTGCCCCCGTCCACGCGCGCCGAACGCCTCCCCCAGCGTTACGACATGAGCAGCGCCGACAACCAGCGCAAGCTCGACGCGGCTGACGCCCTCGGCGCGCTCGCCGACGAGGCGGGGATCCCCCTTCCGGAACTGGCGCTCGCCTGGGTCATCAACCATCCGGCTGTCACCTCGGCGATCATCGGCCCGCGCACGATGGAGCATCTCGAATCGCATCTGCCCGCGCTCGAACGCCGGCTCGACGCGGCGCTGCTTGACCGCATCGATGAGATCGTGCCCCCGGGCGTGAACCTCAACGCCGACGACGGCGGTTACATCAACCCAGCGCTCGAGCCGTCGGCGCGCCGCCGCCCGTAGGGTGAGCGACCAGCCCGACGGACCGGCCTGGGCGCTTTACGCGAGCTTCGCCGCCGACCGCAGCCGGCCGCTCCCGGCAGCTGAGCGCGACGGCGCCGTGGCGCAAGCCGAGGCGGCCATCGCTGTGCCGGGCGTCGCCCTGCGCGGTGCTTACACGATCAGCGGCTACCGCGCCGACGCCGACATGCTGCTGTGGCTCGTCGGCCACAGCGCCGACGGCGTGCAGGACGCCCTGATCGCATTTCGCCAAAGCGCGCTCGGGCGCTCGTTGCTGCCGGTGTGGTCGGCGATCGGCGTTCATCGCGAGGCGGAGTTCGCGAAGTCGCACACCCCGGCCTTCCTGCGCGGCGAGCAGCCGCGCCGCTATGTGTCCGTGTATCCGTATGTGCGTTCGCTCGAGTGGTACCTGTTGCCTCAGGACGAGCGCGCGGCGATGCTTCGCGAGCACGGCGAGATGGGGCGCAGCAGGCCGGAGGTACTGGCAAACACCGTCAGCGCGTTCGCGCTCGGCGACTATGAGTGGCTGCTGGCCTTCGAGTGCGACGAGCTTGAGCCGATCGTCGACCTGATGCGCCTGCTGCGCGCAGCGGAGGCGCGTCGCCATACACGCGAGGAGATCCCCTTCCACACCGGGCGGCGCCGCCCGCTCGGCGAGCTGGTCGCCGATCTCCCCTTCGGCGACTAGCGCCGGCGCCGCGTCACGGCGACACCGACCAGGCACAGCACGCCGCCCGCCATCGCGATCACGCCAGGGATCTCGTCGAGCGACGCCCAGCTGAGCAGGATGACGAGCGGCGGAACGAGGTAGGTGGTGGCGCCCTGGCGGGCCATCGTGCTGCGCGAAAGCGCGAACGCCCAGGTTGAGAACGCGATCGCGGTCGGCCCGACGCCGAGGTAGACGATCAACAGCGTGCTCGACGCGGGCGCGCGGCCGACGGCATGCACGAGCCCGGGGACGAACTCGAGCAGGACAACGACGCCGGCGAGGCAGGCGCCCCAGGTCACCGCGATCGGCGAGACCCGCGAGAGGACCGGCTTCTGGATCGTCACGGCGATCGAGTAGGCCGCGGCGGCGAGCACGCACAGCAGCACGCCGCCGAGGCCGTTGTGGTGGTGTGCGGAGCTGATCGCGATCACCGCTGCGCCGCAGAACGCCACGCCCAGCCCCGCCAGCAGCCAGAAAGACAGGCGCTCGCGCAGGATCCACGTGGCAAGCACGGCGATCATGATCGGGGCGACGTTCACGAGCATCGCCGCGGTGCCGGCGTCGACGAGCCGCTCGCCCTGGTTGAGCGCGACGTTGTAGGCGCCAAGCCACAGGACGCCGCAGGCGATGATCGCCCACCACTCGCGTCGCGCGGGGATTCTTAGGCGCTGCGCGGCCATCATCGCGCTGAGCGCGCAGAACGCGACGATCAGCCGGCCGAGCGCGAGCTCACCCGGCCCGTAGTGATGGCGCGCCTCGCGGATCGCAACGAAGGCCGATGCCCAGAACAGCGTCGTCACGGCGATTGCCGCGATCACCGGCAGATCGATGTGCGCGCGGGGATGCACCTGCGGCGCGACGGCCGCCTTGCTGCCCATACCTTCATCAACGCCGGGCAGCGCCGAAACGTGAGGTCGGCTGCCGACCGCGCGCCCATCGGCGGGCAGGCGGTCGGGTTCGACCGGTGGAGCTTCGCGGGCCGCTTAGGCCACCGCGGCCTTGGTGCGCCAGCCCTCGGCGTAGGAGGTGCGGGCCACCTCGGAGTACGGGCACGGGCTGACGATCGCGCGAAGCTCCATCTGCTCGTGGCGCTCGACGACCGGCTTGGCAGAACCGCCGTCCTCCTCACCCCAGACGAGCGTGACTTCGTTGCCGACCTTGACGTCGTCGTCGACGACCGCCAGCGAGAGCATCGACTTCTCGTTGTAGCTGTAGCCCGAGAAGGTCGACACGCCGACCATTTCGCCGCCGACGAGCAATTTGTCGTTCGGCCAGGTCGAATAGTTCGAGAGCGGCAGGTCGATGTACTTGCCGGCGCGCCCGCTGCCCTGGCTGACCAGCGACTCGAAGACGCGCGCGACGTCCTCGCCGTTCCAGGCGAGCGTGACCTTGTGCCGCGGCGGGTTATCCGCGATCTTCTCGAGTGCCTCGCGGCCGATGAAGTCGTGGTCGAACTTCACGAACGGCCAGTAGCCGAGATCGTGAGGCGTCAGGTAGTAGTCGGAGATGTCGTCGGAGTAGAAGCTTCCCCCGAGCGAGCCGGTCGCCTCGTAGCCGTCTGCCGGCAGCCATTCGCGGTAGGCCTTCATGTTGTCGCCGGAGAAGACCGCAGGAAGCGGACACGGAATCCAGCCCGATTCGAGCGTGTTGGTCGCATAGACGCGCGAGCCGACCTGGCGCAGGCCGAACTCCTCGCCCGCCTCAACGATCGCCGCGCGAACGTCCTCGCGCTCCTCCCACGGCCCGAACAGCTCCATTCCCGGCGCTCCCGACATGCCGTGGTGCAGCGCTGTGACGGTGTGGCCGGCGATCGTCAGCGGTGCCATGTTGAAGAACTTGATCTCCGGGACGTTCCCGCCGCAGACCTTGTCCATCACCTTCAGGGCATTCGGGCCCTGGACCTGGAAGCGGTAGACGCGGCGGCGGCCGCTCGGGTTGACCGCGGTGCGCTCATCGCGCTCGCACTTGACGTCGTAGCCGCCGGTTTCGGCGTGGTATTGGACCCAGTTGTGCGCCGACGGGCGGCCGACCAGCACGATCTGGCCGGTATCCAGGTAGAAGAGGATGCCGTCGCCGATGACGTAGCCGTCGGGGTTGCAGACGACCAGCTGCTTGGCCTTGTTCGGGGCGAAGTTGGCCATGCTGTTGACGCCGACATCAGAGAGCAGCTTGATCGTGTCCGGGCCCTCGATGTAGAGCTCGGTCATGTGGTGTGACTGATCGAACAGCGCGCAGGTCTCAGCCCATGCGACCTGCTCGTCGCGCCAGTTGGTGAATTCGGCGGCGACCGCCGGGTAGACGTAGGGCCCGATCTGGGAGTTGCGAGCCAGCGCGACGGGGCTTCCGGCCGCTTGGATCTTCGCCTCGAGGTTTGCGGAACTCATTCGCTGCGTGCCTCCTCTAGTGACAGGACAACCGTCGCTTGACGCCCGCAAGGACTCTATCCAAACGCATGCCGCGGCGACCATCCCCGCCGGATGCGGGCACGGCCCCGTCTCGAGCAGGCGAGCGGCGGTTACTCGACGATGTCGGCTCCGCCGTCATCCGGCGAAGCGCCGTCGCCATTGAGGCGCGCCTGAAGCTCGCGAATGTGGTCGGCACCGGCGGCGAGGTCGGCATGGCTCAGCTCCCCGCGGTCGACAAGCCCGAAAGCGGTCTTGCCGAGGTCGCCGTAGGCCTGGCTCAGCTCGCGCTTGGTGGCGACAATCTGCGCCTGCTTCTGCGCCGTGCTGGCGGCCTGTTCGGCGCCCGCCTTGACCTTGTCCAGTAGGCCCATGGCTGCTTCCCTCCGTCGTTGGTTTGCGACCTCAACGTAGACCTTCGCGCCGGTCGCGTCAATCGGGCGATCCGCCGAGGCACCGCTCGCAGGCGCCACGCAGGATCACTTCATGCTCGGCGACCTCGAGCGCCACGTCCTCGCTGACGCGGCGCAGCTCGCGCTCGAGGCCCTCGTCGGCGAAGGGGATCAGACGGCCGCAGCGGTCGCAGACCATGTGGTGGTGATGCCCATGGCCATGACGGACCGGCTCGTAGCGGACGATCCCCTGCCCCACTTCGATTCGCGTGACGAGCTCGGCGCCCTCGAGCTCCTCGAGGATCCTGTAGACGCTGGCTCGCGACACGGCGCGATCCTGGCGCGCGAGCGCGTCGCCGATCTCGACCGCCGAGAGCGCGCAGGTCTGGCGGTCGAGCAGCCGGATCACCGCGCGACGGGCGCCGCCGCTTCGATAGCCCGCCGCGGCGAGCCGTTCCCCGGCCTCACGGGCCCAGTCGCGCTCGTCGCTCATCTCGCCCATCGTAGAACCCTCCCGGCGCTGCCGATCACAGTCACCGCATAGATCGCGGCGGCGGCGAGGACGATCGTGGCCCCGGGCGGAAGCGCCGGGAAGCTGTAGCTGAGCGCGACGCCGATCCAGACCGAGGCGACCGCGAGGGCAGCCGCCAGCGCCATCCCGGCGTATGGGTTCGAGGTGACGCGGTGTGCGGCACCGGCCGGCGCAGCGAGCAGGCCGAGCAGCAGCAGCGCTCCGATCGCCTGGCTGGCCTCGGCCGCGTCGGCACCGACGAGCACGAGAAAGATCGTGCCCAACGCGCGCGCCGGTACGCCTCGAGCAAGCGCCACGGTCGGATCAAGCGACGCGAACAGCAGCGGGCGCGCGATCAAAAGCGTCGCCGCGATGAGAACCAGCGCGACGAGCGACGCAACCAGCGTCGAGGCGCCGCTCAGCGAGAAGATCGAGCCGAACAGCGCCCGCGCGCCGATCACGCCACTCGTGCCGCCGGAGCCGGAGTTGAACACGTCGAGGAGGAGCACGCCGACGCCAAGGACCCAGGCGAACACGACGCCGACGGTGACGTCGTCGGCGCGAGCGCGCTCTCCCAGTGACGCGAGGAGCAGTGCCACAGCGATCGTCGCCGCGAAAAGACCGGCGCGCAAATCGATCCCGGCCGCGGCCGCTGCAAGCGCACCCGTGAAGGCGACGTGGCTCAATGCGTCGCCGGCGAAAACCTGGGCGCGCAGGACGATGAAGTAGCCGAGCAGCCCGCTCGCCGCGGCGATAAGCGACCCGGCGAGGAGCGCGTCGCGAACGAACGGAAGCGAGAACATCAGCGCCTCACGATCCGCGCCCCGCCGTAGGCGGCCAGCGCGACGGTCGTGACAAGGAATCCGAGCGCGATGTTGGTGAAGTAGGACACCGTCATTGCCGCCCACACCTCGATCAGCGCGATCGCCACCGCCAGAGCCAGTCCGCGGCCGATCCGCGCCGTGATCAGCTGCGCCGTCGCCGCTGGCGCGACGAGCAGTGCGAACGTCAGCAACACCCCGACGATCTGGGCGATCGCGGCGATCGCGAGCCCGAGGAGGACGAGGAACGCGACACCGACGCCGCCAACGGGGACGCCGGCGGCGCGCGCCGACTGCTCGTCGACGGACGCGTACAGCAGCGGCCGGCCGATCAGGACGAGCGTCGCTGCCGCGGCAGCGCAAACGATCAGCAGCGTGTCCACCTGTCCGCTCGTGACGCCGACCACCGAGCCGAAGAGCAGCGTCTCGAGGTCTTCGAGGATGCCGCCGTAGAGGGACAGGAATAGGAAGCCGAGGGCGAGCGCGACGGCACCGATCGTCCCGACGACGGCTGATTCGCGCGCGAGGCTCCGGCGCCCGCCCGCCGCGCGAGCGCCCGCGGCCACGGCGAGCGCGCCGGCGACGCAGCAGACGTAGTAGCCCGAGGTAAGCGGGAGACCGGCCAGCGCGGCGCCGCTCGCGCCGGGGAATGACATCACCGAGAGCGTGTGGCAGACGAAGCTCTCGCGGCGAAGGACCACGAACCAGCCGACCAGCGCGGCCGTCACGGCGACGATCGTCCCGGCCTGAAGGGCGTGCACCATGAACGGGTACGCGAACAATTCGCGCAGATCCGTCAGCGGGTTGGCGGAGAAGCTCGTGCTCAATGCTCGTGATGGTGCGCCGGGGTGTCTGGCTGACCGACGACGACGAGGCGGCCGTCGCTTCGGTGGAGGACCTCGACGCCCGCCCCGTAGAGGGCGCTGAGCGCCTCGGTTGTGATGATCTCGGCGGGCGAGCCCGCCATCACGCGTCCGCCGCCGAAGTAGACGACGCGGTTGACGTAGGGCAGGAGGGGGTTCGGGTCATGGGCGACGAGGACGACGGTGATCCCGCGCTCACGGCAGAAGCGCGCGGCAAGTGCCGAAACCGAGGCCTGATTCGGGAGGTCGAGGCTCTCGAGCGGTTCGTCGAGCAGCAGCATCTCGGGCGAGCGAACGAGCGCCTGCGCGATCAGCAGCCGCTGTTGCTCGCCCCCCGAGCACTCGCCGATCGGCCGGCTCGCGTAGGCAAGTGCGCCGACCTCCTCGAGCACCGCGTCGACACGCCCGCGGGCGCCGGCGCCGCGACCGGGCAGCGGGATCCCCCAACGCGCGCCGTCCAGCCCGAGCGCGACGAGGTCGCGGCCGCGCACGCGGACGCCGGCATCGAAGGCGCGGCGCTGCGGCAGATAGCCAATTCGCTCACGCCGCTCGCCGGCCGGCGCGCCGAGCACGGTGGCACTGCCGGAGCGCAGGGGCAACAGTCCCAGCAGGACCTCGAGGAACGTCGACTTGCCCGCGCCGTTCGGGCCGAGAATGGCGACGAACTCGCCCGCCGTGAGGTCCAGATCCACGCCGCTCCAGACGGTCCGCTCACCGCGCGCGACGCTGGCGCCGCGCAGCTGCGCCACCTCGGTCAACGCTTGGTCCCCCGCTCGAGTGCGCGAAGCAGGCCTTCGAGCTCGCTGACCTGCCACTGCTGGAAGCTGTCCGAGGCCGGCGACAGGGTCTCGGTGACCGTCGCGACGGGCACCCCGGCGGCGCGTGCCAGCGCGTTGACATGGGTCACCTCGGGCGTCGCGTTCTGGCTGTTGAAGATCCAGACGCGGATCTCGCGGCGACTCGCCTGGCGCTCGACCGTGAGCAGGTCTGCGGCGCTGACCTCGCTGCCCTCGGCGACGGCGCGCGCAAACGACGGCGGCGTCTTGAGGCGCAGCCCGAGCGCATGCCCGAGCGGCGCGAAGATGCTTTCGCTGTATCCGACCGGCGTTCCGCTAAAGCGGGCGCGGATCGTCGCGATCAGACCGTCGTATCGCGCCAGCGCCCGCGTCTGAAACCAGCGCAGGCGCGCCTGGAGGTAGGTGCGGCGCGCCGGCACCAGCCGAACGAGGTCGGCAGTGATCGCCCGAGCCGCCTCGCCGACGACGACGGGCGAGTACCACTGGTGGGGATTCCCGCCCTGTCCGATCCCCAGCAGCGAGCCCACGTTCAGGATGCGCCGGCCCGCAAGCGGACTGGCCGAGAGGAGCCGCGACGCCCATGCGTCATAACCGATGCCGTTGACGATCGCCAGCCGCGCGCCTGCCATGACGCGCGCATCGGCTGGGGTCGGCTCGTAGCTGTGGGGGTCGGTAGCGGGGCTCACGATGATGCTGCTCACACGCGCCGTCGATCCGGCCAGCTGTCGCGCGATCGAGCCCCAGAAGTTCTCCGCTGCGACGACGCGCAGACCACCCGGGGCCGGCGTCGTCCCGCATCCGCAAACGCCGAGGGCGGCTGTGGCGGTGAGCACGGCGATGAGCGTTCGGCGCGGCATCATAGTTGAGACTCAATCTTATATGAGACCCCGTCCCGCGGTTCGCCCGATCCTCGCGGTATGTCACGCTCCAGCGGCTCATGCACGCCGCGCCGAGTCCAGAGCCGATCATGGCCCGCGCCGCGACCGAGAACTTCTCGGTCGCTTCACGGCTGCTACCGCCGCGCCTTCGCGACCACCTGCTCGCGATCTACGGGTTCGCGCGGCTCGTCGACCAGCTCGGCGACGATCAGCCCGGAGACCGCCTTGCCGCACTCGACTGGCTCGAGGAGGAGCTCGAACGGGCTTACTCGGGTACCGCTGAGCACCCATTGATGCAGGCGCTTGAGCCGACGATCATCGAATGCACGCTGCCGCGCGGAGCCTTCGAGCGCCTGATCGAGGCCAACAGGATGGATCAGCGCGTGTCCAGCTACGCGACCTGGGAGGACCTGATCGGCTACTGCCATCTCTCGGCCGACCCCGTCGGCGAGCTCGTGCTGCACGTCTTCGACGCCGCGACGGCGGAGCGAATCGCGCTCTCTGATGACGTCTGTACGGCGCTCCAGCTGACCGAGCACTGGCAGGACGTCCGCGAGGATCTCGGGCGCGCACGCGTCTACATCCCGCTCGAGGATCTGGCGCGGCAGGGCTGCACGATCGAGGACCTCGCCGCCGACCGCGTCGGCGACGGCCTGCGCCGCGTGCTCGCGATCGAGGCGGCCCGCACGGCGCTCCTGTACCGCTCCGCCGATCAGCTGGCCGCCAGTCTGCCCGGCCTCAAGCGGATCGCGATCGCCGGCTACGCCGGCGGCGGCCGCGCCGCCCTCGAGGCGATTGCGATCGCCGACTACGAGATCCTTGCCGGCGATCCGCGCCCGACTCGCAGACGCACCCTCGGCGCGATCATCCGCGTATTGATCCGGGCGAGCGGCGGATGAGCGAGCTCGCGCGCCGCCACTGCGCCGCCATCACGCGAGCGGAGGCGGCCAACTTCTACTGGGGAATGCGCCTGCTGCCCGCCGAGAAGCGAGCCGCCCTGTTCGCCATCTACGCCTTCGCGCGCCGCATCGACGACATCGGCGACGGCGACCTCGCGCCCGAGGAGAAGCGGCGAGGCCTCGAGGACGCCGCGCGGGGCCTCGGCGAGTCTCCTGACGGCGATCTCGTGCTCGTGGCGCTACGCGAAGCCGAGCAGCGCTACGCGATCCCCCGCTCGGCGCTGATCGATTTGATCGACGGCGTGCGGATGGACGTCGACGAGACGTCCTTTGCGACCTTTGACGAGCTGCTCATCTACTGCCGGCGCGTCGCGGGCTCGATCGGGCGCCTCTGTGTCGCGGTGTTCGGGAGCGATGATCCGCGCTCGGGTGAGCTCGCCGACGACCTCGGCGTGGCCCTGCAGCTGACCAACATCCTGCGCGACATCCGCGAGGACGCCGCGCGTGGGCGCACCTATCTGCCCGCCGAGGACCTGCGGCGCTTCGGCGCGCCGGCGCCGGCGACGATCGGTGCGCTCGTTGCCTTCGAGGCTGAACGGGCGCGTGAGTGGTACGCGCGCGGCCTGACGCTGATCCCATTGCTCGACCGGCGCAGCGCCGCGTGCGTGCTCGCGATGAGCGGGATCTACAGCCGCCTGCTCGAACGCATCGCGGCCGACCCCGCGGCCGTGCTTGAGCGCCGCGTCGCCCTCGGCACGGCGCGCAAGATCGCAGTGGCAGCCGGCAGCCTCGTCGGCGCAGGCCGGTGAACGTCGTCGTCGTCGGCGGCGGCGTGGCGGGCATCGTCGCTGCGCTCGACTGCGCTTCGGCAGGCGCGTCGGTGACGCTGGTCGAGGTACGCCCGCGACTTGGCGGCGCGGCATACTCGGTCGAGCGCGACGGCATGTGGGTCGACAACGGCCAGCACGTGTTCCTGCGCTGCTGCACGGCCTATCGCGAGCTGCTCACGAAGCTCGGCAGCGACGGACTGGTCGAACTTCAGGACAGGCTCGAGATCCCGGTCCTCTCGCCCGGGAGAAGCGAGGTCGTTCTGCGCCGCGACAACGCAAGGCCGCCGCTTCACCTGGCGAGAACGCTGCTGCGCTACTCACACCTCAGTCTGCGCGAGCGCATCGCCGCGGGCCGCGCGGCCCTCGCGCTCGGACGCGTCAAGGGCGACGACTCGCGCACGCTCGGCGCGTGGCTCAAAGAGCACGGCCAGAGCGATCGCGCGATCGCAGCCCTGTGGGACCTGATCGCGCTGCCGACACTCAACCTGCGCGCGGACGAGGCGTCGCTCGAGCTCGGAGCGTTCGTCTTCCAGGAGGGCCTGCTCAAGGACGCCGCCGCCGGCGACATCGGGCTGCACGTGGCGCCGCTTCAGCAGATCATCGGCGACGCGGCGAAGCGTGCTCTCGCTGCGGCCGGCGTCACGGTGCACACGCGCTGGCCGGCCCAGCGCGTGGCGACGATCGGCGGGCGTTACGCGGTCGTCGGCGGCGATTCGTGGCTCGGGGCTGACGCGGTGATCGTCGCCGTGCCTCACGAGCGGGCCGCGGCACTGCTTCCGCAGGAGGCGCTGCGCGACGCGGCGTGGCCGGGCGGGCTTCATTCCGCGCCGATCGTCAACGTCCATGTCGTCTACGACCGCCGCGTTCTGCCCCACCGATTCGCGGCGGGTGTCGCGACGCCCGTCCAGTACGTATTCGACCGCACCCCGCCTGGTTGGGGCCAGCGCCAGTACATCGCGATCTCGCTGAGCGGCGCGCGCGAGGAGATGGGGATGGGCACGACGGCGATCCGCGAGCGCTACGTCGCCGCCCTCGCCGAGCTGCTGCCGGCTGCGGCAAGCGCCCGCGTCGAGCATTTCAGCGCGACCAAGGAGCACGCGGCGACATTCCGCGCGGTGCCGGGCAGCGGAGCGCTTCGTCCGCCGGCCGCGACGGCGCTCCCGGGACTTGCGCTCGCGGGGGCGTGGACGCAGACGGGCTGGCCGGCGACGCTCGAGGGCGCGGCACGAAGCGGCCACGCGGCGGCGGCAGCAGTCCTCCGCTGATGTGGGGGTCTCGGTCTAGGCGAACGCCGCCGCGAGCTCGTCGGCGCCGACGCCCGACACCGCGAGCACCTTCAAGCGAGACCGTTCGCCGCGCACGATGTCCACGCGCGAAGGCGCGATCGAAAGCCTTCGGGCGATCAGCCGGCAGAGCGCTCGATTTGCCTCGCCAGCCACCGGTGGAGCGCTGACGCGGACGTGAAGGACGCCGTCGCGCATGCCGATGACCTCATCGCGAGACGCCCGGGATTGAAGGCGTACCTCGATCCGCGTGCCTTCCACGCGCTGACTTTAGACGGCTAGGGTGCGAACCGTGGGCACCCTTCGAGACGGCCGGGAGGCGCAGCTGCGGGCCGCAACGCCCGACGACGCGGCCGCCCTTGAGGCGCTGCGGCGCGGCAACTCAAGGCAGCGCGAGGACACAGGCGGGCATGTGACGGTCGCGCAGGTCGCCGGGCGCGCGCAACCCGTCGGTTATGGCGAGTGGTTTGACGATGGAGCCTTCACCGGCGCCGTCGAGGAAGCGCAGAGCGGCCTCGGGCTTGGAACTCTGCTGCTTCGTAAGGCCGCTCGCGAGGCGGCCGACGCCGGGCTCAAGACGCTGACGGTCGAGCTCGTGGCGGGTGAGCATGCCCTGGCCGCGATGCTGCGCGACTGCGGACTTGCCAGCTCGTGGGACCTCGATCACCCGACCGCCCGCGTCGAGCTGACCCTGGGAAGGCGACGGCCCGGCTGGGCGACGCCCTAGCGCCGCGATCCTTCACTACGGCCCCCTCATCCGTTAGGCTCGCGCGCGTGCTGCACCTGATCACTGCCGCAGCGACCTTCCACGACCGCAGCAAGACGGCGTTCTTCATTGCCGCCGGCCTGCTCGTCGCATGGGCATTGTTCGTCTCCGCCGTCGGCATCCGCAGCACAAAGTTCCCGGCCTCGAACAACCAGGGGCGCGCGGCGATGGCGATCACCGCCGTGCTGGTCATCTTCGCCGCGGCGATGGCGGTCTACACCGCGAAGACCCCGCCGGGCGCACCGCCCTACCGGACCGGCGCGATCACGAACGGAGTCACGCCGACGGCGACGCCGGTCACTCCGGCGTCAAAGCCCACGAATGGGCCGATCAAGCTCGCCGCCGACCCGTCCGGGCAGCTCGCCTACAACACCAAGGCGATCACAGCGGCATCGAGCAACGTGAAGATCGACTTCACCAACAGCTCCCCGCTGATGCACAACGTGACGATCGCCAACGCGGCAGGCAAGGTCCTCGGGAAGACACCGACGTTCGAGGGCGGTAGCCACACGCTCTCGGTGCACCTTGCGCCGGGGACCTACACGTTCTACTGCTCCGTGCCGGGCCACGAACAGGCCGGCATGAAGGGCACCCTCACCGTTCGCTGAGCGCCTCGTAGCCGCGGCACCGCAGGACCGGCAGGCGCGGATAGCGCGGGTAGTCGTCGGGCTGCGCGCGTGAGCGCTCGCAGAGGGAGTAGATCGGCCCGCGCCTGGTGGCAACGAGGCGCTGATGTGCGCAGCGATCGCACAGGCCAGCCGGGGGCCGTTGGGGAATCTGCAAAACTATACTTTCTGAAGTGAGGGTATTTGCGCGTTTGCTCGGCTTCCTTGGCCCCTACAAGAGGGGTGTCTTGTGGTCCGCCGGGCTTGCCACGCTGGCGATCCTCGCCACCGTAGCGATCCCCTATCTCAGCGGCGTGGCGGTCGACGCGATCCACAGCCACCACCGCGGGCGGCTGCTGTATCTGGCGCTCGCGATCCTTGGCGCCGGCGTCTTCCGGCTCGGCGTCTCGGCCGGGCGGCGGCTCGTCGCCGGCCACGTCTCACTGGGCGTCGAATACGACCTGCGAAACCTCATGTTCGGCCACCTGCAGGCGCAGGAGCTTGCCTTCTTCGACCGCCAGCAGACCGGGCAGTTGATGTCGCGCGCGACGGTCGATTTGCAGTCGATTCGGTTCTTCCTCGGCTACGGCCTCGTCTTCATCCTCCAATCAGCGCTGACGATCAGCCTCGCCGCGGTGGCGATGTTCGTGCTCGAGCCGCGCCTGGCGGCGATCGCGCTGATCCCAGTGCCATTCGTCGTCTACGTGGCCAACCGCTACAGCCGCCTCGCGCGGCCGGCGCTTCAAGAGGTGCAGCAGCGGATCGCCGAGCTGACGGCGGATACCGAGGAGAACATCTCGGGCGTTCGCGTCGTCAAGGCGTTCGCGCGTGAAGCGCACCAGCGGGCGCGCTTCGAGCGCAGCGTCGGGCGAGTCTTCGAGCAGTCGATGGTCGAGGCCCGCCTACAGGCGCGCTACAACCCGCTGATCGGACTGCTGCCGCAGGTCGGCCTCGCCGTGATCCTGCTCGTGGGCGGCTACTTCGTGATCCACCACAGCCTCTCGATCGGCCAGTTCACGGCCTTCTACACCTATCTGCTGATGCTGCTCAGCCCGATGCGCACCCTCGGCGTGTCGCTGAGCCTCGCGCAGCGCGCTACAGCCTCGGGAGCCCGGGTGTTCCAGATCCTCGACCGCCTTCCGCAGCTGACCTCACCGCCCGGGGCGCCGCCGCTGCCGGCCGGCAACGGGCACGTGCGTTTCGAGGGGGTCACGATGCGCTACAGCGAGGGCGGTCCTGCCGCGCTGCGCGACGTGGACCTCGACCTCGAGGCCGGCCGCACGATCGCACTCGTCGGCGCGACCGGATCCGGCAAGAGCACGCTAGCGGCGCTGGTCGCCCGGCTCTATGACCCGACCGCCGGTCGCGTCCTGATCGACGGCGCCGACCTGCGCGAGGTCGAAGTCGCTTCGATTCGCGCGGCCGTCGCGATCACCGGCGATGATCCGTTCCTCTTCAGCACAAGCGTGCATGACAACATCGCCTACGCCCGCCCCGAGGCCACCCGCGCCGAGGTCATCGAGGCGGCGCGACGTGCCCAGGCTCACGAGTTCATCGAGCGACTCCCCGAGGGCTATGAAACGCGCATCGGCGAGCGCGGTCTGAGCGTCTCGGGCGGCCAGCGTCAGCGGCTCGCGATCGCGCGCGCGATCATCGCCGACCCGCGGATCCTGATCCTCGACGACGCGACCTCCTCCGTCGATGCGAGCACCGAGCGCGAGATCAAGCGCGCGCTGGCCGAGGTGATGGCCGGGCGCACGACCTTCATCATCGCCCACCGCCTCTCGACGATCGCGCTGGCCGACGAGATCCTGCTTCTCGAGGACGGTCGCGTTGGCGCCCACGGCGACCACGAAGAGCTGCTGGCCGGCTCGGCGCTCTACCGCGAGATCGTCGAGAAGGGCCTGCCCGACAGCGTTTTCTTGACGCGCAAGCCGCTTGAGTCGACTGGGGCGTCGCTGTGAGCGCGCGCCTGGACGACGTTCGTAGGCGCCTGCGCGGCACGAGCGGACGCGGCCGGCGCCTGCGCGGGCTCGCGTCGCTGGTTGGGCCCTATCGCGGACGCGTGGCGCTGATGGTGCTCTCACTCATCGTCGGAACCGCCGCGACGCTCGCCCCCGCGCCTCTCGCCGCGCAGGCGATCGACCAGGGAATCCTCCCCCATCACTTCGGCCGCCTGGCGTTGATCGTCGTGCTGTTCGGCGTGGCGGCGCTCGTCGTCTGGGTGATGACGGTGGCACAGACATACCTCGTCGAGTGGGTCGGTCAGCGCGCGCTCGCCGACCTGCGCTTGCAGATCTTCGAGCACCTTCAGCGGCTTCCGGTGAGCTTCTACGAGAGCCGCCCGACCGGGGTGCTGATTTCCCGGATGACCAACGACGTCGAGGCCCTCGACACGCTCGTCACCGACAGCGTTGTGACGCTGTTTCAGGGCGGTCTGACGCTGGTCGGCACGCTCGTGATCCTGCTGACCTTCGACGTCGACCTGGCGCTCGTGACATTCATCATGATCCCGCTGATCGCGATCGGGTCGCTCATCTTCCGGGTTGCCTCAGCGGATGCCTACCGGCGCACTCGCGAGACGATCGGCGCGATCACCGGCAACCTCCAGGAGTCGCTATCGGGCGCGCGCGTCGTCCGCGCGTTCGGTCAGGAGCGCCGCCACGCCCGCGAGTTCGCCGAGCTCAACGAGCACAACCGCGGCGCGAACATGACGACTGTCTACCTCAACGCCGCCTACTTCCCGGCGATCGAGTTCGTCTCCTCTCTGGCCACCGTCGCAGTCCTGCTGTACGGCGGAGATCAGGTGCTCAACGGCAACATCAAGCTCGGCATCCTGGTCGGCTTTCTCGCAGCGCTCAACAACTTCTTCGACCCGATCACCCAGCTCTCACAGCTCTACACCACCTACCAGTCCGGCATGGCGGCGCTCGACAAGATCTTCGAACTGCTCGACGAGAAGTCCGACCTCCCGGAGGCGCCCGACGCCAAGACGCTCGAGCGCATCCGCGGCGAGCTGCATTTCGAGCGCGTCAGCTTCGCCTATCGCCGCCGCGACGGCGAAGCGACGCGCCTCGCGCTCGACGACATCGAGCTGACGGTGGCGCCCGGTGAGACCGTCGCTCTCGTCGGCGCGACCGGCGCCGGGAAGTCGACGCTCGCCAAGCTCGTTGCGCGCTTCTATGACCCGACGCTCGGGCGCGTCCTGATCGACGGAACCGATATCCGCGACGTGACCTTCCAGTCGCTTCGCTCACAGATGGGAATCGTCCCCCAGGAGGCCTTCCTGTTCTCGGGGACGATCCGTTCGAACATCGCCTTCGGCGCGCCCCAAGCGAGCGATGCGGAGATCGAGGCGGCGGCGCGCTCGGTCGGGGCGCACGAGGTCATCGCGGCGCTTGAGAAGGGTTACGACACCGAGGTCGGCGAGCGCGGCGGTCAGCTCTCGGCCGGTCAGCGCCAGCTCGTCGCGTTCGCTCGGGCGATGGCCGCCGACCCGCGGATCCTCGTGCTCGACGAGGCGACCTCGAACGTCGATCTCCACACCGAGGCGCGTATCGAGCACGGACTGCGGCGTCTTCTGGCCGGCCGCACGGCGATCGTGATCGCCCACCGCCTGTCGACGATCCGCGGCGCGACTCGCATCGTCGTGCTCGAAGGTGGCCGCATCCGGGAGCAGGGGAGCCACGACGAACTGCTCGCGGCGGGCGGCGCCTATGCCGCGCTGTACCGGGACTGGTCGACGGCCGCAGCGGCCTAGGCGCCTATAATCGGTCTCCCCTTGCGGGATGGTGTAATCGGCAACACGTCTGCCTCTGGAGCAGAAATTTGGGGTTCGAGTCCCTGTCCCGCAGCTAGGACGAAGCCCTCGCTTCCGGGCTTTCGTTCGTTCTCCTGAACGCGGAAGCGGGTCTCGCGTAACGGTCCGCAGTGACCACCGCCGTATCCCAGAGGCTCGGCTCAGCGGCTCGCCGCGACTGCGTAGTGGCGGTCCAGCTCGTTGTTGTACGAGCGCCCCAGCGACGCTCGATGACGCTCGAGCCACTCGCTGAAGGCGATCGTCCCAAGCGGCGGCGCGCGCGAGACGAGAAGGCCCTGCGTGAGTCCTCGTATCTCGTCGGGCGTCAGGACGACATCGCGCACCAGCACGCCCAGCGCCCGCGCAGCAACGCCCATGACGCGGGGGTGAACGTGGACGATCGCCGAGCGAGTCGCAACAGCGCTGCGGACAAGGGCGACCAGATCGCGAAACGGCATTGTCTCGGGTCCGGCGGCGTCGATTATTTGGTCTCGCTCGACCTGCGCGGCCTCGACGCAGATCCGTGCAAGGTCGTCGACGTGCACAGGCTGGACGAGATATCTGCCGTCGCCGGGTAGTGCGAACGCCGGCAGTCGGCGCAGGATCCACGCGATGTTGTTGGCAAGGATGTCGTAGCTGCCGCCGAAGATCCAGGTCGGCCTGACGACCGAGTAGGGAACGCCAGATTCGGCGAGCGCGCGCTCGACCAGCGCCTTGCCTCTGAAGTACGGCAGCGGCGACGCGATCGATGGGTTGGTGATGCTGAGGTGCACGATGCGCGAGACGCCCGCGCGTCTCGCGGCGAAGAACAGCGTGCGCGAGTTCTCGATCGCGTTCGCAAAGCTCGACGGACCGTGATCGAAGCGGACCCAGTAGGTGTTGTACAGCGTGCGCACACCCTCAAGGCTGCGGGTGAGCGCGACCGGATCGTCGAAGCGGTACGCGAACGGCTCGACATCAGCTGCCAGCGGGTGCGGGCGGTCCGGATGAGCGGTCAGCGTCCTGACGCGTGTGTCCGCCGTCAGCAGCCGCTCGGCGATGCGACTCCCCGAGTAGCTGAACGCTCCGGTGACCAGATCGAGCGCTCCGTCGTCGCTCACAGCGGGCCTTCGAGTTGCCTTGACAGGAACGGCTCGGCAAGGCCGGCGAGGCGAGTACCGAGGTCGAGAAGGGATTCCGCGCGCGACTGGTCGGCCTGCAAGTGGCTGAGCATGTCGACGCCGAAATAAATCGCCACGAGGCCGAATGCCAGATCGCCCGGCGAGGCGAGCAACAGCGCCGGTGATCGCTTGAGCAGGTGCTCGAGCTTGCGCTCGAGAAGCCCAATCCATGGCTCGATGCGAGCTGCGACCTCCGCTCCGAGCTCGGCGTCGGCCACGCCGCCGCTGACCATCTCACCGAGGACCGTGATGTAGCCCCGCTCCAAGTCGTCGGCGTAGATCGTTCGCGCGATCGTTGCGAGTTCGCGAGGCCCGTGAGCCCGCTCGACAGCCGGTCCGTATTCGTTCATCCGCCGCTGACTGATCAGGTCGAGCACAGCGAGCAGCAGATTTCGAACGCTCCCGAAGTGATAGAAGATCAAGGCCTGGTTGAAGCCGCCCTCGTGCGCGATCGCCCGCGCGCTGGCGCCCGCAAAGCCGTTTGTCTTCAGCGTCCGCAGCGCGGCCTCGACGATCAGCAGCTTGGTGCCGATCGGTTCTGCTGCCGAGTCCGACCCGGCCGACCGTCGATCGTCTTCCTGCGAGCTGCTCATGCACACCGCAGTTTAGCGATCGCTCAAAGCGTGCGCTCAAACGCCGGGTGCGAGCATGGTTCGTTCAGCCGCGGGCCGGCCCGCGGAGGCGCAGAGGTTTGGTTCTGTCCCCCGCGGCGCCCGCGCTCAGCGCGTGAGCATCCAGCAGTTCTGCGTCCAGTAGAAGCGGCTGTGGCCGTTCAGGAGCGGCGTCGAGAGCGCGATCGAACCGTGCTCGCCGTCGACGCTGACAGAAACCGTCGCCGCCTCGCGCAGGTCGGCATGCAACAGCGCGGCACCGTTGCGCCTGGCGAGCAACTCGGCGCTTCTGGCGTCCCAGCGCTGCGCGCATGTGCGACCGCGCTCGGTCGCCGTCAACGGCGCGTTGAGGACCGCGCAGGCGCCCGCGCCGTCGCGGGTCAGCAGGGCGGTGATGATGCGTGCCGCCGCGGTGCGCAGGGTGGCCGCCGTGGCGCCGGGGTCATCGGCCGCCGCCAGGGGAGCAAACGCTACGCCGATGGCGAGCGCGACGGCGCATCCGGCCAGCTGGCGGCGCACGGGCATGGCGACAACGTAGCGCCCGCGTCGCCGCAGGCAAGGGCGGCGGACGCCTGTTCGATCAGTCCGGCGCGAACACCGGCGTGATCATCTCCTCAAGCCCGGAATCGAGCACGAGGAGCACCTGGTCGCCGGCCTCGACGACGGTGTCCGCCGTCGGCACGAACCCGCGGCCATCGCGCAGCACGGAGATGATCAGGCTGCCCTGCGGCAGCTCGACGTCAGCGACGCGCTTAGCCGCCGCCGGGGCGCCCTCCTGGACCTCGAGCTCGATGATCTCGAGACGCTCCTCCTCCAGGGCGAGCAGGTGCACCAGCCCGTAGCGCGGCACCTCATGCTCGATCAGGCGCAGGATCAGGTCGGTCGCCGAGACGACCGGCTGGATGCCGAGCAGCTTGAAGTGCTGAAGGTTGCGCGGGTTGTTGACGCGCGCGATGACCCGCTCGCAAAGGTACTTCTCCTTGGCGACCTGGCAGACGAGCATGTTGTCCTCGTCGTCGCCGGTGACCGCGACGACGAGATCGGCGCGCTGGATTCCTGCCCGCTCGAGCACCCACAGTTCGGTCGCGTCGCCGTACTGAACCGCGTGCTCAAGCTCCTCCTCGACGATGAGGTAGCGCCGCCGGTCCGATTCGAGCAGCGTCACCTCGTGACCCTTGTCGATCAGCTCGCGCGAGAGGTTCAGCCCGACCTTGCCCGAACCGACGACGATCACGTACATCTAGGACTCCATCGAGAGAGCTTGGTCGAACATCTCGATCGCGTGCTGCGTCGGCGAGATCGTGTGCAAGCCCTGCTCGGCGTACCACGCGGCACGCGCGGGATCCATCACGCGACAGAGCACCTTCTCGACTCCGAAGCGCCGCTGCACGATCTGCGCCACCGTGAGGTTCGTATTGTCGCCGTCGGTCGAGGCGATGAACACGTCGGCGCGCTGGACGCCCGCCTCGATCAGCGCGTCGACCTCGAGGGCGGTGCCGACGGTGAACAGGCCTCCCGCGTCCTCCCACGTCTGGCCTTCGACCTCCACGAGGCGCTCGTGCGAAAGCGGGTCTTCGTCGAGCACTGACACCTCGTGCCCCCGCGCAAGCGCCCGCTTGGCCACGGCTGCTCCGACGCGGCCAGCTCCAACGATCAGGACGAACATCGACCGCGGATGCTACTGATCCGCCCCGTCTGGTCGCGCACGCAGAGCGGCGCGCGCCGGCGCCGTCAGGATGACGCGGCAGCGAGCTCGGGCGACGACGTAGCGGATCGTTTCGGAGACCGTGCTCTCCCCGATCAGCGTCCGCCCGCCAAGCAGCGATCCTGCCCTAGCTCGAGCCCCTTCGTCCGCGGCGAGCACGATCGCCTCGACGCCGCGGCGCTGGGCCTCCTCGACGATCGCCTGGCCGAGGCGGCGCGCACGCACGGTCGCAGTGGCCACCTCGACCCCGTCGTACTCCTCGCCGACGCGCTTGGCGCGCGCGAGCGCGGCGCGCGCGGCGCGCAGCTGCGTCTCCGGCAGCGGGGCGTCGATCGGCAGCGACATCGGAACGCGGAAGATCCACAGCGCCTCGATCGTCGCCGGGTCGATCGCGGCATCGTCGGCGCTCTCAGGCGAGACGAGCAGCGCCGCGGTCTGGACGATGTCGTCGTCGAGAGCGTTGCCGAGCAGCGGTACGAGGATCGAGCCGAAGTCGCGCTCGCTGCCGGCGCTGCGCAGCGCCGCCTCCGGCACCGTGACGCGCGCGCCGACCGCCTTTCCCTCGCGCTTTCGGTACAGGACGTAGAAGAGCACGCTGGCGAGAATCCACGCAAGGCCCACGTAGCGGGCGCCCGCGTGGAGCACGATCACGGTGATCCAGCCGGCGAGCGACAACAGCGCGCCGGCGGCGGCGGGCAGCGGGAGCACGCCGCCGCCGACACGAATGCCGCCCGGCATCGAGTAGGGACGGTCGCGGTCGCCCTCGCGGTAGCGCAGCACGCAGATCGACAGGTGGGCGATCGTGAACGCCAGCATCGCGCCGAAGGCGAATATCCCGAACAGGAAGTCGAGGTCCGCGAGCACCACGAGCGCCCCGGCAGTGATCGCCGCGATCGCGATCAGCACGAACGGGGTCGAGCGCTGCGGATGCAGGCGACCGAGCGCGCTCGGGATCTGGCGGTTGGTGGCAAGCGAGAAGGCGAGTCGCGACAGGCCGAGCATCGCCGCGCGCGCGGCGGCGACGAGCGTGACCGCAGCGGCCGCGGCGACGATGTACTTGAGCGTGTCGCGCAGCGCCGCCGGGTGGAAGCGCTCGACGATCCCGATCACCGGCGCGCCGAGGTAGCGCGTCGAGAGGTCGGTGTGGCCGGCGATCACGGGTACCGCCGTGACAGCGACGACGGCGAGGCCGACATAGACGATGAGGATCGTCAGGTTCGCCCCCCAGGTCATGCGCCGCACCGCCGTGCGACTGATCGAAAGCTCGCCGGAGACGCCCGAGGCCGACTCCAGGCACATGAAGGCGACCGTCGTGATCGTCAACGCATAGATCACCCCCGACCAGCTCGGTGCGCTCCCGAGCTGAACGTGATCTGAGATCGTCGAGACGTTGAAGAAAAGGACCAGTCCGACGACGATCACGACCAGCTGGATGAGCACGTCGAAAGCGACGATCGCAAGCAGACGGCGGCCGTGCCGGAGGGTGTTGAACCCGAGCACGTTGGAGATCGCGACATAGGCGATCACGGCCAGCGCGACCGCCGCGCGCGGCGCCCCATGTCCGAGCGTGCCGGCGAACGTGGCGAGATAGTCGGCGGCGGTGAGCGAGCAGACCGCGATCAGGATCACGTAGTCCAGGAGCACCGCCGCAGCGGCGATGAAGCTGACGAGCTCGTTGAACGCGTACCGAGCGAAGACCGTCGAGCCGGCGCGCTCGGGGTGCATCTTCGCGCCCTCCAGGTAGGTCATCGCCGTCAGCGCGAAGAACAGCCCGGCCGCGAGATAGATCAGCGGCGTCAGGCCGAGGGCGTGGCCGGAGACGATCCCGAGCGAGAAATAGAGCGAGCTCGCCAGCGACGTCCAGACGATGACGCCGAGGCGCAGCCATCCGATCGATGGGGTGGCGCGAACCCAGTGCTGGTTCATCGCGGCTGGCGCCGCTGCGCCACCACCCAAAGCCTCCCGAGCCCGGCGCCGGCCATTCCCACGCCGAGCACGACGCCGAGGACGGCGCCGCGGAAGACCAGGAGCACCCCCAACACGATCATCGTCGCAGAGAGGATTCGGGTGATCCCGTCATGGACGGCCCGTCCTCGTCCCTGCGGCGATGATCGCCGGTCCATCGCTAAATGATCAGCGGGATGATCAGGATCGCGACGATGTTCGCCACCTTGATCATCGGGTTGATCGCCGGACCCGCCGTGTCCTTGAACGGGTCGCCGACGGTGTCACCGGTCACCGACGCGGCGTGCGCCTCGGAGCCCTTGCCGCCGAACGCACCGTCCTCGATGAGCTTCTTGGCGTTGTCCCAGGCTCCGCCGCCGGCGGTCATCAGCACGGCGAAGAAGAAGCCGACGACGATCACGCCGATCAAGAGACCGCCGAGCGCCTGGACGCTGATCAAGCCGACGATCAGCGTCAGAAGGATCGGCAGAAGCGACGGGAGGATCATCTCTCGCTGCGCGGTCCGCGTCACGATGTCGACACAGGTTGCGTAGTCGGGCTCGTCGGTGCCCTCCATGATCCCGGGCTTCTCGCGGAACTGTCGGCGCACCTCCTCAACGACGGCGCCGCCTGCGCGGCCAACCGCTTCGATCGAAAGTGACGCGAACAGGCAGACCATCATGCCACCGAGGAGCAGACCGATCAGCACCGGCGGCTGGTCGATCGAGAAGTTGAACACCTTCCCCTTCTCGACGAGCTCCTTCTCGAAGCCGGCGAAGAGGACGACAGCGGCGAGCACGGCCGAGCCGATCGCATAGCCCTTGGTGACGGCCTTCGTCGTGTTTCCGACCGCGTCGAGGCGGTCGGTGACGGTACGGACCTCCTCGGGCAGATCGGCCATCTCGGCGATTCCGCCCGCGTTGTCGGTGATCGGGCCGAACGCGTCGAGGGCGACGATCAGGCCGGTCAGCGACAGGAGACCCATGACCGCTACGCCGATCCCATAGATCCCGGCGAGCTTCCAGGAGACGAGGATGCCGAGCACGAGCACGAGCGCCGGCAGCGCGGTCGCCTGCATTCCCGACCCGAACCCCTGGATGATGTTCGTCGCATGCCCGGTGAGGGAGGCGCGCGCCGTCTTCTTGACCGGCGAGAACCGCGTCGAGGTGTAGTAGTCGGTGATCACGAACAGGCATGCGGTGACCGCGATGCCGACGAGCGAGCAGACGTAGAGCTTGCCCCAGGCCGGCGCCGCGGCGCCGCCGATGACGGTGTTGCCGTGCATCAGCCAATAGGTGACGGGAGCGAACGCTCCGGCGGCGATCACACCGGAAGCGATCAGGCCCTTGTAGAGCGCCGCCTCGACGTTGCCGCTCTCGGAGCGCACGAAGAAGGTGCCGATGATCGAGGCGAGGATCGCGACGGCGCCGAGGACCAGCGGGAAGAGCGCGACGCGCGTGCTCTGGGAGAAGGTCAGGACGCCGAGCAGCATCACGGCGATCGCGGTCACCGCGTAGGTTTCGAACAGGTCCGCGGCCATGCCGGCGCAGTCGCCCACGTTGTCGCCGACGTTGTCGGCGATGACGGCCGGGTTGCGCGGATCATCCTCAGGGATGCCGGCCTCGACCTTGCCGACGAGGTCCGCGCCGACGTCAGCGGCCTTGGTGAAGATGCCGCCGCCGAGTCGCGCGAAGACCGAGATCAGCGAGCCGCCGAAGCCCAGGCCGATCAGCGCGTCGATCGCCGTCTTTGGGCTGTCGCCGCAGATCGCCGTGAGAATTCCGTAGTAGCCGGAGACCCCGACGAGCGCCAGGCCGACGACCAGCAGCCCCGTCACGGCTCCGCCGCGGAAAGCACCGCGAAGCGCCGGCGAGACGCCGCCGCGAGCCGCCTCGGCAACGCGCGCGTTGGCGCGCACCGACACGTTCATGCCGATGTAGCCGGTCGACCCGGACAGAACTCCGCCGATCGCGAAACCGATCGCGACCGCGATGTTCTGGACGAAGATCAGGGCGATAAAGAGGGCTACGCCGACACCCGCGATCGTCGTGTACTGGCGGTTGAGGTAGGCGCGGGCGCCAGCCTGCACCGCCGCAGAAATCGAGCGCATGCGCTCGTCGCCGGGCGAAAGTGCCAGCAGCGAGCGCGCGGTCAGCGCGCCGTAGAGGACCGCGCACGCGGCACACACGAGGGCGATGACAACCCCGTGGTTGGT
Source organism: Solirubrobacteraceae bacterium (assembly GCA_036267075.1). Classification (GTDB taxonomy): domain Bacteria; phylum Actinomycetota; class Thermoleophilia; order Solirubrobacterales; family Solirubrobacteraceae; genus Palsa-513. Next base: position 38,303 of record DATAWT010000097.1, read on the forward strand.
CAGAAAATTACTCAAAGAAGCTCCTCACCATGACGTCTGCGCGCGCGCTTCGGCCGCCAGACACAACACGAAAGCCGGGCGACACCGATCGTCCACCCGGCAGGTGTCACATTCTACCCGTCGCGAGACTCGGAACGCCGTCCCGCTAGGACCCCGGAACCCACAATCGCCCGCTTCGCTGGGCCGGTCCGGGACCGCTCGCCTCGCCCCCATCCTGCGTCGGCGCGGGCGCCGTTTCCTCACTGGGCGGCGCAGCGGGCGCGGCGCCGGCGCCGGCCCCGGGGCCGGATCCGGCGAGCTTCGCGTACTCGATCTGCAGGCCCGACAGCGCGTCGCGCAGCGAGCGCAGGCTCGCCGGGTCCTCGCTGCGCTCGAGCACGGGCATCAGCGCCCGCGCGCCATCGATCGCATCACGGACCTGCGCCAGGTCGCGCTCCTGCTCGGTTCCCGGCTCAACGCCAAGGCGGCGGCCGGCGAGGCTGATCAGCGACACAACGGCCTGGACGATGACGTCGGCCGGCTGCAGCAGCCGCAATTGCTCCTCCCATGCCGCGCGGAGCTCGGCCTCGCTTGGTTGCTCTGTGCTCATGCGCGCACCTCCTCGAAATAGCTGGCCCGCGTGTCGCGCACGCAGGTCTCGAAAGCCTCCCGCATCGTCGCGCCGGCGTCGATCATCGCGCGCTGACGCTGCGCGCCGTTGGCGTCGCCGCCGAGCGGTGCCAGATCGAGGCCGTAGGCGGCGCGGGCGGGCGCGGTCCAGGCGAGCAGCCGCTCGGCGATCTCGCTCGCCTCGTACTCCTCGCCGCGCTCGAAGTCGATCATCCGCCCGTCGAGGCCGTGGCGGATCGCCCGCCAGATGTTCTCCTCGATCAGATAACCGGGCAGCGGCTCGGGCGCTTCGCCGGAGTCGACCTCGAGCAGCGCCTGCGCGGCGCAGGCGACGATCAGGCCGGCCAGCGCATCGGATTCGCCAGCCGTGTACTGGACGTCGCAGATCCGCACCTCGACCGTCCCGTAGTCGAAGTGCGGTCGAACCGACCACCAGATCTGCGTGAACTCGATGATCGATTTGGTGCGGATCAGCAGGTCGATGTAATCGCGGAACGCGGGCCAGCCGCCGAAGGCGTATGGAACGCCACAGCGCGGGAAGCTGCGGGTGAACGTCTGCGAGCGCGCCGAATGCAGGCCGGCGAGGCGTCCGTCCAGAAACGGCGAGTTTGCCGACAGCGCGAGCAGCAGCGGGAGGAACGCCCGCAGGCGGTCGCAGACGCGCACCGCGCGGTCGATGTCGTTGACGCCGATGTGGACGTGGAGGCTGAAGGTGTTGTTACGCCAGGCGACGTACTTGAGGCCGTCCTCGACGCGGTGGTAGTGGGGCGTGTCGATGACCGGCTGCTCGCGGTAGTCGGCCCAGGGGTGCGTTCCCGTGGCGCCGAGCTCGGCGCCACGCGCGGCGGCCAGGGCGAACAGAGCGCGGCGGCGCTCGCGCTGGAGTGAGAGTGCGTCGGCGAGATCGGCTCCGGCGCCGGAGATGATCTCGATCTCAGAGGAGATCAGCTCGCCCGTGATGTGCTCGTGCAGGCGCGGGTCAAAGGACGCCGCCTCATCGCGCAGCTCTTCGAAGCGCGGCGCCAAATCGAGCGACCCCGGCTCGAGGATCTGAAACTCCTCCTCCAGGCCGACGGTGAGGTCAGTGGCCGCCGCGAAAATCTCGACGGCGCGGTCAAGATCGATCGTCGACACTCGGTCAGGCGAGGTAGAAGTAGAGCGCGTAGAGAAGATCGACGGCCGGGCTCGAGGTGTGCACCGTCATCTCGGGCGGCACGTTCAGCAGGGCGTCTGAGTAGTTGAAGATGATCTTTACGCCAGCGTCGACGAGCGCGTCCGCGAGACCCTGGGCCGCGACCGTCGGCACAGCCAGAACGCCGACGACGATGTCCTGCTCCTCAACGACCGCGCGCAACTCGTCGTTATGGCGCACGACGTGCTGGCCGATCGGCGTACCGACCTTGGCGGTGTCTGAGTCGAAGATCGCTACGACGCGGAAGCCGTGGTCGGCGAAGATCTCTGAGGAGGCGATCGCGGTGCCGAGGTGACCCGCTCCGAACAGCGCGATGTTGTGCTGCCCGGCGGTGCGCAGGATCTTTCGGATCTGCGTGACGAGCGAGTCGACGTTGTAGCCGACGCCGCGCTTGCCGAACTTTCCGAAGCCCGACAGGTCGCGCCGGATCTGCGTCGAGTTGACGTGCGTGTACTCGGCGAGCTCGTGCGAGGAGATCGTCTCGCGGCCCATCTTGCGGGCCTGGGTGAGAACCTGAAGGTAGCGGGAGAGCCGCGCCGCGACGCCCAGCGACAGCCGCTCAGACGCCGCTCCGAGCTCCTCGCTCCCGGGGGCGATCTCCGTCTCGCTCATCGCGCGGACTCTACCGAGTGATTCGCGCAGGACGGCCTCATCGACGCCCAGCTCGAACAGCTCCTCACCGTCCAGAGTGACGACCGGAATCCGCTCCAGATATGCGCGCAGCAGCCCCTCGTCGGCTTCGATGTCGCGCTCGCGAAGTTCGAACGGGAGCTCGGCGCGAACCCGCTCGAGAACCGCCCGCGCGTCGTCGCACAGGCAGCAGCCGGGCCGAGTGTAGAGGACGACCTCGCTCATCGAAGCGGCCCCTCGCCGGTCGCGTACACATCGAGTGAGAGGTAGTCCGGGAAGGGGAGCGGCTCGGCTTCCAGTGCGGCGGCGGCGATCATCGCCGCATTGTCGGTGCACAGCTCGATCGGCGGCAGGAAGAGCTCGACGCCAAGCCCGGCGAGGCGCTCGCGCAGACGACTGTTGGCGGCAACTCCGCCGCCGAGCGCCAGACGCGCGCGTCCGGTGCGCTCGAGACCGCGAACGACACGCCGTGTCAGCGCCTCGACGATCGCGTGCTCGTAGGAGGCGGCCAGGTCGGCGCGAACGTGCTCGTCGGTGGCGTCGACCTCGCGCAGGCGGTACAGCAGCGCCGTCTTCAGCCCCGCGAAGGAGAAGTTCTCGCTTCGCCCGGTCGGGAAGGCGTGCGCGTGCGGGTCTCCGGACTGCGCGAGGCGCGACAGCGCCGCGCCGCCCGGGTATCCGAGGCCGAGCATCCGCGCGCCCTTGTCGAACGCCTCGCCGGCGGCGTCATCGAGGGTGCGCGCAAGGACCTCGATCTCGGCCCCGCCGCCCGGCACGTCGAGGAGGAGCGTGTGCCCGCCCGAGGCGATCAGCGCCAGGAACGGCGGGTCGAAACGGTGCGGGAGAAGGCGCGCGGCGGCGATGTGGCCGTGGAGATGATCTACGGCCACGAATGGCAGCTCGCGCGCGGCGGCAAAGCCCTTGGCGGTGTTGAAACCGACGAGCAGCGCCCCGATCAGCCCGGGCCCGCGCGTCGCGGCGACAAGGCGCACCTCGCTTTCACTCTTTCCGCAGCGGGCGAAGGCCTCGGACACGACGCTGTCGATCAGCTCGATGTGGTGGCGTGCCGCGATTTCCGGTACGACGCCGCCGAAGCGGTTGTGCACCTCCTGGGAGGAGATGACGTTCGCGAGCATCTCCCCCGCGTCACTGACGAGCGCCGCGCAGGTGTCGTCGCAGCTCGTCTCGAGCGCGAGGATCACGGCCGGTGGTGCGCGACGGGATCGGCGGCCGGAACGTCGTCGAGGCGGCCCTGGAGCGTGGCCGGCGTGCGCCACATGATCAGGGCGTCCTCGCCGTTGTCCTGGTAGTAGCGCCGGCGCAGGCCGGCGATGCGGAAGCCGTCGCGCTGATAGAGCTCGATCGCGGCGCCGTTGGAGCGGCGCACCTCGAGTGTGAACTGCGCGCTCTCATCGCCGGCGCGCGAGTAAAGCTCAGACAGCAGCGCAGACGCGATCCCGTGCCGCCGCAGCGCGGGATCGACGGCCACGTTCATGATGTGCCAGACGTTGTCGTAGCGCGAGCAGACCGTGTAGCCGACGAGGGCGCCGTCGATCGTCGCCGCCAGGCACAAGCCCGCGGGCTTTGACATCTCGAGCACGAACATCGCGATCGACCACGGCGTCGGAAACGCCTGGCGCTCGATCAGGGCGACGGCCGGCAGGTCGCTGTAGGCGAGAGCGCGGATCTCGAGTGTCGCCGGGGCGGTGGTCAATTCGCTGTTCTCTCAGCGTCGGGGACGCGCAGGTATTCGGGCTCCGCCGCAGTCGAGACGCCGGCGGCTGCGAGGCGACAGATCGCCCCCGCGCGCAGGCGGTGCAGGTCGCTCTGTGCGGCCGCGACGTCGACGCCGGCGCGTTCAAGAAGCTCCGAGAATCGTAGCGCCCCATCTCCGACTGCCAGGCAGCCGGGCCCGCCGCGCAGGACCGTCGCGGCAAGCTGCTCGGGCACGCAGACGGAGGGTGCTTCAAGCGTCTGTGCTCCGCGGTAGACGCCGACGAAGGCCTCTCCCCTGCGCGCGTCGATGATCGCGGCGACAGGTTGCTCGCCGAGCGGCTCGGCGAGCGCGCGCAGCGTAGAGACGCCGACGAGGCGCGCATCAGCTCCGCGCGCGATGCCGCGGGCCGTGGCCAGGGCGATGCGTAGGCCGGTGTAGGAGCCGGGCCCCCGCCCGGCGGCGATAAGGTCGAGATCGGCGAAACGAAGGCCCGCCTGCTGGAGGAGCCCGGCTGATAGCTCGAGCAGTCGCTGCGCGTGCTGGGGACGACCCCCGGCCGGCGGATCGTCGCGCGCCTCGAACAGCTCGCCGCCGGGGAGCATCAGCGCCGCCGCCGTAGCGGGCGTGGCGGTGTCAAGGCCGAGGATCCTCACCCGCGGACCTCGATCGCCCGGCCGTCTCCGTCGCGGTGGGAGAGCTCGACGGTGAGGCGCGGCGGCGGCAGGATCCCGGCCTGTTGCGGCGCCCATTCGACGAAGGCGATCGTCATCGCGTCGAGGTAGTCGACGACGAGATCGGCGTCATCGCCGAGCGGCGTCGCGACGCGGTAGAGGTCGAGGTGGGCGACCAGCAGCCCATCGCGTCCGTGATAGCGGTGGGCAATCGCGAACGTCGGGCTCGTGACCGCCGCCTGAACGCCGAGTGCGCGGCAGGCGCCCCGCACGAACGTAGTCTTGCCTGCGCCGAGCTCGCCGTGGACGTAGACGACGTCGCCTGGGCCGAGCCGCGCGGCGATGCGTGCGCCGAGGTCCTCCGTCTCTGACGGCCCGCTACTTGAGAAGCGTTCGCTCAGAAGAGCCCCAGCTGCTCCGACTGCGGCTGCGGCGCAGCCATGAGCGGCTCCTCCGCCGGCTCGCGATCCGCCACCGCCTCGACGGGCGCCGGCGCGAGCGCCGGTGCCATCGCGAGGATGCCGGGCAGGGCGTGGAAGTCCTCGCGCAGCGACTCCAGAGTGCGCGGTGTGTAGAGCGCCGCGGCGGGGTGATAGATCGGGAACAGGCGCACCGTGTGGGTGCCGATCACGCGCACCTCCGCGCGCCCGTGCACGCGCGTGATCCCGGCCGGATCGTCGCGCAGCAGCTTCGTCGCGAAGTTGCCAAGCGTGCAGATCACGCGGGGCTGCACGAGCTCGACCTGGCGCACCAGGTAGGGCGTGCAGTTCTCGATCTCGCCGGGTCGCGGGTCGCGGTTTCCGGGCGGGCGGCACTTGAGGACGTTGGCGATGAACACCTCGGAGCGACTCAGCCCGATCTCGCCCAGCAGCGTCTCCAGAAGCTTGCCGGCGGCGCCGACGAACGGCAGTCCCTGGAGGTCCTCATTGGCGCCCGGCGCCTCGCCGACGAACATCAGGTCGGCGTCCGCATTGCCGGCGCCGAACACGACCGAGGTGCGCGTTGCCGCGAGCTCCGCGCAACGGGTGCAGCCGCGCGCATCGATCAGCAGCTCCTTGAGCGCCTCACGCCGATCGCTTGGGTTGAACATCGCCTCAAGGGTAGTGTTCGGCGGCGCCGATGAGCCCGAAGCCGGCGATGACGATTACGGCGCGAACGATCGCGGAGGTCCGCGAGCGGCTGCGCGACGCAGCGCGGCCGCTCGGCCTCGTGCCGACGATGGGCGCGCTCCACGAGGGTCATCTCGAGTTGCTTCGCCACGCGCGCGAGAGCAACGCGACGGTCGTGATGTCGCTGTTCGTCAACCCGGCCCAGTTCGCTTCCGGCGAGGACCTGGCCGCCTACCCGCGCGACGAGGCGCGCGACGAGCGCCTCGCCGCGCAAGCGGGCGTCGACGTGGTGTTCGCGCCCACGGTTGCGGAGATGTATCCGGACGGCTTTGCCACGGCGATCGAGGTGACCGGCCTGAGCGAGCCGCTCGAAGGCGCCGCGCGCGGCGCCGCGCACTTCCGCGGCGTCGCGACGGTCGTCGCGAAGCTGCTCAACATCGTCGGCCCGGACGTCGCCTACTTCGGCCAGAAGGATGCCCAGCAGGCGGCTGTGGTCCGCCGCCTGGCGCGCGACCTCGACATGGCGGTGGCGATCGAGGTGCGCCCGACGGTGCGAGCGCCGGACGGACTCGCGCTGTCAAGCCGCAACGCCTACCTCGACGGCGAGGACCGCGTCCGTGCGACCGGGCTGTGGCGTGCGCTCAGCGCCGCCGCGGCGCTCGTCGAGGCGGGCGAGCGCGAGCGCGTGGTCGTCGCCGGCGCAGCCGAGGCGGAGCTCGCTCGCGAGGGCATCACGGCCGAGTACCTGGCGATCGTCGACCCGCAGACGCTTGTGGAGGTTCAGCTGATCGAGGGCCCGGTGATGATCGCGGTCGCCGCGCGCATCGGCGGGGCGCGGCTGATCGACAACGTCGTCGCCAACCCTCCGGCGTGAGAGGATGCGCCCCGCGGCGCGCGTGAATCCGACAGTGAGGAGTGCAGCATGAGCGCGGACGGGAGCTGGGAGATCATCGTCAACAGCCCGCTCGGGGCGCAGGAGTCGACGGTCGAGTTGCACAGCGACGGGAATGCGTTGACCGGTGAGCAGAGCGGGGACGGCCAGAGCGGCCCGATCTACGACGGCAAGGTCGACGGCGATCGCGTGTCGTGGAAGGTCGACGTGACACATCCGATGAAGCTCAAGATCCACTTCGAGGGAACGATCGACGGAGACTCGATCTCCGGCACCGCGAAGGCCGGGATGTTCCCGACGATGAAGTTCAGCGGATCGCGGTCGGACGCGCGCTAGCATTCCTCGCGCCGTCACCGCGAGGGACGGACCAGCCGGACAACCAACCTGAGATCGCGACCGGTATCCGCAGCGCGGAACTGGACCGAGAGAGGGCGCGCCATGTCGACGCTGCCGAAGATCAGCGACGAGCCGACCGACCGGCTGGCGGTGACGCTGCCACGCCTGGCCGAGAAGAAGCGCCAGGGCGAGGCGATCGTGATGGTGACCGCGTATGACTTTCCGTCGGGGCAGATCGTTGACGCTGCCGGCGTCGACCTGGTCCTCGTCGGCGACTCGGGCGCCGAGGTCGTGCTCGGGCACCCCTCGACCGTCGCCGTCGGCATGGAGGAAATGCTGATGCTCGCCGCCGCCGCGCGCCGGGGCGTGCGCGGCGCGCTGCTCGTCGCCGACATGCCGTTCGGCTCCTACGAGGAGTCCGACGCCGTCGCGATCCGAAACGCGCAGCGCTTCGTCAAGGAGGCGGGCGCCGACGCGGTCAAGCTCGAGGGCGGCGGAGAAGCGCAGCTATCGCGGATCCGCGCGATCGTCGGGGCGGGCGTGATGGTGATGGGCCACGTCGGGCTGACACCGCAAACGGCCACCGCGCTCGGAGGCCGCCGCGCCCAGGGGCGCACCGCGGAGCGGGCGCTCGAGCTCGCGCGCCAGGCCGCGGCGGTCCAGGAGGCGGGCGCCTTCGCGATCGTCTTCGAGGCGATCCCGGCTGCTGTGGCCGCCGCGATCACGAAGCGCCTCGAGATCCCCGTGATCGGCATCGGCGCGGGTGCGGCGACCGACGGCCAGGTGCTGGTCCTGCACGACATGCTCGGCGTCTTCCCGGGCAGTGCGCCGCGCTTCGCGAAGCAGTACGTCGAACTTCGCTCGCAGATGACGGCCGCCGTGGCGGAGTTCGCCGCCGAGGTTCGAAGCCGGCGGTTTCCGGCCGCCGAGCACACCTTCTCGATCGACCCCGCGGAGCTTCTGCAGTTCAGCGCCGGACTCGGCGCCTGAGCGCGGCCGCGGGCGTCAGGCCGCGGCGCTCGCCGCCGCGGCCGCTGGCGTGCGCCGGCGACGGCGGACCGCCGGCGGGCGACCGACGAGCGGCGCGAGGAAGCGCCCCGTGTGCGAGGACGGCGTGGCCGCCACCTCCTCGGGAGTTCCGGTCACGACGACCTCGCCGCCACCGTCGCCGCCCTCGGGTCCGAGGTCGATGATGCGGTCGGCGTTCTTGATCACGTCGAGGTTGTGCTCGATCACGACAACGGAGTTGCCGGCGTCGACGAGGCGATGCAGGACGTCGAGCAGGCGCTGGACGTCTGCGAAGTGCAGGCCCGTCGTCGGCTCGTCGAGGATGTAGAGCGTCCGCCCGGTGGCGATCTTCGACAGCTCGGTCGCCAGCTTCACGCGCTGGGCCTCGCCGCCCGAGAGCGTCGTCGCCGGCTGGCCGAGCCGGACGTAGCCGAGGCCCACGTCGGCGAGCGTCTGCAGCCTGCGGCGGATCGTCGGGATGTGCTCGAAGAAGCTCAGCGCCTCCTCGACCGGCATGTCGAGGACGTCGGCGATCGTCTTGCCCTTGAAGCGGACCTCGAGCGTCTCGCGGTTGTAGCGGCGCCCATGGCACTGCTCGCAGGGCACATAGACGTCGGGCAGGAAGTGCATCTCGATGCGGATCTGGCCGTCGCCGCGACAGACCTCGCAGCGGCCGCCCTTGACGTTGAAGGAGAAGCGCCCGGGCTTGTAGCCGCGTGCGCGTGCCTCGGCGGTCTTCGAGAAAAGGTCGCGGATCACGTCGAACAGGCCGGTGTAGGTGGCGGGGTTCGACCGCGGCGTGCGCCCGATCGGCGATTGATCGACGGCGATGATCTTGTCCAGCGCATCGATGCCGCTGACCCCGCGGTGGGCGCCCGGGCGCTGGCGGGCGCGGTGCAGGCGATTCGCGACGGCCTTATAGAGGACGTCGTTGACGAGCGTCGACTTGCCGGACCCGGACACGCCCGTGACGCAGGTCAGGACGCCGAGCGGCACTCGGACGTCGATGCCGCGCAGGTTGTGCTGGGTCGCGCCGCGGATCTCGATCGCCCCGCTCGGGCGGCGCCGCTTTGCCGGCACGCCGATCCGCGCCGCACCGGAGAGGAACTGGCCGGTCAGCGACTCGGGCACGAGCTCGACCTCGGCCGCCGTCCCCTCGGCGACGATCCGCCCGCCGTGCTCGCCGGCGCCCGGCCCGAGGTCGACGAGATGGTCGGCGGCGCGCATCGTCTGCTCGTCGTGCTCGACGACGAGCACCGTGTTGCCGAGGTCGCGCAGCCGCTCGAGCGTCGCGACGAGCTTCGCGTTGTCGCGCTGGTGCAAGCCGATCGAGGGCTCATCGAGGACGTAGAGCACGCCGACCAGCGCCGAGCCGATCTGGGTCGCAAGGCGGATGCGCTGCGCCTCACCGCCCGACAGCGTCGCCGCCGCGCGGTCCATCGACAGGTAGCCAATCCCGACGTTCTCGAGAAATCGCAGCCGCTCGGCGATCTCGCGCACGATCAGCCTGGCGATGTGGCGCTCGGTCTCGGTCAGCTCGACCGACTCGACCCATTCGAGCGCCGAGCGCGCCGACAGCGCTGTGAACTCATTGATCCGCGTGCCGGCGACGCGCACCGCCAGCGACTCGGGACGAAGCCGCGCCCCGTTGCAGTCCGGGCACGGCCGGACGCTCATGAACTCCTCGATCTTCTCGCGCTGGAGCTCCGAATCGGTCTCGCGGTAGCGGCGTTCGAGGTTCGGCACGATGCCCTCGAAGCGCGCCGCGTAGGCGCGCTCGCGGCCGTAGCGGTTGCGGTAGCGGACCTCGACCCGCTCGCCGCCGGTTCCGTACAAAAAGATCTCGCGCTGGCGTGCCGTCAGCTTCGCCCACGGCGTCTCGAGGTCGATGCCGTAGCGCTCCGACAGCGCCGCCGTCATCTGGTCGTAGTAGGCGGAGCTGCTTGATGCCCACGGTGCGAGCGCCCCCTGCGAGATCGAGAGCTGGGGATCCGGCACGACGAGATCGGGATCGATCTCAAGCTGCGAGCCGAGGCCGGTGCAGCGCGGGCACGCGCCCTGCGGAGCGTTGAAGGAGAAGATCCGCGGCTCGAGCTCGGGCATCGAGGTCCCGCAGCGAAGGCAGGCGAACTTCTCCGAGAAGGTCAGTGTCTGCGGCGCGCCCTCGCCGTCGCGCGGCGCCGTCTCGACCGAGACGATCCCGTCGGCCAGCGCCGCCGCCGTCTCGACCGAGTCGGCGAGACGCTTGCGGACGTCGGTGCGCATCACGAGCCGGTCGACGACGACCGCGATCTCGTGCTTGATCTGCTTCTCGAGCGTTATCTCCTCGTCGAGGCCGCGCAGCTCGCCGTCGATCAGCACGCGCGCGAAGCCCTCGCCGCGAAGCTCCTCGAGCAGCTTGCCGTACTCGCCCTTGCGCCCGCGGACGACCGGCGCGAGGACCATGAAGCGCGTGCCCTCGGGAAGCTCGAGGACCTGGTCGGTGATCTGCTCGATCGACTGACCGGCGATCCGCGCGCCGCAGACGTGGCAGTGCGGAATCCCGATCCGCGCCCACAGAAGGCGCAGGTAGTCGTAGATCTCGGTGACCGTTCCAACGGTCGAGCGAGGGTTGCGCGAGGTCGTCTTCTGGTCGATCGAGATCGCCGGCGAGAGACCCTCGATCGAGTCGACGTCGGGCTTGTCCATCTGGCCGAGGAACTGGCGCGCGTAAGCCGACAGCGACTCCACGTAGCGGCGCTGGCCCTCGGCGTAGATCGTGTCGAAGGCGAGCGAGGACTTACCGGACCCGCTGAGCCCGGTGAGCACCACGAGCGCGTCGCGCGGCAAGGTCAGCGAGACGTTCTTGAGGTTGTGCTCGCGGGCCCCGCTGACGACGATCTGACTGGACGACGGCAATGTCGCTACATTGTATCTAGGCGAACAGACGTTCGTATATGGGGCTCAGCGCGCTCGACCGGCGCTCGGCCGCGGCCGCCGCGCGTGGCTCCGCGGCGCGGATTGCGAGGGGCCGCCGGCGGGTATTCCAGAGCGTCACAGGGGAGGCATCTACCGCCCCGTTCCGTCCGAGACGGCTCTACACTGAGCTGCCACTGTCGGCCACCGGGAGGTGAGCACCGTGAGCGAGCAGTACCGAGGCGCCGGAGACTCCGCCGAGGAGCTGCTGCGCCGGGCACTGCTCGACCACGAGGATGCGGCCGCGGTGGCGATGCGCGTCGAGGGGCTCGCGCTGTGCGACGAGCTGACGATCATCTTCCACGGTCGCCGCGACATGGCGACGATCCAGACCTATGTGACGCTCGGCGCGCGCAGCAGCGGCGACTCCGTCAGCGGCGACGAGCTGCTGCGGGTGCCCTGCGACCTCGACCTCGCCGATGCCAGCGACCGCGACGAGGCGGAGCGGCTGTATCGCGACCAGGCGAGCGCGCTGCGCGACGCGGTGGTCGCCGCCGACACCGTCCTCGCCGTCTGGCGCGAGCCGCTCGAGGACATCACCGCCGCGCGGATCGAGGTGGAGCGGCGCATCGCCGACGACCTCGATGCGCCCGCCCCGCGCCTGATTCCGGTCGCCCTGCGGGCCGCCGAGCGGCGCCTCAGCGTCGTGGCGGTGTGCAACGCGCGGACGCTCGCCGAGGGGCGCCCGCCGCTCGGGATCGCCTGCATCCAGGCCGAGCTCAGTCACGTCTATCCGCTGACCGACGACCCCGAGCATGCGCTCGCGGACTTCTTCGAGCGCGCCGCCGACCACGCCCACCATCTCGCCGACCACCTCGCCCATCGCGACGCGTCGGTGCAGCGCTTCCTCGAGATGTCAGGCGAGTAGCGAAGCGGTCACGCGGGGGGACGCTTTTGTCCTGCGGCGTTCGCACCGCGCGCGACGGCTAGGTGTAGGGATCGGGCTCATCAAGCGGTGCGCGCGCAGGTGCGCCTGTCCGCTCGGGCTCAGCGAGACCAATGTGCCAGCGCTCGGGGCGAGCGTTCGCACGACGAAGCCCCGGTCGGTGGCCTCCTCCCAGACCGGCAGGCGCGGGCATGACGTGCGCCACGCCTCGAGCACCTCGCCGTAGGGGCGCGGGTGCAGCGCGAGCCATTCCAGTAGATCGAGGACGAGGCTGTCGAGAGGATCGAACAGGGCCGCGCGATCAGGCGGTCGCCTTGACGTCGGCGAGCGTGCGTCGCAGCTCGCGCAGTTCGTCGCGCAATCGCGCCGCGTACTCGAAGCGCAGCTCCTCGGCCGCCGCGAGCATCTCCTCCTCGAGCTCCACCGCGAGCTTCTCGAGCTCGTGCGGCTCGAGCTCCTCGCTGCGGCTCGCGGTCACGCGGCGGCGGCGCTTGGGCACCTTGGACTCGTTCGTCAGGAAGTCGGATATGTCGCTGACGCCCTTGACGATCGAGGCCGCGGTGATGCCGTGCTCCTCGTTGTAGGCGACCTGGATCGCGCGGCGGCGGTCGGTCTCCTCGAGCGCCGCGCGCATCGAGTCGGTCTCGCGGTCGGCGTACATGATCACGGCGCCGTCGACGTGGCGCGCGGCGCGCCCGATCGTCTGGATCAGGGACGTCGCCCCGCGCAGGAAGCCCTCCTTGTCGGCGTCGATGATCGCCACCAGCGACACCTCGGGAAGGTCGAGGCCCTCGCGCAGCAGGTTCACGCCGACGAGGACGTCGTACTCCCCCAGCCGCAGCGCGCGGATGATCTGGATCCGCTCGAGCGTGTCGATCTCCGAGTGCAGGTAGCGGGCGCGGAAGCCCAGCTCGAGCAGGTAGCCCGAGAGGTCCTCGGCCATCTTCTTGGTCAGGGTCGTGACGAGCACGCGCTCGTCACGGTCGACACGGATGCGCACCTCGCGCATCAGGTCGTCGATCTGGTTGTGCGTGGCGCGGACCTCGACCTGGGGGTCGACGACGCCCGTCGGGCGCACGATCTGCTCGACGACGCGCCCCGAGCGCGTCTTCTCGAACTCGCCGGGCGTCGCCGATACGAGCACGATCTGGGGCGTCACGGCGAGAAACTCATCGAACGTCTGGGGGCGGTTGTCGAGCGCGCTCGGCAGGCGGAAGCCGTAGTCGACGAGCGTCTGCTTGCGGGAGCGGTCGCCCTCGAACATCCCGCCGATCTGCGGCACCGTCTGATGGGACTCGTCGATGAAGCAGACGAAGTCGCGCGGGAAGTAGTCGATCAGGCAGTACGGGCGCTCGCCGGCGCTGCGGCCGTCGAGGATCCGCGAGTAGTTCTCGATTCCCGAGCAGAAACCGACCTCGCGAAGCATCTCCATGTCGTACTGCGTGCGCTGGCGCAGGCGGTGCGCCTCGAGCAGCTTGCCCTCGGACTCGAGCTCCGCGCAGCGCGCCTCGAGCTCCTCGCCGATCTCCCGGGCGGCGCGCTCGTTCTGGCCCTCGGGGACGTTGTAGTGGGTGGCCGGCCAGATCGCGATGTGCTCGAGCCCTGCGGAGAGGATCTCGCCGGTGAGCGGATCGAACTCCGACAGCGCCTCGACCTCGTCGCCGAACATCACGGCCCGGTAGGCGGTCTCGGCGTAGGCCGGGAAAACCTCGAGCGTCTCCCCCTTGACTCGGAAGTTGCCGCGCGAGAGGACCTGGTCGTTGCGCGTGTACTGGATCGCCACGAGCTTGTGCAGGAGGGCGTCGCGGTCGACCATCTCGCCGCGGCGCAGCAGCTGCATGTTGCGCTCGTAGACGTCCGGCGAGCCGAGGCCGTAGATGCACGACACCGACGCCACGACGACGACGTCGCGGCGGGCGAACACGGCCGCCGTCGCGGAGTGGCGCAGACGGTCGATCTCCGAGTTGACCGAGGAGTCCTTCTCGATGTAGAGGTCGCGGCTCGGAACGTAGGCCTCGGGCTGGTAGTAGTCGTAGTAGGAGACGAAGTACTCGACCGCGTTGTCGGGGAAGTAGGTGCGGAACTCGTTGCAGAGCTGCGCCGCCAGCGTCTTGTTGTGGGCGATCACCAGCGCCGGGCGCTGTAGCTCCTGGATGACCCCGGCCATCGTCATCGTCTTGCCGGTCCCGGTCGCGCCGAGCAGCGTCGTGAAGCGGCCGCCGTCGCCGACGGCCTCGGCGATCTCGGCTATCGCGCGCGGCTGGTCGGCGGCCGGCGTGAAGACGTCATCGAGTCGGAAGTCGGGCACCGACTCAGTATCGCAACCGCCGTGGGCGTTCAGCCGTAGCGCTTAATCGCGTCGCCGGTGACCTGCGCGCATTGCGCGCGGTCGGACGGCGGAAGCGTGCACGTCGCCCGGTAGACGAGGCCGTTTCGGACGCTGCCGGCCGTGCCCACGACGCCGCGCGCGGTGTAGTCGCCCCCGCTCGGCCAGCCCGATCCGGCGAAGTGCGGCGGGTCGCTGAAGAGCACGACGTTGGAGCTCGGCCGCGTGGTCGTCTCGCGCGCGGGGATCGCGTCGGTGCAGGCGAAGCCGAGGCTGCTCGCCACGGCCGGGAAGAACGGGCAGGCCGCGTCGGCGCGGCACGCCGAGCAGGCGGTCTCGATCTCGAGCGTCAGGCCGGCGATGCGCCCGTGCATCGCGGGCGGCTGCTTGCCGGAGCGCCAGGCGATGATCTGCGTTCCGCCGTCGACTGCGACGAGGCCGTTGCAGCGAAGCCCGGGCGGGCCGAGCAGGAAGGTCTCGGTGTTGGTATACGCGACGAGCCCGGCCTCCTTGGCGCTCGCCCTGACCTCGACCGTCGCCGGCGCGTTGTGCTTGCCGCCGAGGCCGAACGTCGTCTGGCAGCGCACGACGTGGACGCGCGCGCCGGGCGCGGCCGCGGAGGCCGCGGCCGTGGCCGCGATGGCGGCGGCGAGGACGGCGAGAGTGAGAGCGCGGCGCATGGCTAGAGACCGTATTCGCGGTGGTAGGAGCGTTGCGCCTGCTCGACGCGGCGCACATAATCACGCGTCTGGGTGAACGGGATCGCGGCGATCGTGAAGCGGACACCAGCCTCGTGGGCCTGCGCGATCCAGCCGTCGACGTTCGTCTGGCCGCCGTTGTAGGCGGCGAGCGCGAGCGTCTCGTTGCCGCCGTAGTGGTCGAGCAGGTAGCGCAGGTAGTACGCGCCGTAGCTGATGTTCGTGGCCGGGTGGGCCAGGTCTGACAGCTGGAAGTCCTGCGCTCCCGAGCGCCGGGCGAGGAATTCGGCCGTCGCCGGCTCGATCTGCATCAGGCCGAGGGCTCCGGTCGGAGACGTGCGGGCGTCGAACTTCGTCTCGGCATAGATGACCGCCGCGATCAGCGACGCCGGCAGGTGCTCCTCCTGGGCCTGCTGGCGGATCGTCGCGGTGTACTTGAGCGGCAGCGTGATGTCGCGGACGATCCGCCGGATCTCCGGCAGCGCGACGACGACGGCGATCGCGACGACGGCGCCGACGGCGAGAAGCAGGCGAAGGCGACCTCGCCGCCGCGCGTGCCGCCGGGCGGCCCGCACGCCGCTGCTGGCTGCTCGCGGGCTCCGGCTGGCTGCTCGTACGTCGCGGTTGACTCCGGTCACCCCGCGATTGTCTCCAGAATGCTCGCCAGGCGCTCGCGCAGCTCCTCGACGGTCCCGTCGTTGACGACCACGTAGGTCGCGCGCGCCGCCTTCTCCTCCTGCGAGAGCTGACGTCGCTCGCGCTGCTCGAGCGCCGCCTGGTCGCGACCGGCGACGCGCGCCGCGCGCAGCTCATCGTCGGCGACGACGGCGATCGTCGCCGCGAAGCGGCCCTCGCCGCCGGCCTCAAAGAGCAGCGGCGTCTCGACGACGGCCGCCCGCGGCGGGGGCCGCAGGCGCTCGAGCTCCGAGTGCCAGCGCCGTGTGCGCTCGGCGACGAGGGGCCAGAGCAGGCGCTCGAGCCATTCGCGCCGCTCGGGCTCGGCGAAGACGCGCTCGCCGAGCGCGCGGCGGTCGACATTCCCGGCGGAGTCGAACACCTCCTCACCGAAACGCTCGCGCACGGCGCCGATCAGCGCGTCGGTCGCATACAGCTCGTGAACGACGCCGTCGGTCGAGAGGATCGCCGCGCCGAGCATCGCGCACTGCTCGAGCGCCGTCGACTTGCCAGCGCCCAGGCCGCCGGTCAGCCCGACGAGCGGCACGCCGGCGATTGCCTACTCCGAGGCGCTCGGCTGCTCGTCGCCGGACGCCTGCGGCTCGGCCTCGCCGGCGGTCTCCTCGACCGCCTCGGCCGGAGCCTCGCCGGCGGTCTCATCGACCGCTTCAGCCGGCGTCTCGCCGGCCGTCGCATCGACCGCCTCGGCCGGCGCCTGCGCGCCATCGGCGGACGCCTGCGGCTCGGCCGCGGTCTCCTCGGCCGCGGTCTCCTCGACCGCCTCGGCCGGCGCCTGCGCGCCGTCGTCTGCAGCGGGCGCCTGCTCGGCTGCCTCGCCCGGGGACTCCGCCGTCTCAATATCGCCGACGCCCTCGGGCGCGGACGCCACCTCACCCTCAGCGGAGGGCTCCGCGTCGGCGGCGGCATCGTCGGACTCGATCCGGCGCGTCGGCAGGACCTGGCCCTCGACGCGCTTGGCCGACAGCGACAGGCGGCGGCGCTCGGAGTCGATCTCGAGGATCTTGACGCGCAGCTCGTCGCCCGGCTGGACGATCTCGCGCGGGTTCTCGACGTGGTGCGCGGCGAGCTCGGAGATGTGCACGAGGCCCTCGACGCCGTCGAGGATCTCGACG
>DATAWT010000098.1:0-17163 GCA_036267075.1 Solirubrobacteraceae bacterium
CGCCTGGAACGGATGCAACGCTTGCCACCGTACCTCCGCAGGGACGTCCACCGGCCAACAGTACGGGATGCGGCGCCATTGGCCACGGCAACTTGGTCGCAACCACCGCGAGCGAGCGGTCTCGCTGCCTGACCACCGAAACGCCTGCCGCTGACGTTCCACCAGTCCGCTGGGATCGGCAGCTTACGGCGTCAGCCGCTGCGCGAGCTCAGGCATGTTCTCTGTCTGCAGTCGGCCAGTCTTGCGGCACGCGCGAAGTGCGGGGTGGGCCGCCGGCGTGCCTCTCGCGGTTTCGCCCAATATCAGGCGCGGGATGTGGTCTGGGTCGGCCGACGTGGCTCGCAACTTGTCTTCGGATTGCCTATCCGAAGTAGTGGCCGGTCTGGACGTCCTCGATCCACCCGGGGTGGGTGGGTTCCCAGCCGAGCAGCGCGCGTGTCTTGTCGTTGGATGTCGGGTTGTCGTATCCGGCGAAGGCGGCGAGAAAGCCGAGATACTGCGGCGCCTCTTCGTTCGTGATGCTCTTGGCCTCGACGCCGAGCTTGCGCGCGATCGTTTCGGCGATCAGCTTGCGCGGGATGCCCGTATCACCGACTCCGTGGAGCGTCGAGCCGGCGGGGGCCCTCTCGACCGCCAGGCGGTAGAGCACGCCGATGTCGTAGGTGTTGGCCGCCGGCCAGCGGTTCGAGCCGTCGCCGGTGTAGGCCGCCGTCCCGTTCTCGCGGGCGAAGCCGATCAGGGAGTGGGTGAAGCCGTGGTGGTCGAGGTTGCTGTGAACCATTGGCGCGAGCCGGACGACGGACGAGCGCACGCCCTGCTGAGCGAGACTGAGCGTGTAGTTCGCCGCGTCCGTCCTGGGACCGCCCTCGGGCTGGTCATCCTCGGTGCCGGGGCGGCCGCCGATCCCTGCCATCGCGAGCATCAGGGTGCCGCCCGTGGTGACGAAGGGCCTTCCGGTATCGATGAGAGTTTCACCGAGCGCCTTGATGGCCGCCAGGTCCGAGTCGACGGCGGCCATGAAGTCGCCGGTTCGGAGTGCCTCATGCTTGAACGCGAGGTGGATGACGGCGTCGGCGTCAGAGGCGGCTTGCCTAAGACCGTCGAGATTGTCGAGATCGCCGCGCCGAACCTCGGCGCCGAGGACGGCGACGGCGTCGGCCGACTCGTCTGAGCGGGCAAGCCCGACGACCTGATGCCCGTTGCCCAGCAGTTCTGGAATGACGGCGGAGGCGATGTGCCCAGAGGCGCCGGTTACGAAGATGCGCATGAGAGACTCCAATCGGAGGAATGTCACTTGGTGCCATGACGATAGCAGAGGCCAGGACACTCAGTGTCATCAGCTACCCTCTCGCTGTATGTCGCGCTGGAAACCAGACGCCCAGGGCCGCCTGATGAACGCCGCGATCGTCCTCTTTGACGAGCAGGGCTACGAGGAGACGACAATCGCCCAGATCGCCGAGGCTGCGGGACTGACCAAGCGGACCTTCTTCCGCTACTTCTCAGACAAGCGCGAGGTGCTCTTCAGCGGCAGCGAGGAGCTCGAACACCGGTGGCTCGAGGGAATGGCCAAGGCGCCGGTCGATGCGGCCCCGCTGAGCGCCGTGATGGCCGGCGTCGACCCCGTCGCTGAGATATTCGTCGAGCGCCATGCCTTCGCCCGCGTGCGCTCCCGAATCATCGCCGCCAACCCGGAGCTCCAGGAGCGCGAGCTGATCAAGCTCCAGCGACTTGCAGAGGCGATCAAGGTCGCGCTGCGCGATCGTGGCGTCGAATCGAACCAAGCCATCCTCGCCGCCGAGGCGGGCATCACCGTCTTCCACGTCACCTTCGCGCGCTGGGTTGCGCAGGACGACGCGACCGCGTTCAGGCGACTCACGGACGAATCGCTGAACGAGCTGCGGTCGGTGACCGCCGCGTAGTCGACGTGCAACGAGACACCGCAGCACGCGCGCTTTCGCCCACGCGCGGTCGCGTAACTGGCAGGCGCTCCTGCGGAACGTGTCGCGGTTACTGCGGGTGGTTGTGTCTGTGACGCTTGTCCTGCGTGGCGGCGCGGGCTGTCGTGGTCTGGGTACGGTTAGGGTCGGTCGTGGGCGGCGCGATGCGGATGTGCAGGTGCGCGTGGGCTTCGCGCAGGGCGGCTTCGACCGTTTCGGCGGCGGGTGCGCTTGCGAACAGGAAGCCCAGGTAGCGGTCGCCCTCGGGTAGTGGCACGAGCTTGCGTCCGCGCGCGATCGTGATGTGCAGCCCGTTGATTCCGCTGACCGCGCGTGCCTGTGCTTGCCCGTTGACCGCGAGCAGCGTGCCGGCGTGTGGGATGGGGATCATCATCACTCCGGCTGCCGGTGCCTCCCGCGCGAGGTCAGTCATCTCCAGGTCGAGGGCGTGGCGCAGGATCAGTTGCTCGAGGCTGACGCCGACGCCGAAGCGTAGAGCGCGCGAGCACAGTCCGCCGATGGACCGGGCGGCGACTTCGAGGACCTTGACGTTGCGGCCATCGACGCGCAGCTCCGCGTGGATCGGTCCTTCGCGTAATGCCAGCGCGCGCGCTGCCTGCGCGGTGATCCGCTCGATCTCGGCTGTCACACCGGCAGGCAAGCGTGATGGGGTGACGTAGAGGGTCTCCTCGAAGTACGGGCCCTCGAGCGGGTCGGGCTTGTCGAAGATCGCCAGCACGTGCAGCTGCCCCTTGCGCAGGAGGCCTTCCACCGCGACTTCGACACCCGGCAGATAGCTCTCTAGCAACAGCGGCGGGTCAGCTGCCGGATCAGCCGCGCCGAGGATACGGCGCACGCGTGCGGCGGCCGCGTCGGCTTGGTCGGCGTTATCAGCGCGGATCACCCCGCGGCTGCCTGACAGCGACAGTGGCTTGATCACGCACGGAAACCCGATCTCACCCGCCGCCGTACGGACATCGCTATCAGCGCTCAGCACGACGAACCGCGGCTGGGGCACGTCGGCCTTGGCGAGGGCGCGGCGCATCGCCGCCTTGTCGCGCGTGCGCTCGACGGCGAGCGGTGGATTGTGTGGCAGGCCAAGCCGTTCCGAGGCGAGCGCCGCGGCCATCACGCCCTGGTCATCGACGCCTACGATCGCGGCGAACGGCGTTTCGCGGGCGCGGGCGACGATCGTCGCAGCCGCCTCTCGAGCGTCCGAGGAATGCAGCGTCAACGCACGGTTGCCCATCGCCGCAGACATTGCCGCAGCACGATCGGATGCCACGGTGACGGCGACTTCCAGCTCACGCGCCGCAGCCAGGAAATCAGGCGCTCGGTAGGTCGCAGAGGGCAGGATCAGGAGCAACCGGGCCACGCCGCTATCGTAAATCCATGGAGAACCAGCCAGTGCTCGCGATCTCCGCCAGGGCGCTCGAGCGAGCACGCGACTTCCGCGCGACGTTGCCGGACGCACTCGGCGTCGGCCTGTGGATCCGGGTCACCGGCTCCGCCAACGGCGAGTACACGTGCGTGCTGTCGCTCAACCCCGTCAGTCTCGCGGCGAGCGAGGATCTCCTCCAGGACGAGGGCGACCTGACGATTGTCGTGCCCGCCGGCGGCGTCGAGCAGCTACGCGGCGCAACGATCGAGTGGCGCGAGCAGCCACCGCACAGCGGCTTCGTCGTTCTCAATCCAAACAAGCCGCAGCGTCCGCTCGCCCTGCCGGTACTCCCCATGAGCATCCCGTCGGGGCCCGGTGACTCGCCCGCCAGTCGACGAACGCGCCCGGCCTCGTCGGTGCCGCATACAAACCTCGACAGCGAGGCCGCCCGCGCGGTGATCGCCGTTCTCGAGCGCGACGTCAATCCCACCATCGCGGCCCACGGCGGGCACGCCGAGCTCGTCGCAATCGAAGGCGCGACAGCCTTCCTGCGCCTGGGCGGTGGCTGCCAGGGGTGCGGCATGGCAACCGTCACACTCAGCCAAGGCATCGAGGTCGCAATCACGGAGGCCGTACCACAGATCGACTCGATCGTCGACGTCACCGACCACGCATCCGGCAGCAACCCCTACTTCGAACCAGCCAAGAAATAGGGTCGTGTGCTCGAGCTACGCGCAGGCACTGTCACGTCGCCTACTGCCGCCCGGCCCGCGACGCCTCCCTTCGCCCAGGACCGATCCCGGGGGCCAGTCCTGCTTGTGGCGAAACTCGAGAGCGGGACGGTGCGCTGGTCTACCACTGCTTTCGTCTCGCGGCGCGACTTCGCGGCGGTGGAGTCGGAGACTCGCTCGGGCGGCGGGCACGGCGCGCGCCTCGGCGAGAGGTTGCTCAGAGCGTGCCGATGCGGTCCGTTCAATGCGCGTTTCCATGGTCGCCGGGGGGTGGGGCTTCCGCCGGGTTGGCTACCGGTTTGGGGGTGACCATCACTGCGACAAGGATTCCCATGGCGGCCATGCACGCTGCGATTAGGAAGCCGAGGTCATAGCCCGACACCAGCGCTTGGTTGACGGTATGTGCTGCCGCTGTCGGGTGTTTCATGAGGTGGGCGGAGTGCGAGGTCGCCAGCGCGGCGAGGATTGCTAGGCCGAGCGCGCCGCCGAACATTCGGGAGGTGTTGAGGATGGCGGAGGCGATGCCGGCTTCGCTCGGCGCTACCCCGCTGGTGGCTGAGATCGTGCTCGGGAGGAAGGCAAGCGGCATTCCGAAGGAAGCCAGGAGGCTCGCGGCGATCATCACTCCGATGTAGGGGCTGTGGACGTGCACCAGGCTGAAAAGCGCTAACCCGCCCGTCAGCAGGCTCATGCCGGTGATCAGCAGCCGCTTGGCGCCGACGCGCTTGGTGAGACGGGTTGCGACCACAGATCCGATAACGATGGCCAGCGTCATCGGCAGGAAAACCAGCCCGGCGTGGAGCGCCGTGTAGCGGCGTACTACTTGCAGATAGAGGGAGAAGAAGAACCACATCCCGAAGGTGGAACCGCCAATGATCATCACGATCAGGTTGGCCCCGGACAGCGCGCGCGACCTGAACAGCCTAAGCGGCATCAGTGGAGCCTTCACGAAGCGCCCCTCGTTGACAACGAAGCACGCAAGCACGACGACGCCGGCGATGATCAGTGCAAGTGTGCTCGAATCGCCCCAGCCCGTTGTGTCGGTCCGAACGATTCCGAAGACGAGGAGCGACAGCCCAACCGTTCCGCTAAGCGCACCGAAGAGATCGAAAGTCCGTGTGGCGGTCGGGTTGAAGCTCTCAGAGATCATGTATGCCGCCGAGACGGCAGCGATGAGTCCGATGGGCAGGTTGATGAAGAAGACCCAGCGCCAGCTGAGTACGGCAATAATCGCGCCGCCAAGCAGGACGCCCGCGGCCCCCCCGGCGCCACCGACCCCGCCCCAGATCCCGATCGCCCGATGCCGCTCGGCGGGCTCAGTGAAGGTCGTGGTCAGGATCGACAGGCTGGCGGGAGCGATGACCGCGCCGCCGAGTCCCTGGATTAGGCGCCCGATGATCAACACGCTCCGGCTATCGGCTAGGCCGGCGGCCAGCGAGGCAAGGGAGAATATGACTAGGCCGAAGATGAACACGCGGCGGCGGCCGATGAGGTCAGCGGCGCGCCCGCCGAGCAGCAGGAAGCCGCCGAAGGTGATCGTGTAGGCGTTGACGACCCATTGCAGGCTGCCCTCAGAGAACCCGAGGGCGTGACGAATCTCGGGCAACGCAACGGTGACCACGAAGACATCGAGGATCACCATGAACTGCGCCAGGCAGGCGATGATCAAGACCGCTGTTAGGTTCTGCTTCTTGGGCGTCGCGGTTTGGCTCGCCGCCTCGGGCTCGGAAGTCTCCAGATCCGCGAGCACCCTCAACTGAGCTGGCGGAACATGTCGTTGCCGTTTGCTGTCGTCTCAGGGACCTGTTGGAGAACATCCCAGTGCTCGACGGCTTTGGCGTCGCCGTTGAGTCGGAAGATGTCGACTACAGCCCTGTTCCAGGTCTTGAAGTGCGAGTGGACAGCGACCAGGTCGCCCTCGGCGATGATGCGGTGCACCTCAACGTCGACCGGTCCAGCCGCTGCGAAGAATGCCTTCACCGGCGCTAGACCGTTGTCCACTTGGGGGTTGTGCTGGATGTAGTCCTCAACGATCAGGTCGTCGAATGCATCCGTGTCGCCTGAGCGAAACGCCTCGAACATTCGCTCGATCGTCTGCTTGTTCTGTGTGGCAGTTGCAACTGTCATTTTCTTGCCTCCTGTTGGTTCGGATGTGGAACTCCTCGTGGCGATCCGCCCTGTTCACGGGTTTTCGTAGCCGCCGTTCCACCAGCTGATTACGAGCGCTGCGTAGTCGTCGGCGCGGTCGGCCCAGACGAAATGGCCGGCGTCGAGGAGGTTCACGCGGCTGCGAGGGAGCCGGTCGCGCAGGTACTGGGCGTTGACCGGCAGCACGCCGGGATCGTGAGCGCCTTGAATGACCTCGACTGGCGTACGGATTTGGGGCAGGAGTTCGGAGAGGATCGGAAGCTCCGTCGGGTAGGCGCGCACGAACCCCAGCGAGGGCGCGAAGCGGTCCCCGTCGTAGCCGCTCAGGTAGTCCTCACGGACGTAATCGGGGAGCTTGTGGCGCTCGTGGTAGTTCAGTACGGCGCCGATGACCCGGCGCGGCTCGACGTTCCCCATTGCTGCGAGGTCGGGTGCGTCGACGATCTGCTTGAGCTCCACGCCGAGCTGGAGCGGGACCGCCGCGCCGCCTCCGCCGACCACCAGGCTCCGGAGCAGGTTGGGTTGATCGGCGGCGGCAAAGAGAAGTGCTGATGTGCCGATGTCGGGGCCGACCGCGTGCGGCTGCTCGAGCTCGAACGCGTCCGCGAGCTTGGCGATAAACCCGGCCATGCCCCGCGAGTTGAACAGGTCCTTTCTACCCTCCGAGTGGCCGAAGCCGGGCAGGTCGACTGCGACCAGATGGGCGTGCTCGGCTAGCTGGTCCCACATCGGCTCGAAGCAGTAGAGACTCTCCGGCCAGGGACTGAGCAGCAGGGCGTCTACGTCACACTCGCCCGCGCTTTCCGCATAGCGGATCGACAGGCCGTCGATCGTCCGCGTTTGGGTATTTATGGTCGAATCGGAAGCGACAGACATGGGGTGCCCTTTCTTGCGTTCCGCCGGGATCGAGCCCGACGAGGTCGATACATCGCGTTCGCTCTCATGTGCTGGCTAGGAAGGCGTCAACGTCGGCGGCGAACTCCGCGTGGTGCTGAAAGAGGAAGCCGTGGGCCGAGTCCGGGTAGATCTTCAGACGCGCCCCGGGGATCAGCCCCGCCAACAGGTACGAATAGTGCGGGAGGATCATCGGGTCGCTGTCGCCGTTGGC
This sequence comes from Solirubrobacteraceae bacterium, assembly GCA_036267075.1. Taxonomy (GTDB): domain Bacteria; phylum Actinomycetota; class Thermoleophilia; order Solirubrobacterales; family Solirubrobacteraceae; genus Palsa-513. Next base: position 7,306 of record DATAWT010000098.1, read on the forward strand.
AACGAAGACCGGCTTGTCGATCGCTGAGACCCGCTCGAGCATGGAGTGGTTGGGCTTGCCCCACCGGCATACGGCGTCGTACTGCGCGAGGCGGGTCTCCCAGTTGACGTCGGCGTCACGGTCGGCGGTCCGCGTGCCAAAGAGTCGCCCGAGAGCCTCCTGTCCCGCCGCGCGGCTGGCGTCCGAGTCCGAGAAGAACACGCTGAGGTACTCCTCGCCCGAGGTCTCGGGTTTGCCTACAGCTCCGATCACCGCGGGCGCCCAGCCGTGCATCCCGCTCGCTCCCTTCGGAGCCGAAGAGGCGAGCACCACCTTCCGCACCGCCGCTGGCCGAATGAGGGCGATCTCCTGGGCCAGGAAGCTCCCGATCGAGAAGCCGAGCAGATCTACCTCGCCGACATCGAGTGCGTTGATGAAATCGATCGCGTCAAGCGCCATCTGCGCGATCGTGCTCGGGGTCCTGCCACTCGTAGCGGCCACTCCTCGGTTGTCGAAGGTGATCACCCGACGCCCGACGGCGAGGGCGTCGATCAGAGCGGGATCCCAACTGTCGAGATTGCCGCGGAAGTGCTGCAACGTCACCAGCGGCGGCGCGTCAGTCGCGCCCGTCGCACGGTAGGCGTACTCAACCCCGTTGGACGCGCCGATCACCTCGGTCTCACTGTCGACGTATGTCGCTACCGCTGCGGGTCCGGACATTCGCTCTCCCTTGCGTTCGGCGGGCGGACTGCGCGCTCAACAACAGTGCCGCGCTGCGGTACGCTGCGCCAGATGTCTGACAGTCGATGTTCATCGTTTTCCAGCCAAGCTCGCCATCGCGTCGTCGCGCTCGTCCTCCCCGGTGTGCTGACCTTCGAGCTCGGTTGCGCCGTCCAGGTGTTCGCCGCCGGCGCCCCCGGCGCCGCAGCCGTGCCCGGCCTCTATGACTTCTCAACCTGTGGGCCCGCGCGAAGGATCGCCACCGGTGACGGGTTCACGATCACCCTCGGCAGCGGACTCGATCGGCTCGCTCAGGCCGACAGCGTGATCGTCCCGGGATACTGGCCTTGGACCTCGCCGCCAGCACCCAGGATTCTTGATGCGCTCGCCGCCGCGGTAGCACGCGGTTCGCGGGTGATGTCGATCTGCGTCGGAGCGTTCGCGCTTGCCCACGCCGGTGTCCTCGACGGTCATCGCGCGACGACCCATTGGAAGGCCACGGCCTCGCTCGCCGCCGACTTCCCGGAGATCGACGTCGTGCCGGACGTGCTCTACGTCGACGACGGCCAAATACTGACCTCGGCAGGGATCGCAGCGGGCCTCGATCTCGGTCTGCACGTCGTCCGCCGCGACCACGGGACCGCGGCCGCAGCGGAACTCGCGCGATTCAACGTCGTCGCCCCATACCGCAGCGGCGGCCAAGCCCAGTACGCGCCACGACCGATCCCGAGAGCCGGAGACCGCGGCCTCGCCGAGACGCGGGCGTGGGCGCTGGAGCACCTCGACCGGCCCCTGAACCTGACCGACCTCGCGACCCACGCGTCCTGCAGCGAACGGACACTCACGCGACGCTTCCGCGACGAAACCGGCCTCAGCCCCAAACACTGGCTCCGGCAAATGCGCCTGGATCGAGCCCGTGAGCTTCTCGAGGCGACCACGCTACCGATCGAGCACGTCGCAGCTCAGGCCGGTTTCCCCAGCTCTGCCGCTCTGCGCGCCCGATTCGCGGAGGACCTCGACACCACACCCACCGCCTACCGCCGGGCCTTCCGCGGCCGAACATAGACGATGCCGCGACCCGCCACACCTTGGGCGAAAACCATCAACAGCCCAGATCGATCTCACCAGCAAGGGGCAGCCCCAGCCACGAGTCACGCCTGGTCTGGGGCTCCCGCTTCAGACCGAAATCCAGCGGCCCGTCGGAGTCCCGCTTCGGCTCGACAACGAGCATGAGTCCCGGCGCGCTCCGCGCCCTGCAAAGCGCGGACAGGAGGGAAGGTGTCGTCCCAGGGCGCGGCCGCGCCGGCCGGCAGACTCGCCTCTGGCGAGGAGGAGGGGCGCCGCCGGTAGCGGTGGGAGACTCGCGAGAGCCGATTGCCGGGACCGACTGCTGCCGTGATATGCCTGCTTGGGAGCATCAACGGCCGTACCAGGCTGATCTACATCGGACCAGCTCCCGATCCCCGACAGTCACCTGACGATAACAACGACCGCACGCCCTTCTGCCAACGTGGCACGATTGACCGGTCAGCGGGTCGCCGACTGTCCAGCCGGGTTGCACGGTGGCTAGCGTGTGGGAGTCGCGGTTTGAGTTCTTCCCGGTCGGGTCCGATTGGGTAGGCACGGTGACCCCCTCCGGCGGTGTTGGTGTAATGGCGTCTATCGGCGGTTCACGCTCGAAGCGGCGCCTGTCGTGGTTATGAGGCCGAGCTCGCTTCCCTTGCGTCGCCTGCGGGCGGTGGACATGCTGCAGCGGCGGCGCTCGCACGTCGAGCGGCTGCGCGTCAGCCTCGGCGATGGTGCTCGCACAACTGTGCATGTTGTGAGCTACGACCTCAGCGCCGTCGTCGCGCGCGTTGTTGTGCTTGAGCGGCCGGCGCCGCTGGTGCGCTGGTGCAGGGAGCGGGGGGTGCGTGACGCCGTAGTTGGTGGTTTTTTCGTTCGGCCGTCCTACATTCCGCTCGGGCAGCTGCGGATCGGCGGCGAAGCCCGACCATCTTCGCCGTTCGAGTCGCCATGGGGAGACGTCCGGGCCTGCGTGCATATTGTCGGCGAGACGGTGCGGATTGCGCGGCGCGACGAGCTCGCCGCTGAGCCTGCTGGCGACCTGTTGCAGGCAGGTCCGTTGCTCGTGGCCGACGGCTGTCGCGTGATCGCCGACGGCGAGGATGTCGAGGGGTTCTCGGCGGCCGCGCATCAGTTTGATTCCGACATCACCGCCGGGCGGTATCCGCGTGCTGCGCTCGCGGTCGCCGGCGAGCGGTTGCTCGCCGTCGTCTGTGATGGGCGTACGCGTCGCGACGCTGGCATGACGCTGCCCGAGCTCGCGGACGTCCTCGTTGGGCTCGGCGCTACCAGCGCGCTCAATCTCGATGGTGGCGGCTCGGCGTCGCTGGTGCATGACGGGCGCCTGTGTAACCGTCCGCGCGAAGTGCACGGCGCCGATCTGCTCGACGGTCGGCCGATCGTGACCGCGATCGTGTTCGAAGCGCGGTAGCTCAGCGATCGCACGGCCGGTCGCGGCCGTTGCGTCGCGGGGAGCGCGGGGTCAGCGATGCCCGGTCATACTCGCTGGCGGTCAGCATGGCGCTTCGTGTGGTCTCGGCGGTCCTGTTTTCGCCGCGTGGCGGGTCCGCGCACGCTGCGCGTGCGCTCGCACGTGGCCTGCGCACCCAGGGCTGTTCGGTGACGCTCGTGGCCGGCTCGCGCCGCGATCTCGGCGTGCACGGTGATGCGAGAGCGTTCTACCGCGACGTGCATGCCGTCGAATTCGACGCTGCGCTCGCGAGCGGCGACCCGCTGCGGTTCGACGGTCCGACTGGTAGCGCGCCGATGCACCCTTCGTTCGAGGACCGCGCGGGTGCGCCCGATCGCGTCTTCGCGACGCTCGACGACCTCGACTACGAACGGCAGGTGCGCGCCTGGTGCCGCGAGCTGCGCCACGCCGGCGCCGCTGGGGCCGACGTCTTGCACCTGCACCATCTCACGCCGCTCAACGAGGCAGCCGCGCGGATCGCGCCACACGTACCGGTCGTCGGTCAGCTACACGGCACGGAGCTGTTGATGCTTGAGCGGATCGCTGCCGGCGCACCGTCCGAATGGCGCCACGCCGAGCGCTGGGCGGAGCGGATGCGCGGGTGGGCGCAGCGCTGCGCGCGGCTCATCGTCGCGCCAGCCGGCGTCGAACGAGCGCTTACGCTGCTCGGAGTGCCACGCGAACGAGTCGTCGCGCTGGCCAACGGCGTCGACGTTGAGCTGTTTCGCCCCCGAGCGCTCGACCGTGACGCCTTCTGGCGACACGCCCTTGTGGAGCAGCCGCAGGGGTGGGTTCCCGACCAACCGCCCGGAAGCGCGCGCTACGACGACGCGGCGGTCGCAGCGCTCGCAGCGGGCACCGTGCTGTTGCACGTTGGACGCTTCACGGCAGTAAAGCGGCTCGATCGTCTGATCGGCGCGTTTGGCCGCGCACAAGAACACCTGACCACACCCGCCGGGCTTGTGCTGGTCGGCGGACATCCCGGCGAATGGGAAAACGAGCACCCAACGCAGATCGCCGCACGATTGGGCATCCCGAACGTATTCCTCGCCGGCTGGCACACCCAGGACGAGCTGCCCGCGTTCTTCCGCGCCGCCGACGCAGTAGTCCTTGCTTCCGAACGCGAGCAGTTCGGACAAGCACTGATCGAGGGGATGGCATGCGCCCTGCCCGCGATCGCGACGCGCTCGCTCGGACCCGCCGCGATCATCGAACACGGACGCACCGGCTGGCTCACCCCTCCCGACGACGAAACGGCACTCGCGGTCGCGCTGACCGAAGCGGTCAACGATCCGCACGAGCGCCAGCAGCGCGGCCGCCAAGCACGCCGGACAGTCTGCGAACACTTCTCTTGGTCGAAGATCGCAACCCAACTCGCAACAACCCTCGAGGACGTAACCGCCAGCGGACGCCGGGCGCCTGCAATCGAGGCATGAGCCACCACCCAACGCAACGCACCTCGATCACGACGATCCCGTGAAAGTTTGATCTCCGTTTGGTCCCCGGTGACAGCTTCGCGGGGCAACTGCATCAGTCGCATACCCGGGCCGTCGCACACCGCGACGGTCAAGCTGGCCACCGGCTCGGTCGACTGAAACCACCTCGGCCGCAGCAGCAGGCGCAAACGACGACGCTGAGCGGCCCGCGCGGTAACTTGACCCGCTATTCGCCAGTTCCCCTCGCGTCAACATGGGCCGTCGTTCTGGCAAAAAGTAGGTGGAGGACGCAAACGACTTGCCGTCAGGCTTCTACTCGCTCACCAGCTTCTGCCGCCCAAAGACGGTTGACCGTCGAACATCGGTGAGCCTGTTCGTTCGATAAGTGGAGTAGCCTCGTCCGGGCAGCGAGGCAGGGGAGGAGAGCTAGCGAGCATCGGCCCTCGAGTCGCGGGGTCGGCGCTCACTGGGCGGGCGCGTCGCGAGGCGGGAACCTGGACAGCTGTCGAAGGACGGCCGTCACACGCCGGCGTAGCTTGCGGAGGACAGAGAACCCTCGTAACCCGTGGTCGCGTCGAGCCCGCCCCTCAGCCGGCTCGACGTGTCGTCAGGAACGCTCGGCAGAGCGCTACTCCCGGCGCATCGTCGCTGTGGCCGCGTCGCCTCGTGACGTTGAGGAGGTTCGTCACATGTGACTCGATCTCGAACGGCGACACGCCCGCGGCCAAGGGCCTTGTCGACAAGTGCGTGCAACTGCTGTCTGCCTTGCCGTCCCCCGACCGGCGGCGCTTCCTCCGTAGACCCAGGCCCAAACGAGCCATGACAGCACGATGCGGGTCGGTCACACTCGAGAGGCGCGTGACCCGGTTGCCCACAGCGGCGGCCCGGACTCCCAAGGCTGGACCGGCGCTTCACACTGTCGGGGCTATTCCTGACCAGACGAACGGGCCGGGCGGGCGAATCGTTGGGACGGTGCTCTACAACGTGACGGTCGAGCCGGCTGATAGACAGGCCGATCCAGACATCAGGCCGGTCAGCGCGACGATAGAAGCCGACGACAAGGACGCAGCGCTGAACTTTGCCGAGACGTCATACCGGAAGCGGTACCCGCGCGTTGGCAAGCTGCGGTCAAGCATTGTACGACGACACCCCGGAGGCAAACCACACCCGGACCGCGCGCCAGACCAGCTCGGACCCTAGGTCGTTATTTGAGGACATTCGCGGACGCCTTGTGTGTTGATGGCCGCGCGCCCTGCTCAGCGCGTCGCGCGCGCATCAGCTGCGCTGGCGCGTCGGCATCGGCGGCAAGAGCTCGAGCGCGCCCTGCATGCCGTCGGCTTCGAGCAGACCCGCGACGCGCTCCGCGACGGCGATCTGTCAGTCGGATGATGGGTTGCTCAACGAATCGGACGAGAACCGTCCGCAGGTCACCCCGGACCCGTTCCTCATTGGTGCGCCGGAGCGAGCGGTTTCGCCGCAGAGCGAGCCGGCGCGCCGGATGGAGGCCGTGACACGCCCGGTGCCACGCCGGAAAGCGTAGCTGCTGCAGAGTGGCGGTATGCGAAATCGCAGAGTAAAAGCATGCGGTCTAGCATGCCGTGGGCATGCGCGACCGGATCGATACGGCCCCGCCGCTCAAGACCTCGCTGGCCGCCTCGTGTCGAAGATCCTCGGTCGGCTACTTGCGAATGGGCGAAAGGCAGGAGCCGGGTCGGACCGGCGTCTTTGGGGCGACGCGTGAAGGGAGCACTTGTGCTGGCGGCTTCAGCACTCGGCCACGAGCGGGCTGTGTCTATTTGCTGCCGGTCGATCCTGGGACGCCTGGTATGAGCGAGTCGCAGGCCTTCTGTGCGTCTTGGAAGAGCGGCGTATTGGGGTCCAGATCGCCTGCGCCGGGGCCGCGGCCCACGCCGAGGCGGACGGTGCCACCTGCGGTCTGGGGGTCCGGGAAGTCCGTGATGCCGTGCGAGCGCATGCACTTGGAGAACGCGAGCGCTTGGGCCGTGAACCGGCCCTTTGGCGTGGCGGCTGTCGGCTGACCGCCGTTGGCTCTGTATTTCGCGCAGTTCTTCATCGCGGCCCCCAGCTGTGGCGAGTTTGGGTCGAGGTTGACCTGGATCACGCCGGCTGCGTTGGGGTCGGGGAAGTTCGGCTTGCCGTTGGCGCGCATGCAGGCCGAGAACTTGAGCTCGGTCTTGCGATTGCCGCCGTGTGCGCCGATCGCGACTTGACTGCCCCCACCGGAGAAGCTGTTGGTCGTTGGGTTCGCGGCGACGCGGGCGTTCGGACCGCCGCCGGCAGCCCCGGGAGCGCCGCGGCCCGCAGAGGACGAGTTGGATGTGTTTGTGCTCGCCGACTTGACGTTCGCGACCCCCGGGGACGCGGTGCCCCCGCCGCAGGCGGCTAGCAGAAGGGCGATGCCGATCAGTGCTGTCACTACCGCGGCGGCGCGGGCCGCGTGGCGGCGGCGCGTGCCGAGAAGGCGGGTCACGGTACCAGCGGATGGCATCGGAGGCTTCCTTTCGTCGCTCGGTGTTCGCTTGCTCCGCCGATGCTTGTCCCCGGGCACGTGGTAGGCGCGCCCCGGGTTGGTAGATGGTCGGTCGCCGTTGGTCATCGGGCGCGTGAGCAGTGGACAGGGCGCGTCGGGTGGCGGTGACGTTACGGCGCGGCCGGGAACAGCTGGGTAAGCGCGGCTGTTACCTGGTGTTTACCGACGATCGGTCATCCTTCTGAATCACCCCAGCTGCCACGCCCGGCGCTCGCCCACCGCAACGGCGGAGCATCCCCGAAGAGGAAACGATGAGGGTTCTGCTGGTCGAAGACCATGAAGAGCTCGCCGAGACGGTGGCCGACGTTCTCCGCGGTGAGGGCTGGGCCGTCGACGTCGCCCGTGACGGCCAGGCCGCCTTGGAGCACGCCGGGGTCTATCCCTACGACGTGATAGTTCTCGATCGCGACCTGCCTGGCGTTCACGGCGACGAGGTCTGTCGACGGCTGGTCGCCGACGGCAGCGCGAGCCGGGTGCTGATGCTCACGGCGGCCGGGAGCCTCGAGGACCGCGTCGACGGGCTCGAGCTAGGCGCCGATGACTACCTGCCCAAGCCGTTCGCCTTCACCGAGCTGATCGCCCGCATCCGCGCGGTCTGCCGGCGCTACGGGCCGCCACTGCCGATCGTCCTGGCCTGCGCGGATGTTCGTCTCGACCCGGCCCGGCGCACCGCGATCAGGGCCGGACGGCGGCTGGAGCTCAGCCCCAAGGAGTTCGCGGTCTTGGCGCACCTGATGGCAGCCGGGGGGCGGGTCGTTCCGGCCGAGGAACTGTTGGAACGGGTTTGGGACGAGGCAGCAGACCCCTTCACCGCCACCGTCAAGGTCACGATCGGCAGGCTCCGGCGGAAGCTGGGCAAGCCACCGCTGATCGAGACCGTCCGCGAAGGCGGCTACCGCATCGACGGACCCTGATGCCCGAACTGCTCTCTCGGATAACGCCCGCGGGATGGCTGCGTGCACCCCGGCCCACGGCCCGCTTGCGCCTAACGCTGCTCTACGGAGCCTTGTTCCTGTTGTCGGGGGCCATCCTGGTCGCCGTCACCTACGTGCTCGCCGCGCGAGCGACGACGATCACCCTCCCCGGCGGGGCCGGAGGCGCCTCCGGCGGCACGCCCTCCGAGGCGACCGGCGTGTCGCGAACACGGTCTCTCGCCGGAAATGGCGTGGTACATCGTACGCCCGCTCAAACGGTGCACCTGCAGGCACAGGTCACGCAGTTGCACGACGCTGCGATGCACCGGCTGCTCGTCGGATCTGGCGTAGCGCTCGCCGTCATGGCGGTCGTGTCGATCGCTCTTGGGTGGCTCGTCGCCGGCCGCGTGTTGCGGCCCGTGCGGACAATCAACGCGGTCGCGCGGCGGATCGGCGCCAGCAACCTGCACGAGCGCCTCAACCTCGACGGCCCCAACGACGAGTTCGCAGAACTCGCCACGACCCTCGACAACCTCCTCGAACGACTCCAGGCATCCTTCGACTCCCAACGCCGCTTCGTCGCCAACGCCTCCCACGAACTACGCACCCCACTCACCCTGGACCGCGCACTACTCGAACGAGCGCTGCGCAAGCCACAACCGACCCAAGCCTTCTGGCGGTCGACCTTCGAGCGGCTCCTGACCTCCAGCCAGCAGCAAGACCGCCTGATCGAAGCACTGCTCACCCTGGCCCGCAGCGAAGGAGCCGTAAACGAACACGAACCCGTCGATCTCCAAGCCGTCGTCGAGACTGTCCTGCTCAGCCCCGAACTCAACACCGACAACACGGACCCAAAAATTCGGACCTTCATCGCCACGGCACCTGTCATCGGTGACCCCCGTTTACTCGAAAGACTCATCCACAACCTCATCGACAACGCGATTCGGTACAACGTCACTCAGGGTCACGTGGAGGTGACCACTGGCCTTTCGGCCGGGCATGCCGTACTTACCGTCACCAACACCGGGCCACTCGTGCCAACCGCCGAAATCGGGCGATTGGTACAGCCGTTCCAACGAGTCGGTACTGACCGCGTCATCCATGGCGACGGACTCGGCCTCGGACTATCCATCGTGCACGCCATCACGACCGCCCACCAAGCGACCCTCACGATCGACCCACAACGCCGAGGGGGATTGCGGATCGACGTCAGCTTCCCCGCCCTCGCCGATTCCGCGCTCGCCGCGTACGCCACGCCGCTCCCCCGACCCCGCCCACGGCTTGCTCGAAGGCGAACCCCGTCGGCCGCGCCTCGGCCATGAGCCGACCGGGCGAACGTCGGATCAAACTAATCTCCCCCCGCCCGTCGGCTACGTGAGTCCGCCCTAGCCCGCCGCCCCGCGACCGCCACCTCCGCCAGGCCAAGGCAGGTCCCGATGCCGTTCCACCGGCGGTCCTGCACCTCGCCGAAAGCAGGATCGCCGCCGGCGCTTGCCCATGTGGGCGGGCGTGTGGGTTTGGTGTGGGGCGGATTCGAATCTCGTAGTCGAGCGCTGTGTCCCGGGGTCAGCGACCGCGCAGCGAGGCGAAGGCGTTGCGGAGGTCGGCGGCGAGCAGTGCGGGTTCGGCGAGAGCCGGGAAATGGCCGCCGCGCTGGTGCTCGCGCCAGGCGGTGACCGTGTAGAAACGCTCAGCGAGCTCCCGTGGTGGTTTGGGAAACGG
>DATAWT010000099.1:0-30844 GCA_036267075.1 Solirubrobacteraceae bacterium
GCGGCTGACGAGCGCTTTGAGACGCGCGTCGTGCCACTTCGCTCGGTCGACGGGGAGATCGTCTCCTCAAGCCGGATCCGTTCGCTGATCGCCGCCGGCGAGGTGGCGCGCGCCGCGGTGCTGCTCGGGGGAGCCTTCGAGCTGCGCGCGGAGGTCGTCAGCGGCGACCGGCGCGGTCGCGAGCTCGGCTTCCCGACCGCCAACCTGGTCCCGCCGGACGGCGTCGCGAGCCCCGGTCATGGCGTCTACGCGTGCCTGGCCGATGGCAGGCCGGCGGCCGTCAACGTCGGCGTGCGACCCACTTTTGGAACCGGGCGAGCCGAGCTGATCGAGGCCTATCTGCTCGACTTCGAGGGCGACCTCTACGGGCAGGAGCTGCGGCTGCGCTTCATCGAGCGGCTCCGCGGCGAGCAGCGCTTTGAGACCGCGGAGGCGCTGATCGAGGAGATGCGTCGCGACGTCGAGCGCACCCGCGCGGTCTGCGCGGGGATCTAGCGCGGCCGGTAGCGGCGCGCAGGCAGGCCTAAGCGCAGCCGAACACGTCTGCTAGCGTTCACCACCGCCATGACACTGACCAGCGAACGCAAGCGAGAGCTCACGCTCGAATACGGAGCGAACGAGCACGACACCGGCAACGTGAAGGTGCAGATCGCACAGCTCACCGAGCGCATCAACCAGCTCACCGAGCATCTGCGCGAGCACAAGAGCGACCACCATTCGCGTCGCGGGCTGCTGATGCTGGTCGGCAGTCGCCGTCGCTTCCTCAACTACCTTCAGCGCAACGATCTCGAGGGCTACCGCGAGCTGCTGAAGTCACTGGGGCTGCGCAGGTGAGCGTGATCGAGGCGGGGAGCGAGATCCCCGATTTCACGCTCCAAACCGAGGACGGAGAGCAGTTCGGCAAGCAGGATCTGCTCGGCCAAACGAGCGTGCTGGTTTTCTACCCGTTCGCATTCAGCCCGGTCTGCAACGACCAGCTGACGCTCTATGAAGAGGTTCTCGACGAGTTCACCGAGCGCGGCGCGACGCTGTATGCGATCTCGACCGACGCGCGCTGGTCGCAGGCGGCCTTCAAGGAGAAGCTCGGCAGCACCGTTCGCCAGCTCTCGGACTTCGAGCCTAAGGGAGCGATGGCAAAGTCCTTCGGCGTCCTGCACGAGGGCGGCTTCACGCAGCGCGCGCTCGTCATCGTCGGCCCGGACGGCGTCGTCAAGTGGAGCTACCAGGCTCCCTCGCCGGGCGAGCTGCCGGGCCCGAATCTGATCTTCGACGGGCTCGACGCAGCAGCGGCGTAGCGGCCTGCCGGCCGGACAGCCGGTGGAGGAGCCCAACGATCTTCGCAGCGCCCCGCTGCCGCCCATCGGTGCGGCAGACCACCTCCGGGGCGACGCCGCTTGGCCGCTGCTGATCGTCTACGCCGACTTCACCTGTCCGCGCTGCGCGCTCGCCCACGAGCGCCTGCGCGCCAAGCCGCTGCGCATCGCCTTCCGCCACTTCGCGATCGCCGCCAAGCACCCGCGCGCGGTGCCGCTGGCCTGCGCCGCGGAGGCCGCCGGCGCGCAGGGGCGCTTCTGGGAGTTCCACGACGCGCTGTTTGAGGACCCGGCGCACACAGACGACCCGCACCTCTGGGAGCACGCCAAGAAGCTCGGGCTCGACCTCGAGCGATTCGAGCTGGACCGGCGTACGGAGGAGGTCGCCGGACTCGTGCGCGCTCAGACGCGCGGGGGGATGCGCGGGGGGGTCGCGGTCACGCCGACGCTGGTGCTCGAGGACGGCACAATTTCGCCCGGACCGCCCGAGCCCGGTTTGATCGAGGGGCTGACCAAGTAGCATTGATCGACACTTTTAGAGGACAAGAACAGAATGCTCCGCCGATGAAGAGGCGGACGGGAAGGCACAACAACATGAGTAGTGACGCAGTCACCCGGCTGTCCGTGGACATCGCCGGGAGCGAGATCTCGTTCGAAACCGGACGGATCGCAAAGCAAGCCGGGGGCGCAGTAGTCGTCCGACAGGGCGACACGATGGTGCTGGCGACGGCCACAGCAGGTGGTTTGCGCGACGCCGATTTCCTCCCCCTGACGGTGGACGTCGAGGAGCGGATGTACGCCGCCGGGAAGATTCCCGGCTCGTTCTTCAAGCGCGAGGGCCGCGCCGGCGAGAAGGGCACGCTGACGGCCCGCATGATCGACCGTCCGATCCGCCCGCTGTTCCCCAAGGGATGGCGCTATGAGACGCAGATCGTGGCGATCCCGCTGTCGGTCGACCACGTTCACCCCTACGACATCCTCGCCATGAACGGCGCCTCCGCGGCGCTGATGATCTCCGATATCCCCCTGCCGACGCCCGTCGGCGCGGTGCGGATCGGCAAGATCGACGGCAACTTCGTCGTCAACCCCAACGAGGAGGACCTGCTCGGCAACAGCGACCTCGAACTGACCGTCGCGGGCACCGAGGACGCGATCCTGATGGTCGAGGCCGGCGCGCGCGAGATCCCGGAGGCCGAGATCCTCGACGCCCTGGACATCGCCCACGATGCGATCAAGAAGCTCTGCGCGCTGCAGCGCGAGCTTGCCGAGAAGGCCGGCAAGCCGAAGCTCGAGATCGTCATCCCCGCGGTCGACACCACGGTCCTCGATGCCGTCAAGGCCTCGCACTACGCCGCGCTTGACGCCGCGACCCAGGTTGAGGACAAGCTCGAGCGCCAGGACGCCACGAAGGCCGTCGAGGCCGCGATCCACGAGCAGCACTCCGGCAGCCCCGACTCCGAGGGCTACGACGAGCGCCGCGCCGCCGTGCAGATGGCGTTCGACAAGCTTGAGAAGACGATCATCCGCGAGCGCATCGCGGTCTCCAAGCGCCGTCCCGACGGCCGTGCGGCGGATGAGATCCGCGACATCACGATCGAGGTCGGGGTGACGCCGCGTACGCACGGCTCGGCGCTCTTCACGCGCGGCCAGACGCAGGCGCTGAGCGTGGTCGCGCTCGGCACCCTCAAGGAGGAGATGCGTCTCGACACGCTCGGACTTGAGACCAAGAAGTACTACTGGCACCACTACAACTTCCCGCCCTTCTCGGTCGGGGAGGCGGGGCGCCTCGGCGGGCCCAAGCGCCGCGACATCGGCCACGGCGCGCTCGCCGAGCGGGCGCTCGTGCCGGTCGTGCCCTCGATCGAGGAGTTCCCCTACAGCGTGCGGGTCGTCTCCGACATCTTCGAGTCCAACGGCTCCTCGTCGATGGCCTCGGTCTGCGGCAGCTCGCTGTCGCTGATGGATGCCGGCGTCCCGATCAGCAAGCCGGTCGCGGGGATCGCGATGGGGCTGATCAAGGAGGGCGACGACTACATCGTCCTGACCGATATCGCGGGCGTCGAGGACCACCTCGGCGACATGGACTTCAAGGTCGCCGGCACCGACGCCGGGATCACCGCGCTGCAGATGGACATCAAGATCTCAGGCGTCACCTTCGACATCCTCCGCGACGCGCTGACGCAGGCGCGCGAGGCGCGGCAGTTCATCCTCGGACGGATGGCTGAGATCATCTCGACGCCGCGCGAGACGCTCAGCGTCTACGCCCCGCGGATCGAGAAGGTCAAGATCGACCCGAGCCAGATCGGCCTGCTGATCGGCAAGGGCGGCGAGACGATCCGCGGCCTCTGCGAGGAGTTCGAGTCCCAGATCGACGTCAACGACGACGGCCAGGTGCTGATCTACTCGGCCAACGGCGAACTCGCGGACGCGCTTGTCGAGCGGATCCGCTCGATGATGAAGGAGGTCGAGGTCGGCGACGAGTACCTCGGCAAGGTCGTCAAGACGACGGCATTCGGCGCCTTCATCGAGCTCTCGAAGGGCACCGACGGTCTGCTTCACATCTCGAACGTCTCGCCGGGCAACCGCGTCGAGACCGTCGAGGAGGTCCTCAGCAAGGGCGACGAGATCACCGTCAAGGTGGTCGAGGTCGATCGCGAGCGCGGGCGCATCGGCGTGCGGCGCAGCGATGACCCCGAGATCGCCGGCAAGAGCACCGAGGAGCTCACGACGCTGGCAACCGCAGGTGGCGGGGGCGGCGATCGCGGCCCCCGCCGTCCTCGTGAGCGCGATCGCGACCGCGACGGGCGCAACGGCGATCGCCGCGGCTCCGGGCGTCCGCGTCACCGCGACAGCTAGCCGCGAAGGAGAAGGCGTTGGCGAACGCGCACGTCATCACCGAGCTTGACGGTGGCGTGCGCGTCGTCTCCGAGCGCGTTCCCGCGGTGCGCTCGGTCGCGCTCGGGATCTGGATCGGCAACGGCTCGCGCACCGAGAGCAAGGATGAGGCGGGGCTCTCGCACCTGCTCGAGCACATGCTCTTCCGCGGCACCGCGAGCTACGGCTCGGAGGAAATCGATCAGATCTTCGACGCGATGGGCGCCGAGCTGAACGCCGGCACCGGCAAGGAGATGACGTCCGTCTACGCCCGCGTGCTCGACGAGCACCTTGAGCGGGCCTTCGACGTGATGGGCGAGATGGTCACGGTGCCGGCGTTGGCCGGGCTATCGGAGGAGCGCGAGGTCGTCCTTGAGGAGATCGCGATGTATGAGGACGACCCGCAGGAGCTGATCTTCGACGTGCTCGGCGAGACGATCTTCCCCGACGACGGCCTCGGGCGCTCGACGCTCGGAAGCGCCGACGTCGTGGCATCGGCGACGCGCGAGCGGTTGCTGGATTTTCACGCCGGTCGCTACTTCACAGGCAACATCGTCGTGGCCGCGGCCGGAAGCGTCGACCACGAACCGCTCGTGGAGTGGTCGCGTGCGGCGTTCGAGCGTGCGCCATCGAATTCGGGGATGCCGCCCGAAGGCCTGGCGGTGGCCGCGCCGGCCACCGCGCGCTTTCGCCAGCGCGACACCGAGCAGTACCACCTCACGCTCGGCGGGACGGCGATCCCCCGCTACGACGAGCGCCGCTTCGCGCTTCGGGTTCTCGACAGCATCCTCGGCGGCACGTCCTCCTCGCGGCTCTTTCAGGCGGTGCGTGAACAGCGCGGACTCGCCTACTCGGTCTTCACCTTCCAGAGCCTCTACCGCGACATCGGCCAGATCGGCCTCTACGTCGGCACCCGGCCCGAGAACCTCAGCGAGGTCTGCGAGGTTCTGGCCGGGGAGCTTCGGCGGATCCGCGAGGCGCCTGTCGAGGCGGACGAGCTGGCTCGGGCCAAGGACAACGTCAAGGGCCGGATCGTCCTCGCGATGGAGTCGACCGGAGCGCGCATGGAGCGCCTCGGTTCGGCCGTGCTCGCGCAGATGCCGATCCTCGAGCTGGACGAGACGCTCGCGCGGATCGACGCCGTCGACGCCGACGCCGTCGCGGCGCTTGCGAGCGAGCTGCTCGCGCCGCAGCGACTTAGCGCCGCGGCGATCGGCCGCGACGAGGATGCCTTCCGGCTCGCGCTCGAGCCGCTCCTGCCGGAGCTCGCGGAGGCGCTTTGATCCGGGTCGGCGTCGCCGGCGCCGCGGGGCGGATGGGGACCGCCGCGTGCGGCGCGATCGCCGCCGCCGAGGACCTCGAGCTCGCCGGCCGGGCGGACCCCGAGCTGGACGTCGGGCTCGCCTCGATCCTCGGCGACTGCGAGGTGGTCGTCGACTTCACACTCCCCGATGTCGCGCTCGCGAACGCGCTCGCCTGCCTCGCCGCCGGCGTCCACGTCGTGATCGGCACGACCGGGTTCGATGTCGCGGCGCTCGAGGGAGTCACCGGGGCGAACGCGTTCGTCGCTCCGAACTTCGCGATCGGCGCCGTGCTGATGATGCGCTTCGCCACCGAGGCTGCGCGGCACATGGCGGCCGCTGAGATCATCGAGCTGCACCACGACGCGAAGGTCGACGCGCCAAGCGGCACGGCCGCGCGAACAGCGGCGCTGATGGCGCAGGCAAGCGGCGGGCCGAAGCCACCGATTCACTCCGTGCGCCTGCCGGGCCTCGTCGCCCACCAGGAGGTGATCCTCGGCGACGTCGGGCAGACGCTTTCGATCCGCCACGACTCGACCTCGCGCGACTCGTTCATGCCGGGGATGCTGCTCGCGGTGCGCCGCGTCGGCGGCCTCGACCGCTCGCCGGTCGTCGGACTCGAGCAGCTTCTGTTTGACGCCTGAGGCCGCCCGAGTGCCGGACGCCTTGCGATACTGACCAGCTGATGACCGAGCTCGGAGTTCTACTCACAGCGATCGTCACGCCCTTCGATGAGCAGCTGCGCGTCGACGAGGAGGCGTTCGTCTCGCTGATGAACCACCTGGCCGCCAACGGCTCGGACGGCTTCGTCGTCTGCGGCACGACCGGCGAGGCCTCGACGCTGACCGACGACGAGCAGATCTCACTCGTCGAGCTGGCGGTGCGCGAGCGCCCGGAGGGCGTCAGCATCATCGCCGGGACGAGCTCCAACGACACGCGCCACGCCGTCGAGCTGACCGCGCGCGCGTGCGGTGCGGGCGTCGATGCCGTGCTCTCGGCGACGCCGTATTACAACCGCCCCAACCGCCGCGGCATGCTGGCCCACTACGGCGCGATCGCAGCCGCCAGCTCGGTGCCCGTGATCCTCTACAACATCCCCCAGCGGACCGGCACCGACATGCCCAATGACCTGCTCGCCGAGCTCGCGCAGACCGAGCGCGTCGACTACGTCAAGCAGAGCAACGGCGCGAATCTCGCCCCTGTCGACGGCCTCGGCGTCTACGCGGGCGACGACACGCTGTTCGCACAGACGCTCGACATGGGCGAGTGCGGCGGGATACTCGTCTCAAGCCACGTCGTGGGGACGCAGATGCACCGCATGATCGATGAGCCCGAGAACCGGGCGGCGATCGATGAGTCGCTGCGCGACGTCTACGCGACGCTCTTCATGACGGCGAGCCCGACCTGCACCAAGGCCGCGCTCGAGCTGCTCGGCCATCGCGTCGGCGGTCTTCGCCTGCCGATGGTGGCGGCCGACGAGAGCGAGCGCGAGGCGGTTCGGGCGATGCTCGAACGCCACAACCTGCTGGGCCACGTGACCGCGTGAGCGCGCTGCGCGTGCTGCCACTCGGCGGCCTGGGGGAGATCGGCAAGAACATGACGGTCGTCGAGTACGAGGACCGGATCGTCGTCGTCGATGTCGGCCTGCGCTTCCCCGGACCCGAGATGTTCGGGATCGACCTCGTCCTGCCGGACTTCGGCTACCTGCGCGGCCGCGCGGAGGACATCGAGGCGATCGTCGTGACGCACGGCCACGAGGACCACCTCGGCGCCCTGCCGTGGGTGCTTCGCGAGCTCGAGGACACGCCGCCCGTCTATGGGCGGCCGCTGACGATGGCGATGGCGCGCTCCAAGCTCGAGGAGCACAAGCTCCGCGACGTCGAGCTGATCGACCTCGACGATGGCGAGGACGTCGAGCTCGGCCCGTTCTCGCTCGAGATGATCCACATGACCCACTCGATCCCCGACGCCAGCGCGGTCGCGCTAACCAGCGAGGTCGGCACGGTGCTCGTGACCGGCGACTACAAGTTCGACCAGACGCCGGTCGACGGCGAGCCGGCCGACATGTCGCGTCTCGCGCAGCTCGGCGCCGAGGGGATCCTGCTTCTGTGCGGCGACTCGACGAACGCCGACCGGCCCGGCTTCTCGCCGTCTGAGTCGGTCGTCGGCCCAAACCTCGAGCAGGTCTTCCGCGATGCGCAGGGGCGCGTGATCGTGACGAGCTTCGCCTCCAATATCCACCGCGTCCAGCAGGTCATCGACGCCGCCGCGGTGCTCGGGCGCAAGGTCGCACTCGTCGGGCGTTCGATGCGCAAGAACGTCGCGATCGGCGGCACGCTCGGGCACATCGAGGTTCCCGACGGGCTGATCATCCCGGCGCGCGAGATCGAGGACTTCCGCGACGACCGGATCATCGTGATCTCGACCGGCTCGCAGGGCGAGCCGCTGTCGGCGCTCCGGCGGATGGCCTACCGCGACCACCCGCAGGTCAAGCTGCACGACGGCGACACCGTTGTCTTCTCGGCGACGCCGGTACCCGGCAACGAGCGCGCCGTCAACGACACGATCGACCGCCTCTACCACATCGGATGCAAGGTCGTGACGACGCGCGACGCCCAGATCCACGCCTCGGGACACGGCTACACCGAGGAGATCAAGCTGATGCTGAATTTGACCAAGCCGCGTTACGTGATGCCGTTCCACGGTGACTACAAGCGGCTGCAGCTGCACTCCGAGCTGGCCCAGGCGGTCGGCGTCGACGCCGAGGCGGTCTTCTGCGCCGAGAACGGCGACGTGCTCGAGCTCGACTCGCGCGGCGCACGCTTCGGCAGCTCCGAGGGCGCGGGAATGATCTTCGTCGACGGCGTCGATATCGGCGATGTCGCCGACGCCGCGCTGCGCGATCGCCGCATGCTCTCCGGAGACGGGATCTTCATCGTCGTGGCGACGATCTCCGAGAAGGACGGCGGGTCGGTCGCCGACCCCGAGGTCATCTTCCGCGGCGTCGCGTTCATGGACGAGGCCGGGCAGCTCGTCGATGAGATCAAGGAGACCGTCGAGGACTCACTCGAGCGGGCAGCCACCGAGGGCGTGCGCGACGTCGAGCACCTCCAGCAGCTCCTCCACGACCACCTCGGCGCGCTCGTCTGGGAGCGCCTGCGGCGGCGGCCGATGGTGCTGCCGGTCGTGGTCGAGGTCTGAGCTAGCCGGCCGAACCAGGCGAATCGCCGGACGCGAGGTCCTTGACCATCGTGACCGTGGTGATCGTCGGATCCGAGGGGAGCGGCTCACGCTCGCCGACCTCGCTGAAGCCGAGCGCGACATAGAGCGCGGCCGCCGCCCTTGAGCGGTCGGTCTCGCTGACGCACAGCCGCAGCCGCCGCGCGCCGCACGATCGCGCCCAGTCGACGACCTCGGCGAGGAGGCGGCGGCCGAGACCGCCGCGCCGCGCGTGCGGGGAAACCCACATCCCCCAGAGCACCGCCTCCTCATCGCCCAGCTGCGGAAAGAACCCGCCCGCCATGGCCAGCGCACGTCGGTCCTCGCCGATCGCGGCGAAGATCGCGCCCTTGCGGGCGGTGGCGCTCTCATCGACACGGCCCTGCCAGAACTCGGGTCCGTTCGCGGTCTCTTGCGCGAGCGATGAACCGAAAGCGTAGGGCGCCTCGGCTAGCGCGCGCAGGCGGATCTCGCGAAAGACATCCGCGTCGGCGGATCGAAGGCGGCGAATCTCCACCGCGGAAATGTACGCCGAGCTCAGGCGGGCTCTGCCGCGAGCGGCTCGATCGCCGGCGCGTCAACCGGCTCGGCGGCGGGCAGGCGAACCGTGAAGCGCGCTCCGCCGTGCGGAGATGTGTCGACGGCGACGGTGCCGCCGTGGGCCTGCGCTACGGCGGCGACGATCGCGAGACCGAGGCCGAAGGAGCCGCCGCGGTCGCCTGCGCCGCGCACGAAGCGCTCGAACAGCGTCGCGCGCGCCTCGGGGTCGATGCCCGGCCCGTCGTCGGCGACGACCAGCTCCGCACCGCCGTCCGCAAGGACGCGGGTGCTGGCGGTGACGCGCGTGCCGGGCGGTGTGTGGCGAAGCGCGTTCTCGATCAGGTTCGTGGCCACGCGCTGCAGATCGTCGCGTGCCCCAAGCAGCGGGGTGGGGCGGATGTCGAGCTCGATCGTGTGAGCGCTCGCCGCGGGCCCGAGCTCGCTGGCCGCCTCGACGACGACGTCGGCCAGGTCGAGCGGCTCGCGCAGCGGCGTCTGCGCCGCAGCGTCGGCGCGGGCGAGCAGCAGCAGATCCCCGACCAGGCGGCGCATCCGCTGCGTCGAGCGGAGCGCCGATTCGGCGGCGTCGCGATCTGCGCCGCGCAGCGAGTCGACGAGCAGCTCGAGGTTCGCGAGCACGCTGGTCAGCGGCGTGCGCAGCTCGTGCGATGCATCGGCGACGAACTCCCGCTGGCGCTCGAGCATCGCCTCGGTCTCGTTGCGCGCGTCACTCAAGGAGGTGAGCATGCCGCTGAGCGTTCGAGACAGCTCGGCGATCTCATCGTCGGCGATCGGTGTGGGAAGGATCGTGTTGGGGTCACGCGTTCGTTCGATGTCCGCTGCCGCGGCGGTCAGCTCGGCGACCGGGGCAATCGAGCGTCGTGCCACCAGCGAACCGGCGCCGAAGGCGAGCACGGTGCCGACGAGCGCGCCGAGCAGGAGCATCAGCTCGAGCCAGCCGATCTCGCTGCGGACCGAGCTCAGCGGCTGCGCGTACTGCTCCCAGCCACCGCGACCGAATCCGAAGTTGATGCGTGTGTTGATGATGCGATACCCGTTGAAGTCAAGAACCTGCAGCTCGTTAACGGGATTGCCCAGGTTCAGGCGCGAGCCCGCGACCGGCGTGCCATCGATCGTGAGAATGCGTACGACGGCGTCGGCCGGCGTGCCGAGCTCAGACAACGGAGGGCTGATCGTGGGGTTCCCGCTGTCGATACCGCTCAGCGTCAACTGGATATTGGCCAGCGAACGGGCGTTCGCCAGCACCTCCGCGTTGAAGTTCGAGCGAATTCGGTGCGAGCTGACCTGGCCGATGATCACCGCGAAGGCGACGAGGATCACGAACGCGACTGCCGCCACGCTCGTCGCGAGCCGCAGGCGGATCGGCAGTCGCGCCAGATGCCGCGTCAGCCGGCCGTCAGGCGCGGAGGACATAGCCGGCGCCGCGGATCGTGTGCAACAGGCGGTTCTCTCCGCCGGCCTCGAGCTTGCGGCGCAGGTTGGAGACGAACACCTCGATCGTGTTCGTCGTCGAGAACGGGTCGTAGCCCCAAACCTCATCCAAAAGCCGCTGGCGCGAGATCACGATCCGCTCGTTGCGCATCAGGTACTCGAGCAGTTCGAACTCGCGCTGGGTGAGCTCGATGCTGCGCTCGCCGCGTGCTACCTCGTGGGTATCGGGGTTGAGGCTCAGGTCGCCGACGCGCAGGGGGGCGCTGCCGCGCGGCGGCGTGCGGCGCAACAGCGCGCGGATCCGCGCCAGGAGCTCCTGGCGCTCGAACGGCTTGACGAGGTAGTCGTCGGCCCCGGCGTCGAGGCCTGTCACGCGCGCCTCGACGGCGTCGCGGGCGGTCAGCATCAGGATTGGCACCATGTCGTCGCGGCGCAGCTCGCGCGCGACCTCGATGCCGTCGATCTTCGGAAGTCCGAGGTCCAAGACCACGAGGTCGGGCAGGAACGCCGTCGCCGCGTCGAGCGCCGCCTGCCCGTCCGGGGCGATCCGGACGTCGTAGCCCTCAAGGCGCAGCGAGCGCTGAAGGACGTCGGCGATGTCGCCATCGTCCTCGACGACGAGCACGCGGGGAGAGCGGTCGAAATCCACCATTTACGGCGATGTTAGGGCAGTGCGGGGCTGGTCCCGCCGATTTTTAGGCCGGCTTGAAAGGCCGCCGCCACGCCGGCGCGGCAGGCAAACGCCGGCGCGCGTCGAAAGGGCCCGGGAAATGGCCACCGCTCGCCGGCCCAAGGCCCGCCGCACGACCGGGCGTAAACGTGCTGCGCCAAGACGGCGCACGCGTCGTCGCCGGCGGCGCGGGTTGCGCGGATTCCGCTTCCAGCAGCGCCACTTCGACGTCCTCGGACTCGCGCTCGCGGCGATCGGCATCCTGCTCGGTTTCGTCATCTACGCCCGCTGGGACGGCGGGAGTGGGGGCGACTCGTTCGCGCGCGCGCTCGGCTGGCTGTTCGGCGAGGCGCGGCTGGCGATGCCGGTGGCGATCGGCGGCGCCGGCGTGCTGCTGTGGATGCGGCCCGTGCTGCCCGCACTCGGGCCGCTTCGAAGCGGCGCGGCGCTGCTGCTGGCCGCCACGACGCTGATCCTCGCCGGGGCCAGCACACACCACTTCTGGAGCTCCGCGTTCTTCCGCGCCCACGGCGGGCTGCTCGGCCAGACGGAGCTGTGGGCCGCCTCGCAGGCGATCGGCGTGACCGGCGCCCATGTCCTCGCGGTGTTCCTTGCGATCGCCGCGGCGATGCTTCTGACCGGCGGGCGTCTGGCGGTCCTGATCCGACAGGCGGGCGTCCTCGCCTTCCGAGCCCTCCAGACGGAGCGCGAGCGCGCCGCCGAGGAGGCGCGGCGCCGGCGCGCGGCACGGATCGTTCCGCCCGAGCCCGACGACCGCGAGCTGATCGTGCGCGCCACGCACGTCGAGGCGCCCGCACCGATCGAGATCCCAGCCTTTCTTGAGCCCGATCCGCCGTCGCAGGGCGACGACGCCCAGACGGAGGACTTCGAGGCCGTCTCGGAGGAGGACGGCACCGCCGCGATCGAGGCTTCGCAGCTGACGCCGCAGGGGCGCTTTCGCGCCTCGGTTACCGAGGACCCCTCGTTTGACTGGCGCCTGCCGCGCCCGAGTCTCCTGACGCGCTCGAGCGCCGAGCAGATTCGCCCCGACACCGCCGGGCAGCAGGCCGTGGCGGCCGGGCTGCTTGAGGCGCTCGGGCACTTCGGCGTCCAGGCGAAGGTGATCGGGACTGTCACCGGCCCGCACATCACGCGCTACGAGCTGCGCCTCGCGCCGGGGATCAAGGTTTCAAAGGTCGCCAACCTCAAGGACGACCTGGCCTACGCGCTGGCGGCGACCGACGTTCGCATCCTCGCTCCGATCCCGGGCAAGCAGGCGGTCGGCGTCGAGGTCCCGAACGCCAAACGGCGGATCGTGCGCCTCGGCGACGTCTACCAGGACCCGCCGGTCGACTGGTCGCCGCTCACCGTCTGGCTCGGCAAGGATGTCTCGGGCCGCGCGATCGGCGCCGACCTGGCCAGCATGCCGCACCTGCTCGTCGCCGGTACGACCGGCGCTGGCAAGTCCGGAGCGGTCAACGCGATGCTCTCGAGCATCCTCTTGCGCGCCACGCCGCACGACGTGCGGCTCGTGCTGATCGACCCCAAGCAGGTCGAGCTCAACCACTACGAGTCGATCCCGCACCTGCTGACACCGGTCATCACCAACCCGCGCATGGCCGCCAACGCGCTCGGCAACCTCGTCCGCGAGATGGAGCAGCGCTACGGGATGATGTCGCTGGCGCGAACGCGCTCGCTCGTCGAGCTCAACCGCGTGCGCGCCGAGCGCGGCGACCCGGCGCTGCCCTACATCCTCTGCGTGATCGACGAGCTCGCCGACCTGATGATGGTCGCGCCGGCCGACGTCGAGACGGCCGTCATTCGCCTCGCCCAGAAGGCGCGGGCGGTCGGCATCCACCTCGTGCTCGCCACGCAGTCCCCGCGCGTCGACGTCATCACCGGCCTGATCAAGGCCAACGTGCCGTCGCGGATCGCCTTCGCCGTCTCCTCGCAGACCGACTCGCGCGTGATCCTCGATCAAAACGGCGCCGAGTCGCTGCTCGGGGCCGGCGACATGCTCTTCTCGCCGATCGGCAGCTCCGCGCCGCAGCGGATCCAGGGCGCCTACATCGATGAGGGCCAGATCGCGAACCTGACCGAGTTCTGGCGGCGCCAGGGCGAGCCCGAGTTCCAGGCTGAGCTGCTCGCGGACGTCGAGCCGGCGGCCGTGGAGGAGGGCCGCGAGGACGGCTTCGACCCCGACGAGGATCCGCTGCTTGAGGATGCGATCGCGCTCGTCGTCGAGATGGGCGTCGCATCGACGTCGATGCTTCAGCGGCGGATGCGGCTCGGCTACACGCGCGCGGGGCGGCTGATCGACATGCTCGAGCGGCGCGGGATCGTGTCCGAGTTCGAGGGCTCAAAGCCCCGCCAGGTGCTCGTCTCAGAGGCCGATCTGCCGCAGGTTCTCGCGGCGCTCGGCAGTCGCTCGCAGTCATCGGGCGGCGAAGCAGCCGACGACGAGCCGGCCTAGCAGCCTGCGCCCGAGCGCGCGCATGCGCGGGCGGAGGGTGATCGGGCCGGTGGGCGGATACCCTAGGCCTCGAAATGAGTGACATCGGCGCAAAGCTGCGCGAGGCGCGGATGCGTCAGCACCTCGATATCGCCGAGTTCGAGGCGCGTACGAAAATCCGCGCCAAGTATCTGCGCGCGCTCGAGGACGAGGAGTGGGTGGTCCTTCCCGGGCACACCTTCACCAAGGCGTTCCTGCGCACCTACGCCGACATGCTCGGCCTCGACGGGCGCATGCTGGTCGATGAGTTCAAGCGCATCCACCCCGATCCGGCCGAGCTCGAGTTCGCCCCGTCGCCGACTCGCCACAGCAGCTCGGGCGGGCGCGAGCGCCAGGGCGAGCGCGGCGCCCGCCAAGGGCCGTCTGGTCGGATGCTCGCGATCGCCCTGCTGATCCTCCTGATCGCCGTTGCGATCTTCGCCGTCCATGAGCTGACCAATGGCAACGGAATACCCGCGGCGACGAACACCACGCAGACGACGCACTCAACGACGCCGGCCAAGCACTCCCACACCCCGCCGGTCTCATCGATCGACCATGTCGCGCTGAAGATCACGGCGACCACGGCTGTGCGGGTCTGCCTGGTCGGCTACACGACGCACGGGACTCGCCACCAGCGCCTCCCCGCCAGCGGCAGCGCGACCAAGACGCAGCTGCTGGCCGCGGGGTCGGCGACCCCGGTTCTCCATGCCGAGCGGGATTTCCTGGTCAGCTTCTCAGGCGGCAGCGCCAGGCTGAGCGCCAACGGCCATTCGGTGAGCGTCGACGCTGCCGTTGCCACCGTCGTCTACAGGGTCACGCGGAGCCACGCCGCGGTCGTCCCCGCGACCAGCGCCCCACACTGCACGTGAGCGCCCGCGCGGCGATCGTCGTCACCGGCACTGAGGTGCTGAGCGGCCGCGTCAGCGACCGCAACGGACCGTGGCTCGCGGAGCGCCTGCGCGAGCTCGGGGTCGATCTGATGCACGTGACGATCGTCGGCGACCGTCCCGGCGACATGCTCGAGGCGCTGCGCTTCTGCGCGCGGCTCGGTGTGGCGCTGGTCGTCACGAGCGGGGGGCTCGGGCCGACAGCGGATGACCTGACGGCGACCGTCGTCGGCGAGTTCTGCGGCCGCGAGATGGTGCTCGACGAGGCCCTTGAGGAGCGCATCGCCGCGATCGTGCTGCCGCTTCGCGCGCGCTGGCCGCATCTGACCGAGGAGACGATCCGAAGCTCCAACGCCAAGCAGGCGCTGATCCCGCGCGGGGCGACGATCCTCGAGCCGGTCGGCACCGCTCCGGGGCTCGTCGTGCCCGCCGCCGAGGGTACGGTCGGGCCGACCGTCGTCGTCCTGCCGGGACCGCCACGCGAGCTCCAGCCGCTGTGGGAGGAGGCGACGCGGACCGAGGCGTTCGCCGCCGCCGTCGCCGGCGCGACGGTCTATGAGCAGCGCACGCTGCGCCTCTACGGCCTCCCGGAGTCCGAGATCGCGACGACGCTTCGCGCGGTCGAGGCGGCTGGGGTGCCGCTTGAACAGATCGAGGTCACGACGTGCGTGCGTGGGGGGGAGCTTGAGATCGTGACGCGCTTTGAGCCGCCGGCGGCCGCGGTCTATGAGGACTTCGAGCGGATCGTCCGCGAACGCCACGCGGACGTGCTGTTCTCAGACGACGGAAGCCAGGTCGACGACCAGGTCGCGGCGATGCTGATCGAGCAGGGACTGACGGTCTCGGTCGCCGAGTCCTGCACCGGCGGCCTGATGCTCGGACGCCTGACCGCTCGCCCGGGTTCATCGGCCTACCTCCCAGGCGGCATCGTGGCCTACTCAAACGACGTCAAGGAGCGCCTAGCGGATGTCCCCGCGGCGCTGATCGAAGCGCACGGCGCGGTCTCCGCCGAGGTCGCCCATGCGCTCGCGGAGGGTGCGCGGAGCGTCGTCGGCGCCGACCTCGGAATCGGCATCACCGGCATCGCCGGCCCCGACGGAGGCAGCGAGGAGAAGCCTGTCGGCCTCGTATTCATCGCCGTCGCAGGCCCCGACGGGCGCCGCCTGCTGCGCAAGGCCAGCCAGCGCGGGAGCCGTGCCGACATCCGCGAGCGCAGCACGACCGCCGCGATGCACCTGTTGCGCCGCCTGCTGCTCGGCGAGTCCGACCAGCCGCCGCAGTGAGCGGCGAGCTGCGGCTCTTCATCGCGGCCGAGCCGCCGCCGCAGATCCGCGCGGAGCTTGCCGGCTGGGCGCGAGGCGCGCTCGGGCGTGGGACCCAGGCGCGCTGCCTGGACGTCTCATCACTGCACCTGACGCTCTGCTTCCTGGGCACTCAGCCAGCGTCGGTGGTCGGTGAGGTCGAGGATTCACTCGGCGCCGTGCGCGAGCTGGCGGCGGCGCTCGGGCCGCTTCGCACGGGCGCTCCGGTCTGGCTTCCGCCACGGCGACCGCGGGTGCTGGCGGTGGAGGTGAGCGACTCCGACGGGGCGCTCGCAGCGCTCCACGGCGCACTTTGCTCCGAGCTTGAGCGCGCGATCGGCTGGGCCGCGCCGCGGCAGCGATTTCGCCCGCACGTGACGGTCGCACGCATGCGCCCCGGCGCGGAGCCGGCCCGCATGCTCGCCCCGACTCCGCCGAGCGAGTTCGCGCCAACGGCTGTGACGCTCTTTCAGTCGACACTTGAACCGTCCGGCGCCCACTACGCGCCGCTGGCCTCGATCGAGCTCTAGGACCCCTGGTCTGGCCGGTCTACGTCGCCTCGATCCTCAAACCCGACCTCGGGATCTCACTCGAGCGCGAATGAGCTCCGACCAGCGCCGGTCGCGGTAGCCGGACGGCCGACGCTCGCCCGGCGGAGACGCCCGCTCCGACGGGCTTTTCTGTCCGCGGCGGTGCCTATGGTGGGCTCCCCGAATCAGCGTGACAGGAGCTGTGAAGACGATGACCGTGACCGAGACAGAGAAGGCCGCCAAGGCCCGTGCAGCAGCCCTCGAGGGCGCGCTCAGCCAGATCGACCGCGAGTTCGGCAAGGGCACCGTCATGCGGATGGGCGACCCCGGTGCGCAGGTTCGCGTCGCCGCGATCCCGACCGGCGCGCTGTCGCTGGATCTGGCGCTCGGCATCGGCGGGGTCCCGCGCGGGCGCATCGTCGAGGTCTTCGGCCCCGAGGCCTCGGGCAAGACGACGCTGATCTACCACATCCTCGCCGAGGCCCAGAAGCTGGGGGGGACGTGCGCGTTCATCGACGCCGAGCACGCCATGGACCCGCTCTACGCCAAGGAGATCGGCGTCGACATCGACAATCTCCTGGTCTCTCAGCCCGACTTCGGCGAGCAGGCGCTCGAGGTAGCGGACATGCTCGTGCGCTCAGGCGCGGTTGACGTGGTCGCGATCGACTCCGTCGCGGCGCTGACGCCGCGCGCCGAGCTCGAGGGGCAGATGGGCGACCAGAGCGTCGGCCTTCAGGCGCGAATGATGTCCCAGGCGATGCGCAAGCTCGCCGGGAATCTCAACCGCACGCAGACGCTCTGCATCCTGACCAACCAGATCCGCGAGAAGATCGGCGTGATGTTCGGCTCGCCGGAGACCCAGCCGGGCGGGCGCGCGCTCAAGTTCTATGCCTCGCAGCGGCTCGACATCCGCCGCATCGAGACGCTCAAGGACGGCAACGAGGCGGTCGGTAACCGCGTCCGCGTCAAGGTCGTCAAGAACAAGGTCGCGGCGCCGTTTCGCCAGGCCGAGTTCGACATCGAGTTCGGCAGGGGCATCTCGACGTCGGGTTGCCTGATCGACCTCGGCCTCGAGCACAACATCGTCACCAAGTCGGGCTCGTTCTTCTCCTACGGCGAGGAGCGGCTCGGTCAGGGGCGCACGAACGCCAAGGTCTACCTCGACGAACATCTCGAGATGGCCAAGGAAATCGAGCAGAAGATCTACGACGCGCTCGAAGTCTCAAACGCGCTCGTGATGCCGATCGCGGATGGCGAGAGCGGCGAGACGGTCGATTTCGAGGCCGAGGCGGCTGCGATCTCGATCTCGGACGAGCGCGCCGCCTGACGCGGTGACAGCAGAGGACGCGCCGGACGCCGGGGGATCTATTCCCCTCGACACGGCGATTTCGCGCTGCTATCGCCATCTCGGCGAGCGCGAGCACACCACCGCGCAGCTGCGCCGCCGGCTGCTGCGAGCGCGTGTCGACCCAGATGTCGCCGAGCAGGCCCTCGAGGCCGTGCGCGAGCAGGGTTACCTTGACGACTCGCGCTACGCGCGGCTCCTCGTCGAGGACCGCCGGCGAATCGACGGCTGGGGAGCGGAGCGGATCCGCCAGGCGCTTGAGAGCGCCGGCGTCGAACGAGACCTGATCGAGGAGTCGCTGGCGGGGACCGCGCATTCAACCGAGCTCGAGGCCGCGACCGCGCTTCTTCACCGCCGCCTCAGCGCGGCCCCGCGCGACGATCGCGAACGGGCGCGCGCGTTCGCGATCCTGATCCGGGCGGGCTATGAGTCCGAGATCGCCTACGACGCGATCCGGGTCTTTCCAGGCGATCAGGGAGGCGGCTCGCTGGCGGCCTGAGCGCTAGCCGAAGTGGCCCCAATGGACCGCGATCAGCAGCAGCACTCCACCCGCTGCCAGAGCGAGCCCGGCGACGACTGTCCGCGGGAAACGCCAGCGAGTGTGCGGGATCCGTGAGGCGACCAGCCAGATCCCGCCGATGACGATCAGCAGGAAGCCGGCCTCGGCCAGCTTCCTGCCGGTGTCCTTCGTGATCGCCAGGATGAGGGCCACCACGACGATTGTTGCGCTTCTCCGGCACGCATGGTCGCGACCGAGCTGTCTCTAAGGCGACATCTCGACGCCCAGCTCGGCGACGAGCATCACGCCCCGCGCGCCGTTCTCACCGATCCGCTCGGGGATACTCGCGCCGGCCGCCAGAAGCATCCGCACGATCTCCGCGTAGGGCTCACTCGCGATCTCATCGACCGTCTGCATCGACGGGCCGCCCTCGGGATCCTGGCAGTGGCGTGAGCCGTGCAGCGCCGCACCCATCGCGCTGCCAGCGTCGCGAAACTCAAGCACGGCGCCGCGCGCCAGAAGCTCGCGGGTCATCGCGACGCGTCCGCGCCAGCAGCTGTGGCCGAGTGGTATCTCCTCGCTTTCGGGGTCGCCGTCGACGCGCGCGCCGGCGTCCAGGAGCCGGACCATCGCCTCATCGTGGCCGCCCTCGATCGCGAGCATCGTCATCTCATCGGCCAGTGCGAGCGGGACGCCCGCCGGCAGCCCGCCGCCCGCGCCACTCGACATGAACAGGCCGAGCGCGCGGTCCTCGTCGCTGACGACGTTCTCATCGGCGCCGTGCTCGATCAGCACCGCGGCGACGTCGTGCTCACCCCAGCGCACCGCGACCTGGAGCGCGGTCAGGCCGTGCTGGTCCGGCGCATCGACGGGCGCCCCGGCACCGAGCAGCGCGGCGACGGTGCGCGCCGGGCGGCGCCGCCAGACTGCTTGGTGGAGGTTTCCAGCCGACGCCCGCGCGCCGTGCGTGCAGAACATCTCAACCATCGCCGCGTTCGGGAAGTTCAGCGCCCGCCCGAGGTCGTAGTCGACGAGGTCCTGGCGCGCGCCGGCGTCGATCACGAGCATCGCGCAGGTCGGGTCGCGGTGCTCGCAGGCGTGGTAGAGCACCTCGTTGCCGTGCAGACCCTCGCGCTCGTCGGTGGGGTCGGCTCCCGCCGCGAGCAGCATCCGCGTGAGCTCGGCGTCCCCGGCGATCCCGGCGGCTCCGTAGAGCGCGACCTGAAGCCAGGCGCCTTCGTGGATGAACGCGGTGTTCGGATCGGCGCCAGCGTCAAGCAGCAGCCGCACGACCTCGCGGATGCCGACGGCCCGCTCCGTATCGCTGCGCAGCAGGCGCGAGAAGCAGGCGTAGAGGATCGGCTGCCAGCCAAACGGCGCCGCCGGCTCGCTCGCCAGCGCCGGATTGACCGCAAGCCGCCGCGAGACCTCCTCGACCTCGCCGGTCGCGCAGGCGCAGGCGAGGTCGTGGCGGGCGAGCGCGGGGTCGGCCTCGAGCAGCGCCCGTGCACGCCGCAGGTCAGCGGAGGTCGCGGAGGCGATCAGTGCCGCCGCACGCTCCGAGCGATCGAGCGTCAACGCCTCGACGTGGAACTTCAGGCGCGGCCACGAGCGAAACCCATACTCGCGCGCGACCCCGAGCTGGGCGAGGGCGATCGAGGGAAACTCGCCCGTCTTGCGCCGGCGTTTGGCCTCATCGCGCAGGCGGCGCAGATCCGGGCGGGAGGGGAGAGAACGCGGCTCGGACATGTCAGCTCCTTCCGGCATCCGACGGGTCCGCACGCCGGGCCGAAAGTCACATCCGACACCGGTGGCATCTGCTCGTCATCACAGGTGGGCCTTGGGCCCTTTCCGCGGACCGGACGCGCCCTGCGCGCCCCGCCAAGATAGCGCGCATCCGATCGTCCTCGCGCCGGGCCCGGCGCGCCCGCTACCTCGCGAGCGCCGCCTCGACGACGGCCTCGATACCGCCCAGCCGCGCCGCCAGCTCCTCGCTGAGCCCGTAACGCGCGGCCAGTTCGGCCGGCGCGGTGTAGGCCACCTTCGTCTGAGCCCCGTCGGCCCAGACGAGCACCCGCAGCGGCAGATCGAGCGCCGCCAGCGGCTCGGCGTCCATCACCGGCGTGCCGGCCGCCGGGCTGCCGAAGATCACGACCTTCGTCTCACGCAGCGCCAGCCCGGCGCTCGCGGCCTCGCCGCTGTGGTCGATCAGCGCGAACAGCTTGAGCCCCTTCTCGGCGATCACGTCCTCGATGCTCTGGACGGTCTCGGTGACGCTGCGCAGGCTGGTTTTCGTGACCAGGCCCAGCCCGCGCTCTGTGGCGCTCACGCCTGCTCCGGCTGCGCAGCCGCCGGCACCGTAGCCGGGGCATCCCCGATCGCCGCAGGCGCCGTTCGCCCGCGCGGGTAAAGCCTTATCGAGATCAGGAACGTCGCGGCGAGCACGCCGGCCATGACGTAGAAGACGGTCTGGGTGGAGTGGGCGAAGGCCAGCTCGACGCCGTGGAGGACCTTCGTCGAATGACCGCTCCCCGACTGCGCCTCGCCGAAGCCGAACGATTTCGCGGCGTTGTGTGCGGCGGCCGCGGGAATCCCCTGCTTGACGAGCGCCGCCGAGATGTTGACCGTGTTGCGGCTGCTCAGGAGCGTCCCGAGGACGGCGAGCCCGACGCTCGCGCCGATGTTGCGCGCGGTCTGCGTCATGCCGGTCACCTCGCTGTATCGCGCGCGCGCCGCGCGGTTGACCGCGTCGGTGCTGGCGGGCGTGAGGATCAGGCCGGGTCCGGCGCCCGCGAGCACGATGAACCACATCTGATGGCTGAGCGAAAGGTCGGTCATCTTGCCGGCCAGCAGATAGAAGCCAACCGCGCCGAGCGCTCCACCCAGGACGAGCGGGATCCTCGCCCCGCGCCGGTCGAGCATGCGCCCGCCGATCTGGGAGGCAACGACGTAGCCGATGAAGAAGTAGAGGAGGTAGAGCCCCGCCTTGGTCGCCGCCTCGTGCAGCGAGACCTGCGCGTAGACGCTCGCGAAGAAGAAGAACGGCACGAAGACGATCGAGAGCAGCCCGAGCACGGCGTTGTCGAGGGCGAAGCCGCGGTCGCGGAAGGCCTCGAGGCGAAGCAGCGGCTCGCGCGTGCGAAGCTCCCAGAGCACGAACGCGATCATCAACGCGACGCCGGCGGCGATCGAGGCCCACGTCGCGACGCTGCTCCAGCCCCAGACGCTCGACTGCTGCAGGCCGAGCACCGTCAGGCCGAGTCCACCGGTGATCAGCACCGTCCCGCGGTAATCAAGCTTCGTCGGGTAGCGCTGCTCTTCGAGCTTCGATCGCCAGATCAGGTACAGCGCGATCAGCGCGACCGGGATGTTGATCCAGAAGATCGCGCGCCACGTCCACTGCGTCAGGTATCCGCCGGCGATCGGGCCGACCGCCGTCAGCCCGCCCGAGATGCCGAAGAAGATCGCCATCGCCCGGCCGCGCTCTGCGACCGGGAAGGCCTCGGCGACGATTCCCACGGCGGCCGGGAACATCGCCGCCGCGGTCGCGCCCTGCAATACGCGAAAGACGATGATCCAGGTCTCGGCGATCGAGCCCTTCGGTGTGAAGCCGCAGCAGGCCGAGGCGACGGCGAAGCCGATGACGCCGAGCAAGACCATCCGCTTTCGGCCGAGCACGTCGCCGAGCTTGCCCCCGAAGGCGAACAGCGCGGCCAGCGCGAGCAGGTAGCCGTTGATGATCCACTGCGATCCCGTCGTCGAAATCGACAGGTTGCGCTGCAGGCTCGGGATCGCGATCGCGACGATCGTCTGATCGATGAACGTCATCGCGACCGCGAACACCATCGCGGCCAAGACGAGGTTCTTTCGCCGCTCCGCCAAGCCGGCGCGATCCTCCCACCTGTCCGGACGAAGATCAAGCTTCTTCACGACCGCGCAAAGCGGCGACGGGTGCCGGTCGATCGCGGCTGGGAGATACGGCGGCGTGAGTGGCGGGGCGGCGGCATCCTGTCGCCGCCCCGCCACAGCCAACGGCGTCAGCCGGAGGTGGCGACGCCGAAGAACGCGCAGCCCGCGAAGCTGCCGAGCGACGGCGCGGATTGGTAGCCGATCTGGCCGCTGATGGCCTGACCGGCGGTGTCGTCGTAGGAGAACGTCGACTCGCCGGACCCGGCGGCGCCGAGCGTCGCGTTGCTCGAGGAGCCGAGCGTCGCGGTCTGGCTAGCGAACGTGGTGCTCGTGCCCTCCAGGCCGCTGACGGTCAGCTCGGAGTCGGCGCTCGCCGGGCCGTTGGCCTGGAGCGACGCCGTACCGGCCGAGCTGCACAGCGCCGTGACGGTCAGACCGTCAGCGCTGTAGAGCGTCTGGGAGGTGCTGCCCGAGCCCGGTGTGGCCTCCTTGAGCTGGAGCTTGGTGACCGTCTCGCCGTCGACGGTGATCGCGGCGGGATTCGACGGCCCGGTCGCGCCGGTCGGTCCGGTCGTGCCAACGGGTCCTGCGGGCCCGACGGGGCCCGTGCGGCCGGCGGTGGAGTGGGCGGGCCAGGACAGATTCACGCGGCCGCCCGAGCAGTGGTGGCCCGGCTTCCACACGTTGACCTCACCGCCGTTGGGCGACACGCAGCTGTTGATGTTGCCGTGGGGACCGATCAGCGCCTTGCTGTTCGCCGCGTACGCGACGCCGCCGGCGATCGCCATGAATGCTGCCAACACGAGGCCGGCCTTGGCCATCGTGCGGTGGGATCGAATCAAGCGTCGCATCGGATCCTCCCCTTTCTGGGCGGGTTCATCTCGCCTCCATTGGTCGGGTGCCTGTCTTTCAAGCAACCCGGCCCCCGCCGCGGGGATGCGGTTCAGATGGAGTTTTTATCTGCGTGCAGGAGAGCGCCCGCCCGATCTGGGACCGCGGCGAGCCACGCCCGCGCGACGTTTACGGGCGAACTCCCGCCGCGCCAACTCGCCCGGCGCGTTCAGCGATCGTTCCAGCCGGCGCCGGTCGCCTCGTACTCCTCGACCCGCGCCTTCATCAGGGCCTTCAGCAGCGGCGCCGGCAGATCGCGGTCGTAGGGGAGCTTGATGAAGCCCTCGCCGGCGTCGAAGCCGGCGGCCTCGACAGCCGCCTTCTGCGTCGCGAAGAACGGGGGCGGAAAGCGCAGCGAGCAGTGGTTCTTGAAGTTCTGGAGCATCCACAGGCTCGTGTTGTCGCCGCGGACATAGACCGGCAGGTTCCATTTCAGCTGCTCGCGCGCCTCGGGGTCAGCCTTGCGGCTCAGCTTGCGCAGCGCCTCAAGATGCGGTCGCTGTCGATCGTCCAGTCGCGCGAAGAAATCCTCGACGCTCGAGCGCTTCGGCATCGGCATGACACAAGGCTACCCCGGTGAGCCCCTGAGCGATCAGGCTTCGCACAGCCAGCCGCCGACCTCCGTAGCCATCAAGCCCGAACGGATCGGATCGCGCATTCGCCCTCCGGGCTTCAACTGCCATGCGCGTCAAGGACGCGAAACGACTGCACGAGCTGCCTCGCGATACCGCGCGCTCGCGGGCCATCGCCGTGGCAGGCGCCGGTGAAGGAGGGCGAGGGGTCGATGCCCAGCTCGTAGGCGGTGCCGCCGCGCGCCGGGACGTAGACCGCCTCGACTACGTAGCTGGGATAGGCGGCGGTGACGCCCACGTCGAGCTCCTCCCAGAGTCCCTGCATGCCCGCCACGGCCGGCAGGCGACCGTGAGCGACGACCGGGTGGGCGTCGTTGGGGTCAAGGAACGCACCCGGCGTTCCGGGGCTCGCCTTCGCCGCGTCGGCGTAGACGGTCTGCTGGAGGCATTGCCAGCTGTCGCCTGGAACGTCAACGAGCACGTCGGGCTGCGCGCAGCCGCCACCGGAGGATGTGTCGTTCGCCGGCGCCGGGATCGTCCGCCAGCCCGCCGGCACCGCGAACTGGGCGCGGACGCCATGCAGGACCGGCGCCACGCGCGGCGCGTGGGCGCCGCGGCAGCTCATCGAGAACGCGAGCGTGTCGGCGCGGGTCGCCGCCGAGCTACCGACCGCGGGGGCGACTCCCGCCGCGAAAGCGAGCGTGCCGACGCAGATCACCGCCGCCCGAACCTTCACCGCCCGCCTCCCGGTTCCATGAATGTCAGCGCGTACATGCGAACTCCCAGTCACAACGTGGATCTCGCCGCGCGGTAGCGGCGACCGCGACACGCGGCTGCGATCATCGCCCACCATGGCGGCGTGGCGCAACGTCGAGGAAGCCGAGCCCGAGTTCGCGCAGCGCGTCCGCGCGCTCTTCGACGCCCACAGGCACAAGACGATCGCGACCCTGCGCGCCGACGGTTCACCGCGCATCTCCGGGATCGAGACCGCCTTCGAGGACGGGCAGCTGACATTCGGCTCGATGGCGAGCGCGCGCAAGGGCGCGGATCTCCGGCGCGACCCGCGGTTCGCCCTCCACAGCGCGACGATCGATCCGGTCGAGGGCTCCGAGGCGCAGTGGCCCGGCGAGGCGAAGATCTCCGGTCGCGCGATCGCGGAGGGGCCGGCCGGCGATCGCTTCGCCGCCGACATCGCCGACGTCGTCCACACCCACCTCAACGAGGAGGCGACGCTGCTCGTCATCGAGTGGTGGACTCCGGCGCGAGGGCTTCGCAGAGTCGAGCGTGAATGAGTCTCAGGCTGCGCGTCAGAGATGCGCTTCGCCTCCACGGCCTGCGCCAAGGGCGACCCCCCGAAGCTCCTGACAGGCCGCCAGCGCGGGATCCTCCGTCTGCGCTTCAGCCGCCCAGGCGGTCACGAGAAGCGTGGAAAAACGAGCCAGGGGCTCATTGGCAGGACCCTCCCATCGAGGCCAGCGCCGAGCGAGGTGTGCATTGAGATCGGGTACGCGCTCGAGTCCGTTCGCCACCGGATCGTCGGCTGCGTAGCGGACGAGGCCGATATGGCAGTGGACGGCGGCAGCGGTGCACAGTAGGCACGGACGCAGGCTCGAGTACAACGTGAGGCCGTAGGTCTCCTTGTAGCGGAGAAGAGTCAGGAGCGCGTTGAGCTCGGCGTGCGCCAGCGCGGTACCGGCGACTTGGCGGTTGGGCGCGTCATGCTCGAGACGTCGGTTGCGGCCACGGCTGACGTTCTGCGCATCGCCGGAAACGATGACTGCACCCACGGGCACACTGCCACGCGACCACGATTCCCATGCAAGCTCGACGCACTCCCGCCACGGAGTATCGAGCTCGTTCCACCAGCGCGGAGGCATGCCACATTCAGCCGTGGGAGACGGCCAGAGGGGTGACACAACAGCTACCGTTGGAGCCGATGCCCAAGCGCTACCACGTCACCACCTTCGGCTGCCAGATGAACGAGCACGACTCTGAGCACATGCGCGGGATGCTCGAGTCGCTCGGCTACGAGGAGGCGCCCGAGCGCGCGCAGGCCGACCTGATCCTCTTTAACACCTGCTCGATCCGCGAGAACGCCGACAACCGCCTGATCAGCCACCTCGGCGAGGCAAAGCGCCTCAAGCGCGAGAACCCGGAGCGCCTCGTCGGCGTCGGCGGCTGCTGGGCGCAGTCGGTCAAGGAGGAGGTCTTCGAGCGCTTCCCGTTCGTCGACGTCGCCTTCGGGCCGGGCCAGGTCCACCGCCTCGCCGAGTTCCTCACCAGCGATTCGCTGAGCGCCCAGGGGTATTTCGAGTTCGAGGGCTTCAGCGGCGAGCTCCCCGAGAAGCGCGGGCGCGACTTCCAGGGCTGGCTTCAGATCAGCGTCGGCTGCAACTGCGCCTGCTCCTACTGCATCGTGCCCTCGACGCGCGGCCGGGAGGTCAGCCGCCCGCTCACCGACCTGCTGACTCAGGCGCGCGCGATGGTCTCAGACGGCGTGCGCGAGATCACGCTGCTCGGCCAGAACGTCAACTCCTACGGCCGCGATCTGCGGCCCCAGCGCGCGAGCTTCGCGGGCCTGCTGCGCGACCTCGACGCGATCGACGGCCTTGAGCGGATCCGCTACACCTCGCCGCATCCCAAGGACATGCGCGAGGACGTGATCCGCGCCCACGCCGACCTGCCGAGCGTCTGCGAGCACATCCACCTGCCGCTTCAGTCGGGCTCGACGCGAATCCTCAAGGCGATGCGGCGCACCTACGACCGCGAGCGCTACCTCGACCGCGTCGCGCTGATCCGCGAGCACGTTCCCGACGTCGCGCTGACAACGGACATAATCGTCGGCTTCCCGGGCGAGAGCGACGCCGACTTCGCGGAGACCCTCAGCATCGCCGAGCACGTCGGCTACGACGGGGCGTTCACGTTCATCTTCTCCCCGCGTCGCGGCACGCAGGCGGCGAAGCTCGCCGACGACGTCGCCCACGAGCAGAAGGTCGAGCGAATGGGGCGCCTCGTCGAGGTGATCCAGCGCCGCGCCCGCGAGCGCGCCCAGCGCTTCGTCGGGCGCACCGTCGAGGTCCTCGTCGAGGGCACGAGCCGCACCGATCCCGACCGCCTGCGCGGCCGCACGCGCCACAACAAGGTCGTCAACTTCTCGGGCCTTGCCCGCCCCGGCGAGCTCGCCGCGGTCGAGATCACCGCGGCGACCAGCCAGACGCTGTCGGGGGAGGAGCGCCTGCTTGCCCGCGCCGGCTGATGAGCTCGCAAACCAGCTGCGCCCGCTGCTGATCCGGCTCGGCCGCGAGCTGCGCAAGGAGGCCGCCGAGCTCGGCGTCACCGGCGGGCAGGTGACGATGCTCTACCTGATCTCCCAGAACCCGGGGATCGGGCTGCGCGAGCTCGCCGACCACGAGCACATCGCGACGCCGACGGCGTCGGGTCTGATCGACCGCCTCGAGCGCGCGCAGCTCGTGCGCCGCGTGCGCTCGCAGACCGACCGCCGGCGCGTCGGCCTGACGATCACCCCGGCGGGCCTGCGCAAGCTGACCGCCGTGCGCGCGCGCCGCACGGCCTGGCTGACCGAGCGCCTCGAACGCCTCGCGCCGGCCGAGCGAGCCGCGATCGAGCGGGCGCTTCGCCCACTCGTGACCCTTCTGGACGAGGGGGGGCGGGTGCATGCACCCGCCCCGGGGTCGGCGCATGCGCCGACCCCAAACGCCAAGAGCTGACCCCGTCCGCGCGCCGCGGCGCGGCTTGCCGTCCGCCTCGAGGCAAGTGGGCATTCAATGTATAAGCGGCTAGGGCTGCGGCGAATCTGGGATCGGAAGGCCGAGCGAGTTGACGACTGCGTCCAAGGCGTCGTCGTCCAAGCTGCTCGCGGGGGGCCAAGCGACGATCTCGGTGATCGGTGGCCATATCTGGACGAGCTTCGGGACTATCGCCTCTGGGAAAACGACGGGGGGAACCAGCTGGTCGAACAGGTGCCCGAACACGACAAGGCAAAGCTGACCGATTGTGATGGCCGCGAGATACGCGTGCGCGTCTTGCGGATCATTGGACCCTCCCGTGACCGGGCCGATGGAGTGTGCGGCGGTGCGCCAGAATGAGTGCGGCTGATCGTCTTCGTATCGCCCTATCCAGACTTGCTGTCGCATGTTTGGGCGCTGGGTTCGATGGTGCGTGTGCAGCACGGTCAGGGGGATCGTGTGGTTCTTAGGCAGCACGTAATCCCAGACCATCACGGTCTTGAGTGCCCATGTTGCGTAGAGGCTTCCGCGCCAGTATCGAAACGTCTTTGATTCACCTTGGATCAAGTGAGCAAGGAGGAATCGGCACGATTCCTCTAGCTCGTGCATCCATCCTGTGTTGCATGGTTCGCACACGTCCGCGCAGACCGTTGTGAATGGGTTGCGGAAGCCATGGTCGTGCGTGGTGGTTCCCTCCGCCGTGCGGATGGTGGTTGTGTGTTGCGCCCTTCCCCGATCTGGGAGTAGGTCAGCGCACCAGTCGGGTGCGGCGTGTTCGTCGCTGCGCTTGCGGTGCGGCGGAACGAACGGCTGCCCACAGAAAATGCAGGAGGGAGCGCTACCCTCTATCAATTGCTGATCACGACGCAGAGCCTACGCAGACAACGCCTACCGGGGCAACGATTCCCGTGCCTAAGCGCAGCGCGTTTGAGACGCTTGTCAGGAAGGTTGTCGGAGCAGGTCGTAAAGACCCTGCCGGCTCAGATGAGCCTCGCGAGCAATCCGAGTGATCGACACGCCTGCCGCTTGAGCGGCTAAGCAGTACTCGCGAAGCGCGAGCGTTGCGAGGCGGCGACGATCATCGGCAAGAACACGCTCGCGCGCGGCGTGCCTAATGCCTTCGATGGCGACGAGTTCAGCAGCCGCGCCGTCGATAGCTTCGCTCATGCGGCTGCCTTGTCGAGCAGCGTTTTGAACATCGACCGTGTTGTGTTGCTGCGCTCGTTGTAGCGGAAGCAGTACTCGTTGAGATACGAGTCAAGCCACCTGCTCGACACCGAGTGATACGTCCCGCGAATGCCGTTCTTCATGTTGCCGAAGAACCCTTCGACGGTGTTGGTATGCACGTCTCCGCTGACGTACACGTGATCCTCATGGCGAATGCGGCGATGGCCCGCGTAGTGGTTGCCAACGCGCTTGGAATAGCCAACCCATTCGTCGGTGAAGATCATTGACGTGGGGAGGACGTACTCAAAGATCGGGCCTTCAACGTCAATAGTGCCGCGCGACTTCACGACCTGAGCCTTCACGCGGCCGCCGCGCTCAACGGCAGCCCAGATCGTCGGGCGATTGCTCACCTTCGCCCGCACGAAAGCGGCACCCCTACGGGTGTCGGATGCGCGAACGCGGCCACCGCCTGCGGTCTCATCGACTTCAACATTGCCGTCGAGCTGGATCGCGTCTTGCGCCATCAGCTCGTTGCGGATCAGGTTCAGCATCCGCCACGCGGTCTTGTACGCAACGCCTAGTTCGCGCTCAAGGTGCTTCGCGGAGATCCCGCAGCGAGTGCTCGCCATGAGGTACATCGCGTAGTACCAGAGATGCAGCGACGTAGACGACTTGTGAAAGATCGTGCCTGCGGTGGGGTGGACGTGGTGTCCGCAGCCGGTGCAGGTCCAGGACTGACGGCCCTGCGTAGTCTGATAGCGCCGGAACGGCCGTTCAATCTCGCACTTCGGGCAAACCGCGTGCTCGCCATCTTCAGAGCATCGGGTGCGCCACAGGTGCTCTAGACACGCTGCGTCGTCGGGAAAAGTCGCGCGTGAACTCCATGAGCGAGTACTGCGAGTCCGAGCACGGCGTGCGCGTCGGGTTGTGGCGGTTCGCAGGCGGCATCGTGTAAACCTACTTGACAGGAGACGATTTGTCAAGCCCCTTGACACAAGGCACCGAGCGACCGTTGGGCATCATGTCTCGACGACGCCCCAAAGCCGACCCGCGAGCTACACCGTTGCCGTCGAAATATCAGCGTCGCTGGGACTCTCCACGACCGCCAAGCTACCCCGCCGCGGTGGACGGGATGGGCGGTATCGCGGCGCCACTACTCGCGAGCGTGAGCGTTGCGCTGATCGCCATAGCGCTTACCAATCCGATGACGTTCAGGCTCGCAAGCCTTGTGCTCTTAGCGCTTGTGATCGCCGCAGGCGCGTTTATCGCGACCGTTGAATGCACCTTCATGGCCCGTCAATTTGCCGTGACGCCGGGCCAGTTAGAGGAATGGAACCCGGATGCCGACCATCCGGGGCGACGAAAGGGCCTGCGCCGTGAGCAGCGTTATTACGTCGCCCGTTTTCGGACTTGGGCGCGCCGCGCAAGGGTCGCCTACAACGTGGGCATCGTCGCGCTTGGAGTGGGCATCGTGCTCGCCCTTGTGCCGCAAGGGCATGTCACTGACGGCCGAATAGCGGTAATCGCTGTGGCTGGTCTGATGCTCACAGCCGAGGTCGCTTGGGTGATCGTCACAATTGCGCATCAGCCTGTGCCCGAGCTGCCAGAGGTTTCGGACGAGCCGCCCTCGGGGTCCTCGTAAAGAGCGCACCAGTCGATGTGGTCATCCCCGAGTAGGGCACCACATTCGTCGCAATACGGAATCTCTGATCCGAGAGCGCTTCGCCTTTCGACGCCACCAGAACGCATCACATCGGCACGGGTCACGACGTGGGGACGATCGGCCGGCCGAGGCATCAGCCGATGCTAGTCGCTCCGTTGACAGGCGGGCGGTCATGATCTTCCTGGGACGCCGGTCTTCTCAGCGAACAGGCTGAGGCTCGCATCGCCAGCGATCGCATGCTTCCACCAGTAGTAGCCAATGCGGTAGGCGTGGACGAGCCGTCGGCCCAGTGAATTGCTTCGTAGCACCGCTTTGAGCGGTGCTAGGCGTCCGCGCGGTGGCGGCACGGGACCGCTTCCCGGCTTGAGGCCATAGCCAGCTGCTCGGATTCCGGGCAGCGCGACGCGGAACCCCGCCTGACGCGCGGCGCGACGGTACTCATGAAGAAAGTAGACGTGCTCGTTCCCCTCG
>DATAWT010000100.1:0-25388 GCA_036267075.1 Solirubrobacteraceae bacterium
CGGGGGAGCAAAGACTATCCGCCGTGGCGATTGTCGTTGTCCGCGCAGGTGCCTACTCTGCCGTGATACAGGGCCGCGCTCCGCTCGTAGTACGCGGTGGGATCGATCGCAGCACCCATTTCGGTGCGGCCTCA
This sequence comes from Solirubrobacteraceae bacterium, assembly GCA_036267075.1. Lineage (GTDB taxonomy): Bacteria > Actinomycetota > Thermoleophilia > Solirubrobacterales > Solirubrobacteraceae > Palsa-513. Next base: position 135 of record DATAWT010000100.1, read on the forward strand.
GCACAAAACAAGCACGGAGGAAGTTTGTGAGACCACCGAAATTGGCAATGAAGGCGGCACTAGGAGGACTTGCTGCCGCCGCCATTCTCGGGCTGGGAGCCGTAAGCGCTTCGGCTGCCCCCAACCCGGGTTATGGCACTCCGTATTCCCCGATCGGGAATACGGGCGTGCACAACGTGTGGCCGTCGGCTAACAACCCGTTCGGCTACAGCCTGATCCAGGACCAGGACGGCCCGCAGACCGCGAACGTTCCGACGCTCGCATGGGTCGGCGAGGACGTTCGCCTGGTCGCCTGCGACGACACGATCCTGCCCGTTCCGTTTGACGGTCAGGTCCAGCAGGCGGAGTGGAACACGAAGCTCTGGACCGGTGACCAGGCCACGCAGTCGACGCCCGTCTTCGACGGGAGCCAGGCTACGAACCTGTTCATCACCGACCAGGGCTCGCCGTATTTCTTCTTCCCCAACGCACCCGACAACTTTGAGAAGGGTTGCGTTTCGGCCGACATCAGCTCGCTGCATGCCGGTCTGGATGAAGTCACGCTCAACGTCTATGACGAGAATCTGGGCGGCGGCGGCGGACAGGACAGTGTCAACGGCGGCGGCCTGAGCGGCGGACCTGACCAGTACCAGGTCTACTCGGAGCAGTTCATCGTCATCTGGATGACGGCGAACAACCCGACGCTGAAGGAAGCCGGCCTGAGCGACATCGAGTTCCCGACGCAGGCTGGTGACAACGGTGCTATGTCGACCGCGGTCGAGCCGAGCACCGGACCGAACGGTCCGGATGCAAACGGCGCCTCGGTTGGCCAGCTGACCGGCACGGGCGTCAAGAACGCGACAGCGTTCCTTGGCGACACAGCGGTCCTCGGACAGTTCGGGCTTGACGCCTGGGGTGCCGACCAGCCGTTTGACCCGTGGGCGTGGGACGGCGGTGCCAACAACACCCCGGAGACGAACAACGGCCTCGTTCAGGTCCGCGTCACCGGTTCGTTCCCGATTGAGGATCAGCCGCCCGCCACGACCAACGAGTCGTACTTCTCGTCGATCACCGGCGGTGGCAACCCCAGCTCGATCACGCTGCCGAATGAGTGGCCCCAGCTGGCCGCGAAGATGGCTGCCTCATCGATCCAGTACCCGAGCAACGCGAGTGGTGGCAATGGCACCACTGGCGGCTTCCCCGCCCAGGGCGGGAACCTGTGGGATATCCACGGCGGTCCGACCAACGCGCTCACGCACGCTGGTTCCGCGAGTGGCGTCTGCGCGGGCGACGGGACGACGTTCAACTCGACGACGGACGCGGTCGATGACTGCGTTACCAGCGGCGGTGGCGACGTGTTCGCGTTCTCGCGTGTGTTTGGTGACGTGACCAACTTCGGGACCATCGGGCCGTATGACCCGCTGGCCGCGAATGGCACGCTTCTGAGCGACGGCCGTCTGAACACGGACGACGCTCCGATGCCGGCTCTGCCGGTCACGGTGTCGATCGCCAACGGTGGCGTCGGCGGCCTGTACGGCGTCTCGAAGACGCTGGTGTACAGCCATGACTTCAATGGCAACGCCAGCCCCTCGAACCCGGATCCGGCGGCTCTGACGTCGACCGGTCTTGGCAACCTGTACAACCCGTTCTACCAGGAGTACATCCCGTCGACCGACCGCGGCATTGCCGAGGCTTCGGGCGTCACGGGCGTGGCCTTCGGTGGCTTCACCGCTTCCAGCGGTGACGACTTCCCCGGCTTCAGCCTGGGTTGGACGGATCCGTACACGTTCTGGAAGGCGCTCAACGTCTCCTCGAGCGATACGGGCGGTTCGAACGGCTGCCTCCGGGCGACCAAGTACGACCACTCGAGCGATCAGGGACCCGAGTACTACCAGCTGCCCGATTACCCGACGCAGCTGACCGTCTACACGGATGAGCGTGGCGAGGCGTATGTCGATTACAACCCCGGCACCGGATTCCCGACGCCGAACGTGACGATCGACAACAACGGCGCCTGCGACCTGCAGAACCTGCTGGGCAAGACGATTGGCACGGCCTCGATCTCGGCTCAGGCCGAGTATCCGTACGAGTCCGTTCCGTATCAGGCGCCCGCCAGCGTGACGCCGGTTACGAAGAACGTCGTCTCCCAGTGGAGCAAGACGCTCACGGCCTACCCGAAGAACAACCTGTCCGGTGACGCGAGCGTCGTGGTTGCTTCCGCGACTGACGTCAATGGGCAGCCGTTCGCCGGCGAGACCGTTTGCTTCGCCGCTCCGGGTGGCAACCTCAGCATCGACACAGCAACCTCGATCACGACGCCTGCCGGCACGACGATTTCGCTCGCCGGCAGCAAGAGCGCCAGCACGCCGAAGGATGTCGGTCCGACATACCTCTGCGGCGTGACGGGCGTCAACGGAACGATCGGTGTCGACGTCCAGGGCAGCACCGGTGCTGTCGACGTGACGGCCCTCTTCTACAACGAGGGTCTGTTCCGCGACATCACGGTGACCCCGGGCCAGTCGACGACGGTGACGTCTACGACGCCTCCGACGGTCATCCCGGCGTTCAAGATCGACCTGCAGTCCGGCTCGTCCTCGACGTCGACGACGGCCGGCAGCACCGCTGTTGCTCAGACCCCGACTGGCCAGGTCACGATTCAGACCCAGGCCATTCCGGGCAAGGCAGCCTCCTGCAAGGTGGCTTCCTTCCACATGTTCGCGAAGAAGGCTTACGCGAAGGTGAAGCTGAGCTGCACCGGTACCAAGTCGGACAACGTGCTGGTCCGGACGTTCAAGGGCCACAAGCTGGTCGGTACCACTCGAGTGCGGATCAAGGCGGGCAAGTCCGTCACGATCCACTTCAAGAGGGGCCGTCGCATCTCGGTCTCTGCCTGAACTAGGTAGAGGCGCGCGTTAGCGCCAAGCAGTGAGCTGGGGGCCCGCGAAAGCGGGCCCCCAGTGCTTTTAAAAGGCTTGGTGCGCGACGGACTCCTCTGCTGCACACGCTGCGCTTTCGCAACCGCTGCGAGCGGCGCCGGCGCAGTGGCGAGTCGCGGCGTCGGCCCGGGCTCGCCTGTTGCGCAACCAGAGGCGTGTGGGCTCACCGTCCGCCGCGGCGGACTCGAGCCGGCGACGCTGGCTGTGCGATGCCCGCTCGAAGTGCCGCTACCGCTCAGTGCCAGGAGGCGGTCCGCCAGTTGTCGGTCGCCGACTCCGGCGCGAGCCAGGGACGGGAGGCTCAGCTCGAGATGCTCGGCGAGGACCTGGGCGTAGGGCTCATCGAGCTTGCGGAAAGGCCCGAGCTGGGCGCTGGCTCAGACGGCGGCGAGCTCGGTGCTCGTCGTCCAGCGCGCGAGCAGCTCGGCGAGCGCCTGCCCGCGGACCGGCTTTGCGATGTAGTCGTCCATCCCCGCCAGCAGGCAGCGCTCGCGATCGCCGTCCATCGCGTGAGCCGTCATCGCGATGATCGGCGTGTGCCGATCGCTGCCCTCGCGGCGGCGGATCTCGCGCGTAGCCTCGTAGCCGTCGAGCTCGGGCATCTGGCAGTCCATCAGGATCGCGTCGTAGTGGCGGGCCGACAGCGCGTCGAGCGCCTCCTGGCCGTTGTTGACGGCGTGGACGTGGTAGCCACAGCGCTCGACCACGCGGGTCGCGACGACGCGGTTCACGGGGCTGTCCTCGACGACCAGGACGGCGGGAGCGGCGGCCGGGAGGGGCCGTGACTCCATCAGCGTGTCGCGCCGGCGGGTGTGGTGCGCCGGCGCGGGCTCGGCGCCGAGTGGAAGGTCGAGCTCAAAGCAGAACGTGCTCCCGGCGCCCGGCTGGCTGTCCGCGCCGATCTCACCGCCCATTCGCTCGACAAGCTTGCGCGCGATCGCGAGGCCGAGGCCGTTACCGCCGTAGACCCGCGTCAGCGAGACGTCGGCCTGCACGAACGGCTCGAACATCCGCTCGACCTGGTCCAGCTCGATTCCGATCCCGGTGTCGGTGACCTCGAAGCGGATGCGATCGCCGGCGCCGGTGCGGGCGATGAGCACGTGGACCGAGCCGGTGTCGGTGAACTTGACGGCGTTGAAGGCGAGATTGAGGAGGACCTGGCGCATTCGGGCGCCGTCGCCGTGGACGCGGCGCGGGATGTCGGCCGTCACGTGCAGGGCGAACTCGAGCCCCTTGCTGTCGGCCTCGAGGCGGGCGGGGAAGACTGCCTGCTCGATCGTCTCGCGCAGATCGAAGTCGGCGAGCGTCAGGTCCACGCGCCCGGTCTCGATCCGGGCGATGTCGAGGATGTCGTCGATGATCGAGAGCATGTGCTCACCAGAGCGTGTGACCTGTTCCGCGTATCCGCGCTGCTCCTCATCGAGCTTCGTCGCGAGCAGCAGCTCGTTCATCCCCATCACACCGTTCATCGGTGTGCGGATCTCGTGGCTCATGTTGGCCAGGAACGCCGATTTCATGTTCGAGGCCTCGACGGCCTCGTCGCGCGCCTCGCGGTAGGCGTCTGAGAGCTCGACCAGGTAGCGCAGGCGCTCGTGGCGCTCGCGCGCAAACAGGGCGACGAGACCGATCGCGGGAAGCGGGGCGAGCGCGATGATCGCCGAATGGTGGATCAGCTCGGCAACCGGGAGCGCGACCGCCGACAGGGCCGCGTCAACGAGATAGACCCACGATTCGCGCAGCTGCTCGGCGAGGGTGGCGCCACGGGCGAGCGCGAAGCGAGCTCCGGAGACCGCGAAGTCGACGGCGAACTGAGCGAGCAGCGCCGCGATCAAAAGTCCCGGGCCGGCGTCGACGGGCGCCGTGCCGGCGAGCGCGAAGACGGCAACCGGGCCGAGCGAGTAGGAGGCGTTCGCGACCGAATGAATCAGGCGCGAGGGCGGCAGGTCGCCCTTGATCACGTCGGGCAGGCGCACGAGCGCGAATGACGCGGCGACGGCGATCGGGACGGTCGCGATCGGAAGGGCGAAGAGAAGCGGGACGAAGGCCAGCTGCGTCGGCACCGTGAAGCCGAACGGGGTGTCGATGCGGATCCGCATCGAGACGAGCAGCACCGCTAGGCAGGCGAGCGCCGGGGCGAGTGAGACGGAGTGGGGTGGAGCGAGCAGCCACAGCCCCACGACGGCTGCCACGAACGCGGCGTTTGTGACGGTCTCAACGACCCGTTCGCGGGTGCTGATGGAGGCGCTCGGGATCTGGAGCGTCTCGGCGAGGAGCGCTTGGTCCTCACCGGCCGTCGGCGTGCGCAGCATCAGGGAGATTTATCGGCTCTGCACCGCGCAACGCTTGAGCCGTGGCGGCCTGATTTCGCGGTCGCGTGCGGCGCCGTTGGGGCGCCGCACGCGGTCCGCGTCGAACGTCAGGCGCCCATGCAGCGCGGATCGATGTAGATGTCATCGATCTGCGTGTTGCCTGTGAGGGCGGTGAAGCGGAGCGAGACCTGCGCGGTGCCGCCATTCAGGAGGCTCGTTGCGATCGATCCGGTCAGCATCGGCAGGAGGTTCGGCGCCCACTTGGGGCTGAGCGCGACGGCGCCGACGGGGATCGTCACCTGGCCGACGAGCGGAACGCGGTAGACGACGGAGACGGCGACGGCCGACAGGAGCGAGTTGTTCTTCGCGAAGAAGCGGAACGTCGGGTAGGCAGCGTCGACGCAAGTGAACGGCGTCTCGATGCTCGCCCCGGCGGGCAGGTCAACCGATGTGCTTCCGAGCGCGCCGGTTGCGGCAAACGGCTCGCTGCCGGCGACGGTGTGCGCCCCGCCGGTGAGGGTCCAGCCCGCCAGGCTGCCCTCGAAGTCGCCGCCGGGCACGATCCGGTAGAGGCTGGAGTCGTGCCAGGGCAGGAACGGCTGCATCAGCTTCGCGCCGTCGCAGGGTGAAGTGGTGATGAGCGCCGCCTGTGCGGAGGCGGCGGGGAAAACCCCAAGAGCGAGGCCGGCGAGTACACCGGCCAGTCCGAGCCCTCTCTTAGTTAGATGCTTCAAGTGATCAAATCCCTTTCCCAGCGTCGGCGGCAAGAGTGCTTTGGGCGACGGTGTTGAGTCGCCGTCGAACAGGGTCTCGGTCGTCTAGAACGCTGCCTTAAGGGGAGGTGGCGACGATCGACGCGTGGCCGGGGACATCCGTCCAAACCGGCGTCCAGACGGCGTGGACGTCCGTTGTAGCTCCGTTGTGGCGCCGCCGTCAGGCGGCGCGGCTGGCCCAGCTCACGATGCCGCGCGAGAGGTCCGGCAGGCACATCGGGTGCCACAGGCGCGGCACGTCCTCGGTCTGAAGGCGGCGTTCGCGCCAGCAGCACTCGGCGGCCTGGATCGGCCCGCCGCAGCTGGCGCAGCGCCCGATTGGCGGGGCAATTTCAGGCGCGGAAGCCATCTCAGGTGACGCGGAGAAGGAGGACGACATCGAGTATCCCGAGACCGATGCAGGCACCGCCGAGCAGATATACCCACCGCACGAGAATGCGGCGTTCCAGACTTGGCATCTGCCGCCAACTGCCCGTTTGGGGCCCGCCTCAAACGGATGCGAGGAACCGTGCGCGCTGCGGAGCGTTCAGCTCGTGTCCGGCGGCGGTAGCCCGAGCGAGCGTCGGATCGCCCGCACATCGCGCTCGACCGGTCCGTTTGCCGTATCCAGAGCCGGTTCGTAGGAGTGGATGTCGGCAAGCGTCGCGGCCACGGAGGCGGCGAAGGTCAGCCGTGCCCGCAGCTGGTTGACCCGGTAGAGGTCGTGCGCGAGCGCCTCGATCGCTCGCGGGAAGGCGAGCGTGAGCAGCCGGCGGTCGAAAAGCCGCTCGGTCGCAGCCGCATCGCGCAGGTCCGCGCGCGATCGCACGAGGTTGTCCTTGTCCGGGCCTTCGAGCGAGTCGAAGTCGCGGTCGAGGTGGCGATTGCCAGCCTCGGCGATCGCGAGATAGCGCGCGGCGAGCGTCTGAGGCGACGCGGCGGCTTGGCCCGGCGGCGCCGACGCCACGACCAGCGCGGCGAGCGCGGCGATGGTCGGGGCGACGGCGCGAGTCATGGCCGCGGACGGTTCTCGGACTGCGTTTCACGGGTGGGAGCCACGGGCGCGGTGCCTGTGGATTCAGACCCCAGGCGTCGGCCGTCTCAGTACCCGCCGCCGCCCGAGGATGTGAACTTCTTCGTGAAGGTCCCGGCAAGAACGGCGCGGCGGCCGGCGCAGGCCGCGTTCTTGTCGCTGACGGCCTTGAAGGTGAGTGAGCGGCCGTTCAGCTTGTAGCTGTAGACGCCCTTGCCAGGGCAGGCCAGCTTGCCGCTCTTGTCGCTGAAGGTCACCTTGCCACCGCCGGTCGTGTATGTGCCGACGGCGACCTTGGCGCCCTTGTAGCTGACCGTGTAGTTGGGCGAGCTGAAGGCGAGGCTCCAGGCCCCGGCGACCTTACCTCCGAGCGGCCCCTTGCCGATCGTGGTGTTGTAGGTGCCGCTGAGCGGTGAGCCGGCGAGCGCAACGGTAGCTAGCGCCAGGGCGCTCACGAGTGCGATGGTGGCTGCGAGACGCTTCATGTGGTGATGCTCCTCTTTAGTTTTTGCACTGCGCGGCCTGGGACTTGAACCCTGGCAGTGACCTCGGAAACACCGCCACGACACCGCAGTTGCGGGCATTCTCGCACCGAGCGAGGCCGACTCGGGCTCACCTGGTTGGATGGGCGCTCGCTGGGCAGCTGGCTCTGCGCGGGCTCACACACGATGCGCGGCCTGGGACTCGAACCCAGCCCGCCGGATTAAAAGTCCGGTGCTCTACCCGATGAGCTAGCCGCGCCCGAGCAGTTTAGGAGCGCCGCGTTGGGGACGTTTGCGACCGGATGGCCGAGCGCGGCCAGCGCGAGGCGGATCGACATGCCATGGGTAACCACCAGCGCCGGGAGCGCTCCGCCGGCGACGTTCTCGAGGGCGGCGAGAACGCGCTCGGTCTGATCGCGAAACGATTCACCGCCCGGGAACTCAAAGGCCGGGTCGGCCGCGACAAATGCGGCGTAGCCGGCCGCGTCCTCCTCCTCCATCTCGAGCAGAAGCCGGTCGGTCCACACGCCGCAGTCGGTCTCCACGAGCCGCGCGTCGGGGCGCGGTTCAAGGCTGAGCCGTGCCCCGACGATCGCGGCCGTCTGCGCGGCGCGCACGAGTGTGCTCGTCCAAAGCGTCCGGAGTCCAAGCGGCGCGGCAAGCTCTGCGAGTCGCTCCGCCTGGGCCCTGCCGACAGCGTTCAGCGGGACCGGCAGCCGGCCCTGAAAGCGCCGCTGCGCGTTGTAGTCGGTCTCTCCGTGGCGCGCGAGGAGGACTCCGTGAAGCCGCGTAGACTCTGGCGTGCGCGCCCCCATGGTGTAGCGGTCAGCACGCGGGCCTTTCACGCCCGTAGCGGGGGTTCGATTCCCCCTGGGGGTATCGCCGCCGACAGCAGCGCGCGCGTGAAATCGTCTGTCTCGGCAGCCGCGAGCTCCTCGAGCGTGAACCACTCGACCGCCGACGTCTCATCTCCGTCCGCGCGTAGCTCCCCGCCGATCACCACCGCGTCGAAGATCGTCGATACGTACGCCATCTGGTCGCCATTGGGATAGGTGAGGCGAAAGTCGCGGCCGCCGGCGACAGCGATCACCCGGCGTAGCTCGACTTCGACGCCTGCTTCCTCGAGCGCCTCTCGGCGCGCCGCCTCGTGCGGGCTCTCGTCCGGCTCGAGCATCCCGCCGATCGTCTGCCACAGTCCCGTCTCGGCGTTGAGCACCATCAGAACGCGGCCGGCCTCATCTCGCGCGAGTACCGCGACCGATGGCGCGAGCACGAGATCGTGCCCGATCTTGGCTCGAAGATCGGCCAGGTACGGCGAGACCGCCACTACACGAGCCTAGAGAAGCCGCCGTCGACCAGCAGCGCCGCGCCCGTGATGTAGCTCGCGCGCTCAGAGCACAGGAATACGATCGCCGCGGCGAGCTCTTCGGGCGTGCCGAGACGGCCGACGGGCACCTCCTCGCGCCCGATTCGCTCGGCACCCTCGCGCCCGAAGATCTCATAGACGCGGTCGGTGGCGATGCGTCCCGGGAGCACCGTGTTGAGGGTCACCCCGTCCTTGGCAACGTAGGTCGAGATCGTCTTGAACGCGCCGAGTGCCGCCGCGCGCTCGGCGTTTGAGAGCATCAGCGGCGGCGCCGGCTCACGCGTCGTCGCCGACCCGACGTTGACGATCCGCCCGTAGCCACGCTCGCGCATTCCGGGTAGGACCGCCTCAACCATCGCCAGCGGGGCGCGCAGCAGCGTCCGGTGCGCGAGATCCCACTGTTGCGGGGTGAAGGCGAGTGGGTCGCCTCCGGTCGGCGGTCCCCCGCCGTTGGTCACGAGGATCTCGATCGGCCCGAGGGCCGCGGCAACGGCGTCCACGAGCGCTGGGGCGGCGTCGAGGTTCTCATTGTCGTGCTCGAAGGCCGTCGCGCCGATCTCCGCCGCCAGTTCCTGGAGCGGGCCCTGGCCGCGAGAGGCGACGGCGACGCGGGCTCCTTCGGAGGCCAGCTCGATCGCCGTCGCGCGGCCGATTCCCTTGGAGGCGCCGAGGACAAGCGCGACGCGGCCTGCGATCCCGAGATCCATCGGCTGATTGTCGCGGCTTTCGCGCTGTGACGAATCGAGGGCAGCGACGTAGGTTCCCCAGGAATCATCTTCGGCTAGTAAGGGAGGCATGGATGTTGCGATCGAAAGTGGCGTTGACGGCGGTGGCCGGCTGCCTCGTCGGCGCGCTGTGCGGCTCGGTCGCGGGCGCGCAGGCAGATACCACGGGCGCGACCGGCACGACGGGCTCGACCGGCGCGAGCGCCGCCACGATCATGGTGAACGGGTCAAGCACGTTCACGGTCGATCAGAACGCTTCCGCCGGCGCGATCTCAAGCGGCTATCTCGGCGCGCTGGAATCGGCTCTGACCGACGCTCACACGAAGGCTTCGGCGCTCGCCTCCTCGGTGGGCGACACGCTCGGCGTGGTCCAGAACATCACCGAGCAGTCAAGCGACGGCGGACTGTGCTCGGCCCGGGTGTTCGCCAACGCGGTCGGCTCGGTGCACGGAGCACCCGCGCCGAGTCCCGCGAAGAAGCATCACCACAAGAAGAAGAAGAGCGCGCTTCGCCGGATTGCGCGGATCGCGGACGCCTCGAGCAGCTGCTCGGTGGAGGCCGACGTGACCGTGACGTACGCGATGTCCTGAAGCCTGCAGAGTGTGCGGGCGCCCGCGGTAGCCTTGCGGGCGTCCGCCGGGCGGTTAGCTCAGCTGGTCAGAGCGCCTGCCTTACAAGCAGGAGGTCGCTGGTTCGAGCCCAGCACCGCCCATAGAGTGTTTTCGCTGGAAATCGCAGGGTTGTCGTCCGCGTCTTGAGGCGACATTTCGACGACAACGGGGTCAGAACTCGGGTTTCTGCCCATTTCTGCCCAATCGTGGTGGCGGAGCAGGTCATCGAGACGGCTCGCGCTGCCTTCGCGCTGGCTCATCACCTGGGCGTAGACGCGTAGCGTCAGCCCTGGGTCGGTGTGTCCGACCTGAGCCATGACGACGCGCGGGTTCTCGCCGGCTTCGAGCAGCAAAGAGATGTAGGTGCGCCGGAGCGCGTGAAGCGTGGTGTTGCTGCGGATCGGCGGGCGTCCGACCGTCTCGAGGATTCCGTTAGCGCGCGCTACGGCGGGATGAAGTACACGCCGCCGCACGTTCTCACGGTTCTGGGCGCGGCCGGTGGTCGTCGCGAACACGAGGTCGTCGGGCCCCGCGCTGAGCGAGCGGCTCCGATGGGCGAGCAGCTCGTCGCGCAGCATTCCTCCCATGTCGACGGCGCGCGCGCCGGATGCGGTCTTTGCGGCGCGGACGTGAAGGCGGCCGCTCGGCAGGTCGATGTCGCGCCAGCGCAACGCGATCAGTTCGCTGATCCGAAGGCCGCCAAGAGCGAGAACCGCGAGGGTCGCCCGGCGACCCACGTGCGAGCGATCACTGCGCGCGATGTTGTCAAGTTCACCTGCGGCCCGGAGCAGTGCGGCGACCTGCTCCGCCTCCAAGAAACCGCGGTCGGGAGCGGTGGTCTTGGCGCGTCGCCTGCGACCGCGCGCGGGGTTGCCTGACATCAGTCCCGGGTGATGCTCAATGGCGACATCGAGGATCTGCGCTAAGCGGGAAAGCGTCTTGTTCAGCGAGGCAGGGCCCAGGGCACCTTCGCGCAGCTTGTGCGCGCGGTAGCGGTCGACCTCGGCGATCGTGATCTCGCTGAGCCGGTGGCGGTGAAAGAACGGCAGCAGGTGATGGGTCAGAGCCCAGGTGTAGTCCTCGACCGTGCGGGGCCGCAGCTCCGGCACTCGATCCGCGAGCCATCTCGAGGCGTACTCGTGAAAGCTCGGGTCCGCCGGAGGCAGAGCTGGTGGCGCGGTCGGCTTCCAAATGCCGCGCCGAACATCCGCGAGGATGTTCTCGAGCTCGAGTTCGGCCTTCTTCCGATTCCACCCGTCCGCGGTTGAGCCGAGCGTCATGTACTCGCGACGTCCGTAGGCGCGGAATCGTAGGGCGAAGGCGCGCCCACCGCGGATCGCGTACTCGATGACCTGGCCGCGGAGATGGCGTGCCATCAGCGTCCCTTCCGACCGTTGTCGTCCAACCGGGACACGACGCCGTCAGCTACCGCGTCGCGCACCGGGTTGAGGGACCAAGGGGACATGGGACTCATGCGCTCTCGCGCAGGTGCCAGCCGTCGCCGCGTGCTTCGAAGCGTCCGCGCTTGCCGCGATAGAGGTGCGCTGAGACGTTAGTCAACGGGACATCCAGAGCTCTCGCGATGTCGCCGGCCTTCGAGCCTGGGTGCTCGCGCAGATAGTCCGCGACCTCGTCCTGGCTCAACCGTCGTGCGCCAGACGCTGATAACCCGGCCGGCGCACGCTCGCCCGTCAACGCCGCCCGCGCGGCAGCCAGTCGACGACGCTCATCAACCAGCTCCTGGTAGCCCGCGAGCTCCCCGTCTAGAGCTTTGATCTGCGCGTCGATCTGCGCCAACAGGCCGCGCGCGCCCACGCCAGCCCGCCTACTCGAAGCTTTGCTTCCCTTCGCTCGATCAGCCACACCATCATCTTAGACATCACGTGATATTTCTGTCAAATCAACCTCTCCCGTTCGTCTTTCTTCTTCCTTCTCAACCTCTATCCATCTCAATACCTCTCTCCAACCACCACCCCCCAACCACCCTTCCTTCAACCACTACTTCTCTCTCCCGTTCCGATCCTTGACCACCCCCACTCCTATCCGTTCAATGAAGGCAGAGGGGGGGTGGTCAAGGATCGGAAGGGGACCACCACGACCCGCACCGGTGTTGCTGTAGCTGGGATATCTCACAGCTCGAGCGACGTGCTTCTGTCGCCGGCGCCGACATACCGACGACGCGGCCCGGGTTGCGTCCCATGGCTGCGGCGATAACCTGCTGTCGCGCTCGGCGCGCTCTGTTCGTACGATGCGGCGATATCTGCCGAGCGGTAGGCTCCGCGCCACTCCTTGTCGCGGCGGACGGTTTTAGTTTTGCAGCTTACACAGCTTACGGTAAGATTTGTCGGCTGTGTTTACTAAACGTCCGCTGTTGGATACCGTCGCCGACCAGGCGCTGTACGTGACCGATGCTTCGCGGAAACGTGCCGCGCAGGCCGCGTTCCAGCATCGAAACACGCTGATCGTCGGCGAACCCGGCTCTGGCAAGACGACTTTGCTCTACCAGATTCGAGCCAACGCCGACGCTGGTCCGACCTCGTCGTTCGTGATCATCGTCGACGCGCGCATCGCCGACGGCGCCCGTGACCTCGTCGACCTCATCCTCCTTGAGGCCGAACAGGCCGGCTGGATCGAGGTCGCCGAGCGCCCAACCCGTGACGATCCCTTCGGACTCATTGCCCAAGTGCGGCGGCTGCGCGACACAAAGGAGAGGGACGCGATCATCCTGGTCGACGACCCCGATCCCAAGCAGGCGGCCACCCTGTTCGGACGCCTACGTGACGAGCTATGGCAGCTGCCCGTCTGGTTCGTGGTGGCCGTCAATTCCAGCGCATATGAGACGCTGAGCCAGCCACCCGCGGACGCGTTCTTCGACATGGTCATCAACCTGGAGCCCCTCGACCCGGACGCCGCGCTTGAGCTGCTCCGACGCCGCAAGCACAACGGTGAGCTCCCCGAGCAAATTCGCTCTCCGGCGCGGCCGCTGCAGCCACGCGCCATCCTGCTTGACGCTGAGGCCGGGCCCATAGGAGCTCGCCAGGATGGCGAGTTGCAACAGAGGCTGATGACGATCGCCGAGGAGGAGACGGGACGCTCCGGGGTGATGCTGCTCGCCGAGATTTGGGGGCGAGGCGCTGTGAGCGCGAGCGACGACGGCTTGCAACGAACCCTCGGCGTCTCACGCGTGCGGCTGACGCAGCTGCTCGGTGAACTTGAACGCGCGCGCGTGCTCACCTCCTTCAGAGAGACCCCTCCAGGCGGCCCAGGCAGACCGAGGACCATGTACGACATCAACCGTGCCGCATGAGCCGCAAAATCCTCGAGCAGCTTCGCGACGCCACAGCTTTCAAGCCCAAACCCCCTGACTACGAGCTCGCGATCGCCCACGTGCCCACAGGCGACGTCGGCATCCCCCAATCGATCGACGAGCGCGTGCTCAACGCCATCACCACCGACGACGAGGCCTTTGTGATCATCGTCGGCCCGCCCGGGTCAGGGAAGAGCAGCGTGCTAACCGCAGCCGCCAGAAACGCAGCAAGTCCCGAAGAACCGCCGCATCCACTACCGCTCACCGTACCGGTCGCTCACCACGACGGCAATCTGACCGCCGAACTACTTGTCAAGGCGATCGCGCAAGGACTCGCCACCGAACCCCGCGGTTCGCTGCAGCCAGACGAAATCCAGCGCCTCGAAGAGGCGCTGGCCACAACGATCACCACCAGCCACCAGCCCACCAGCGTCTCGGGTTCCATCACTGCTGGCCTACCATTTCTCAACGCGACGGTAGGCGCAGGCCTAGGCAAGGACCTCGTGACCCTCACTACCAATGCCGAGTGGCAGGGCGGCGGCCCTGGGCCCTCCTTACTGGCACTGCGGGATCTGGCATCTGCACACGGAGCCCGGCTCGTCGTGATCTTCCACGACACCGATGTGTGGAGCGTCGCCGATAGAGACATGGCCGCGAGGGCGCGCAGCTTCTTCTCCGCCCTACGGGTTCTGCTCGACTGCCCGGAAATCACGTTCCTCGTGGCCGTGCAAACCCATTGGACCGAGACAGGTGCCAACGCTGCGGGCCACACGGCCGCGGCGCGACAGGAGTACCAGGAGCTTGCGGCGCGGGTTGGTGCAGTGCTCAAGATCCCACGGCCCCGGTCGCAACCGCAAGCGCTCGACCTGATGACCGCGATCATCAACCGCCGTGTCCAGATCACACTTGACGACGATCCCCCTGGAGGCGGATGGACAACCGCGCTCTTCACGCCCGCCGCCCTCGAACTGCTCGCCCACCGCTGCAGGAACAGAAACATCCGCCAGGCAATCGCCGACATACGCGACGCCTTCGATCACCTCACGGACATGCCCGACCGCATCGACCGGGAACACCTCCTCGACGTCATCGACAGCTAGCCGTGACGTCCTTGGAACTGACGATCGAACCCAAGGCCCCGTCTAAGACCAGCCCATCAGGCCCGATACCACTCACCAGCCCACCCACGCGGACGCCGGGGCCGCCCGGCTAGCCCCCGCGCGTCGGACGCGCCTGTTTTCGATGCAGCTTCGCGAGCAGCCTTTGTTCCCGAGGGTCAATTGCGTCGTGGCCTGCGCCCGGCGACCATGGACCGAACGCCTCCGTCCCGATTACTGATTCGACAGCACTCAGTCGGCTCGGCCAAGCTCACGCCGAGCGTCTCACTCCACCAGCGGGCCCTGCGCGTCAGGGCGGAACTCCGGCTCGTCCGTTGGGCTTTCGTCATCGCCGGGCTGCCAGTCGTCTGGGGGTATCGGGATCCCGAGCCCGCTGAGCCTTCTATCCCACTCGTCGATCATCGCGCTGGCCTGAATGAACCGATTGAGCGCCGCAGCTATCCGGCGCGACGGCTCGCGGAGGACGCGCGACATATCTGCGCTTGATTCCACGCTGGCCACGAGGCCGGACTGCGCTGCCGTGCCTTCCCGAGTCGAGGCCGCCGTGCGCCTTATGTTCAGCCAAAGGTCGCGCCCCTTCTCGAATTCGTCGGGCTGTTCGGCTGCCTTGTCAATAAGCGCGAGCGTTCCGGCGGAGACCACCTCCAACGTCGCCGCGTACTCCGCCACGGCCAGTTCGAGCCTAGGGACGAGGGGTTCGAGAGATGAGGCGTATCGGATCGCGTTGGCCAACCGTCCACGCATTCCGGCACCCCCTGTATCACTGTGCGTGTTCGCGTCGGCCGTTTCCTGCGCGAGGCTTCCCATTTCGACTATGCACTCGCCCACGGCTTTGATCAATGGGGGAAGCTTCTCGAGCTCGGCCTCGGCCTCAGCCACCAAGTCGAGGAAACCAGCCTCGTCTAGGGAAGCCACGCTCTCCTCCAACGCCTCCGTTTCCGGAACCGGCTGCTGTGCCACGTCCGCTGCCCAGACCCGCGTTGCCGATACGGGGTCATACTCGCCCGCTAGCCCCGCCTCCAAGACGGCGATGAGCTGATCCCGTGCGTCGATCAAACCCGACACAGAACGGCTAAAAACGATCGTCCTAATAACGTTGATATCGAACGGGAGCCGACCGTACTCGCCCAGTTGTACGGTGAGCTTGTCAAGCGTGTGCCGGAGCCCGAGCTCGTACATCACGTTCGGATTGGCCGCCGTGACGTCGGCAATAACGACATCGTCATTTCGGAGCCGCCGAAATACCTGGTCCGTGATCTCGCCCGCTCGGGTGAGGCCGTCGGCCCTAACTGGATCGAGGCCCACGCTCTCGCATGCAGGTTCGATGACCTCCTCTAAGAGCTTGACCGACTCTTCGTACGTCACGCGATCAGGGCTGCCGTGCTCGGCTAGACGGTTTCCGATGGGCCCGATTACGAAACAGCTTCGCTGGGCAGCGGGGACGACCGGCGGCGGAAAGTGAGGCACGGCCCGCGACTATACGCCCGCTTGTCCACCGGTCTACTTGAGTCGGATGCCACCGTCGCGCGGCGCTTGCGGTGGTGCAACAGGTTGGCGTGGCACGACCTCGCGACCGACGTCAGCAGAAAGCCGTTTCGTCGATTGGGGGCTCGTATCACCACCCAAGCGATGCCCGGCCGGACAGGAACGCCCGCCGCTTGTGACCTGGCGCTACGAGCAGGCCCCGCTTAGCCGTAGCGGCTGAGTGTGTCGTTGAGGCTGACGGTGCAGATCGAGTGCTCGGATGTGGGTAGCGTGCATGTCGAGCGGTAGACCGTGGTGTCGGGTTGGCGAGGGGGGCCGGTGAAGCCGACGAGGCCGTTTGCCGGGTCAGGTCCGCCGCTCGGCCATCCGTCGCCGCGGATGCCGGGTGGGTCCTCGAACAGCGTGACCTGCGGCGTCAGCCTGTAGGTCTGCTCGTCCGCAGGGATCCCGGTGGTGCATGGGAACCCAAACGCGCGGGCCGATTGGGCGAAGAACGGGCAGAGGTCGCTTGCCTCGCAGGAGACGCAGTCGGGGTCGAAGGCGAGCGTTAGCCCGATCCCCGAGTAACTCCTGCCTGGATTGTTCAGTTCGGCCGTGAGCGCGCGGGGGCCGACGGCGAGCGCGGTCGTGCCGTCGGCGCCGATGATTCCAGCGCATCGCATTCCCGCCGGCGCGATGAGGTAGATGTCGGTGTTCGTGTACGCCACGAGCCCGCGCGTCGAGACGGGGTCGTGGAGCACCGCAAGCCTGGAAGGCGTCTTGTGCAGCTCGCCCGCCACCCCGTAACTCGTCGGACAGCGCACCACCCTGACCCTTGGGGCGGTCTTCCCGGCCGCCGCCGACGACCCAGCGACTATCACCGTCGCGAGCACCATCGCCACCACCAGCGCGAACCACCGCAGCACGACGGCATCGTGACACAGCCGCTCCGAGCTCGACGATAACGAGCGCGAGTGGCTCGACCGTGTCCACGCCGCCGTCCCGAGCATTCTCAATACCGCCACGGTCACCGTCTGGCTTGACCACGACGCGGAAGCGGCAGCCGGTGAGCCGCGGCTGATCGTCTCGATCGGCGCCCGCCGAGTCGGTCGCCTCGACCCCCGCGGGAGCGCGGCCTTCACCGACAGCATGGCCGCCGCCGCGACGCGCAACGAGCTGCCATACAGCCGCGCCTCGCTGACCCGCCGCATCAGCGAGCCACGCTACGTGCTCGAAATTGCAACGCCCGCGGACCCGCGCTGAGGGCCGCCGCGGCTCGATGGAGCGGCAGGCCAATGGGCAGAAACGCGAACTTTCTGCCCACACGAGCGGCAAACGCCGTCAAATGCAGATAATCGCGACAGTCGGCATCGTGGCGGAAGCGCAGCAAATCCGCCTATTTCGGCCGCTGTTTGCGCTTCCGGCGACTGGGCTTACAAGCAGGAGGTCGCTGGTTCGAGCCCAGCACCGCCCATCGAGTGTTTTCGCTGGAAATCGGCGGATGGTCGTCGTCGTTTCGAGGCGACACATTTCCGCGCTCACGGCGCCTGAACTCGGGTCTCTGCCCATTTCTGCCAGAGCGTTGAGACGGCAAGCCGACCGCCCGGGCGTAATACGCGCCCGGCTTCGCGCAGGACGACTGTCTTGTCGGCGGCGAGGTTGATGACGCAGTTGGAGATGACGACGTCGACGGTCGCATCGGGAAGCGGCAGCTCTTCGAGGTAGCCCTTGACGAACTCGACGTTCTCGACGCCTGCCTGGGCGGCGTTGGCGCGCGCAAGGCCGAGCATCTCGTCGTTCATGTCGACGCCGAACGCCTTGCCGGTCGGGCCGACACGGCGAGCGGAGCTGAGCAGATCGGCGCCGGCCCGTGATCCAAAGTCAAGCACGGTCTCGCCCGGGTGCAGGTCGGCAACTGCGGTCGGCACGCCGCAGCCAAGAGAGAAAGCGACGGCGCCCTGCGGGGCTTCGGCATCGTCGTCGCCCTAGAGCGCGGCGCCCCACACGTGCGCTCCGCTCGCGTCGGTGGTCCTGGTGGTCACCTCGCTGCCGCACCCGCCTGTAGCGGCCGCAGCGTGCTTCTCGCGCACGACTTCGCGAAACTCGCGATCGGAGGGTTCTGGGGAGCCGGCGGCGCATCCGCAACCAGTCGCCTCGGGCGTGCAGCAGTCGGCCTTCGCGCTTGGCTCACAACAGGTGCTCTGAGCTTCGAGGCCGCAGCAGGCAGACGGTTCGCTCGGGCTGGCCGGGTCGGCTAGGGCAGCCATGCGGAAAGCTCCTGGAGGGCGTTTGGGATCACGTAGTAGTAAGCCCATAGGCCTTGACGCTCGGAGTCGACGATTCCGGCCTCGCGCAGCTTCTTGAGGTGGTGCGAGAGAGTCGGCTGCGCGATGTCGAACAGCGGCACCAGCTCGCAGACACAGACCTTGCCGGCGTGCTTGCGCAGCACGTCGACGAGTTGGAGACGGATCGGATCGCCGAGCGCTTTGGCCACGGTCGCCATCCGGGCGGCCTGGGCGCGCTCGACATCGGGATAGACGACCGGCTCGCAGCAGGGCGCCCCCGGAGCGCGCTTTTGCTTCGGGGTCAGCTCCAGATCGGTGCCCATCGATTTACTTCTACCTATTGAACTGACGTTTGTCAATGGTTAGAATCCGCACTGTGACGTCATTGAGGGGAGGATCTCGATGAAGTACGTCCTGTTCATCTGCACCCACAATGCTGGCCGGTCCCAGATGGCGCAAGCGTTCTTCGAGCGCGAGGCGCCGGAAGATGTCCGGGCAGAGTCCGCCGGGTCTGACCCCGCGCACGAACTGTGGCCGACGGTTATCGAGGTGATGCGCGAGGTCGGGATCGACCTCGCGGGCCGACGCCCGCGCAAGCTGCTCGTGGAAATGCAGTTGCACGCTGATTGGGCCGTGACGATGGGCTGCGGCGACGTCTGCCCGTACGTGCCGACGATGGTCGAGTCCTGGGACATCCCGGATCCCGGAGGCCGCCCGATCGAAGCGGTGCGCGAGATCCGCGATCAAGTCGCCGAGCACGTCCATCGCCTGATCATCGAACGCGTCGAGGAGATCCAGAGCGACCGCAGCGCGCATCAATGGCGTCTGCGCAAGATGCTGCCGACGCTGGTGGCGGAGTTCGAGGCGATGCGCACGCCGGAGGAGATACGCGCCTGTGCCGACGCGATCCTCGATCGCTATGACGACGTTCCGGTCCGCTCACACATCCTCTCGCTCGCCAATCGGGCAGCGCGCGATTGCCTGCAACGCGAATGCTGCGACGCCCTGACCGCGTGAGCCTGGACGCCACGCTGAGGCGAAGCCTCCTCGCCGAGTTCCTGGGCTCGGCGTTCCTCGCGGCTGTGGTGATCGGTTCGGGAATCGCCGCGCAGCGGCTATCGCCTGGTGACGTCGGCCTGGAACTGTTCGAAAACGCGGCGGCCACGGCAGCCGGCTTGTTCACGATCATCTTGATGTTCGGGCCGGTCTCCGGCGCGCACTTCAATCCCGTGGTGTCGCTCGTCGACGCCAGCTTCGGCGGCTTGACTTGGCGGCGAGCATTCGCCTACATCCCCGCTCAGGTTGCCGGCTGCACCGCGGGAGCAATCGCCGCCAACGGCATGTTTGCGGCGGCCGCCGTGAGTATCTCGACCAAGCACCGCGCTAGCGGGGCGCATTTGCTCGGCGAGGTGATCGCGACGCTTGGCCTGATGCTGGTGATCTTCTCTCTCGCTCGCACGAGGCGAACCGCGATGGCGCCAGCGGCCGTTGGCGCCTACATCGGCGCGGCCTACTTCTTCACGAGCTCGGCGAGCTTCGCGAACCCGGCGATTAGCGTCGGCCGAATGTTCTCTGACACATTCGCCGGAATCGCGCCCGCGTCGGTGCTCGGTTACGTCGTCGCGCAGCTCGTTGGCGGCGGGTTGGCGATCATCGTGCTGCGCACGCTTTACCCCGACGTCACGCCGGAGGAGGCCGCGACCGTCATCCTCCCTCACCCCGACGGCCAACCCCAGGCGGCGCACCTTGCGTCCACACCAGCAGGAGGAGATCGATGACGCGCATCGTGGCGATCGGAGGCAGCGATGCCGGCATCAGCGCAGCGCTTCGCGCGCGCGAACTCGACCGCAGTTGCGAGTTCACCGTCGTCGTCGCCGACGCCTACCCGAACTTCTCGATCTGCGGGATCCCCTATTACGTCTCCGGTGAGGTCACGCATTGGCGCAACCTCGCACACCGCACGACAGCCGACCTCGAAGCGACCGGCATGCGCCTGCGACTCGATACCCTCGCCCAAAGCATCGACGTCGACGCGCACACGCTGGCGGTGGCGACAGCCGACGGCGACGATGAGATGCTCGAGTACGACGCGCTCATCGTCGCCACTGGCGCTGTGCCGATTCGCCCGGTGATCGCCGGTCTCACCGGCGAAACCCAACTCGGTGCTGACGATGGGGTGCACCTACTTCACTCCATGAGCGACACCTTCGGGCTCATGCAGACCCTAGAGCGGGAGTCGCTCGAACGGGCGGTGATCGTTGGCGCCGGCTACATCGGACTCGAAATGGCCGAAGGATTGACTGCGAGGGGACTACGCGTCACCCAACTTGAACAGCTCTCGGAGGTCCTGCCGACCGTTGACCCCGAGCTCGGGGCGCTCGTTCGCGCAGAGCTCGAACGTCGCAACGTTCAGGTCTGCTGCAACACGCGCGTAAACGCGATCACCCGCCAAGGAACTAGCAGTTCGGGCAGCCGGCTCGAAGTGCATGCGACCGGGCCGCTCGGCGACGCTGTCGTCTATCCCGCCGACGTCGTGCTCGTCGTCGTAGGTGTCCGGGCCGACAGCGACCTGGCGGCCCGCGCGGGTGCCGAGGTTGGGTTCAAGAACGC
This sequence comes from Solirubrobacteraceae bacterium, assembly GCA_036267075.1. Lineage (GTDB taxonomy): Bacteria > Actinomycetota > Thermoleophilia > Solirubrobacterales > Solirubrobacteraceae > Palsa-513. Next base: position 21,112 of record DATAWT010000100.1, read on the forward strand.
CCTGGTGGTCGATCGCCAGATGCGAACCAATCTGCCCGACGTCTTCGCCGCCGGCGACTGTGTCGTGACCCACCATCGCCTGCTCGGCATGACCTATGTGCCGCTCGGCACGACGGCTCACAAGCAGGGTCGCGTGGCCGGCGAGAACGCCCTCGGTGGCAGCCGAGAGTTCGCCGGAAGCATCGGGACCCAGGTCGTCAAGGTCTTTGACCTTGTCGCCGCGCGCACCGGACTACGCGACCACGAAGCCGCCACCGCCGGTTACAACCCGATCAGCGTGACGAGTCAGGCCGACGACCATAAGGCCTACTACCCGGGAAGCCACCCGATCACCATGCGCTACACCGGCGACCGCGACACCGGCCGTCTGCTCGGCGTCCAGCTCATCGGCCACCTCCGCAGCGAGATCGCCAAACGCATCGACATGCCGGCGACCGCTATCTACAACGAGATGACGATCGACGCGCTCGCGGATCTTGACCTCTCCTACACCCCGCCGCTGGGATCGCCGTGGGAGGCACTGCAGGCCGGAGCACAAGCCTGGCTCCGCGAGACGGTTGCAAGCGCGGCGACGCAGATCGTCTAGGCAGCCGCCGTCCGTGGCCGACGCGTAGGGCCGGGCGCTCGACGACAGCGTCGAAAGATCCGGCGCTGACTTTACGAGCGAAGCCGCATCGGCAACGCAGGGAACGAAAGGCAAAACGAACTCGTTGATCACTCAGGAGGTCTCGCCCACTCCTGCTCACCAGTGAAGAGCGTCCGCGCGTCAACGAAGCAGATCGGGTTATCGAAGGGGTCTCGCGCGTAGAAGCTGCGCTCGCCCCAGGGTCTCACCTCAATCGCGGAAAGCTCACCGCAGCCGGCTTTCACTGCCAGCGCGTGTGCGGCGTCCAGATCGTCGACGCTGAAGTAGACGTGTTGGGGATTCGGGCCGACCGGCTCGCGATCACCGTCTGCGAGTGCGTCATAGCAGGCTAGGATCGAGCCCGCGCAGTTGAAGTAGTGGCGGCCGCCGGATACGCGAGTACCTGGCATCGCCAGCAACAGCGCATAGAAGGACGCAGCCGCCTCGATGTCGGAGACCGGCAGGATGACGCGGAACAGGTGGGGCTGTGCCATGCGACGGAGTGAGAGCGAGCGTGGAACCGGCGCACAAAGTCGTCGGGTCAGAACTATAGGAGCGCGGCCCGCCCGAATCGCGTGGCCCAGCCGATGGAGCGACCGCTCCCGTCTGGTCACAGTTCGCCCAGTCGCTGGGCGAGGAGCTGCCGCTCGGCGTCGGTCGTGGCCAGTCGCAGGGCGTGCGCGAAGGCGGTCCGGGCCTCGTCGGAGCGACCGAGGCGGCGTAGAAGCTCAGCGCGAGTGGAGGGCAGGTAGCGGTAGTCGCCGAGCTCGAGTGCGTCGATGATCTCGAGCGCTCGTTCGGGCATCCCTGCTTCGGCCACCGCCACCGCGCGGTTGAGCGTGACCACGGGCGAGCCGGTCAGGTACTCGAGCCGCTCGTAGAGCAGGGCGACCTCGTGCCAGTCGATTTCCTGCTCGGATTGAAGCGAGGCGATCGCCGCCTGCAGAACGTAGGGCCCAGCGGCAGGGCGCAGGGAGAGGGCGCGATCGAGAACGCTGCGACCCTCTCCCACCTGTGCGTGGTCGTGGCGTGAGCGGTCCTGCTCGGCCAACGGAATCAATTGACCGTCAACGAGTCGGGCCTGGCGGCGCGAGTCGTGCAGCAGCACGAGCGCGACTAGTCCGTGCACCTCGGGCTCGTCGACCATCAGGTCGGCAAGCAGTCGACCGAGCCGGATTGCCTCGGCGGCGAGATCGCCCCGGTCGGGGTAGCCCTGGTTGAAGATCAGGTAGACGACCGCGAGTACCGCGGCGAGACGGTCGGGCAGTCGATGGTCGGCGGGCACTGCGAACGGGATCGCGGTCGCTTTGATCTTTGCCTTCGCCCGCGAGAGCCGGCGCTTCATGGTTTCCTCGGAGGTCAGGAACGCGCGCGCGATTTCCGGGGTGGTGAGTCCACCGAGCGTGCGCAGCGTCAGTGCCACCTGCGCCTCGACCGCCAACGCCGGATGGCAGCAGGTGAAGATCAGCTCAAGGCGTTCATCTGGGATCGTGCTGTCGTCGAGGTCGAATTCATCCATCGTCCCGGCTCGTTCTTCGGTCTCCAGCAGCCGCGTCTTGTCCTGCAGCGTCCGCTCGCGGCGAATGCGGTCGATCGCGCGGTTACGCGCGGTGGCCACCAGCCAGGCCACCGGATGCTCGGGCGACCCCTCGCGCTCCCAGCGCTCGGCCGCGATGGCAAACGCCTCCTGGGCAGCCTCCTCGGCGAGGTCGATGTCGCCGAGGAAGCCGACCAGCGACGCGAGGACCCGGCCCCACTCACGCTTGAAGACCTGCTCAATCAGTGGCCTGTCTCCGTTGGGATCTCGACGAGCGGGCGAACCTCGACCGCGCCGCCGAGCCGAACCGCCGGAATTCGCTGCGCGAACTCGAGCGCCTCGTCGAGGTCGGACGCCTCGAGCACGTAATAGCCTCCGAGCACCTCCTTGGCGTCGGCAAAGGGGCCGTCCGTGATCAGGTTCTCGACGCCCCCGTGGCGGACCGTCGTCGCCATCTCGCCCGGCTGCAGATGGGCGCCACCGAGACAGCGCGAATCAGCGCGCAGCGCCAGATACTCGCCGGTCAACGCCCTCGCATCCTCCTCGCCGAGACCCTCGTGGCTGCCCGGCTTGGGGTAGATCAGCATCGCGTACTTCATCTTCGCCTCCTTGGGAATGGTCGGTCATCCTCAAGACGAACGGGCGACGTGCGAGGGGACACTCCCGGCAACAGGCGCGAGACAGAGGCCAAGGCGCTCGAGTGTTCCCGAACCCGAGAGTGCTGCTTCTCACGCAATGGAGGTGCGGGCAGTCGGGTCAGCGTGTGTGGCTGCCTAGTGCGCCGTTTTGACTGCGGCGCCAGCATCGGGGCCTCCGGCGCGAGCGTGTGGATGCGGTACGATGAGCAGGTCAGATTGAGAAGGCAACCGTAGGGCGAGAACCTTCAGTACGAACTTCCCCCTGCAAGCACCGCCCGACTTCTGATGCCCTGAGGCCCGCGAGAGCGGGCCTTCGGCTTTTCGGGGCCACCGATCCCGCCTCGCCAGCCCCGCCGCCGTCGAGTCTCGCGCGAAGCGCCATCGTTCATTGGTCACCGACGTCGCGTCCGGCGGCGCTGGTCGGTCGCCGCGCAGGCCAAACAGAGCACGCTGTCGGGGAGCGCGTGCAGTCGCTCTCGCGCGATTGGGCTCCCGCACGCGTCGCACGTCCCATAGGTGCCTTCAGCGAGCTTCGCGAGCGCCCGCTCTGTGCGATCGAGTCCCCGTTCTAGCGATTCGCCGACGCCGATCTCTGTCAAGCGGCTGACCGCCTCGGTCGTACCATCCCCGATTCGCTTACCGAATCCCTGCGCGCTTCCGAGTTCGGGACGCTGGGCGAGCGCCGCCACGCGTTCACGCGCGCGACCCCGGCGCGCCTCAAGCTCGCGGCGGACCGCCACGAGGTCCAGATCACCGGCCGCGGACGCCACGGTGTCGAGTCTAGCCTCACGACCCACACACGCCAGAGAGGCTTCCCTCTCGCGCGCAAGGTGGCAGCGGCGGTCTTTGCCCCGCCGGCTCCTCGACAGGGCCGTGGACGTGGGATAGCTTGCTCGCGTGCGGCAGGTCATCGACACGGCTGAGGCTCCGGGTTCGCCGCTATACAGCCAGGCGGTGAAGGCCGGGCCGCATGTGCATGTCTCGGGCTTCGTCGGCATCGATGTGAGCACCGGCGAACTCGTAGGCTCGACGATCCAGGAACAGACGCGGCAGGCGCTGCGAAACTGCCAAGCGGTCCTGCAGGCGGCTGGCGCGACGTTGGAAGACGTCGTCGAGGTCGGCGTACTGCTCGCCCAGCCGACGGACTTCGCAGGCATGAACGAGGCGTACGCCTCTTCGTTCCCGACCGAGCAGCCGACTCGCTACGTCGCCAAGCTTGGAGTTGAGATTCCTGGGGTTCTGGTCTCAATCCGCATGACCGCGTACCTCGGCTAGGCACGCCCAGGCGATCGTAGAGCGCTCGCGCTCCCCGTTACCAACCGCGCCGACGACGGCCTACTGCGTGTCGCGCAAGGGGACAACGAGCTAGGCGCGCGTCGCGGGGCCGGTTGGAGCGTTTGCTGATAGTGGCGGGACGTCCTCGGCTGCTCGTGTTTGCTTTGCGCGGCGTCGCGGTGGTGGTTGAGGGCCAAGGGGG
>DATAWT010000101.1:0-5946 GCA_036267075.1 Solirubrobacteraceae bacterium
CTCGGCCGGCTTCTTGGTCACCGGCTTGTCCGGGAAGACGTTGATCCAGACCTTGCCGCCACGGCGGATCTTGCGGGTCATCGCGATTCGGGCAGCCTCGATCTGGCGGTTGGTGAGCCAGCCGCTCTCGAGCGTCTTCAGTCCGTACTCGCCGAACTGGACGTTGACCTGCCCGCGGGACATGCCCGCGCGGCGCCCGCGGTGCTGCTTGCGGTGCTTGACGCGCTTGGGTGCGAGCATCAGCGACCGCCTCCCCCGCCGGGTCCGCGTCCGCCGCCGCGTCCGCCGCCGCCGCCGCCGCCGCGTCCACCGGGACCGCCTGGGCCGCCGCGTCCGCGACCGCCGGGGCCGCCCGGACCGCCGCCGCCGCGGCCACGGCCGCCACGATCACCGCGATCGCCACGATCGCCGCGGTCACCGCGGTCTGAGCCAGACTGCGGTGGAGCGGGGGCGCTCATGTCGGTCAGATCGGAGCCGGAGTAGCCCTCGGGCATGATCTCGCCCTTGTTGATCCAGCATTTGACGCCGATCCGCCCGAACGTCGTGCGCGCCTCGTAGAAGCCGTAGTCGATGTCGGCGCGCATCGTGTGCAGCGGCACGCGGCCGTCGGAGTAGGCCTCTGTGCGCGCCATCTCGGCGCCGCCGAGACGGCCCGAGACCTGGACCTTGACGCCCTTGGCGCCTGAGCGCATCGCGCTGGTCAGCGCCCGCTTCATCGCGCGCCGGAAGGCGACGCGGTTCTGGAGCTGCTCGGCGATCGACTGGGCGACGAGCTTGGCGTCGAGCTCGGGGCGCTTGATCTCGAGGATGTTGACCTTGATCTGCTTGCCGGTGATCTTGTGGAGGTCCTTGCGCAGCGCGTCGACCTCGCTGCCTGACTTGCCGATCACGATCCCCGGCCGCGCGGTCCGGATGTTGATCTCGACCTCGTTGGCGTTCTTGCGGATCGTGATGTCCGAGAGGCCGGCGTGCGAGAGCTTGCGCACGATGTGCTCGCGGATCTTGACGTCCTCGGCGAGGAACTCGGCGAAATTGCGCTCGTTGAACCAGTTCGACTGCCAGTCGTGGATGTAGCCCACGCGCATCGACTCGGGATGAACTTTCTGCCCCATTTTCCTAGGCCTCCGGCGTGAGCGTGATCGTGAGGTGCGAGGTCCTCTTGTGGATCGGTGTCGCGCGGCCCATCGCGCGCGGGCGGAAGCGCTTCAGCGTCGGACCCTCATCCGCGTAGGCCTCCTTGACGCGCAGCTCGTCACCGATCAGCTCGAAGTTGTGCTCGGCGTTGGCGACCGCCGAGTCAAGCAGCTTCGCCCAGTCCTTGGCGACGCCGCGCGGCGCGAACGCGAGGATCGCGCGAGCCTCGGGGACCGACTTGCCGCGGATGTGATCGCAGACAAGGCGCGCCTTGCGCGCTGAGGAGCGCACGTAGCGAGCGCTTGCGTAGACGACGACATTCTCAAGCGCCGGCAGCTCGCGGCCGCGCCGAAGCGTCGGGCGCGGCGCGCGCACCCGTCGCGGCGCGGGCTCGCCGGCACCGGCCTGCGGCTCAGCGGCAGCGGCGCGGCTCCGACGGCGCGGCTTGGGCGCCTCCTGCGCCTCCTCGGCCGGGGCGGTCTCAGCGGCGGCAGCGGACTCCTCGGCGGCAGCGGACTCCTCGTCCTTCGAGGCCTCAGCTGCGCGCGCGCGAGTGCGCCGCGGCTTCGGCGCCTCCTCGACGGCGTCGGCATCCGCCGGCTTGGCCGCGCGCGAGCGACGCGGCTTGGCAGCGGTCTCCTCGTCGGGGCCGGCCTCCGCGGCCTCGGCCTTGGCCGCGCGCGAGCGGCGCGGCTTGGCAGCGGTCTCCTCGGCGGGCGGCTTCGCCGCGGCGCGACGCGCGCGGCGCGCCGGCTTGGCGGCCTCGCCGTCGCCGCCCTCGCCCGGCTCGATCTCGGTCTCGTCGGCCATCAGCGGACCTTTCCGGATCCGGCGTGGCCGCGGTAGGTGCGCGTCGGCGCGAACTCGCCGAGCTTGTGACCGACCATCGATTCGCTGACGAAGACGGGCACGTGCTTGCGCCCGTCGTGGACGGCGATCGTGTGACCGACCATCTCCGGGAAGATCGTCGACGAGCGCGACCAGGTGCGCAGCATCTGCTTTGAGTTGGAGGCGTTGAGGGCCTCGATCCGCGCCATCAGGCGCTCCTGCACGAACGGGCCCTTCTTGCTCGAACGGCTCATCGCTTGCCCTTCCCGCGGCGGCGGCCGCGAACGATCATGCGGTCGGAGAGCTTGCGGCGCTTGCGCGTTCGGTAGCCGAGCGTCGGGACGCCCCACGGCGTCACCGGGTGGCGGCCGGCGGTCGTCGAGCCCTCGCCGCCGCCGTGCGGGTGGTCGACCGGGTTCATCGCGACTCCGCGCGTCTGCGGGCGCACGCCCATGTGGCGCTTGCGCCCGGCCTTGCCGATCTTGACGTTCTGGTGGTCGGCGTTGCCGATCACGCCGACCGTCGCGCGGCACTCCGCGCGCACGAGCCGCATCTCACCGGAGGGCAGGCGCAGCGTCGCCATGTCGCCGTCCTTGGCCATCAGCTGGATCGATGTTCCGGCCGAGCGGCCGAGCTGGCCGCCGCGGCCCGGAAGGAGCTCGACGTTGTGGACGACCGTGCCGGTCGGCATCTTCGCGAGCGGCAGGCAGTTGCCGACGGCGATGTCGACGTCCTCACCGGAGACCACAGTCGCGCCGACGTTCAGCCGCGCCGGCGCGAGGATGTAGCGCTTCTCGCCGTCGGCGTAGTGCAGCAGCGCGATGTAGGAGGTGCGGTTCGGGTCGTACTCGATTGCCGCGACGCGCGCGGGGATCCCGTCCTTGCGGCGCTTGAAGTCGATCTGGCGGTACAGGCGCTTAGCGCCGCCGCCGCGGTGGCGCGAGGTCTTGCGCCCGAACGAGTTGCGCCCGCCGCTCTTGCGAAGGCCCTTGACGAGCGAGCGCTCGGGCTCGGTCTTGGTGATCTCCTTGAAGTCCGGGTAGGAGACGAAGCGCATTCCGGCGCTTGTCGGCTTTGGCTTGCGGATCGGCATCAGCCCATCGACCCTTCAAGGCCCGCGAAGACCGGGATCGTCTCGCCGGCGCGAACCTGGACGATCGCCTTCTTCCACGAGCGCGTGCGCCCGCGGATCGCGCCGCGGCGCTTCGGCTTGGACTTGACCGAGGAGGTGCGCACCTCCACCACGTGGACGTCGAAGAGGGTCTCGATCGCCTGGCGCACCTGTGTCTTGTGGGCGTCGTCGTGGATACGGAAGGTGTAGCGGCCGGCAGCCGCGAGCACGTAGCTCTTCTCCGAGACGACGGGGGCGATGATCACCTGCGAGGGCTCCATCACGCCTCCCCCTCGCTCGCCGCGGCGGCGCCGACGGCGCGCTCGGTCAGCTGCGCGAGCGCCGCCTCCGAGCAGAGCATCGAGGCCGCGCCGACGATGTCGGCGACGCCGACGCTCGAGGGCGCGAGCACCGCGACGCGGGCGATGTTTCGAAACGATAGGCCGGCTCCGCGCTCTTCGCCGGTCACGACGACGAGCGTTCCGCGCGGCTGGCCCCAGCCCGCGAGCAGCTCGGCGGCCGTCTTCGTCGATGGCGTCTCGAACGCCGCCGTGTCGAAGATCGCAAGCGACCCGCGCTCGGCGTGAAGCGACAGCGCGCTGCGCAGGGCGGCGCGGCGCTCCTTGCGGTTGACCTTGAAGACGTAGGAGCGCGGGTGCGGCCCGAAGACGGTGCCGCCACCGCTGAAAACGGGCGAGCGCGACGAGCCGGCGCGGGCGCGACCGGTGCCCTTCTGGCGCCACGGCTTCGCGCCGCCGCCGGAGACGAGTCCGCGCGTCTTCGTCGCCGCGGTGCCGCGGCGGCGGGCGGCGAGCTCGGCGCGAACCGACTCGTGCACGAGCGGGCCGTTGAAGCGCGCGCCGAAGGCGACGTCGTCGAGCGCGAGCGCCTTGCGAGAGCCGCCGAGAACGGGGGCGTCAGCCATCGGTCCGCACCTCGACGTAGCCGCCGCGCGCGCCGGGGACGGCGCCGCGGACGAACAGCAGGTTCTCGCCCTCGCGCACCTCGACGACCTCGAGGCCGCGCTGGGTGACGCGCTTGTTGCCCATCTGGCCCGGACCGCGGATGCCCTTCATCACGCGCGCCGGCCACGCCGAGGCGCCGATCGAGCCGGGCGCGCGGACGTTGTGGGAGCCGTGACCGGCCGGGCCGCGCGAGAAGCGGTGGCGCTTGACGGTGCCCTGGAAGCCCTTGCCCTTGGAGACGCCCGAGACCTTGACGCGCTGTCCGGCCTCGAACACGCCGGCGGTCACGGTCTCACCGACCGCGAGGCCCTCGCCCTCGCCGCGAAACTCGACGAGGTGGCGCAGCGGCGGCGCGTCGGCCTTCGCGAGGTGGCCGAGCTCGCCCTTGCTGAGCGCCTTCTCGCGGACGCTGCCGAAGGCCAGCTGGACGGCGACGTAGCCGTCGCGCTCGGCCGTGCGCAGCGCCGTGACGTGACAGGGCCCGGCCTCGAGCACCGTCACGCGCGCGACCGCTCCGTCCTCGCCGAAGACCTGCGTCATACCGAGCTTGCGGGCGAGGATCGCGGCCATCAGCTTGCGAGTCGGATCTCGATGTCGACGCCGGCCGGCAGATGGTCGAGGCGCTGGAGCGAGTCGACCGTCTTCGGCGTCGGCTGATGGATGTCGATCAGACGCTTGTGCGTGCGGATCTCGAAATGCTCGCGCGAGTCCTTGTCCTTGAACGGGGACCGGATCACGCAGTAGACGTTCTTCTCGGTGGGCAGCGGAACGGGGCCCGACACCGTCGCTCCGGTGCGGGTCGCGGTCTCCACGATCTCCTTGGCGGCCGTCTCGATCGCCTGGGTGTCGTAGGCCTTGAGCCTGATGCGAATCTTGTTCTGTGAGGTGGCCATTGGCCGCTGCAGCTCTCTTTTCCCGATTCTTCGTTACGCGCACAAAATGGCGGGCCCAAGCCCAATGCCCGGGCCCGCCTCGCCGCCCGACCATGGGCGGCGCCTGAAAAGTCGTATCCGTCTTCTACCGGGGCGCTGTGCGCCCCAGCCCTACTTGATGATCTCGGTGACGACCCCGGAGCCGACCGTACGGCCGCCCTCGCGGATCGCGAACCGCAGACCCGGGTCCATGGCGATCGGCTGGATCAGCTCGATCTCCATCTGGACGTTGTCTCCCGGCATCACCATCTCGACACCCTCGGGCAAGTTGGCCACGCCGGTGACGTCGGTGGTGCGGAAGTAGAACTGAGGCCGGTACCCGGAGAAGAACGGCGTGTGACGGCCGCCCTCCTCCTTCTTGAGCACGTAGACCTCGCTCTTGAAGTGTGTGTGGGGGGTGATCGATCCCGGCTTGCACAGCACCTGGCCGCGCTCGATCTCCTCGCGCTTGGTGCCGCGCAGCAGGCAGCCGACGTTGTCGCCCGCCTGGCCCTGGTCGAGGATCTTGCGGAACATCTCGACGCCCGTCACAACCGTGTTGGCGGTGTCGTGGATGCCGACGATCTCGACCGTCTCGCCGGTCTTGATGATGCCCTGCTCGATGCGGCCGGTCGCGACTGTGCCGCGGCCGGTGATCGAGAAGACGTCCTCGACCGGCATCAGGAACGGCTTGTCGAGGTCGCGCTCGGGCTCCGGGATGTAGGAGTCAAGCGCCGCCGCGAGCTCGAGGATCTTCTCGCGCGCGCCCTCGTCGCCCTCGAGCGCCTTCAGCGCCGAGCCCGTGATGAACGGGATGTCGTCGCCCGGGAACTCGTACATCGAGAGCAGCTCGCGGACCTCGACCTCGACCAGCTCGAGCAGCTCCTCGTCGTCGACCATGTCGGCCTTGTTGAGGAACACGACGATGTAGGGGACGCCGACCTGGCGGGCGAGCAGGATGTGCTCGCGCGTCTGCGGCATCGGGCCGTCCGCCGCC
>DATAWT010000102.1:0-53015 GCA_036267075.1 Solirubrobacteraceae bacterium
CGCGCTTCACCGCCGTGATCAACCCCCCGCAGGCGGCGATTCTCGCGGTCGGAGCCGCCAACCCGCGCCCCGTCGTCGGGGCCGACGGCACGATCACCACGCGGCGCGTGATGGAGCTGACGATCTCCGCCGATCACCGGATCGTCTACGGCGCCGACGCCGCCGACTTCCTCGGGACCGTGCGAAAGCGCCTCGAGCGACCCGCCGGCCTCCTCCTCTGAGCGACGCCGACGAGCAGACCCGGCTCGCGGCTCACGACATCGCACGGCTGCGCGCGCCGAACGCCGGCCCCTACACCCTGAGTGGAACCAACAGTTGGATGATCGGGCGGGATGGCGCCTACCTGATCGATCCCGGTCCGGCGATCCCAGAGCACATCAAGGCGATCCTCGCGGAGGCCGAGGCCCGCGGTGGCCTCGCCGCGATCGTCCTCACCCACGACCACCCCGACCACAGCGACGCGACGGAAGCCGTCCGCTCGCAGATCGGCGCGGCTGTCGTCTCGAGCGCGGCCGATGCGGACGTCACACTCGGCGACGGCTCATCGATCGGGCCTCTGACGGCCATCGCGACGCCCGGGCACGCCGCCGACCACCTGTCGTTCATCGCCGGGCCCGTGTGCTTCAGCGGCGATGCGATCCTCGGCAAGGGCAGCGTCTTCGTCTCGTCCTATCCCGGTGCACTGGCCGCCTATCTCGCGGGACTCCGGCGCCTGCGCGAACTGGATCTCGAGCTGATCGCGCCCGGTCACGGACCGCTGATCACCGATCCCGCCGCGCGCATCGATGCCTACATCGCGCACCGCCTCGAGCGCGAACGCCAGATCGCTGAGGCGCTGGGCGAAGGGCTGGCAGAGGAGGAGCTCCTCGAGCGCATCTGGCCGAACGTCTCGCCCGCACTTCGGCCGGCCGCGCACGCGACGCTCAAGGCGCACCTCAACAAGCTGGCTGACGAGGGCCGGCTGCCCCGTTAGCGCGCGTTCAGCCGCCGGCGCCGGCGAGGACGGCGGTGGGCGCGCCAGAGCCGTCGCCCGCAGCACCCGGGCCGATCCCGGATCCCACCGGCCCGGTTGGCCCGGTTGGCCCGGTCGCACCCGTGGCTCCCGTTGGACCATCCGAACCGGAAGCTCCGATTCCGTTCACGCCGGAGCTCCCGGTGGCGCCGGTCGCCCCGATCGCTCCCGTTACACCGGCCACGCCCGTCGCGCCCGTTGCCCCGCCGGAGTAGGTCTGCCAGTAGGTCCCGGAGTGGGCGCTCGTGCCGCCGTCACCGCCGCGCGGTGGCGTGATGAGCGAGAGGTTCGCGCCGGTTCCCGAGCCGGCGGCGCCGCCTCGTGCGGGCGCGGCGGCGTGTTGGACGGCCGCGGCGGTCGTGGTCGCCGCGGCGCCAGCCGCCGCCGTGGTCAGGCGGATCGTGTTGATGTGGCTCGGCGATCGTGGCGATGGAGCGCTTGACTGCGAGATCACGGCATGCCCTGCGGTTCCCAGCAGGGCGACGCAGCAGACCGCGACCGCGATCTTCGCCGCGGTTGCGCCGGCCAGCACGCCGCCGCCGCCCGCCGCCGCGCTGCCCCCGGCAGCGGCGGCGCCGCCGCCTCCGCCGAGTCCGAACAGCATCCCGAGCTGTGCGAGCGGGCCGGCCGGCGTGAGCGAAGCGAACCCGCGCCGAACGCGCTTGAGCTCGCCGCGGAAGGTCTCGCAACTCCCGCACTCAGAGCAATGCCGGCGAGCACGGCCGCTGATCCGCACGCTGCGGTCATGTGCCGAGAGCAACTCTTCGCGGATCTCGACGCACGGCGTCTCGCGCGCCACCGCGATGTCGATCAGACCCGTGCGGGCGCGCAGAAGCAGCGACTTGACCGCCGGGATTGAGAGGCCGAGGGCGCCGCCGAGCTCTTCATAGCTGAGCCCCTGCAATTCGCGCATCAGAAGCGCCGAGCGCTGCTGGCTCGGTAGCCGCTGGACGTCGCTGACGAGGCGGGCCAGATCGGCGCTTCGCTCAGCGACCGCCGGAGCCTCGCTGGCGGCCGCGGGCAGGCTGAAGGCGGGCTGAGCATCGGCGGACAGCACAGTCGGCAGCGGCCGCGGCCGGCGCAGTTCATCGATGCAGCGGTTGTGCGCGATCCGGTAGAGCCAGGCGCGCAGGAGGACCGGGCGGTCACTCGCGCGTAGGGCGCGGTATGCGCGCAGGAAGACGTCCTGGAGTGTGTCCTCGGGGTCGCTGTGGGCGCCGCGGAGCATCTGGCGTGAGTAAGCCAGCAGCCGGCCTCGGTAGCGGTCGTGGATGACCCGGAAGGCGTCCTCGGATCCGGCCCGGAACAACGCGACGAGCTGCTCGTCTGAGCGAAGCCGCAGAAATGCGGCTGACAACGGCGCTCGGCTGCGCGAGAGGCTATTTGGAAGAGCTGAGGCTTCCAGCGGAGGTCCCCTGTACTCGAGTCTGTTCAACTCTAACGACCGCCGCAGAGTGAAGTTCCGCTCATCCGCGCCTGTCGATAAGCTCGCCCAAGCGATGCCAGCCGCTCCCCGCAAGGCGGCGGCGCGGCCGGCGGGCACTGCGAGGAAGACCGCGGCCGCCGCCCCGCGCACGCGTGCCGCACCGAAGATCTCGCCAGCGCAGTGGACGGGCGGCTCGCCGTTTCCGCCGATCGCCGAATACGCGTTTCTTTCGGACTGCCATAGCGGCGCCCTGATCGCGCCGGACGGCTCCGTCGAATGGCTGTGCCTGCCGCGCTTCGACAGTCCGAGCATCTTCGGCGCCCTGCTCGACCGCTCGGCGGGCACGTTCCGGATCGCGCCCTACGGTGTCGACGTTCCGGCCGGGCGCCGCTACGAGCCGGGCACGAACGTGCTCGAGACGACCTGGATGACGCCGACCGGCTGGCTCGTGGTGCGTGACGCGATGACGATCGGTCCGTGGCACCGCGGCGAGCGAGGTGGCGAGCACGTGCGGCCGCCGACCGACCACGAGGCCGATCACCTGCTGGTCCGCACCGTCGAATGCCTGCAGGGCGAGGTGCCGCTCGAGTTGGTCTGCGCGCCGCGCTTCGAATATGGCAAGACGCCGGCCAAGTGGACGTTTGTCGACGAAGACGACGACGGCGTCCTCGACGCCAGCGACGGCAAGTCGACGGTGCGCTTGTTCAGCGACCTGCGGATCGGCATCGAGGGGTTCACGGCGCACGCGCGCCACACGATGCGCGAGGGCGAGAAGCGCTTCTGCGCGCTGTCCTGGACCGAGCAGCGCGGCGGGCCCCGCACCGTCGAGCAGGCGACCGAGCACATCCAGCGCACAAGCCATTTCTGGCGCGAGTGGCTGGCCGCCGGCCACTACCCGGACCATCCATGGCGGGGCTACCTGCAGCGCTCGGCGCTGGTCCTGAAGGGGCTCACCTATGCGCCGACCGGGGCAATGATCGCGGCGCTGACGACATCGCTGCCGGAGACCCCGGGCGGGGAGCGCAACTGGGACTACCGCTACTGCTGGATGCGCGACGCGACCTTCACGCTCTGGGGCCTGCACGCACTCGACCTGGACTGGGAGGCCAACGACTTCATGGAGTACCTGGCCGACCTCAAGCGAAACGGGGACGGCTCGCTGCAGATCATGTACGGCATCGGTGGCGAGCGAAACCTGCGCGAGACCACGATCCGCCACCTCAAGGGCTACGCCGGGTCGCGCCCGGTGCGCAAGGGCAACGGCGCCTACAACCAGCAACAGAACGACGTCTACGGCGCGGTGCTCGACTCCGTCTATCTGCACACCAAGCGCCATGACCACATCAATGACCGCCTGTGGCCGGTCCTTTCCGACCAGGTCACGAACGCCTGGCGGGTCTGGCGCAGGCCCGACCAGGGAATCTGGGAGGCCCGCGGAAAGCCGCGGCACTACGTCTCCTCGAAGCTGATGTGCTGGGTCGCGCTCGACCGCGGCGCGCGGCTCGCCGAGCTGCGCGGGGATGGCGATCTCGCCAAGCGCTGGCAGGACGGCGCCGACACGATCCGCGCCGACATCCTCGAGAAGGGCGTTGACAGCCGAGGCGTCTTCGTTCAGCACTACGACACCGACGCGCTCGACGCCTCGACGTTGCTGATCCCGATCGTGCGCTTCCTGCCGAGCGACGACCGGCGCGTGCGCGCCACGGTGCTGGCGATCGCCGACGAGCTGAGCGATCACGGGCTGATCCTGCGCTACCGGACCGAGGAGACCGACGACGGGTTGAGTGGTGAGGAGGGGACGTTCCTGATCTGCTCCTTCTGGATGGTCTCGGCGCTGTCGGAGATCGGCGAGGCCGAGCGCGCCAAGGCGCTTTGCGAGCGCCTGCTCTCGCTCGCATCTCCGCTCGGCCTCTACGCCGAGGAGCTCGACGCGCGATCCGGCCGCCACCTCGGCAACTTCCCGCAGGCTTTCACGCACCTCGCCCTGATCAACGCCGTGTCGCACGTCGTCTCAGACGAGCGGTGAAGCAAAACATGCGCGTCGTGACGCGGAGGGTTGCGCCTGTCATGGTGTTTTGCTCCTGTGGCCGAGATCCAGCGCGAATCGGAGCCTGAGAGCCCCCAAGTCGAGGTCGAGCCCGCGAGCGGCCTGCGCCGCGCGGGGGCGATGGACCCCTGGGATCAGCGTGGGCGCTCGACCGCCACGCCGTTCGACGATCGCGTCGCGCGCACCTCGCCGTTTCCGCCGATCGCCGACTACGCGTTCCTCGCCGACTGCCACACCGCGGCGCTGGTCGCGCCCGACGGCACCGTCGAGTGGCTGTGTCCGCCGCGCTTTGACTCACCCAGCGTTTTCGCCGCTCTGCTGGACCGCGGCGCCGGCGGGTTCCGGCTCGGCCCGTCCGGTATGGGGGTTCCGGCGGGACGCCGCTACGAGCCGGGCACGAACGTGCTCGAGACGACCTGGCAGACGGCGACCGGCTGGGCCGTCGTCCGCGACGCACTGATCATCGGCACCTGGCGCGAGCGCGAGGCCGGCGCAAGGACCGCCCACACGCGGCCGCCCGCCGATCACGATGCCTACCACGTGCTCGTGCGTACGATCGAGTGCTTCCACGGCTCAATCCAGGTCGAGCTGCTCTGCGAGCCGATGTTCGACTACGGCCGCACGGTCGGCACATGGACTCCCGTGGAGGGCGACCCGCAGGCCTTCGACGCCGACGGCGCGGGACGCACGCTGCGCCTTCACAGCGATCTCCAGCTCGGCATCGAGGGCGGCTCGGCACGGGCCCGCCACAGCCTGGCGAAGGGCGACCGCCGCTTCTGCGCGCTGTCGTGGTCGCGGATGCTCGACGCGCCAAAGACCTTCGAGGAGGCCGCCGCCAGCCTTGACTTCACAGCCGAGTACTGGCGCAGCTGGCTGGACACTGGCACTTTCCCCGACCACCGCTGGCGCGCCCAGCTGCAGCGCTCGGCGCTCGTCCTGAAGGGCCTGACCTACGCGCCGACGGGCGCCGTCGTGGCGGCGCCGACGACATCGTTGCCCGAGACGCCCGGCGGGCAGCGCAACTGGGACTACCGCTTCACCTGGATGCGCGACGCGACGCTCACGCTGTGGGGGCTCTCCTCGCTCGGCTTGAGCTGGGAGGCCGACGACTTCATCCAGTACGTGGCCGACCTCGAGCGAAACAGCGACGGGTCGCTACAGATCATGTACGGCATCGCAGGCGAGCGCGACCTGCCCGAACAGACGCTCGACCATCTGACCGGCTACGAGGGCGCGCGCCCGGTCCGGGTCGGCAACGGCGCCGCCAAGCAGCGCCAGAACGACGTCTATGGCGCGGTCCTTGATTCGCTCTACCTGCACACCAAGAAGTACGGCCACAGCTCGGAGCGCCTATGGCCTGTGATCGAGGCGCAGGCCGAACGCGCCGCCGCCGTCTGGCGTGAGGCCGATCACGGGATCTGGGAGGCCCGCGGCGAACCGCGCCACTACGTCTCCTCGAAGCTGATGTGCTGGGTCGCCCTCGACCGCGCGGCGCGTCTCGCGGCGCGGCGCGGCCGCGAGCCGCTCGCAGATCGCTGGCGCCGCGTCGCCAACGAGATCCATGCCGACATCTGCGAGCGGGGCGTGGATGAGCGCGGCGTGTTCGTGCAGCACTACGACACCGTCGCGCTGGACGGATCGAACCTCTTGATCCCGCTCGTCCGCTTCCTGCCCGGCGATGACCGGCGCGTGCGTGCGACCGTGCTGGCGATCGAGCGCGAGCTGACCGAGCAGGGGCTCGTGCTTCGCTACCGCGCCGACCAGACCGACGACGGACTCGAAGGAGCGCATGAGGGGTCGTTCCTGATGTGCTCGTTCTGGCTCGTCTCGGGGCTGCTTGAGATCGGTGAGCGGCGTCGCGCGCGGGCGCTGTGCGAGCGGCTGCTGGCGCTCGCCTCGCCGCTTGACCTCTACGCCGAGGAGCTCGATCCGCTGAACGGCCGCCACCTCGGAAACTTCCCGCAGGCCTTCACCCACCTCGCGCTGATCAACGCCGTCCTGCACGTGATCCGCGACGAGGAGGCCGCGCCGCTCGGCGCCTAGCCGGCTCGCTCGCGCTCCGCCGCGAGCCGCGGCATCACCGAGCGCGCGAACTCGCGCAGCGTCTCGGGCGAGTTGTCGCGATCGATCAGCAGCACGTACTCGACGCCGCCGTCGCGAAGGCGCTCGAGCCGCTGCACGCACTCCTCGGCGTCGCCGATGATCGCGCCGGCCTCAGTCGCTGTGCGGATGTCCGAGGTGTAGTCGGCGGCCATCCGGTTGCGCGGGCCGCCCGCGTCGTTGGTCAGCTTCGCGACCTCGGCGAACAACTCGACGCGCTCCTTGATCGCCCGCTCGCGCTCGCGCGGCCCCTCGACGAGGTGAAGCGAGCGGGTCACCGCGACATCGCTCGCCGGGTCATAGTCGCCGCCGTTCTCAAGCACTCGATCGCGGTAGGTCGCCACGCGCTCGGCGGTCGTCTCAAAGCTCCCGACCTGGTCGAGCAGCAGCTTGAAGCCGTTGTCGGCGGCGGCCTCGAGGCTCGGGCGGCTTCCGGCTCCGACCCACACGGGAGGGTGGGGCAACTGCGCGGTCGCCGGCTCGACAAGGACCTTGTCGTAGTGCCAGAAGCGGCCGTTGTGGGACCAGCGGCCCTCGGCGCGCCACGCCCGCAGGATTACGGCAAGCGCCTCTTCGTAGCGCTCCGTCGCGTCATCCATCAAGTGCATGAAGCCGGCGAACTCGGCGGCGCGAAAGCCGCGGCCCACGCCGAAGTCAAGTCGCCCGTTCGAGAGGACATCGACCGTCGCGGCCTGCTCGGCCAACAGCACGGGATCGTGCCAGGGCAGGACGGTCACCGCCGTACCGAGTCGCAGCCGCGTCGTGCGAGCGGCGAGATGGGCGAGCAGCGTCAGCGGGCTTGAGGCCTGACCGATCCCCGTGAAGTGGTGCTCGGTGAGGAAGACGCTCGCAAAGCCGAGCTCCTCGGCCATCACGGCGTAGTCCGCGAAGCGGTGGTAGGCATGCTCGAAACCGGCCCTGTCCGGCTCCGCGGCCGGTCCGCCGAACAGTCCGAATCGCACCGCGCCACCCTACCGAGCGGCCCGCGCCGCCAGTGACCGCGGGCTGCGGGCTTTAGACTGGAGGTCGATGTCGACCGAGACCCTGCGGCCCGTCCAGCGCTGGCACTGCGAATCCTGCGGCTACATCTACGACGTGGCCGACGGTGATCCCGACGGTGGGATCCCGCCCGGAACGGCGTTCGAGGATATCCCCGACACCTGGTTCTGTCCGGTCTGCGGAGCGCGCAAGCGCGACTTCACGCCGTACGAGGACTGAGTTGGCCAAGCCCTCCAAGCAGCTGCCGCCGCTGCAACGCGCGATCGCCCGGGCGACCGGAGCGCGATTGTGCTTCGGCGCGCCCGTCGAACTTGGCAAGCGGACCGTGATCCCCGTCGCGAGCGTCCGCACCGCCGGCGGCTGGGGCTTCGGCAATCACCCCGAGAGCGGCGACCGCGCCGGCGGCGGCGGAGGCGGCGCACTCGACGCCCGTCCCGTCGGGTTCATCGAGATCAGCCCCGACGGCGCGCGCTTCCAGCGCATCGATGACGGGCGGATGGCGCTGCGGGCGATGGCCGCGGCCTCGCTCGCCGTGCTCGTCGCCGGTCGCGTCGTACGCCGCCGTCGCGGCGGGCTGGCGTTGCCGCGCGTGCCGCTGCGCCGCCGCCTGACCCGCGGCAGCGCTCAGGCGAGCCAGTCCTCGTAGTCAAGGCGCGAGCCGGCCGCCGCGAGCGCCTCGGCGCTCAGCGGCGCGACCTCCTCGAGGACGGCGACCTCGACGTTCCCGAGCCGCTCGATGGTGGCGCGGTTTGAGCGCTCGAGCGTGTCCGCCTTGGCCGGCCAGGGAGTGAGGACCACCGCGCGCACGTCAAGTCCGCCGGCGCGCGCCGCCTCGAGGGTCAGCAGCGTGTGGTTGATCGTGCCAAGGCCCGGGCGGGCGGCGATGACGACGCCGAGGCCGAGCTCGGCGGCGAAGCCCCGCACGTCGTAGCCGGGCGCGATCGGGACGAGCAGTCCGCCGATCCCTTCAACGACCAGCGTCCCGGAGCCCGCGAGCGTCGCGGTGGCGAGTGCGGCCACGTCGATCTTCTCGCCGGCCAGGCCCGCCGCCAGGTGGGGGGACACCGCCGGCCCGTAGCGAAGCGGCGCGACGACCTCGGGCGCCTCGCCGGAGGCCAGCGCGAGGATCTCGTGATCGTAAGGGCCGGGCTCGTCGAGGCCCGTGAGCAGCGGCTTTCGCGCGCGGACGGGCTCGCCGCGGGCACGCAGGCTCGCGACGAGCGCGGCGCTCAGGATCGTCTTGCCGGCGCCGGTGTCGGTCGCGGTGACGAAGCAGCCGCGCGCCATCGGCGCTCGCTAGGCGGCGCGGGCGACGGGCTCTGCCGTCACGGCGGCGCCGGACAGCGTGACGCCCGCCTCCTCGGCGGCGGCGGCGATCGCGGCGGCGGCGGAAGCGAGCTCGGCGACGGTGTGCGAGGCCATCACGGTCAGGCGCAGCCGCGAGCTTCCCTCCGGCACCGTCGGCGGACGGATCGCCTGGGCGAAGACGCCGCGCGCCAGTGCTCCGGCGGAGACCCGCAGCGCCGCCTCAGCGTCGCCCGCGACGAGCGGCAAGATCTGCGTTCCGGGCGGCGGGGGCTCGATTCCGGCGGCGCGGAGCTCCTCGCGGAGCAGGTTCGCCATCGCCTGGAGCTTCTCCGGGCGAAGCGGCTGCGCGACGAGCAGTTCGAGCGCCGCCGCAGCGGCCGCGACGGCGGGCGGCGGCGGGGCGGTCGAATAGATCAATGTCCGCGCGCTGTTCTGCAGGAGCTCGATGATCTCGCGGCTCGCGCAGACATATCCGCCGTAGGAGCCGAGCGCCTTGCTCAGGGTGCCGACGATCACATCGACCTGCTCCTCGAGGCCGGCGGCCGCGACTGCTCCGCGCCCGCCCGGCCCGAGTGCACCGGTCGCATGCGCCTCGTCGACGACCACGCGCGCGCCGTGGCGCTGGGCGAGCTCGACGATCCCGCGCAGCGGGGCGACGTCGCCGTCCATCGAGAAGACCGAGTCGGTGACGATCACATCGCCGGGGCGGCCGTGCTCGCGCAGCGCCCACTGGAGGTGATCGAGATCGCAGTGGCGATAGACGAAGACCTCGGCCCGGGCGAGCCGGCAGCCATCGATGATCGAGGCGTGGTTGAGGGAGTCGGAGAAGATCGTCTGCCCGTCGCGGCCGAGCGCGCTGAGCACCCCGACGTTCGCCAGGTAGCCGGAGCCGAACAGCGTGCAGGCCTCGGTCGCCTCGAATTCGGCAAGCCGCCGCTCGAGCCGCTCGTGGATCGTCATCGTCCCCGAGACCAGGCGCGACGCGCCGGCGCCGACGCCCCAGCGCATCGCCGCGTCGGCGGCCGCCTCGCGCACGCGCGGATGATCGGCGAACCCGAGGTAGTTGTTCGAGCACATCAGCAGCACGGGCGTGCCGTCGAGCAGCACACGCGGCCCCTGCGGCCCGCTGATCAGCGTCGTGTGGCGGTAGAGCCCTGCGTCGCGCAGCGCGTCGAGCTGGGCGGCGATGTCGTTCAACGCGCGACCTTGGAGCGGTAGCGCAGCTGCGTCGAGGGGTCCCAGAGCTTCAGCGGCAGGGTGCTGTCCTCGGTGCCGAGGTAGTCCTCGATCACGTCGGGCGTCTCGCCGTCAAGCCAGCCGGAGCGGTTGTCGGGGCGCGGGTTCGCGCCGTTGTCGGGCTGGCGGGCGACGTTCAGCCCGTGGCGCTCGAACATCTCGCGATCCTCGGCCGGCGTGGCGCCGAGCGCGGTCAGGAAGTTCCCCATCATCACGCCGTTCAGCCCCGCGCGCACGGCCATCGGCGCAAGCTCGGCGAGGTTCTCGATCCGCCCCCCGCAGAGGCGGAACAGGGCGTCGGGGATGATCAGCCGGAAGATCGCGACCCACTTGACGGCCTCCCAGGGGTCCATCAGCTCGCGCTCGCCGAACTTTGTACCGGCGCGCGGGATCAGCAGGTTGATCGGAACGCTCGTGGGATTGATGGCGGCAAGCTGAAAGGCCATCTCGACGCGCTGCTCAGGCATCTCGCCGAGGTTGAGGATGCCGCCGACGCAGGTTTCGAGGCCGGCGTCGCGGACCGCCGCGATCGTCCGCAGCCGCGCCTCGTAGCGGACCGTGTTCGACACCTCGGGATAGAAGCTCTCGGCCGACTCGACGTTGTGATGCACGCGCTGGACGCCCGCCTCGCGCAGCGCGCGCGCCCGCTCGAGCGACATGTGACCGATCGACGCGCAGCGCTTGAGGTTGGTGTGCTCGGCGACCAGCCGTGTGGCCTCGAGCACCTTCTCGAAGTCGCGCTTGGAGAGACCCTGGCCCTGGGCGACCATGCAGAAGCGGTGTGCGCCGGCAGCCTCCGCGGCGCGGGCGTGCTCGAGCATCTGCTCGGGATCCATCATCTTGTGCATCGGCGTGTCCGCGTCGGCGTAGCGCGACTGCGCGCAGAAGCCGCAGTCCTCGGCGCAGCCGCCCGACTTCGCGTTGACCAGCGAGCACATGTCGGTCGAATCGCCGAACCGCTCGACACGCGCCTGCCAGGCACGCTCGACGAGCGCCTCGATCTCGGAGTGCTCGGTCATCTCGCCGAGCTCGAGCGCCTCCTCTGGCGTGATCAACGAGGGCATCGCCGACCGCCCACCCTACCCGAGCACGACGAGCGTGTCGCCCTCGTGAACGGACTGCCCTTCGCTGCAGCGGATCTCCGTCACCGTCCCTGACTCCTCGGCCTCCACCGGCATCTCCATCTTCATCGACTCGAGCACCACGACGGTGTCTCCTTCGGACACCGAGTCACCGACGGCGCACTCGATCTTCCAGACGACGCCGGTGATGTGCGCTGCGACCTCGGACACCGAACCGAGACAATATCTCGCGCTCCCGACGACGAGGCTAAGCTCCCCGCGGTGAGCGAGAAGCTCTCGAGCATGCGGGAGCAGGTCTACCGAGATCCGCGGCCCAAGGAGTACTTCGATCGCTTCCACGCGCGCGCGCGGACTCGTCGTCCCAGCGCGATCTACGACGCCGTGCGGGTGGTCAGCTCGCTGTACGCGTGGACGCTGCTGCGCGCCCGCGCCGGGGGAGCGCAGAACGTGCCCGAGACGGGCGCGGCGATCCTCGCCCCCAACCACTTCTCATACATGGACCACTTCCTGCTTGGCGTGTTCATTCGCCGCAAGGTCCGCTTCATGGGCAAGTCGCAGCTGTTCAGCCGCGGGATGCAGTGGATCTATACGCAGGGCGGTGTCTTCCCGGTGCGCCGGGGCGCGCGCGACGAGGAGACCTTCATCACCGCGGAGGCGATCCTCGCCCGCGGCGGCGTCGTCGCGATGTATCCGGAGGGGGGACGCTCGCGAACAGGCAGCCTGTCCGAGCAGGCGCGGCCGGGGATCGGCCGCCTCGCGCTCGAGAGCGGCGCTCCCGTCGTGCCGGTCGCGATCCTCGGCTCCTCGAAGATCCGCAACTGGAAGCGCCTGAGCTTTCCCCGCGTGCGCGTGCAGTACGGCGAGCCGCTGCATTTTGAGACCGAGGCCGAGCCGACGCGCGAGCGCCAGCAGGAGATCGCCGATGAGATCTTCGCCGAGATCCGCTCGCTGTATGCCAGCACAGGCGAGCGCCTGCACGTCTAGCGGCCCGCCCCGCCGAGCCTTTAGAGTGAGCGGGGTGAACAGCCTTCGAGCGGCCGCCGTCCAGCTCAACGCGACCGCCGACCGCGCGGCGAACATCGCCGTCGCCGACCGTCTCACGCGCGAGGCCGCCGGCCGCGGCGCGCAGCTCGTCGTTCTGCCCGAGAAGTGGCCGCTGCTCGGGAGTGGCGCGGAGCTCAAGGCGGGAGCGGAGCCGATCGACGGGCCGGCGATGAGCTGGGCCCGCGAGACCGCCCGCGATCTGGGTATCGAGCTGCTGGCGGGGTCCTTTACGGAACTTCTCGGCGACGGCCGGCGCCAGAACACGTCGCTGCACATCTCCCCCGACGGCGAGATCCGCTCGATCTACCGCAAGATCCACATGTTCGACGTCGTTGTGGGCGGCTTCGAGTACCGCGAGTCAGAGCACGAGGATCCGGGCGATGAGATCGTCGTCTCGCGAACCGACGACGGCCTCGGCCTCGGAATGTCGGTCTGCTACGACCTGCGCTTCCCGGAGCTCTATCGCATCCTCGCGCTGCGCGGCGCGCGCGTCATCGCGGTGCCCGCGGCGTTCACGCTCGCCACGACGCGCGATCACTGGGAGACGCTGCTGCGCGCCCGGGCGATCGAGAACCAGGCCTTCGTCGTCGCGGCCAATCAGATCGGCGAGAACGAGCCGGGCCGCTTCAGCGGCGGGCGCTCGATGATCATCGACCCATGGGGAGTCGTCCTTGCCCAGGCCACCGACACCGTCGGAGTGATCGTCGCCGACCTAGACATGGAGCGGCTCGAGTCGATCCGCGAGTCGCTGCCATCGCTTGCCAACCGCCGTCCGCGCGCGTACTCCTGGCCGGACGCGGTGGCTGCGCACGACTCCGAAGATCTGCTTCACTGAGGCCATGGAATCGGATCTCGTCAAGCGACTGATGTGGTCGGGCCTGCTCGCGGGCCTCGGCGCCGTCTTCTCACTGGCCTCGACGCGCACGGCGGCGTTGATGTGGAAGCGCATCTTCGACGAGGACCCGCCCGAGTGAACGTCGGTTCGGGGTACGTCGCGTCAGCCAACGGCTCGAGCGCCGAGACCGAGGCGGCCGCGGACAGCGGCCTGCTGCACGGCCCGGCCCTCTCGATCGTGCGCGAACGGCCGGAGGTCCTCGTCGGTGCCGCGTTCGCGGGCGGCGTGATCGCCGCGTTGCTGTTGAGGCGACTTGGCCGCTGAGCAGCCAGAGGAGGAGATTCCCGCCAATATCGCGGCGGCGATCACCGAGATCTCCGAGCGCGCGACGCTCCTGATCCGCGACGAGCTCGACCTTGCTCGCGCCGAGATCACGTCAAAGCTGCGCAAGCTCCTCCTCGGCGCGCTCGTCGGCACCGTCGCCGGCGCTTTCATAGCGCTCGCCGGGTTGTTCGTCCTGATCGGCCTGGCATGGCTGCTGTGGTACGAGCTGTTCCCGAGCGGTCAGGTCTTCTGGGGTTTCTTCGTCGTCGCCGGCGCTCTGCTCCTGTTCGCCGCGCTCGGCGGCCTGCTGGCGATGCGGGCGCTGCGTCGCGGGGCCCCGCCCGCGCCGACGATGGCGATCGAGGAGGCCCGCAAGATCCGCGAGGCCGTGACGCCCACGGAGGAGTCCGCGCCGGCCGGCGAGGGGGCCAGCTGATGTCGAACCGCTCGCCCGAGGAGATCCGCGCCTCGATCGAGGCCAACCGCACCGCCCTGGCGCTGTCGATCGAGAAGCTCCGCGGCGAGGTCGCCGAGATCACCGACTGGCGCAAGCAGCTCTCGACGCACCAGCGTCCAGCGCTCATGAGCGCCGCGGTCGCCGGGTTCCTGCTCGGCGGCGGGATGGCGATCTTCCGGCGCCGGCGCCGCCACTAGAGAGCGCCCGCCCGCGCGGCGCGCAGGCGCCTACGGCACGTCCGAGCGACGGCTCGCTCAGCCGTCGTCTTCGTCGACTGCCTTGCCCGCGGCGTTGACCGCCGGCCAGCGGCCGCCAAACTGGGACTGATCGATGTACTCGGTGCTGGCCGGGCCACCGTCGTCGCTGAAGGTGTACAGCGGATGCCCGTCGTAGGTGACCTGCTTGAGCTGCCCTCGAGGCGATCGTGCCGAGCAGGCTCGATTTGAGTCCCGATCCTGCCTGGGGCTTGCCGGTCGTGGTGGCCGGCGGCCAGACCTTCGTGCAGCCGCCGATCTTGACGCAGGCGTCCTTGTTCGCCGCGTCCTTCGTAAAGGCGTAGAGCGTGATGCCCTTGCTATTGACCAGGATCATCCCCTTGCTGGTCTTATGCAGGTTGATCGTCGTCGTCGTGGATGCGGCAGCGGCGGTGGGGTGATGGCCACGGCCGTCGCCAGGGCGCACAGCAGGGCGAGCCTTCTCAAAACGAGCCTCCGTACAGGGGGTCGCTAATACAGATGCCGGAGGCCGCGAACCCTTCTCGGAAAGCCAAATTTTCAGGCCGCCGCTCGGCGTGGGCGACGTGCGCCGCGCGAACCGGCACGCCCGCCGTCGCCTTAGAGCTTCCGCCAGCCGCCGGCCTTCGCGCCGGAGTCGTAGACGAAGCTCACATGGGCGCCGCCGCGCAGCTTCGCGCCGCGGTAGCTCAGCGTCGGCAGCGCGAAGACGAGCACGAAGCGCGTGCGCTTGCCCCGCCGTCGCTCGCTAACGCGCGTCAGCGCGCGAAGGCGCACGGATCGCGTGGCAATCAGATCGCCGCGGGTGCAGCAGGAGTTGGCAAACCACCGCAGCGAGACGATCCGCCCAAGCAGCGGGGGGCGCGTGCGGATCTCGAACAGCGCGCGGCCCGCAACCGCTCTGGCCTTGATCGACACCAGTCCCGCCGCGGCGCCGTTCTGCACCCAGCTCTGACAGGTCGACGCCGGCGCGTAGATGTCGCTCTGCGGTGAGGACAGGCAGACGACGTAGCTTGCGGCGCCGAACCTCCCTGCGAGCTCGTCGCTGAAGGGCGTCGCATCCGAGAAGCTGACGCTGAAAACCGGGCGCGCGCCAGGACTGGCGCCGGTTCGCGCCACACTCAGCGTGAGCTGCGTCACAGCGGCCGGTGTCGATGCGCTCGCCTCGAGCCGTCCCGCGCGAGTGATCGTCAGCACCAGGCCGGGGCTGAGGCTCGCACCGATCGTGACGTTGGTCGGCGCGGTCGCATAGGTCGTGCCGCCGGCGCTCGTCGCCTCGGCGGCGCAGGAGATCGGTTGACCGATCAGTGCCTGCGAGATCGGGAACGTGCTGCCGGCGCCGCTCTGCAGCACGCTGAGGCTCTGGGCGTCAAAGAACACGTAGCCGGCGTTCGATCCGTCCGACCACGGCGGCGCGGCGCAGGTCGCCGTCCCGCCGGCGTTGCCGTCCCCAGCGAGCGTCGCGGCGTCCGCGGTTCGCGGTGCGAGGGGCGGTGCGGCGGAGCCCGCGAGCCAGGCGGCGATCTCCGGGCTCGCGAGGTCGGTGTAGCCGATGTAGTGGCCGGACGTGCACTCGGTCGCGCCGTCCGGAAGCTCCGCGAAGTCGAGCACGCCGGCGAGCTCGCCGGTCGCGGCGGTCCCCGTCATCGTGAGACCCGCGCCGCTGTCGCCGGGGCACGAGTCGCCGCTGGCCGACTGCGCGCAAAGGATCGACGGCAGGCCGCTCGCGCAGGCCAGCGCCGATTGGAAGGTGAACGGCAGGTAGTGCTCGTTTCCGTCGCTCGCGCCCGGCGAGGATTGCCCCCAGCCGTAGAACACGCCGGCGCTGCCGGGCGACGGCTCGGCGCCCTGGCCGAGGACCGCGATCGACGCGACGTCGGCCGTCATAGTCAGCGGTGCGTTCAGCGTCAGCAGCGCGACGTCGTCGCCGTGATCGCCGTTGACGTAGCCGGGGAAGACGCTGATCGCGGACACGCCGCGCTGCTCCTCGCTCGACGGCGGGATTCCCAGCGTGGTGGCGGTGCCCGCCGTGATCACGTAGTCGCCGGTCGGGAACTGCGCGCCGGAGGTCTCATCGACAGCGCAATGCGCGGCGGTGATCACCTCGGTCGTGCTGATGATCGAACCGCTGCAGGTGTCGAGGCTCGTGTTGGTGTTCACGTTGATGAGCACCGACCACGGCGCGGTGCCCGGAGCGGGGTCGACGGGTCCTGTCGAGTCGGGCTGGATCCTCACCGGATCGCCAAGCGGTGCCGCAAACCACGCTGCACCGCGCGGCGCCGCCGCGGCCGGAGCGGCAAGCCAGCCGGAGGCGACCGCCACGGCGCACGCCGCGAGGGCCGCGCCGATCAACCGTGTTCGACCGCCACGGTCGAGGTGAGGGTGAACTGCTCTGGACATCGGCTCCCGGCTCGCGCGAATGGGCAGACTCGGTCCGGTTTTCGACGCGCCTGGGAGGGACCCCTCCGTCGGTGTCAGGCGAACAGGCGCGCCGGGATGCCGCCGACGCCGATCAACCCCGGCCCGGTGTAGGTGCCGATCACCGGGCCGACCTCTGAGACCCAGGCCGGCTCACAGCCGAACAGCTCGCGCCCCTTCGCGACGAGCGCCGCGGCACGCTCGGGCGACTGGATGTGCTGCACGACCCAGCCGTCGGCGCCGTCGTCGCGGCGCATGCGCATGTAGTCGAGCATCCGCTCGAAGGCGCGGCCCGAGGTGCGGACACGCTCGACTGGCGTGATCTCGGCTTCGAGCGACAGGATCGGCTTGATCTTCAGCGCGCCGCCGAGCCAGGCCTGCGCGCGGCCGATGCGCCCGCCGCGCTGCAGGTACTCGAGGGTGTCGATGCAGAACCAGATCGCGAGCGTCGCGCGCGCCTCGCGAACGCGCGCGACGACGTCCTCGACACCGCCACCGCCGCGGGCGACGGCGGCCGCCGCGAGGACGACGCAGCCGAGCCCGCCGCACGCCGTCTCGGCGTCAATCACCTCGATCCGCGCCGCGTCATCGCGGCGCTCGCCGAGCAGCGCCGCGGCCTGGGCGGCGGCGCCGACCGTGCCCGAGATCCCGCCGGCGAGGTGGATCGAGACGATGTCGCAGCCGGCGTCGAGCAGCGGCTCGTAGGCCGCGACGAAGTCGCCGATCGAGGGCTGCGAGGTGCTCGGAAGCTCGGCGGCGCTACGCAGGCGCGCGTAGAAGCCGTCGTAGTCGGAGATCTCGGTCTCGCGGCGCACCTCGTCGCCGTCGCGCACGTACAGCGAGACCTCGTGCACGCCGGCGGCCTCGATCAGCTCGCGCGTCGTGTAGTGCGTCGAGTCGGTGACGATCGCGACCGGGCGCATCGCAGGCGGACACTACCTGTGGGTGGGCCGCACGGCGGGGGCGCCGCGCGGCCGCGCGACTAGGACAAGCGGTTCTCGATCTGCAGCACCGAGCCATCGGCGACCGCCGGCTCGGCGACGGCGGCCTGATCATCGGCGCCGAGCAGTCCGGCGAGCTCGCCGGACTCGAACATCTCGGTGACGATGTCGCAGCCGCCGACCAGCTCGCCGCGCACGAACAGCTGCGGGATCGTTGGCCACTGCGAGAGCGCGCTGAGCTCCGCCCGGATGCGCGGGTCAGGCAGGATGTCGACCGCCGCGAAGCGCGTGTCGAGCGCCTGCAGCGCGGCCACGGTGCGGGCCGAGAAGCCGCACATCGGCGCCTCCGGCGACCCCTTCATGAAGAGGATGACTTCGTTCTCGGAGATCGCTTCGGCGATCGCCTGGCGGATCGGGTTGTCGTTCTGATCGCTCATGAGCTCCTCGCTGGCTGTGTCTTCAGTGAAAGGGCATGGATCGGGCCCCCGATCTCCTCGCCGAAGATCTCGTAGACCATGCGGTGCTGCTGGATGCGGGTCAACCCCGCGAAGGCCTCGGCGATGACGGTCGCCTGGAAGTGGTCCCCGCCGCCGGTCCAGTCCTCGACGTCGGCGCTCGAGCCGGGTATGGCGGCCTCGATTCGGGCCTTGATACTGGCTGCGTCGGGCATCGACAGACAAGTCTAAAGCACGTCGGGAGGGCGCTATACTTTTGGAAGCAATGGTGACTCTGACCGACAAGGGCGCCGAGAAGGCGCTCGAATACCTGAGTTCACAGGGTGCGGACGTCGCGGTCGCGGGACTGCGCGTCGGTGTTCGCGGCGGCGGTTGCTCCGGCTTCCAGTACATGCTGGCCTTCGACGAGCAGCGTGACGAGGACAAGGTCTTCGAGAGCCACGGGATGAAGCTGCTGGTCGATCCGGCCGCGCTCGAGTACGTCGACGGCTCCCAGATCGACTACATCGACGCGCTCACCGGCGCGGGCTTCAAGGTCGAGAACCCGAACGTCGTCGCGGCCTGCGGCTGCGGCAGCTCCTTCCGGGTCGCCGGCCAGGACTCCTGCTCGCCGGTCTAGCCGGACCGCCACCACCGGCCCGACGCGGCGGCGCGCTCGACCCGAGCACGCCCTCAGCACGGCGCGCCCCCGCTCCCGCGGATCAGTCGGCGGGCACCGCGTCGAGCGAGCGCCACAGCAGAAGGCAGGCCGCCGTCCGATACGGCCGCCACGCCTCGGCGCGCTCGACGACCTCAGCGGGCGTCGGCATCTCCTCGAGCCCGTAGGTGATCTGGATCCCGCGCCGGATCCCGAGATCCCCCGGCGCGATCACGTCGGGGCGGCCGAGCTGGAACATCAGGAACATGTGCGCGCTCCATTCGCCGATCCCCTTGACGGCGACGAGCTCGGCGATCACGGCATCGTCGTCGAGCTCCTCGAGGCGGCCGAGCTCGAGCGATCCCTCGATGACGTGCTCGGCGAGCGAGCGCAGGTAGGTCGTCTTCGAGCGCGACAGCCCGCCCGCCGCGCGCAGCTCCTCCGGGTCCGCGGCAAGGACCTGCTCGGGCGTCGGCGCGCGCCCGCCGAAGTGCTCGAGCAGGCGGTTCCAGATCGCGCGCGCGGCCTTCGTCGAGAGCTGCTGGCCGACGATCGTGCGAACGAGCGCGGCGTAGTGCTCGCCGGGCTTCGGCCGGTCGGGGCGCTGGGGCACCGGCACGTCGGCGAGGGCGTCGATCAGCCTGGCCAGCGCCGGGTCGGCGCCGCGCAGGTGGGCGATCGCGGGATCTTCAGCCATCGCCGTGCCTGATCCCGAGCAGTTCCTCGAGGCGCGCGACCTTGATCCGCGGGCGCCCGTGGGGCTCGCCGCGGCCGCGCTCGTGGCGGTCGATGGCGGCCCAGCGGCGGTAGTCGACGAGATCCGGCTGGCGCTCGCGAACCCAGTCCTCGAGCGCCTCGTCGGTGATCGGGGCGGGGTCGAGCAGGCCGCCCGCCGCGAGGTCCTCGAGCAGCGCGTCGACGGTGTCGTTGGCGTCCTTCTTGTTCGTCCCGATTACGCCGCTCGGCCCGCGCTTGGCCCAGCCGACCACGTATTCGCCGCGCCGAACGCGCCCGCCGACGTTCGCGATCAGGCCGCGATCGGAGTCGAAGGGGACGTCGGTCAGCGGCGTCCCGCGATAGCCGATCGCGCGAAACACCGCGCCCGCTTCGAGCTCGACGCGCTCGTCGGTCGCGCGCGCCCGAAGCGCGCCGTCGGCGCCGGCCTCGAGGGCGTTTCGCGCCAGCACGACCGACTGCACGCGGCCCTCGCCGCGCAGCTCGAGCGGCGAGAGCAGGAAGCGCAGCTCGACCCGCTTACGCCGGCCCGCTGGCTCGCGCGTCGAGTAATCGCGCATGATCTCGACATTGCGCCGCGCGGTCGGCTCGGCGTCGGGATCCTCGAGCGCCGCCCCGGCGCCCATCTCGGCCGGATCGACGATCACGTCCGCGTCGACCAGCTCGCCGAGCTCGCGCAGCTCGGGGTTGGTGAAGGCCGCCTGGACCGGCCCGCGCCGCGCGACCACGACGACCTCGCGCACGCCGCTTGAGGCGAGCACATCGAGGGCGTGGTCGGCGACGTCGGTCACGGCCAGCTCATCGCGGGTCAGCACGAGCATCCGCGCGACGTCGAGGGCGACGTTGCCGGCGCCGACGACGATGACCCGCTCGCCGCTGAGGTCGAAGGACAGATCGCAGAAGTCGGGGTGGCCGTTGTACCAGCCGACGAAGTCGGTCGCCGAGTAGCTCCCCGCCAGGTCCTCGCCGGGGATCCCCATCGCGCGATCGGTCGGCGTGCCGACGGCGTAGACGATCGCGTGGTAGCGCTCCTGCAGTTCGGCGAGGGTGACGTCGCGCCCGAACTCGACGTTCGCGAAGAGCCGGAAGCGCGGGTGCTCGGCGGTGCGCTCGTAGAGGTTGGTGACCGACTTGATCTTCGGATGGTCGGGCGCCACGCCCGCGCGCACCAGCCCCCACGGCGTCGGCAGCCGCTCGTAGAGGTCGACGTGCAACTCGGGCTCGCTGTGGCGCAGCAGGTGCCCCGCCGCATAGCTCCCGGCCGGCCCCGACCCGATGATCGCAACCCGAATCCGCGCGTCGCCACCGCTCTCGCTCACGCGCCGCGAGTATACGGAGGGACCCTGGCGCTAGGATGCCGTCGTGCGGATCGCGCTCGTCTCGCCGTACTCGTGGACATATCCGGGGGGCGTCACGCGCCACATCGAGGCGCTGGCGAACGAATTCGAACTGCTCGGCCACGAGCCGCGCATCCTGACGCCGTTCGATCCCGACGACGCGCTGAGCGCGCGGCTGCATCGCGGCCACCGCCCACAGCGCCGCGAGCCCGCCGCCAACGTCGTCGCGCTCGGGCGCACAGCCGGGCTGCCGGCCAACGGCGCGATCTCCAACGTCACGCTCAGCCCGTCGGCCGTCGTCAAGCTGCGCCGTGAGCTGCGCGACGGCGACTACGACGTCGTGCACATCCATGAGCCGATCGTTCCGGTCGTCAGCTGGGACGCCGTCGGCGTGCGCGGCCTCCCGCTCGTCGGCACCTTCCACACCTACTCGACCAATCGCCTCACCAACAACCTCGGCAACGTCGCCGGCGCCGCGCGGCGCTTCAACCACCTCCACGTGCGCATCGCCGTCTCGCGCGCCGCCGCCTGGACCGGGGAGCGCTTCTTCGGCGGCAGCTACCGCGTGATCCCCAACGGCGTCGCGATCGGCGAGCGCAAGCTGCGCGCCGCGGCGGCACCGACGCCCGAGCGGCCGCTGCGGCTCGTCTTCGTCGGCGCCGCCGTCGAGCGCAAGGGGCTGCCGCTCGCGCTGCGCGCGTTCGAGGCGCTGCGCGGCCACGTCCCGGTGACCCTCGACGTGATCGGCGTCGAGGCCTCGCAGCTCGAGGTGATGCTGCTCGACCAGGCCGGAGTGACCGCCCACGGCAAGGTGTCCGACGCCGAGAAGATGGAGCTGCTGGCCTGCGCCGACCTGCTCGTCGCGCCGTCGCTCGGCGGCGAGAGCTTCGGGATGGTGCTGACAGAGGCCTTCGCCGTCGGCACCCCGGTCGTCGCCTCGGACATCGCCGGCTACTCGGACGTCGTCAGTGACGGCATCGACGGTGTGCTCTTCCCGCGCGGCGACGCCCAGGCGCTCGCCCAGCAGCTGCACGAGCTCGCCGGCGACGTCCGCCGCCGCCAGGCGATGTCGGCCGCCGCCGCCGCCCACGCGCGCCGCTACGCCTGGCCGCTCGTCGCCGGCGAGGTGCTCGGCGCCTACGGCGACGCGATCGCCGCGCCCAAGCCGCTCAGCGCGCGTGACCGCGCGGCGCTCCGCGTCGGATCGCGCAGCGCCGATCTCGACGATCGCCGCCGGCCGCGCCAGACGCGCCTGAAGAGCCTCGAGGCCGACGCGCGCACGAGCCGCGAGCGGACGCTTGCGACGGTCCGCCGCGGCG
Organism: Solirubrobacteraceae bacterium; assembly: GCA_036267075.1. Classification (GTDB taxonomy): domain Bacteria; phylum Actinomycetota; class Thermoleophilia; order Solirubrobacterales; family Solirubrobacteraceae; genus Palsa-513. The sequence continues at coordinate 21,946 of DATAWT010000102.1, forward strand.
CGATCGTCCTCGCTGCCGGCACCGCCGTGGCAGCCTCGGTGCTCGCGATCGAGAAGATCGGCCCGGGCCGGATCGCGAGCGCGCTAGTGACCTCGCAGCCGTCGTGGGTCGTCTTCGGCCTGGCGCTGATGTGCGCCGCGATGGCCTCGCGCGGCGTCGCCTGGCACGCGATCCTGCGCGCGGCGCTGCCCGGCCGGCGCGTTCGCCGCCGCGACGCGATGCACGGCACCTTCATCGGCGTGCTGATGAGCGCGACCCTGCCCGCGCGCCTCGGGGAGCCGTCACGCTCGCTGGTCGTCGCGCGGCGGCTCGGACGCCCACTCGAGACCTTCCCGATCGTGCTCGGCACGATCATCTCCCAGACGCTTCTGAACCTGCTCGCGCTGGTGATCCTCGGCGCCGTCATGTTCTCGAGCGTGAACATCCTCAACGGCAACCACTCGGCGCTGATCGCCGTCGCGCTCGGCCCGGCGGCGCTCGCGCTGCTCGTCCTCGCCGCGCCGCTGGTCCTGAGCCGCCGCGGCGGCCAGTCGCGCTCGGCGCGCATCGAGGCGCTGCGCACGCGCATCTCGGCGACGCTGCTGCGCCTGCGCGCCGGCCTGCGGGTCTTCCGCGAGCCGCGCCTTGCGGCCGTCGCCGTCGGCTTCCAGCTCGGCGCGTGGGCGCTCCAGTGCGCCTCCTGCTACGTCCTGCTGATGGCGCTCGGCCTCGATGGCCGCGCCGGCTTCGCCGCCGCCGCGGGCGTCCTGTTCGCGGTCAACGTGACGGCCGTCCTGCCGGCCGCGCCGTCGAACATCGGCGTCTTCCAGGCCGCCTGCGTCGCGGTCCTCCACGGCGCCTTCCACATCTCGGTCGCCGACGCGATCGCCTACGGGATCGTGCTGCAGGCCGTCGAGGTGACGACGGCCGTGGCGATGGGGATCCCGGCGCTGCTGCGCGAAGGCCTCTCCTGGCGCGACGTCAAGCTGCGTGCGATGCACGCCGCGCCGGTCACGCTGAAGGTCGGCGAGTCGCGCGGCGCGGGAAGCGTCGTCGAAAGCCACTAGTGGCTTTCGTCTACATCCTGCGCTGCGCCGACGGCTCGCTCTACACCGGCTGGACGGTCGACGTAGAGCGCCGCCTGAAGAGCCACAGCGCCGGCCGCGGGAGCCGCTACACCCGCTCGCGCCTGCCGGTCGAGCTGGTCGCGAAGCTGCCCGCGTCGAGCGCCACGGAGGCCCGCCGGCTGGAGGCGCGGATCAAGCGCCTGCCGCGCGCGCGCAAGCTCGAGCTGCTCGCCGCCGGGCTTCGCTAACTCTTCAACAAATCCGGAACGCCTCGGGCAAACTGCTTGAGGCGACGAACGGTTCGCACCGCACCTCCTCCCAAGCAGTTCCGCCGGCGCCTCGAACCCCCTGAGGCGCCGGTGCACTTAACGCCAGGCGAGGCCTGTGGGCCGGTCGGGACGGCGCATGCGCCGTCCCGACCGGGTGCATACCCCTTTGGGGCACAGGTGCACCCGGCCGAACCCCCTACTTGATGAAGAGCATCTCCGAGTACTTCGGCAGCGGCCAGAGGTCGTCGGCGACGATCCGCTCGAGACGGTCGGCGATCTGGCGCACGCCGTCCATCGCCGGCACCACCTCGTCGCGCATGTAGAGCGCGTGGCGCAGGCCGTCGACGTCGGGGTGCGGGGCGTTGACCTTCTCGAGCGCCATGATCGTTTCGACGAACTTCGTGACGAGCTCCTCGCTCTCGGCCACGAGCGAGGCGACGTCGGCGGCGCGCAGGTCCGCGAGGTGTCGTACCGCGGCCGGCAGCAGCAGCGTGCGCGCGATCGAGGCGGCCGTCTCGGCCTCGATGTTCAGCTTCGTCGAGTACTGCTCGGTGAAGACCTCGTAGCGCGCCTCGAGCTCGCGCTTGGAGAGCACCTTGAAGCGCTTGAAGAGGCCGACTGTCTCCTTCTCGACGAGCCACGGCAGCGCGTCCGGCGTCGAGCGCAGGTTTGCGAGGCCGCGCCGCTGCGCCTCCTCGTGCCAGGCGTCGGAGTAGTTGTCGCCGTTGAAGACGATTCGGCGGTGGGTCTTGTAGGAGTCGGCGACGATCTTGAGGATCGCCTTCTCGACCGTCGCGCCGCCCTTCAGGGCCGCCTCGAGCTTTTCGGCGAGCGAGTCGACGGCCTCGGCGACGATCGTGTTCAGGACGGTGTTGGGGAACGACGGCGACATGCTCGAGCCGAGTGCGCGGAACTCGAACTTGTTGCCGGTGAAGGCGAACGGGCTCGTGCGGTTGCGATCGCCGGAGTGCAGCGGCAGGGGCGGCAGCACGGGCGTGCCGAGACCGAGGAACGTGCCGGCCTTCGAGACCCCCGCCTTGCCCTCGGCGATCGCCGAGAAGACCTCCTCGAGCTCTGAGCCGAGGAAGATCGAGATGATCGCCGGCGGCGCCTCGTTGGCGCCGAGGCGGTGGTCCTGGCCGGGGCCGGCGATCGACGCGCGCAGCAGCTGCTGGTGGGTGTCGACGGCCTGGATCACGGCCGCCGCGAAGAGCAGGAACTTGAGGTTCTCGTGCGGCGTGTCGCCCGGCTCGAGCAGGTTGTGGCCGGTGTCTGTGCCCATCGACCAGTTGTTGTGCTTGCCCGAGCCGTTGACGCCGGCAAACGGCTTTTCGTGCAGCAGGCAGACGAGGCCGTAGCGGCGCGCCGTGTTCTGGAGCACCTGCATCGTCAGCATCTGGTGGTCGCAGCCGACGTTGGTGCCCTCGAAGATGGGGGCGATCTCATACTGGTTCGGCGCGACCTCGTTGTGGCGCGTCTTGACCGGGACGCCGAGCTTGCCGAGCTCGGTCTCGGCTTCGAGCATGTAGGCCAGGATGCGCTCCGGGATCGAGCCGAAGTAGTGGTCGTCCAGCTCGTGGCCCTTCGGCGGCTTGGCGCCGAACAGCGTGCGGCCCGTCGTCAAAAGGTCGGGGCGCTCGAAGTAGTACTGCTCATCGATCAGGAAGTACTCCTGCTCGGGACCGACGGTCGTGAAGACCCGCCCGGACTGCTCATCGCCGAGCAGGCGCAGCGCCCGGATCGCCGCCGTCGAGAGGGCGTCCATCGAGCGAAGCAGCGGGATCTTGTGGTCGAGCGCCTCGCCGGTCCACGACGCGAACGCGGTCGGGATGCAGAGCAGCGCGCCGTTTGGGTTCTCGAGCAGGAACGCCGGGCTCGTCGGGTCCCAGGCCGTGTAGCCGCGCGCCTCGAAGGTCGCGCGGATCCCGCCGGTCGGGAAGCTCGAGGCGTCCGGCTCGCCCTGGATCAGCTCCTTGCCGGAGAAGTCGGCGATCGCCGAGCCGTCGCCGGCGGGGCTCCAGAATGAGTCGTGCTTCTCGGCCGTCGCGCCGGTCAGCGGCTGGAACCAGTGCGTGTAGTGGGTCGCGCCGTTCTCGAGCGCCCACTCCTTCATCGCCTGCGCGACGGAGTCCGCGAGCGAGGTGTCGAGCTCGGCGCCCTGGGCGATCGTCGCGCGCAGCTGCGAGTACACGTGCTTGGGGAGCCGCTTGCGCTGCTCAGAGATGCTGAAGACGTTAGCGCCGAAGCTCTGGTTCGCGAGCTGCGTGAGGTCCCGGGCGCCCAGCGCCTCGCCGTTGGCGCTCCACTGGGCGGCGGAGACGTTGTGGATGCGGGTGCGGGGCATGTTCAGGGTCCTCCTGAATGTCTAGGGGCCGGGCGCGAGTCCGCTTCCTCGCGCGCGCGACCGGTTGCGAGCCGGCAAAACCTTAGAACCTGCGCGCTTTTCGGGGCTTGTCCGCGTGGACAAACGCAGCTCCGAGCAGTTCGCCCTGCGGGAGCCTCGCGCCCGCCGGCGCGGCCGGCGGGCGCGGCGCTCTGCGGCGGCGGTTGCTCAGACGAGCAGCTCGTCGGCCGCCGCGCCGACGCTGTGCGGAGACTGCGCGGCGAGCAGGTCGGCCAGCGCGTGGCGCTGGCGATCGGTCATCGAGCCGATCGTCTTGGTCTCCGAGATCGGGATCGTCGAGAGGAAGCGGCGGGCGCGCGTGTGGCCCCAGCGGTGCTGGCTCATCAGGAGCTCGGCGACGGCCATGTTCTCGACTTCCCAGGGCGAATCGAGAATCACAGCCGCGGCAGTCGTCTCGCCCTCCATCACGCGGCGCTTGAGTTCGGCGCGCGCGAGGCGTACCTCGTTGGCACGGGCAAGGGCGCGCATGTGCTGCGGCCCGCGGGCGATCACTGTCGCATTCATCTGACTCCCCAAGCGCTCGCCCAGCGAGCGCGAAAAAGTTGCGGTTTACGTTGTACGCGCACGGATGGACGCACGACCCCGTGTGACGACGCGCGGCTGACCTTGCCGTCATGTCGTCTCCGGGAGCGACGGGAACCCTCTCAAGAACAGCCCCCACACCTCCACGCTGAGCGCTGCTGGACCGTACGCGAGCGCCCGCCGTCAGGTCAACGGATCATCGGTGGAGACGTTTGCTCTGAGCGAGGTTTTTGTGCTCTGGCGCTCTTGTGCACCGATGCACAATCGGCGGGCCGCTAGCTCGCCGGCCCCGGCAGCGGCCCGTGCTCGGCCTCGAAGTCGCGCTTGACGCGCGCGAATGCCTCGAGCGCCTCATCGATCACTTCCGGGGTGTGCGTCGCCATGACGCTCGTGCGAAGCAGCGCGCCGCCCGGCGGGACGGCGGGATGGACGGCGACGTTCGTGAAGACGCCCGCGTCCCACAGCGCCCGCCACAGGAGGCCGGCGTTCCAGTCCTCACCGACCCGGACCGGGACGATCGGCGTGATGATCGACTCCACGCCGCCGGCCGCGCCGGTCACCGGCGAGGGCTCCACGACGTCGAAGCCGAGGTCGTGCAGGCCGCGGTTGAGATGGCGCGCGTTCTCGAGCACCTTCGCGAGCAGCTCGCGCCCCTCGGCGCTGCGGATCACGCGCAGCGCCGCGAGCGCCGCGCCGACGGCCGCGGGTACGCCTGAGGCGGTGAACAGGAAGGCGCGGCTCTGCACCTTCAGGAACTCGATGACGTCGGCGTCGCCGGCGATGAAGCCGCCGCAGGAGGCGAGCGACTTGGAGAACGTGCCCATCCGCAGGTCGACGTCGCCCTCGACGCCGAGCAGCTCGGCGGTCCCGGCGCCGCGCGCGCCGAGCACGCCGACGGCGTGCGCCTCATCGACCATCAGGCGCGCGCCGAAGCGCTTGCACAGCGCCGTGATCTCGCGCAGCGGCGCGATGTCGCCCTCCATCGAGAAAACGCCGTCGACGACGACGAGGATCCCGCCGCCGTCGGCGACGGCCTTCTCGAGCGTCTGTTCCAGCCGCTTCAGGTTGTTGTGGCGGAAGGCGCGCAGCTTGGCGCGCGACATCAGCGCGCCGTCGAGCAGCGAGGCGTGGTCGCCGGAGTCGACGACGACCGTGTCGGAGGGGCCGAGCAGCGTGCCGAGCGTCCCGACGTTGGCCTGGTGGCCGGTCGAGAAGACGATCGCGTCGTCGGTGCCCATGAAGTCGGCGAGCTCGCTCTCGAGCTCGACGTGCAGCGACGTCGTGCCGTTGAGCAGGCGCGAGCCGGTCAGGCCGGTCCCGTAGCGCTCAAGAGCGTCGCGGGCGCCCTGGATGACGCGCTCGTCGGCGGTCAGCCCGAGGTAGTTGTTGGAGCCGAGCATGATCCGCGCGCGGCCCTCCATCTGCACGACCGGCATCGCCGGCGACTCGACCTCGCGGAAGTAGGGCAGCAGCCCCGACTCGCGCGCGGCGCGCATCAGCGCGACGCGTTCGTGGTCGCGGATCTTGGCGAAAACGTCGTGTGCTGCGGCGGACACGTCCGTGGGGGGGGGCATATATGCTCGAAACGTGGGCCTGGAGATCCGTCCGGTCGCATCGAGGAGCGACATGAGGCGGTTCATACGGCTGCCGGCGCGGCTCTATCGTAACGAGCCGCGCTGGATCGCGCCGCTCGAGATGGACGTCCGCCGCCGCCTCGACCGCCGCCGCAATCCGTGGTTCGAGCACGCCGAGGCCGAGTTCTTCCTGGCCTGGCGCGAAGGCGAGGCGGTGGGGCGCATCACCGCCCACATCGATCACCGCTTCAACGAGTTCCAGGACAACGCCTGGGGCCTGTTCGGCTTCTTCGAGAGCGAGGACTCCGCGGAGACCGCGCACGCGCTGCTGGCAGCCGCGGAGGCCTGGCTGCGTGAGCGCGGCCGCGACCGGATGGTCGGGCCGATGGACTTCACGACCAACGACGAGTGCGGGCTGCTCGTCGAAGGCCACGAGCGCCCGCCGATCATCCTCTCGACCTGGCACCACCCCTACTACCAGGCTCTGCTCGAGTCAGACGGCCTGGAGAAGGTCATGGACCTTTTGATGTGGAGCCTTCACATCAGCGGCCGCGGCAAGGTGCGCGAGGCGATCTGGCGGCGCGCCGCGCGCGTTGAGTCAGACGCCGGGATCGTCTGCCGGCCGATGCGCAAGCGTGACCTCGACAACGAGGTCACGCGCTTCCTCGAGGTCTACAACGCCGCCTGGGAGCGCAACTGGGCGGCCGTGCCGCTGACCGAGAAGGAGGTCCGCCACTACGCGCGCGATCTGCGGCCGGTGCTTGATGAGAACTGGGCCTTCATCGCCGAGCGAACCGATACCGGCGAGGTCGTCGGTGCGGCCCTGACGCTGCCCGACTACAACCAGGTCCTCGCGCACCTCGACGGTCACCTGCTGCCGCTCGGCTGGCTGAAGGCGCTCTACTGGCGGCGCAAGATCGACGCCGTGCGCGTCTTCGCGCTCGGCGTGAAGCCCGCCTACCAGCACACCGGCGTCGCCGCGCGCTTCTACCAGATGCACTACGAGGCGGCCGAGCGCACGCCCCAGAAGGGCGGCGAGATGGGCTGGGTGCTCGAGACCAACCGCGCGATGAACCGCGCGATGGAGGCGATGGGGGGCGAGATCGTGCGCCGCTTCCGCGTCTATGAGCGCGTGTTCGCCTGACCTGCCCGGCGCTCGCCTGATCCGCCTGGTGCTTGCATGATCTGCCAGACTCAGCAGATGGGTGAGGACGAGGGGCTGCGGCCCGAGGAGCAGCCGGGCGCAGAGCCGGAGCTTGATGGGTTCGAGGAGCACGAGGTCGTCGAGGGCGTCGTCGTCCTCGCCGGCGTGCGCACGATCGAGCCCCGTGAGGGGCCGCCGGCGCTTGTGACCGTCGCGGCCGCGGCAGCGACGGGCTTCGTCGCCGGGGCGGCGACGGCGGCGGTGCTCGGCCGCGGTCTCTCGCGCGCGCAGGCGCGCCGCGCGGTGCGCAGCGTCGAGGCCGGACGGGCGCTGCGCGGCGACTCGACCTATGAGGTCGTCTCCTCGCGCCGCTACATCGTCGACGTGCGCGCCGTCGCCCGCCGCCACTAACGGTGGCAGCGCTCGCGGCTGCACCCACGCGTGCGCGCCGTCCGCGCCGCGCGCTTCAATCCGCCGCCGTGAGTGGCGAGCTGTGCGTCGAGATGCGGGTCGAGCTCGAGGCGCGCTGGCCGCTTCGGCTGCCGCGCGGCGGCGCCGACGGAGTGCTCCGGGCGCGTCCCGGCGGCGTCATCGAGCGCCTCATGCACTTCGATGAGGAGCCGGTTGTGGTGCGCGGCGCCCAGCGTGGCCCGTGCGCGCTGATCCTCGGCGCGCGCGGGCGATCGAAGCAGGCCTGCCGCGCGGCGCTCGAGCGGATGCGCTTCGCGCTCGGCGTCGATGACGACCTCGCGCCGTTTCACGCCCGCTTTCGCGATGACCCTCTGATCGGGCGCGCCGTGCGGATGCTCCCGTGGCTTCGGCCGGCGCGCCGCCCCGAGCCCTTCGAGGCGCTCGCGTGGGCGATCTGCGAGCAGCTGATCGAGTACACGCGCGCGGCCGCGATCGAGCGGCGGATCGTGCGCCGCTTCGGGCGCGCGCTGGCCGGCGGCTGGGGCGAGGGCGCGTCGCTGCGCGACGCGCCGAGCGCCGCGGCGCTCGCCGGGGCCGCGCCGGCGCTGCTTGAGTCCTATGACCTGGCGGCCGGGCGGGCGATCGCGCTGCGCCGCGCGGCGGTCGAGGTCGACCGCGGCCGCATCGACCTGCACGGCGGCGACCACGAGAGCGCCTGGCGGCGGCTGCGCGCGATCCCGGGGATCGGGTCCTGGACGATCGCCTCGCTGGCCCTCCACGGCCAGGGCCGCCTCGACGCGGTGCCGGCCGGCGATCTGGCGCTTCGAAAGCTCGTCGGGCGCCTGCGCAGCGGGGGCCCGCTCGCGCGCGCGCCGGAGAGCGAGGTGCTCGAGACGTTCGCGCCCTACGCGCCGTGGGGCGGCCTCGCCGCCGCCTACGCTATGCGCCTGTCTGGATCTGCTCTCCCTGTCCCGGCAGGAATTCGTCGGTGATCGCGAGGCCCGTGTCGGCGCTCTGGCGAAGCAGCCCGTGGGAGTGCATCCAGTCGCCGAACGCCTGCCAGGCGTAGGCGTTCTGGAAGCCGTAGGGCTGGGAGGCTCTGGGCGGCGCGATCGACGGCAGCATGCGCGTCAGCGCGGCTCGCTCGATCCCGGCGCCGATCGCGGGGTTGGCCTTCGCGAGCGTCGCCGCCGCGCCGGCGGGGTTCGCCGCGACGGCGCGCTCGCCGCGCGTCAGCGACTGCAGGAAAGCGCGCAGCAGCCGGCCGTCGACGTGGGCCTCGGAGACCCGCGCGACGACGACGAGCTGGCTGTAGGTGGGGACCCCCGCCTTCTCGACCGCGACCACGCTCGCGCTGTGTCCCGACCTGGCGAGCGTCGCGGCGATGATCGGCCAGGAGAAGCCGATCGTCGCGGTGCTGCGGCGCGAGGAGAGGAAGGCCGCCGCCGAGCCGTGCAGCGCCACCGTGTGGACCTTCGATGCGGCGACGTGCATCGTCGCGAGCGCGGTCGTGAGCTCCGCCTTGCCGAGCGCTCCCGAGCCGACCGCAACCGTTCGCCCGCTGAGGCTGCTCGTCGCGCTCGCCTGGTGGGCGGTGGCGGTGAGCGTGACGATCCCGTCGAGCGGCTGGCCGACGAGCGCCCCGATCGCGACGAGCTTCGCGCCACCGTCGCGCGCCTGTAGCAGCGCCGGCTCGGAGACGACCGCGAGCGTCGCAGTGCCCGACAGGAGCGCGGCCAGCGGGTTGGCGCCGCTCGGCTGCTCGATCCTGACGCGCAGCGCGCCGCGCGTGAAATCGCCATTTGCCTGCGCCGCGTAGAGCGGCGCATATGGGGCGCTCGCGGCGGAGCCGACGGCGACCGTGACTGAGCGCGCGGGGCCGAGCGCGGTCCGCGCGTGGTAGGAGCCGCAGCCGGCACACAGAACTGCGGCGATCAGGCAGGCGGCTGAAATCGCGCCGCGCCTGCGTGGCTCCGGGCGCGTCGACATCGGAGGAGGCGGATCGTAGACGTTTCGGCGGCGCGCGGCCGACGCGGCCCTCAGCGGTGGGCCGGCGCGGTCAGCGCCTTGACGAAGTCCTCGAGCTGGTGCGTCGTCCAGCACTCAAACGCGCGGCAGTACGGCGTGTAGGCGTCGATCACCGAATCCCCGTAGTTCCAGTACAGACGCGGCTCGGGGTTCAGCCAGAACGTCCGCCCGGCCTTGGCGGCGACGGTCGCAAAGATGTCCGCCCGCGGGTCGCGCCCGTTGGTGCGCGCGTCGCCGAGCACGATCACCGTCGCGCGCGGGTGCAGGTTGTCCTCGACGAGATCGCGGAACTCGGCCCACACGCGACCGTAGTCGGTGTAGCCCGACACGTCGGCGACGCCGGCGTCGGCGGCGATCGCCTCGCTGACGGCCTTGAAGCTGCGCTGGCGCTCGAAGACCTCGGTGACCTCGGAGATCCGCTCGATGAACACGAACGAGCGCATCCGCCGGAAGGCGTCATGGAGGGCGTGCAGCACCGAGAGGAAGAAGACCGACGCCGAAGTGACGCTCGTCGAGACGTCGCAGAGGACGTAGATCTCGGGCCGCCGCGGCCGCCGCGGGCGGTACTTGACGACGACCGGCACGCCGCCGGTCTGAAGCGAGGCGCGCATCGTGCGGCGAAAGTCGACGTGGTCGTGTCGCTTGGCGCCGCGCCGCTCGACGCCCTGTGTGGCGAGGCGCCGTCGCAGCTGCGCGACGACCTTGTGCACGGCGGCCAGATCCGCGGCGGGCCCGCTCGGGAGCGCCCGGTCGAGATCGCCGAGCGGGCGCGACGGCGGCAGCGTCTGCGTGCGCTCGATCTGCGCGCGCTCGAGCTCGCGGCGGATCATCGCCTCAAAGCGCCGCAGCGCATCGGCGGGCAGGCCGTCGTGGCGCGGATCCTCGGGCGGATAGTCGGGCTGGGGGTCGGTGCGCAGTCCGAGCAGTCGCCGGATCCGCTGAACGTCGACGCCGACGACGCCGCTTGCGTCGTTGGGCCGCCCGACCGCAGCGAGCGCCAGGCGCGCGAGATCGCGCAGCAGTCCCTCGTCGCCGTCGGCGATCGCCTGGGCGATCTGGCGGCGGAGCTCGTCGAGGTCGATCTGCGGCGCGGCCCCGTCCTCCTCGCCGCCGGCGCCGCCGGCCTCGACGATCCCGGCTTCGATGGCTGCGGCCTCCGCGGCTCGGAAGAAGAAGCGCTCGAAGATGACGTCGAAGACGCGGCGGTCCTCGGGCGACTTGGCGAGCGTCGCCGCGAGCGCCTGCTGGAAGGTGTCACGCTCGCGCCAGTCGACCTCGCCGAGCACGGCGAAGGAGTCGAGCAGCTCGGAGGTCCCGACCGCGAGTCCCGCGCCGCGCAGCTCATCGCCGAGCTCGAGCAGCCGGCGGTCGATGCTCACGACGCGAGCGCGAGGCCGACGCGCTCGGCGACCAGCTCGAGATCGGTCCGGTGCTTGACGATCACCGACATCGTGTCGATGAAGGTCGCCGAGTCGATGTCGGTCGATCCGAGCAGCAGCAGCGCGCGCGCCCAGTCGATCGACTCGGCGATCGACGGCGGCTTCTTGAGGTCCAGCTCGCGGACCATCGCGACGACCTCGACGAGCTTGCGGGCGACCGTCTCGGCGAGCTCCGGAGCGTGCAGTCGCACGATCTCGAGCTCGCGCTCGACGGTCGGATAGTCGAGCCACAGGTACAGGCAGCGCCGCTTGAGCGCCTCGGTCAGCTCGCGCGAGTTGTTCGAGGTCAGGACCACGATCGGCTGCGAGGAGGCGGCGATACGGCCGAGCTCGGGGATCGTGATCTGGAAGTCCGAGAGCAGCTCGAGCAGCATCGCCTCGAATTCCTGGTCGGTCTTGTCGATCTCGTCGATCAAGAGCACGACCGGCGTCGCGCTCGAGATCGCGGCCAGCAAGGGCCGCGCGAGCAGGAACTCCTCGCCGAAGATGTCGTCCTGGACCTCCGACCAGCCGGCGCCGTCTGACTCGGCCTGGATCCGCAGCAGCTGCTTGCGGTAGTTCCACTCATAGAGCGCCTTGGCCTCATCGAGGCCCTCGTAGCACTGAAGGCGCACGAGGTCGCGCCCGAGGTAGGTGGCGAGGGCCTTGGCAAGCTCGGTCTTGCCGACACCCGCCGGGCCCTCGACGAGCACCGGCTTGTCAAGCCGCGTCGCGAGGTAGGCGACCAGCGCCGTCGAGTCCGCGGCCAGGTAGCCCGCCCCGAGCAGCCCGCCAGCGACCGCATCGACCGATTCGGGAAGCGCGCTCATCGCCGGTCAATCATAAGGAGGGCCCCGCTGCGGCTCGCGCCGCGCGAGGCTGGTCGTCTAGCGCTCGCCGCGGTCGTCGGGCAGCTCGAAGGACAGCTGCTCGGCGTCCTCGCGCCTCACGCCGCGATGCTCGAGGCGCGGCTCATCCTCGCCGCGGGGGCGGCGATCGCGCGAGCCGGCCGCGGTGGCCGCGGCGGGAACGCGGCGCAGCGGACGCTCGCGCTCGCCCGCGGCGCCTCCGCTCGCATCCTCGGCGAGCGCCGGTTCGGCGCGGTGGGCGCGGCGCATGTTGATCCCCGTCCAGGTCAGCCAGATCGCGGCGAACAGGGCCAGGAAGATGCCCCACTCGTTGCCGCTCGTGATCACGACGTTGGCGACCTTCTGGCTGCTCTTGTCGAGCATGCGGTAGAGGATCAGCACGGTGGCCAGGCCGCCGGCGACGCTCACCGCGAAGCCGTCGCCGCCGGGCAGATGGAAGCCGCGCCGCTCGCCGCGCGCGAACAGCAGCGCCAGCACCGCGAATGACACGAGCAGCACCGCGGCCTCGACCCAGGAGAACGCGCTCCATGCCGTCAGCGTCGAGCTGACGGCGGTCTCGTTCTTGTGGATCGCACCGGCCGGGCTCTGGCTGTACCAGGGCAAGAACATCGTGATCCACAGCGCGAGTGCGGCGAACGCGGTCAAGCGCTGCTCGCGGCCGAGCGCCCGCCAGGAGCGCCAGGTGCGAAGGAGCGGTCCCGGCGTCGTGCGGGCCGGCCGCTGGCGGGGCGCGGCGGTGCTCACACGCTCACCGCGGCGGCCGCCTCAAGGCGCGCGGTCAGAAGCTGCGCGTCAGCGTCTGAGACGGTGCGCAGCTGGCCCTGGAAGGCCAGCTTCCAGTGCTCGCGCGGCCACTTGCGGATGTGTTCCAGCTCGTCGATCAGCGTCTCCGCGGGGATCCAGGCCGTCTCATCGAGAACCCACTCGGGCTCGATCGGAAAGCGCCACGGGTAACTGTCGGCCTTGCCCGGCTTGCCCGGCCAGATCTTCGTGCGGTCCTCGAACAGTTCGCCGGTCACGAGCGCGCTCGCAGCGAACGCCATCACCTTCGTCAGGTAGAAGACGATCCGCTCGCCGGACTCGATCTCAAGCGCCTGGCGGCGGCGGCGCTCCTTGAGCCCGATGACGGTGAAGTCGTGCTCGCGCGTGGCGGCGAAGTTCTCGGGCGAGCCGGTCAGGATCCAGGTTCGCGCGGAGGTCACCGGCCGATTGTACGCCCGCTCAGCTGCTCTTTTTGTGATGGTGGCGGGGTGGCGCCGCGAGGATCGTGGCCGTCGCGGTGGCGCTCGCCTGGTTGCCGGCGAGGTCGGTGGCGGCCAGCGTGATCAGCCACGCGCCTGCGTGCGGCGGGCGCCACAGCAGCGAGTGGCGGCCGGCGGCCAGCGACAGCGTCGTGTGCGAGACGACACGCCCGGCGTAGGAGACCGAGAAGGTCACGCTCGCGGGCTTTGAGATCGTCATCACGACGTGCGCCGGAAGCGTGGCATGGGAGTGTGCGAGCGCCGAGATGTGAAGCGCCGGCGGCGTCTTGAGGTCCGCGGTGAACGCGGCGGCGGTCGTGCAGTAGATCGCGTCGGCGCCCGGCGGGATGACGGGCCCGGTCGGCCCGGTCGCGCCCGTGGCGCCGGTCGATCCATACGGCGTGCCGCCGGTGCCCGCGGTTCCCGTCGCGCCGGTCGCGCCCGTGGAGCCGCTGGTGCCGGCCGTCCCGCTCGCCCCGCTCGGCGCCGCCACGCCCATGATCGCGAGGGCGATCGGGGTCGTCTCGCGCGTGCGCTTGCACAGATCGGAGAGGAACCCGGTCAGCAGCTCGTGGTAGGAGAGCGAGGAGTCCGAGGACTGGTCGTAGAGTGACCAGCCGCCGGTGTTGTAGCGCGGCAGGTCCAGCAAGGCCTGCGCGTTGCCTGCGCGAAACAGCGTCGCGGCCTCACTGTCGCCGGTGCTCGCGGCGAGGTCGAACAGCCCGACGAGCGACTGGATGAAGGCGTTGATCACGAACTCGTGCGGCGCGAAGCTGTAGATCAGGTAGCGAGCGCCGGCCGGCGTGGCGGAGCGGACGCCGGTCGGCGGGGCGAGCGTGAAGATGCCGAGCCCGCGGTGCGCGGCGGCGATGAAGGTCGAGTTCTTGAGCGCCGCGCCGGTCGTGCCGAGCGCCTGTACGGCCGTGCCCTCGGTGATCGCCGAGACCCACGGCGGCGCGCCGCCGTCGAAGGAGAAGTCGTACTCCCACGCGATCCCACCGCCGCGCAACACGGCGAGCGCGATCGCCTGGTTGAGGAGGTTCGTCGCCGCCGTCCAGTTGTGCTGGTCGTAGAGGCCGTTGGCGGCCCCGAACGTGCCGAGCCACTGGATCTCGATGCCCTGGCCGGGGTAGTACTCCCAGACCAATCCGCTGCCCGGGAAGCCGACGCGCTGGTCGGGTGACAGCAGTGGACCGGTCGTCCACCAGCGGCGGTTGTTGTCGAGCGTCAGCATCAGCGCGGGCAGGCGCGAGGGCGTCAGCAGGCCGGCGCGCGCGATCGCCGAGAGGTTGTCGAGCACGGCGCCGAGCTCGCTGCGGCGCGTGCCGCGCAGGCGCTTGTAGGAGGAGCGCGCGGCGATCCACGTCGAGCGGTAGCTGGAGGCGAGCGAGGCGGGCAGCTCGCGGCGCGAACCGAGCTGCGCCACCGCCTGCGGGACGGTCAGCTCGGCCTTCGCCGCGGCGCCCGCGCGCGGCTGGCCCAGCGTGATCGAGCTCGACGCGGAGCCGGCCGCGGCGAGCGTACCCAGCGGGCGAGCCCGGCGGCCGTCGAGAACCAGCTCAAGCGGTGTGAAGGGCAGCGCGCCGGGCTGCGCGCGGGCAGCCAGGTGGGCCGGCGCGACAGTGGCCGCGGCGCCGCCCAGCAGGAGCGTTGCGCCCGCGGCAAGGCACAGGCGGCGCAGCCTGGTAGTGGTAGCCTCCCGATTCAGGAATGAGCGCGTCACGTCCGAACCTTCGACGGACCGCCGTGGTTCCCCTCGCGCTGGCGGTGTGCATTCTCATCGCGGCCTGTGGCGGGGGCGGCCCCAAGAAGAACGCGGCCGCAACCGCGCCGAAGCTGACGCCGACGGCGCTGGTGTCCAAGACCTTCGACGCCAGCGACGCGATCGACTCGGGGGACATCTCGCTGACGGCGAGCGTCGACCTCAACGGCCTCAAGCAGCTGAACGGAAAGCCGATCGTGTTGGCGCTCTCGGGACCCTTCGAGCGCACCGCCGGCAAGACGTCCGCCGACCTCGCGGCGACCGTCACGATCGGCTCCTCGACGGCCCACCTCGGCATCGACGTGCTCCCCGGGCATGACTACGTCGGCATCGACGGGACCTTCTACGACCTGCCGACGACGGGGTCGGGCTCCGCGCTCGGCGGGATATTCGGCGGATCGAGCGGCGCAGCCGGTCCGGCGACCGGCGCGACGGGCATGTTCGGTTCGCTCGGGATCGACCCGCACAGCTGGCTGAGCGACCCCAAGATCGTCGGTGACGCGACGGTCGGCGGCGTGCAGACGCAGCATCTGAGCGCGCAGGTCGACATCGCCAAGGTCCTCGGCGATGTCGAGAAGGTCGTCGGCGCCGCCGGCGCGACCGGCTCGAGCGGTTCGAGCTCGATCACCTCGGCGCTGCCGCTGATCGAGTCGGCGATCACCTCCGCCAAGGTCGACATGTACACGGGCGTCAGCGATCACATCCTGCGCCGCTTCGACCTCGCGATCGCCTTCAGCGTGCCGGCGATCGCCGCCAGCGAATTCGGCGGCCTGAAGGGCGGATCGCTCAGCTTCGACGCGACGCTCACTGATCTCGGCAAGGCCGAGACGATCAGCGCGCCCGCGAACGTCCAGCCGTCCAAGAACCTCCTCAACGGGATCTTCGCCCTCGAAAGCAAGTTCGGCTCGCTCGCCTCGCTGTTCTCGAGCGCCGGCGGAAGCGGCAGCAGCATCGGGAGCCTCTTCACCGGCGGCTCGAGCGGCGCCTGAGCCGCGGCTCCCGCGAGGATGATCGGCTTCGCGCTGAGCGACGAGCAGCTCGCGCTGCGTGAGCTGGCGCACGACTTCGCGCAGCGCGAGATCCGCCCCCACGCCTGGCAACTCGACCGCGACGCGGAGTTTCCGCGCGCGATCGTCGCGGCGGCGTGGAAGCTCGGATTGATGAACATCCACGCGCCGGCGCAGCTCGGAGGCGCTGACATCGGCTACCTCGACGGCGCGATCCTCGAGGAGGAGCTCTCGTGGGGCTGCTCCGGCGTCAACGCCTCGATCGGCTGCAACAACCTGGCGCTCGCGCCGCTGCTGCTCGCCGGCTCGGAGGAGCTCAAGCGGCGCTACGTGACGATGCTCATCGAGCAGCCGCTGCTTGCGTCCTTCGCGCTGACCGAGCCCGACGCCGGATCCGATGTCGCGTCGCTGAAGACGCGTGCCGTGCGGCGCGGCAGCTCGTATCTGATCAGCGGCTCGAAGTGCTTCATCACCAACGGCAGCCACGCGAGCTTCTACATCGTGTTCGCGAAGACCGACCCCGATGCCGGCCACCGCGGAATCTCCTGCTTTCTGGTCCCGCGCGAGGCGGGCGTGATCGTCGACGGGCACGAGGACAAGATGGGGCAGCGCTGCTCGGACACCGCGACGATCACCTTCCCGGACATCGAGATCCCGGCCGACCACCTGATCGGCGAGGAGAACGGCGGCTTCGCGATCGCCATGGCGACGCTCGACCGCACACGCGCGGGGGTCGCCGGGATGGCCACGGGCATCGCCCGCGCGGCGCTCGAGTTCGCGGTCTCCTACGCCCGCGAGCGCGTCCAGTTCGGCGTGCCGATCGCCGAGCACCAGGCCGTCCAGTTCATGATCGCCGACATGGCGAGCGACGTCGAGGCCTCGCGGCTGCTGACCTGGCAGGCGGCGGTCGCGGTCGATGAGGGCCGCCGCAGCACGCTTCTGTCCTCGCACGCCAAGCGCTTCGCGGCCGACGCGGCGATGCGCGCGACGACCGACGCCGTGCAGGTCTACGGCGGCTACGGCTTCATCAAGGACTACCCCGTCGAGAAGCTGATGCGCGACGCAAAGATCATGCAGCTCTTCGAGGGCACCGCCCAGATCCAGCGCATCGTGATCGCGCGCGAGCTGCTGCGCGAGCGATCCTGAGCGGGCGGCGCGGCCCGCGGTGGCCCCCGGACGGCGGGCCGCGCCTGAGCTCACCTGATCTTGACGATCTGGGTGTCGCTGTACCCGGACACGTGCGCGCCCTCCACGGGCAGCACGAGCGCCCGGAAGAACCCACCCTTATAGACGCGGACGGTGTCGGCGAAGCCGACGACGCCGTTGTTGACGGCGACCTTGGCGATCGTCCCTCCGACGACCTTCCAGTGCGTTCCAACCAGGCGCTCGAAGGCGATCCTCGCCGACGGCTCAGCCGGCGCGATCGTTCCGCTGAAGCGGATCGTGGGGTGGTGGCGCGTGCCGCGGGGCTGGGCGATCATCGTCACCGCCAGCGACACGGCGACCGCCACGCTGGCGGAAGCCACGTTCCCCGACACGACCCGATACTGGGTGTTGAGCGCGATTCCCAGCTCGTTGAACAGGAACGTCCCGTTTGAGAGCGTCAGCTCGGGGTTCCCGACGTCGCTCCAACCCTCCGTGTAGGGATAGGCGCTCTGCTGGAGCTGCACCGCAGCGCCGGCATTGCCTGTTCCCGACAGGGTTCCCTCGATCGTCACGGGCCCGCCGAACGGAGCGGGATTGGGCGCCGCCGTGATCGCCAGCGAAAGCGGGATCTTGGCGGAGCGAAACGCCCTGTCCGCGCCCAGCACCGTCCCTGCCGCGTTGGTCGCGACGAGGCGGTAGTGGTAGACGGTCCCGGCGGTCAGGCTGGCGATCGGAATCGATACTGCGACCGCGGTCGCTCCGGCCGGCAGCTCGGTCGGCGCTGACTGCGCGCCGTACTTGGCCGTGGTGCCGTACTGGAAGTAGACCTCGGTCGATCGGCCCCCCGGGTTGACCGTTCCGGTGAGCGTGGCGGACTGGTAGGTGACGCTGCCGGCGGCGCCGGTCGTCACCTTCGGGGCGGCCGCCAGCGCGGGCCCTGCAAGCGCCAGGCATGCGGCCGGCGTCGCAAGGGCGCACGCGAACAACAGACGACGAAACGTCAACATAATTGGCACTACCTCCTCGTTCCTGAAAGACCGCGGCTCTGCGAGTGCTCGGAGATACCCCGGCCGCTAGATTCAGACACTCCCGACCCCGAGGAGTTGCGCAATGTTTCTATCCAGGGCGGCCGTCGCCGGCGCCACCGAGACCGGTGTCGCGATAGCCCACGCGCTCGCCGCGGGCGGGGTGGCGGTTGTCCTCGCGGGCGAGGGCGCAGCCGCCGGGCGCGACCAGGCCGGCGAGCTCGCCGCCCGGCGCCTCGCGGCGCTGGTCGAGCGCGGCCGCCTCAGCGAGGAGGACGCGGCGGCGCAGCGCGAGCGAATCCTCGAGCTGATCGGCGCCGACGAAACGCTTGACGGCGTCGGCGACGTGCAGATCGCGATCGAGGCTGGCGGCGAGGATCCCGAACGCTGCCGCGCCGGCCTGGCTGCGCTCGACGCCGCGACACCCGGCGGGGCGGTGCTCGCATCCACAGCGATCAGCGTTTCGATCGACGAGCTCGCGCAGGCGACGACGCGTCCCGGGCGCGTCGTCGGCTTCCGACTCGCCCCGTCGGGCGCGACCGCCGAGATCGTCGAGGGCGCCGACAGCGACCCGGAGGCGATCGCCGTGGCGCTCGCCCTGGCCGCCGCCGCGCGCCTCGGCGCGGTGCGCGTGCTCGATTCGCCGGCGGGCGTCCTCAACCGTCTGCTGCTCGCCGCCCACGCCGCGCTGTGGCGCTCGATCGAGGCCGACGGGCTCGACGCGGGCGCGGCGCTTGTGTCTGTTCCGCCCGCTCCGCCAGAGGCCGAGCGGATCGCCGCCGTCCTGACCGAGGCCTACGGCGAGCGCTTCCAGTTGCCGGCGGCGGGAGCGGGAGGCTCAACCCCGCCCGGCGACCTCTCCGAGCTCGTCGGGCTCGCGGTCCTCGGCGAGGCCTGCCTGATCCTCGAGGAGGACGTCTGCTCCGCGCGCGAGATCGAGCTCGCCGCCGCCGCCGCGGGACTGCGCCCGCCGCTCGCCTGGGCGGACGAGGCGGGCCTTGGCAACCTCCTCGCGCAAATCGCCGACGCGCCCGCGATCCTGCGCCGCCTGAACGCCCAGGGGCGCCTCGGCGCCGAGGCCGGTCAGGGGTTCTTCGCCTACCCGCGCCCCGACGCCGCGCACGCCGAGGGTCCCGTTAAGCTCGAGCTGCGCGGTCCCGTCGCGATCGCCTGGATCGACAACCCGCCCGCCAACGCGATCACGATCGAGGTGACCGAGGCGCTGGCGAAAGCCTGGGCGGTGGCCCATGAGCGCGCGCGCGTCCTGATCATCGCCTCCGCTCACCGCCAGCTGTTCTGCGCGGGCGCTGACATCAAGTCGTTCGTGACGATGGACGCCAACGAGCGGGCGGGCCTCGTCGAGCGAATGCAGGCGCTGCTCCTTGAGATGGGGCGATCGAGCATCGTCACGATCGCGGCCGTCAACGGCCTCGCTTACGGCGGCGGCTGCGAGATCGCGATGGCGGCCGATATGCGCCTCGCCGCGCGCTCGGCGAGCTTCGCTCAGCCTGAGATCAGGCTCGGCATCGTGCCCGGGTTCGGCGGCACGCAGCGGCTCGCCCGCCTGATCGGCTCAGCCCGCGCGCTCGAGCTCAACCTGAGCGGCGAGCCGATCGATGCGCTCGAGGCCTGGGAGCTCGGCCTCGTCAACCGCGTCGTGCCCGATCACGAGCTGCTCGACACCGCGCTCAACTGGGGCGAGCGCTTCGCGCAGGCTCCGCGAGCCGCCGTCGAGGAGATCAAGCGCCTCGCCTCAGGCGCCGACCTCGAGGCCGGCATCGAGCTCGAGAAGGCGGCCTTTGAACGTGTCTTTGCGACCGCCGACGCCCGCGAAGGGATCGCGGCCTTCATCGCCAAGCGCGCTCCGCGCTTCGCCGCCGACTGAGCGCGGTACTCGGAGTACGCTTCGTCACGTGAGCGAGCCGCCCGTCCAAAACGGCGCATCCGAGCAGGCCGACAGCCTCCGCGACAAGGTCGCGGCGCGCGGCGAGGAGGCGCTCGGCAAGCTCGCGCAGGATCTGCTTGAGAACCCCTGGATCAACTCGGCGCTGACCGCCGCGTTCGAGGCACGCGGGAAGGCGACGCAGGCCCAGGAGGTGGCGATGGACTTCCTGAACCTTCCCTCGGCGGCGCAGGTGGAGCGCCTGACCCGGCGCGTGCGCTCGCTCTCGCAGCGCCTCGAGGCGATCGAGGAGACGCTCCAGCGACTCGAGGATGGCGTCCGCGGCGGCCCCTCGCTCGCCCAGCGCCTCGACGCGATCGAGGTCCAGCTCGCCGAGCTTGGCCGCGCAATACGCTCCGCCGCAACGCCTGAGAGCCCGCCGCTCGCTCCCGGCCAGGAACGCCTGGCGGTCGAGCAGCCCGGCTCAGATCACTGACGCCGCCGCGCGCGCCGCGGCAACTCCCTCGCCACCGCCGACCTCGAGCAGGCACCCGACCGCCACGCGCCGCGCGGCGCCGAGCGCGATCAGCGCGCCGGCCTGCATGTCGTAGGCCAGCGCGCCGAGCGCAGCCCAGCGCTGCCAGGAGGCGTCGTCGTAGTGGAAGAGGTCGCCCGAGACGATCACGCCGCGCGCCGCCGACGGCGCGCCGCCGCCGAGGCGCTCGACCAGTCCGGCGTCGGCCTCCGCGCGCTCGCCGCCGGCGAGAGCGCGGCCGGCGCCGTCCTCGCAGATCACGCTCGAGGCGACCACGAGACCGCGTGCAGCGGCGATCGCGACCGCCTCTGCGACGTAGACGGCGCGCTTCAGCCCGAGCGCGACCAGCTCTTCGAAGACCACCGCCGCCGAGGGACCGCCGATCCCGGTCGACTGGATCGTCAGCGCCTCGCCGTCGCCCGCGGCGGCGCCGCTGTAGCCCCACAGTCCGTGGTTGTGGTTGAACATCCGCGGCTCGTGAAGCAGCTCCTGCGCGAGCGCGAGCGCGCGACCGGGATCGGAGCACAGCAGCGCCCGGGGCGCGAGCGGAGCGGTTGCGGCGATATGGGCGCGGAAGGCTGGTCGCTGGCTCAGGCGAGCGATTATCGCCTTCTGCGAACCTTTGACCGTGCCCGAGTCGGCGCTTGAGAAGGTCCGCGCAGCAGGCATCGTCAAGCCCGGCGAGCGGGTCCTCGCGCTCGTCTCCGGCGGCCGCGACTCGACCTGTCTGCTCGACGTCCTCGTCTCGCTCCTCGGCGCGCCGAGCGTTGCGGCGCTGCACGTCAACTACGGCCTGCGCGGCGGCGACTCTGACGGCGACGAGGAGCACGTTCGCGAGCTGTGCGCGGCGCTCGGCGTGCAGCTCGACGTCCACCGTGCCTCAAGGCCCCCGCGCAGCGGCAACCTCCAGGCCTGGGCTCGCGACGTCCGTTACGCGCGCGCGATCGAGCTGCTCGGCCCAGGCGCCTTGATCGCGACCGGCCACACCCGCAGCGACCTGGCCGAGACGGTCATCCATCGCCTGGCGTCCTCGCCCGGCCGCCGCGCGCTGGGCGGCATCCCAGCTCGCGAGGGGCGCCTGATCCGCCCGCTGCTGAGCCTCACCCGCGCGGATACGCGCAGCCACTGTGAGGCGCGCGGCCTGCGCTGGCGCGATGATTCCTCCAACGCGGACCCGCGCTTCGCGCGTGCTCGGATCCGTCACGACGTGCTGCCGGCGCTCGAGGCCGTCCACCCCGAGGCCGAGCGCAACATCGCCGCCACCGCCGAGCTGCTGCGGGCCGAAGGCGAAGTGCTCGACGAGGTCGTCGCGACGGCACTGGCCGGGCGCGACCGCATGTCACTGGAGCGCCTCGCGGAGCTTCCGCCGGCGCTGGCGCGCCTGGTCGTGATCCGCCTCGCCGAGGATGCCGCGGGTGCGCTCCTGCCGGCGATCGGCGGGCGCCTCGAGGAGATCCTCGCGCTCGCCCACCGCGGCGGCAGCGCGTCGATCGACGTCGGCCGGGGCGTGCAGGCCGTGGTCGAGTACGGGGTTCTGCGTTTCGCGCGCGCGACGACACCCGCCGAGCGCGCTGGCGAGCAAGCGCTGGCACTGCCCGGGACGCTTCGCTTCGGCGACTGGACGCTGACCGCGGCGCTTGAGGCGAGCGCCGCTCCAAGCGCCTCCGACCCCTCGCACACCGCGATCTTCGACGCCGACACGCTCGGGGCTCTGAGCGTCCGCGGCTGGCGCCACGGCGATCGCATGCGGCCCGCCGGGCGGACATCGACACGGGCGCTCTCAGACCTCTTCACCGACCGCCGCGTTCCGCGTGCGGAGCGTGTCGCGATCCCGCTTTTGATCAGCGGCGAGGAGATCGCCTGGGTGCCGGGCGTCGCAAGCGGCGAGCGTTTCCAGCCCCAGATCTCGACCAGCCGCGTCGCCGTGCTCCGCGCGCGGCGCGCCTGAGCGCGGCGCGCCGCAGGGTCTGTCGCGACAGACCGCGACTACACTGCCGCCGCGATGTCCGATCCGCTGCTGGGCGATACGCTCGTCGAGGCCGACGCCCTGCAGCGGCGCATCCGCGAGCTCGCCGCCGAGATTTCGCGCGACTACGCCGGGCGCGACCTGCTGCTCGTCTGCGTGCTCAAGGGGGCGGTCTTCTTCACCGCCGATCTGATGCGCCACCTCGAGATCGACGTCGAGATGGACTTCATGGCAGTGGCGTCCTACGGCTCGGCGACCGACTCCTCGGGGGTCGTTCGGATCCTCAAGGACCTCGACGCCCCGATCGAGGGCCGAAACGTCCTGATCGTCGAGGACATCGTCGACTCCGGCCTGACGCTGCAGTACCTGCTGCGAAGCCTTGGAGCGCGCGGCCCGGCGTCGGTCGAGGTCTGCGCGCTGTTGACGAAGCCCGAGCGGCGCAAGGTCGACCTGCCGGTCCGCTACGTCGGCTTCGAGATCGCCAACCGCTTCGCGATCGGCTACGGCCTGGACCACCACGAGCGCTTCCGCAGCCTGCCGTTCGTGGCGGCTCTGGCCGGCACCTGAGCGCCGCGCGCTCCCGCTGCAGAGCGCCGGTTGACCTGCAGGGACCCGAAAGTCGCCATGGTACGCTTGCCTGCCTTGGACATGACGTCCCCGAACTGATGTCGACGAACCGGCGGAGCCAGCTATGAATCGCGTCTTCAGAGGCGCCCTCTTCCCGATCCTGATCGTGATCGTGCTGGCGTTCTTCGTCTCCAAGCTGCTCTCGGGGACGACGACCACGGGCGAGATCCACAACTACAGCTCGCTGGTCAAGCAGGACCTCCCCAACGGCAAGGTCGCCTCCTTCACCGTCGACACGTCGAGCAACACGATCAACGTGACGCTCAACGACTCAAGCCACACGCGCTACTCGGTCGGCTACGAGCCTGGCGACCCGTCGACGCTGAACACCGTCCTTGCCGACGCGAAGGCCACCGGGGTGCCCTTCAACATCGACGGCAAGGGGTCGAGCACGTGGTCCTCGCTGCTGCTGTACCTGCTGCCGTTCGTCCTCTTCTTCGGCCTGTGGTTCCTGCTCATGAACAACCTGCAGGGCGGGGGCTCGAAGGTCATGTCGTTCGGCAAATCCAGGGCCAAGCGCCTCTCCGCCGACTCGCCGAAGATCAGCTTCCGCGACGTCGCCGGCGTTGATGAGGCCGTCGAGGAACTCCACGAGATCAAGGAGTTCCTCGAGAACCCCAAGAAGTTTCAGGCCCTCGGGGCGAGGATCCCGACCGGCGTGCTCCTCTACGGACCGCCCGGCACCGGCAAGACGCTGCTCGCGCGCGCCGTCGCCGGTGAGGCGGGCGTCCCGTTCTTCTCGATCTCGGGCTCTGACTTCGTCGAGATGTTCGTCGGGGTCGGCGCCTCGCGCGTTCGCGACCTCTTCGAGCAGGCCAAGCAGAACAGCCCCTGCATCATCTTCATGGACGAGATCGACGCCGTCGGGCGTCACCGCGGCGCCGGCCTCGGCGGCGGCCACGACGAGCGCGAGCAGACGCTCAATCAGCTGCTCGTCGAGATGGACGGCTTCGAGGCCAAGGACAACATCATCATGATCGCGGCCACCAACCGGCCCGACATCCTCGACCCGGCGCTGCTTCGCCCGGGCCGCTTCGACCGCCAGATCGCCGTCGATCGCCCGGACCGCAAGGGCCGCGCCAAGATCCTCGATGTTCACACGCGCGGCAAGCCGCTCGCGAAGGGCATCAACATCGACGCCCTCGCCGGCCAGACGCCCGGTTTCACCGGTGCCGACCTCTCGAACCTGATCAACGAGGCGGCGCTGCTTGCAGCGCGCACCGGCAAGCGTGAGATCACGCAGATCGAGCTCGAGGAGGGCATCCTGCGGGTGATCGCCGGGCCGGAGAAGAAGACGCGCGTGATGAGCGAGCGCGAGCGCCTCGTAACCGCCTACCACGAGATGGGCCACGCGATCGTCGGCCACTACCTCGAGTTCGCCGACCCCGTCCACAAGATCTCCGTCATCTCGCGCGGGCGCGCGCTGGGCTACACGATCTCGATGCCGACCGAGGACCGCTTCCTGACGACGCGCTCCGAGCTGCTCGACCAGATGGCGATGACGCTCGGCGGCCGTGCCGCGGAGGAGGTCGTCTTCGGCGACATCACGACCGGTGCCTCCAACGACCTCGAGAAGGTCACGGCGACCGCCAAGCAGATGGTGATGCGCTTCGGCATGAGCGACAAGCTCGGGCCGCGCGTCTACGGTCACGACCACGGCCAGCCGTTCCTGGGCCGCGAGTTCTCGACCGAGCCCGACTACTCCGACGAGATCGCGCGCGAGATCGACGACGAGGTGCGCCGCATCATCGAGGGCGCCCACCAGCGCGCCCGCGCGATCCTCGGCGAGCACCGCGAAGGCCTCGACCGGATCTCAAAGATCCTGCTCAAGCGCGAGACGATCGAGAAGGAGCAGTTCGAGAAGCTTCTCGCGGGCGTTGGCGAGAACGACGTCTTCGGCCCCGACGAGCCGAACGCGCCGGCGCTCGAGCCGGCGCCGGCCCCGGCGCCCGAGCGCGCGCGCCCGGAGACGACCCGCCCGCTGCCGCGCCCGGGCCTTGCCGCGGAGATGCGCGGCGAGCAGCCCAAGCCGCCCCAGGTCTAGCCGAGCGGCGCAGACTCGCGCTCACGGGCTAAGCGCCGGTCGCGGGCGGCGTGCATTCACGCGATCTGGCTCGGGCGCAGTCCGCCAACCCCACCCCGATCGGGGCAGCGGCCAATAATGGGTGTCGTGAGCGTGCAGATCATGGGCATCGTCAACGTTACGCCCGACTCCTTTTCGGACGGGGGACGCTTCCTCGACGTCGCCGCGGCGATCGCGCACGGCCTGCGGCTTGAAGCCGACGGTGCGGCGATGATCGATGTTGGCGGAGAGTCGACGCGGCCGGGTGCGGACGCGGTCTCCGTCGAAGAGGAGCTCCGCCGCGTCCTACCGGTGATCGAAGGGCTCGTGTCGGCGGGCACCGCCGCGGAAATCTCGATCGACACCTCCAAGCCCGAGGTGGCGCGCGCGGCACTTGATGCCGGGGCCAGCTTCGTCAACGACGTCACGGCTCTGCGCGATCCCGCCATGGCGGAGCTCGTCGCCGCGCGCGGCGTCGAATGCTGTCTCGTGCATATGCAGGGTGACCCGCGCACGATGCAGCGCGACCCTCACTACGCCGACGTCGTCGCCGAGGTGCGCGAGTTTCTCGCCGCTCGCGTTGAGGCCGCCGTCGTGGCCGGCATCGCGCGCGAGCGGATCCTCATCGACCCGGGGATCGGATTCGGCAAGACCGTCGAGCACAACCTCGCGCTGATCGACCGTCTCGATGAAGTCGTCGCGCTCGGCCAGCGGGTCTTGATCGGCACCTCACGCAAGTCGTTTCTCGGCCGGCTCGCACGCAGCGACGACGAGGATCGCCTCGCCGGGACGATCGCCACGAACGTGATCGCGCTGCTGCGCGGCGCGAGCATCTTCCGCGTTCACGACGTCGCCGCCGTCGCCGACGCGCTGGCGGTCGCGGCTGCTACGGTCAGTCGGCGATGAGCGAAGAGGGCGAGGACGAGCTCGAGTCCGACGACGACCTGGATCTCGAGGGCGGCGCGCAGACCGTCGTCACGATCGAGATCTCCGGGCTGTCGCTGTACACGCACATCGGCGTCGGCGCCGCCGAGCGCGAGGTCGGCCAGCGGCTTCTGTTCGACATCCGCATCGATGTCGGCGAGTCCGACGCCACCGAGACCGACCGGGTCGAGGACACGATCGACTACTCCGAGGTCTGCCAGCTCGTCGCGCTCGTCGCGCAGCAGCGCAACTACAAGACCCTCGAGCGGCTCTGCACGGTGGTCGCCGACCGCATCATCGAGGACTTCGGCGCCGAGGCTGTTTGGGTCAAGGCGGCGAAGCCCGAGCCCCCGATTCCGCTCGCCGTCGAAGAGGTCGCAGTCGAGGTCTGGCGCGAGCCGTCGGAGTGAGCGAAGCGCAACGAGGCCACCTCGGCCTCGGCTCAAACGTCGGCGAGCGGCGCGAGAACCTCCAGTCGGCGGTCGACGCCCTCGCGCAGCGCGGCCTGCGCGTGGTCGCGAGCTCGAGCGTCTACGACACCGACCCCGTCGGCGAGATCCTCGACCAGCCGAGCTTCCTGAACGCGTGCCTTGAGATCGAGACCGAGCTAGGTCCGCTCGAGCTGCTCGCCCTCTGCAAGGACGTCGAGCATGACCTCGGGCGTGCCACCGGTGGCCCGCGGCATGGTCCGCGGACGATCGACGTCGACCTGCTCTTGCTCGGCGGCGCCGAGCATGCCTCGGGCGCCCTCCGTGTTCCGCACGAGCAGGTTCTCTCGCGGCGCTTCGTGCTGATCCCGCTGCTCGAGCTCGACTTCGAGCTGCGCACGCCGGCCGGCGAGCGCCTAGCCGACGCACTCGCGGTGCTGCCTTTCGACGAGGGCGTGCGCCGGCACGGCCCGCCGCTGCGCGTGCCCGCATAATCCGCACGTGCTCCTCGTCGTAGACGTCGGTAACACGCAGACCCACTTCGGCGCCGTCTCAGACGGCGGCGCGATAGCCGAGCACTGGCGCTTTGCGACCGTGCGCAGCTCGACCTCCGATGAAATCGGTGCGGCGCTGTCCAACCTCCTGGCGCTGCGCGGGCTGTCGTTCTCAGACATCACCGCCTCGGCGATCTCCTCGACCGTCCCCGAGCTCGCGCCGGAGTGGACGCAGATGGCGCGACGCTACCTCGGGCACGAGCCGCTGCTGATCGGGCCGGGCGTGCGGACCGGCATGCCGATCCGCCTCGACAACCCGCGCGAGCTCGGCGCCGACCGGCTCGTCAACGCCGTCGCCGCATGGGCGCGCTTCGGCCGGGCCTGCATCGTCGTCGACTTCGGCACGGCGATCACCTATGACGTCGTCTCCGACGAGGGCGAGTATCTCGGCGGGATCATCTCGCCGGGCCTTGAGATCTCACTCGACGCGCTGGTCGGCCGGGCCGCGAAGCTGCCGCAGGTCGAGCTCGGCGAGCCGCGCGCGCTGATCGGCAAGACGACGGCGGACGCCGTCCGCTCGGGCATCGTCTACGGCTTCGCGGGCCAAGTCGATGGGATCGTCGGGCGGCTGCGAGCCGAGCTCGGGGTCGACGCTCCGGTGATCGCCACCGGCGGCCTCGCCCATCATCTCGTGCCGTCCTTCACCGAGTCGGTCGAGGCCGTCGACGACATACTGACGCTCGAGGGGCTGCGGTTGATCTGGGAGCTCAACCGCCCCGAGTAGCGCTCCACCGCTTCGCCGGGGCGGGCCCCAAGTAACGTTGACGGCATGCCTGCGCTGAGCGATCCGCTTCTGATCGGGGGCCGGCGGCTGCCGAACCGCGTCGTCCTCGCACCGCTGGCCGGGATCGGCAACTGGTTCGTGCGCCTTCAGGCGCGGCGCTTCGGGGCCGGGCTGGTGGTGTCGGAGATGGTCTCAAGCCACGCCGTCCACTACCGCAACCTCAAGACGTGCCGAGAGCTGCTGCGCATCGATCCGCGCGAGAAGGCGTCCGGCGTGCCGGTCTCGATGCAGCTGTTCGGGGCCGACCCCGACGTGATGCGCTCGGCGGCTGAGACGGTCGCCGCGGCCGGAGCAGACCTGATCGACATCAACATGGGCTGTCCGGTGCCAAAGGTCTGCAAGACCGGAGCGGGGGCGGCGCTGCTCGGCGATCCGTCACGCGCGGTCGCCGTGGCGCGCGCCGCCGCCGAGGGCAGCGGGCTGCCGGTCACCGTCAAGCTGCGCTCCGGGCTGCGCGCCGGCGAGCGCTCCGGGATCGAGCTGGCGCGGCGCCTTTGCGAGGAGGCCGGAGTCGCCGCCGTCACGCTCCACCCGCGCCCCGCGACGGTCCATCACCGCGGGCGCCCCGACTACGCGCTCGTGGCGGAGCTCGTGGCGAGCGTGCAGGCGCCGGTTCTCGTGAGCGGCGGCATGAGCTCGGCGGAAGCCGTGCGCGAAGCGTTCGAGGAAACCGGCGCGGCCGGCGTGATGCTCGCCCGCGGGGCGCTCGGAAACCCGTGGCTTTTCGAGGAGGTTCTCGGCCTGCGCGAGCAGCCGCCGAGCGCCGGCGAGGTGATCGCAGAGCTCGAGTGGGTGATCGAGGGCGCGATCGAGCACATGGGCGAGGAGCGCGCTGTCCGCTACCTGCGCCGCTTTCATCCCTGGTACGTGGAGCGGCTCGACCTCGATCGCCCGGCCGCGAAGACGCTCCAGGCGGCGCTCCAGACGGCCGAATCCTTCGCAGCGGTGCGCGCGCTGCTTGACGAGGCGCTTCGTCCGCAGTACGCGTGAGCGCCTCGCTATACTGGCCCGCCGCCCAGCCACAAATCCAGACGAGGGCAAGGTGCCGAAGGACATAATCCTCACCCAGGAGGGACTCGAGAAGCTCCAAGAGGAGCTCGACTTCCTTCAGACGGACAAGCGCCGCGAAGTCGCCGAGCGCATCAAAGAAGCGCGCGAATTCGGCGATATCGCCGAGAACTCCGAGTACGACGACGCCAAGAACGAGCAGGCGATGCTCGAGGCGCGGATCGCCGTCGTCGCCGAGAAGCTCCGGATGGCGACCGTCATCGAGCCCGACGGGCTCTCGACCGACGTCGTCGCGATCGGCTCGGTCGTGCACGTCAAGGACGAGAAGACAGGCAAGTCGGCGCGCTACACGATCGTCGGCTCCGCCGAGGCCAAGCCCGCCGAGAACAAGCTCTCCAACGAGTCGCCCGTGGGGCGCGCGCTGCTCGGCCGAAAGCGCAACGAGACCGTGTCGGTGCAGGTCCCGCGCGGCCCGGCGCGCAAGCTCAAGATCACCAAGATCGACGTCGGCGTGAAGTGACGCCCGTCCGGCGCCGCCGGACCTCCGTTGCTCAGTAGCCTCCTGGCCTGTGAGCGGCGAAGGCGATTCCTCTGATCTGCTCGCCGCCCGGCGGGCCAAGCTCGAACGGCTGCGCGCGGCCGGCGTCGACCCCTTCCCGCACGAGTTCGACGGCGTCGAGCCGATCGCGACGGTGCTCGAGGCGCACGCTGGACTTGCCGCGGGCGAGGAGACCGACGTCTCCCACCGCGTCGCGGGCCGGCTGAGCGCGCGGCGTGACTCGGGCCGCGCCGCCTTTCTTGACCTGGTCGACCGCTCCGGACGGATCCAGCTCCATGCGCGTGTCGACGAGCTTGGCGAGGAGGGGTTCGAGCAGCTCGTCTCCTTCGACATCGGCGACCTGCTCGGCGTCGACGGCGTCGCCATCCGCACGCGCCGCGGCGAGCTGTCGCTGCGCGTGAGCGCGTTCGCGCTGCTTGCCAAGTCGCTTCGTCCGCCACCCGACGATTACCACGGCCTGAGCGACGTCGAGACCCGATTTCGCCGTCGCGAGCTCGATCTCATCGCGAACGCGGAGACGCGCGAGGCCTTCATCGCGCGGGCGCGGATCATCGCCGAGGTGCGCCGCGCGCTCGACGACGACGGCTTCATCGAGGTCGAGACGCCGATCCTTCAGCCGCTCTACGGCGGCGGCGTCGCGCGGCCGTTCGTGACCCATCACAACACGCTCGACCGCGACCTCTACCTGCGGATCGCCCCGGAGCTGTATCTCAAGCGCTGCATCGTCGGCGGCCTCGAGCGTGTCTATGAGCTCGGCAAGGACTTCCGCAACGAGGGGCTCTCGCCAAAGCACAACCCGGAGTTCACGATGCTCGAGTTCTACGAGGCCTATGCCGACTACGAGGACGCAGCGGTGCGCCTCGAGGCGATCGCGGCAGCGGCCGCCGCGGCGGTGGCCGAGCCGGTGATCGACTTCCGCCCGCCCTGGCGGCGCGAGACGCTCGCCGGCGCGATCCTCGAGCGAGCGGGCGTGGACATCCTCGCCAATCGCGGAGCCGACGCGCTTGTCGCGGCGATCAAGGCGGCGGGGCTTTCGATCGAGACAGCGCAGCGAAGCTGGGCCGGCCTCGTCGACGACCTGCTGTCGGCCTACGTCGAGCCGGCGCTGCTTGAACCGACGTTCCTGCTCGACTACCCGGTCGAGCTTTCGCCGCTCGCCAAGGCGCACCGCTCGCAGCCCGGACTCGTTGAGCGCTGGGAGGCCTTCGCCGGCGGGATCGAGATCGCCAACGCGTTCACCGAGCTCAACGATCCCGACGAGCAGCGCGCACGCTTCATCGAGCTGCGTGAGAGCGCCCGCGCTGGCGATGAGGAGGCGCATCCGCTCGACGAGCCGTTTCTCGCCGCACTCGAGCAGGGCATGCCGCCGACGGCCGGAGTCGGCGTCGGGATCGACCGTCTGGTGATGCTGATCACGGGGCGGCCGACGATCCGCGAGGTCGTCCTGTTCCCGGTCATGCGTGAGCCCTGAGGCGGCCAGGAAGCGGCGAGGGCTGCCCGGAGCGCTTGGTAGACTGGGGACTGCGCCGAATCAGGGCTCAACCGTTTGGCCTGCTTGGCCGAATAGGCGGAAAGAGCCCGATTTTTCGGCGACCCTTCAGGGCAGCATGATCCGGACCGCTCCACCAAGGCGCAAGTAGCAGGAAGGACCTAAAGATGTTCGAGCGATTCACAGAGCGGGCCAGGCAAGTGGTCGTTCTCGCGCAGGAAGAGGCGCGGACGCTCAAGCACAACTACATCGGCACGGAGCACATTCTGCTCGGGCTGCTGCGCGAGGAGGAGGGTCTCGCCGCGCGTGTGCTCGAGAGCCTCGACATCACCGTTGAGCGCGTCCGCGGGCAGGTCGTGCGGATCGTCGGCTCCGGCGAGGAGGTC
>DATAWT010000103.1:0-18866 GCA_036267075.1 Solirubrobacteraceae bacterium
GCATCGGCGAGCTCGATGTCGGCAAGCGTCGCGAGGGCGAGGCGCTTGAGCGCCCGGTCGGAGCCGACGAACTGCGCGACGAAGTCATCGGCGGGCGCGCGCAGCAGCTCATCGGGCGACGCGTACTGCGCGAGCGTCCCGCCGGCGCGCATCACCGCCACGCGGTCGCCCATCTTGATCGCCTCGTCGATGTCGTGGGTGACGAAGACGACCGTCTTTCGCACGCGCGCCTGAAGCGCCAGGAACTCGTCCTGGAGCCGCGCGCGCGTGATCGGGTCGATCGCGCCGAACGGCTCGTCCATCAGAAGCAGCGGCGGGTCGGCGGCGAGCGCGCGCGCCACCCCGACGCGCTGGCGCTGGCCGCCGGAGAGGGCTGCCGGATAGCGCGGGCCGATCTCCTCGGCGTCCATTCCGATCAGCTCGAGCAGTTCACGCGTGCGAGCCTCGATCCGATCGCGGCTCCAGCCGAGCAGCCGCGGCACCGTCGCGATGTTCTCCGAGACGGTCAGATGCGGGAAGAGGCCGACCTGCTGGATCACGTAGCCGATCTCGCGGCGCAGCTCCACGGCGCTGCGTGCGAGGACGCTCTTCCCACCGAGCAGGATGTCGCCACTTGTGAGGGGGATCAGGCGGTTGATCAGCCGCATCGCGGTCGTCTTGCCGGAGCCCGACGGACCGACAAGGACGCAGACCTCACCGGCCGCGACCTCGAGGCTCAGTCCCGCGATCGCCGCCGTCCGCGCCCCTGGGTACTGCTTGGTGACCTCGCGCAGCTCTAGGCCGAGCGCCGTCCTCGTTGGCGGCAACGGCAACGGCCCCACTGGATGGGCGGGTCCTGCAGATTGCAAAGAGGGCTCCGGCGGGTGGTCGGGTGGCGAATGCTACCCAGGCGTCACTGCGAGCAATCGCAGCCGCACCGATCACCGCGCCACGACGATCGCGGCGCCGCGGATTCGATCCCCTCGCCACGACTCGCCGGCGATCCGTCCGCCCGCCGAGTACGAGTGCGACAGGCGCGGGCCGGAGCGTTGTAGCCGAGTTAAAACCTTGTAACGGATGTAGCAAAGTAACGTGGCGATCGCTACAATCGCTCGGCGGGTAGCGGATCGCTGCGGCTCCGTTCGCGGCGTGGATTCGCGAGCATCGGGCGGCCGGCAACGAGCCCCCCGGCCGGCCCACCGCTCTCCTGACGCGACCACGGCCGATCCGCGCACCCCGACTCCACGACAGCGAGGAGGAGCGACCCATGACGTTCGTGCGCGAGGCGATGAATCCGGTTGGCGTGACCGTCGGAACCGGGCACACGATGCGAGAGGCCGCACGCCGGATGACAGACGGGCGAACCGGCGCCGCGGTTGTGATCGACCCCGAGCTGCCGGCACCGGGGATCGTCACCGAACGCGACGTCCTGCACTGCGTCGCCGCCGGCAACGATCTCGACAGCGAGCTCGTCGGCGCCCACCTGACCGCGGAGGTCGTCTATGCGGCCGCCGACTGGCCGCTCGTGCGGGCGGCGGAGCAGATGACGGCCGGCGGCTTCCGGCACGTGCTCGTGACTGAGGGCGGCGAACTCGTCGGCATCCTCTCGATGCGCGACATCGTCCAGAGCTGGGTGCGAACCGGGGCCGTCGCGAGCGGGCTGGTGGCTGGCTAGTCGATTCGACGTCGAGCTCCAAGAACTGGATCGCCGACGCGGCCTCAGCCGACCCGCGAGGCGGCTGGGAGGCGCGAGCCTGCCGGCGCTTGCGAAGATGGCCCGGTGTGGGACCTCAAGCCGCGCCTGGAGGGCCGGATCGTGACGCTCGAGCCGCTGCGCATCGAACATCGGGAGGCGCTGCTCGAGGCGGCGCGCCCGACTGAGGCCTGGGATTGGTGGAGCGTCGACATGTCGACGCCGGCCGCGGTCGAGGCGTGGCTTCAGTCAAGCCTGGAGGCGGCCGAGCGCGGCGAACGAGCGCCGTTTGCGACGCTTGACTCAACGAGCGGGCGGGCGATCGGTTCGACGAGCTTCATGACGCTTCACCCCGAGCACGCGACGCTTGAGATCGGCTGGACATGGCTGAGCCCATCGGCCTGGAACGGCGGCGCCAACATCGAGGCGAAGCTCCTGATGCTCCGCCACGCCTTCGCCGTGCTCGGCTGCCAGCGCGTCGAATTCGTGACCCACGAGCGCAACGAGCGCTCGCGGCGCTGCCGGCGCAGTTTGAGGGGATCCTCCGCGAGCACCGCATCCTCTGGGACGGCTCGCGCCGCTCGAGCGCGATCTTCTCGATCCTCGACAGCGAGTGGCCGCAGGTCGAGGTCAATCTCGAGACCCGCCTGAGCGCACGCTGAGCGCGCGTTACGGCTTCAGCTTGCGCCCGCTCGAGAAGAGCCAGGCGCTCCAGCCCACCGTCAGCGCCGTCAGCGCCGCGGTCACGCTGAGCGCGAGGGCGACCGGGACGTCGCTTGAGCCGAGGAAGCCGTAGCGGAACGCCTGGACGAGGTAGAAGATCGGGTTGGCGTGCGAGAGCTCCCGCCACGGCGAGGGCAGCCGCGTGACCGCGTAGAACACGCCGCCGAGAAAGCTCAGCGGCACGATCACGATGTTCTGCACGAAGCCGGCGTGATCCCAGGTCTTGGCGTAGATACCGACGACGACGCCGAGTGAGGAGAAGAGCGTCACGCCGAGCAGGACGGCCAGCACGAGCACGAGCGGGTCACGCAGCGGCACGCCGGTCAGCGGCATCGAAACCGCGGCGAGCACGGCGCCGACGACGACCGCGCGCACGGCGCCGCCGAGTGAAAGCCCGAGATTGATCTCCCAGTTGCGCATCGGCGAGGCGAGCACGTCGTTGAGGTAGCGGTCGAGGCGCGCCTGGAAGACCGACGAGGAGTTGTTGGCGTAGGCGTTCTGGACCATCGCCATGATGATCAGCCCGGGCACGATGAACTCGCGATAGGGGACGCCGTCGACCTGGTGGATCCGCCCGCTCAGCGAGAGCCCGAAGACGAGGATGAAGAGGAACGAGGCGACGACCGGCGCGGCGATCGTCTGCGTCCAGAGCTTCAGCACGCGATGCACCTCGCGCGTCGTCAACGCCCCGAGGCCGCGCCGATCGGACAGCGCGAGCGACAGCGAGCTCACGACGCCATCGCCTTGACGTAGACGTCGGCGAGTGAGTCTCCGCCCCATTCGGCGAGCAGCGCGGGGGCGCTGTCGCGCGCGAGCAGGCGCCCGCCGCGGATCAGCGCGATGTCCTCGCAGAGCTCCTCGGCCTCCTCGAGATAGTGCGTCGTCAGGAGGATCGTCGTGCCCTGAGAGTGAAGACGGCGGATGTAGCGCCACAGCTCGAGGCGCAGCTCGAAGTCGACGCCCGCCGTCGGCTCATCGAGGATCACAAGGGGCGGCTCATGCATCAGCGCCCTTGCGAGCAGCAACCGCCGCCGCATCCCACCCGACAGGGCCGGGGCGCGCACACCGGCCTTCGCCCGCAGGTCGAAGACGTCCATCATCTCGCCGGCCCGCCGTCGCGCGTCCGCACGGGTCATGCCGTAATAGCCGCCGTGGTAGACGAGCGTCTCCTCGACGTCGAGGAAGCGATCGAGGTTGACGTCCTGCTCGGCGATGCCGATCATCCGCCGCGCCGCGGGGTCGCGGTGCGTGACGCCGAAGATCAGGATCTCTCCCGAGGAGATTCGGATCAGGTTGCAGATCGCGCTGATCAGCGTCGTCTTGCCGGCGCCGTTGGGGCCGAGCAGGCCGAAGAACTCCCCCGCGGGGATCTCCAGATCGAAGCTGTCGAGGGCGAGCAGGCCGTCGTCGTAGCGCTTCGTGAGGGCGCGCAGCGACAGCGCGGGAACCCATTGCACTGCGCCCGACTCTATTGCACGCCTCAGAAGGCGAAGACGAGGCGGCCGCGAACGCCGCCGGCCTCAAGGCGCCGGTAGGCCTCGGCCGCCTGCTCGGGCCGGTAGGTGTCGGCAACCCGTGTCGTCAGCTCGCCCGACCCGGCCAGCGCCGCTAGCTCGCGCAGGCTCGCCTGATCGGCGGTGTGCTGCCCGACCAGCACGAGCTGGATGTCGATTCCGCGCTCGGTCTCACCGGCAAACGGCCGCACGGCGATCAGCTGGCCGCCGTCGCGCACCGCGGGAAGGATCGCCGGGCCAAGCAGCGCCGCGTCGATCACGGCATCCACTCCGTCTCCGAAGGCCTCGCGGATCGCCGCCGCGCAGAGATCGCCGCCGCGCGGGACGACGACGTCGGCGCCGAGCCCGCGGATCAGCGCGTCATCGGCCGGCGCCGCGTCGGCGATGACCGTCAGCCCCTCGAGCTTGCCGAGCTGGATCGCGTAGCCGCCGACCGCGCCCGCGGCGCCGGTGATCGCCAGCGTCTTGCCGGCCGGCAGCGAGAGCGTGTCCAGGGCGACGCGGACGGTCAGTCCGTTCATAGGTACCGTCGCCGCGTGCTCGATTGCCAGGTTGTCTGGCACCTCGGCGACCGAGACGGCTGGAACGACGACCTTCTCGGCCTGCGCGCCGCGCAGCGGGCGCATTGGCACAACGATCGCCATCACGCGCTGGCCGACGCGCCAGTCGCTGCCTGGACCGACGGCGTCGATCTCACCTGCCAGCTCCATTCCGGCGACCCACGGCGGCGGCAGATCCGTCATCTGCTCCGCGCGCATGCCCACGCGCAGGCCAACGTCGGTCGGGTTCATCGTTGCCGCCGCGACGCGCACGCGGACCTCGCCCTCGCCGGGGTCGGGCTCGTCGAGCTCGACGACCTCGAGCACCTCTGGACCACCGTAGTGGTTGAAGCCCACCGCGCGCATGAGTCGCAGGCTATCTCAGGCCGGATCGCTGTCGAGCTCGACCATCACGCTCGTCGCCTTGACGCGCGCGCAGACACGCAGTCCCTCGCGCAGGCCCAGCTCCTCGACCGAGTCGCGAGTCACCGCGGCGGTGACCCGGTGCGGTCCGGCCTGGATCTCGACCAGCGCCATCACGCCGTCGACCTCAACGGAGACGACTCGGCCCG
The DNA here is from genome assembly GCA_036267075.1 of Solirubrobacteraceae bacterium. GTDB lineage: Bacteria > Actinomycetota > Thermoleophilia > Solirubrobacterales > Solirubrobacteraceae > Palsa-513. The sequence goes on from DATAWT010000103.1 coordinate 5,021, forward strand.
GGAAGCGGTTGCGCGCAGAGAACCCGTCGCCGGTCTTCTGGCGGGCCGGGTGCTGGCGCAATCGCTGCACCTCCTCCGCCGGAACCAGCCGGCGGTTGCGCTGATCGCGCCGCGTGGTGACGCGGCCGAGGCGGTCCCAGCGCCGAAGCGTGTCGACGCTGACGCCGATCGCCTTTGCGGCCTCGCCAAGCGTCAAGTCCTGCATGCGCGCGCCGATTCTAGCCGCGCGGCGCCCGCCGCTCCCAGGCGTCCTCGAGCAGCTCTCCGAGGACGTCCTCATCGACCGCCTCGAGGCTGACGCGCACAGCCGACAGGCGCTTCCCCCACCACACCTCGGAGAACGTGCCGGCGTCGCGCTGGACATAGGTCTGGATGCCGGGCTCGTCGACCATCACGTTGAGGTGGCCCGAGTCGGGCACGGTCGCGAAGATCTTGCCCGCGACGCGAAAGGAGGCGCGGCCGTGGTGGTCGCGCTCCTCGGCGCCGGGCAGGGCCAGCGCGAGGCGCCGGGCGGTCTTGAGCGTGACCATTCGGCTGAGCATAGGGCTGCTACGTTCGCCCGATGCAAAAGCTCAACATCGCCACACCGCAGTTCGAGTACGAGGAGTCGCCGCCCGGTTACAACTCGGGCGGGATCCGGCTCGGCAAGCCGCTCGGCGCGAAGGAGACGGGAGCGACCCTGTACGAGCTTCCGCCCGGCGAGTCGCTGTGCCCCTATCACTACGAGCGCTCCGAGGAGGAGTGGCTGATCGTGTTCGAGGGGGCTCCGACGTTGCGACACCCCCAAGGCAGCGAGCGCCTCGAGCCATGGGACGTCGTCTTCTTCCCAGTCGGCCCCGAGGGAGCGCACAAGCTCACCAACGAGACCGAGCAGTCGGTCCGGTTGCTGATGTTCTCAAACCACAAGACGCCCGCGATCTCCGTCTATCCAGACAGCGGCAAGATCGGCGTCTTCACGGGCGAGGAGACCGACAGCGTGATGGTTCGCCGCAGCTCGAACGTCGACTACTGGGACGGCGAGATCGGCTGAAGCCAGCCGGGCGCGACGCCGCGTGACCGCTGCCACGTCCAGCCCGGCCGCGACCGCGCGTGCCCCGGGACCAGTGAGAGCCTCGAGCCGCCGCTAGGAACGCGGCAGCGCGACCGCGATGCCGCGTCCGGCGAAGAAGCGTTCGAACTCGGCGAGGTCGAGCCAGACGCCTGCCGAGTTCACGCCCGCATCGCCCGCCGGGTCGTGGAAGCGAAGGCGGCCGTCGCGAGAATCGTGAACCAGCACGAGGTGGCCGCCACGGCGAGCCGGGTCCGCTGCGAGCGTGCGGATCTCGGCGCCGACCGAGGCGACTACGACCTCATCGCCGGCGACCGCCGCGGCGAGCTCCTCGAGCGACAGCGGCGCCGCGACCCGCGCGCGCAGGCCGAACTCGGCGTCGGCGAACGCGACGAAGCCAGCGTAGATCAGCGGCCCGAAGCCGGCCGGCGGCTCGGCTTCGTAGGCGCCGTAGGGGATCGCGCGGCGGCCGAGCTCGGCGATCGGCGCGATCCGGGCATCCCCGCGCGCGGCGAGGATCATCTGCAGGCACGCCATCCCGCAGCCGCAGCGCGCCCAACGGCGGTACTCCTCGGGTGTGCCGGCGCCGAAATCGCTCCAGCGCGGGTCCTCCTCGTAGGCCAGGCGCCCGGACTGCAGCTCGCCGGCGAGCTCCGGCGAGGCGAACTGCGAGCGGTATGGAATCTGCGTGCGCGCCGCTGCCACTTCGTCGCGGGACGCTACAGCGCACCGCCGATCTGGCAGAGTGCGCGCTCGCGATGCGGACTATCGCCCTCGAGGAGCACTGCCTGACGCCCGAGCTGCGCGAGATGCTCGGCGACCAGATCCATCCCTATTTCCCGGTCCACCGCTGGCCGCCGGCACTCGAGGCGAAGCTGTCGGACATCGGCGAGGGACGGATCGCCGACATGGACGCCGCGGGAATCGACATGCAGGTGCTCTCGACGGCGCAGCCCGGCCTCGAGCACACGCCGGGCGAACGCGCGATCCCGGTGGCGCGCGCCTTCAACGACACGATCGCCGCGGCGATCGCCGCCCACCCCGACCGCTTCTCGGGCTTCGCGGCGCTCCCGAGCGCCGATCCGGCCGCCGCGGCGGCCGAGCTCGAACGCGCAGTCAAGCAGCTGCGCCTGGTCGGGGCGATGGTCAACGGACGCACGCAGGAGCGCTTCCTCGACGACACCTTCTTCTGGCCGATCTTCGAATGCGCGGAGTCGCTGGGAGTTCCGATCTACCTACACCCGATGCCACCGCCGCAGGCGGTCTATGACCTCTACTACGCCGGCTTCGGCGATGACGTCGGCTTCATGTTCGGCGCCGGAGCCTGGGGCTGGCACATCGAGGTCGGCTTGCACTCGCTGCGGCTGATGCTCGCCGGCGTCCTCGACCGCTTCCCCGATCTGCAGATCATCGTCGGCCACATGGGCGAGGTTCTGCCGTTCATGATCGAACGCGCGACCGGCGCGCTCGGCCGCGCGATCGCGCTCGACCCGGTGAAGACCACGATGGAGCTCACGCCGAGTGAGTACTTCGCCCGCAACTTCCACATCACGACGAGCGGCTTCTTCAGCGATGCGCCGCTCCACTGCGCGCTCGAGGTGCTCGGGCCGGAGCGGATCATGTTCGCCGTCGACCACCCCTTCAGCGACAACGCCGCCGGGCGGCGCTGGCTCGATCAGGCGGCGATCTCAGACGAGGATCGCGAGAAGATCGCCCACCTCAACGCGGAGCGACTGCTCGGGCTCTGAGCGCGCTCACGGATGGACGGTGGCGGCCCAGTCGATCGAGCCGTTTGCGGCGGCCGGGATGAAGTCCATGCCGTCAGGAGTGTGCAGGTAGCCGGGCGCCGTGCCGCCCGAGTCGAGGTGGCCGTACTCCCACACGATCCGGTTGCTGCGCGGGTCGATGATGACGACCCGGTCGCGATAGTCGTCGTTGACGGCGATGTCGCCGTTGGGCAGCTGCAGCGCGAGCGAGGGGTGGTTGAGCGCCGCCTCGCCGCTGCTCGGGCCGTACTCCCACAGGACCCTGCCGCGGCGGTCGATGATGAGTACGTGGCCGGGGTTCGAGTAATCGGCGAGCAGCACGCGGTCGCCGGGCAGCGGCTGGGGGTCGGACGGGTAGGCGATCGGCGGCTGCACGGCGAAGCGCAGCGTCCCGTTGGCGTTGATCGCATCGATCCAGTGGCCGGGGATCTCGCTCACGAGCACCCCGCCGTAGGGCGTCGGGGTGTCGCCGTTGACGGCGCCGAAGGTTGTCGGAGGATCGTGTGCGCAGACGCCCGAGCGCCCGTACTGGCGGATGATCCGGCGGTCCTTGACGAACAGGATCCGGCAGTTGTAAGCGTCGGCGACCGTCCAGCTACCGTCCGCGAAGGCGTAGGCGTCGTCGGGATAGTTGAGCTCCGTCGCGCCGCCGCCGAGCACTCCGGGGACGCCGAAGAGGCGCGTGATCGCGCGGCTCTTGATGTTGACCGAGACGACGAGTCCGTAATCCTCCTCGTTGGCGATCAGCGCCTTGCCGCCGGGCTGGACGAAGGTGTCGTCGTTGAAGTGCAGGATCCGCCCGGCCGCGACGTCGGCGGCGTCCGGGAACAGCCAGTGGATGCGCCCCTGTGGGTCGACGACGAGGATGCGGTTGTTGCCGCGATCGGCGATCAGCAGGTAGCCCGGCAGCCCGAGTTTGGCCTGAGCCGCCTCGTAGGGCGCGGTCGATGACGGGTGGCCGGCGAGCGCCCGGCCGTAGCCGAGCGAGTCGAGGGCCTTCATCTCGCGGCGCGCGAGCGCCGCCCGTCGCGGCGCGCGCACGGCGACGCTGCGCACGCTGGGCGCCACGGTCAGGATCGCGCGCTGCGCGGCGCCCGCAACCGAATCGCCGCCGGCGACGACGATCCGCCGCCCGCTCTGCGCCACTGCGGCGTCGGAGAGCGCATGTGGGAGTTCGGCCACGATGCTCGCCTGCATCGTCGCCGGGTCGATGGCGACGATCCCTGCACTCTGCGCTCCGCTCGCGCTGTGGCGGCCGCCGATCACGAAGACGCGTCCGTCGTCGTAGACGGCGCTCGCGTGCGTCAGCGCGACCGGCAGCACCCCGACCTGCGAGACCGAGCCCGACGCCGGATCGTAGAGCCAGATCCCGTCGCTGACGGCCGCGTCGCTCTCGGTCCCGCCGGCGATGAGAAGACGCCGGCCGACCGCGGCGACCGCCGCGTATCGCAGGGCATAGGGCAGGCGCGCGACGGTGTGCGCGCGGGTGCCCGGCCGCCAGGCGACGATCGTGTCGAGCGCCGCCGAGCCCGTGTAGCCGCCGACGACGTAGGCGGTCGAGCCGATCGCCGCGACCCCGACGTCGGACTGCGGGCGCGGAAGGTCGCCCGCGGAGGTGACAGCGCCGCTGGCAGGGTCGTAGCGGACGATGTGGGCGTAGGAGGCGACGTCGCCGCCGCCGAACACGTAGATCTCGCCTCCCAGTGCGAGCGCCTGAGCGTCGTGCTGGACGACCGGGAGACGACCCACGACCGCGGCCGATCCTCGGCCCGTTCCCGCGAGGCGCACTATCGAGGCGGTCGAGCGACCCGCTGAGTCGATGCCGCCCAGGAGGTAGAGGGAGCCGCGCGCCGCGGCGACGGCGCTGTCGGCGACGGCCGCGTCGAGCGTTCCCGCCGTCACGGCATGGGCCGTCACGAGGACGCGGCCGATCGTCGGATGGGGAGGCTTCGAGCGCCCGCCCCCGGTCGCCTCGGCGACGATCAACGCAACTGTTGCGACCACCCCCAAGAGCGCCGCGAGGCGCAGGTGACCGCGGCGGCGTCGCGCGCGGCGGACGCGCTCGCGGTCCCGCCGCCCCTGCAGCCGCACGTCGCGCGCCGACGAGCCGCTCATGCCGGCGATGCTATCCCGGACGGTCGCCCGCGCCAAAATCCTTAAGACTGCTCTCAGGTTTGGCTTAGGTCCAGTTCGTAGCCACGCGCGAAACTTGCGGACGCAATGGCCACCGATCCGCCGCCCATCGACCCCCACGCGCGTCGCGCCGTCGTGGCGCGCGACGCCGGGTTGCGCCGCATATCCAAGACGACGCGCTGGGTCGCCACGGCCGTCGTGTCGCTGTCCGGAGCGCTCGCCCTGGTCGCAGCGAGCGCCTTCCACGGCAACGCCGCGGCGGCGACCACGAGCCAGAGCGGTTCGACGCGGGTGCAGAGCCAGAACTCGTCGTCCGCTTCGTCGTCTTCGTCCTCATCCTCGTCGTCGTCCTCAAGCGCCATCCAGCAGCCGGCGCAGGCCCCCCAGGCCGCCGTCCAGCAGCAGCCGGTCGCCGTGTCCGGAGGCTCCTGAGATGAGCGGCGTCTCCACCGTTGCGAGCGAGACCTTCGCGGCGCTCGGAACGAGCGCCGTCGTCGCGACGACGCACCCCGGGCGCCTCGCGACGGCCGTCGAGACGGTGCGCGCGACGATCGATGACATCGATCGCGCCTGCAGCCGATTTCGTCCCGACTCCGAGATCTCGCGCCTTAACGCCGCCGCCGGCGGCCCGCCTCACGCCGTGAGCAGGACCTTCATCCGGGTCACTCGCTGCGCGCTTCGCGCCGCGGCGATCACCGACGGCGACGTCGACCCGACGATCGGCTCCTCGCTGCGTGCCGCGGGCTACGACCGCGACTTCGCGGCGCTGCGCTCGGGCGGCCCGGTGCGCTTTCGCCGCGCCGGGGGCTGGCGCTGCGTGGAGCTCGATGCGCTGCGGGCTACGATCCGCCTGCCCGCGGGCGTAGAGCTCGACTACGGCGCGACGGCGAAGGCGCTCGCGGCCGACATGGCCGCCATGGAGGCGGCGCGGGCGACGGACGCCGGGATCCTCGTCAGCCTCGGCGGAGACATCGCCACCTCCGGGCCCGCCCCGGCAGGCGGCTGGATCGTGCGCGTCGCCGACGACAGCCAGGGCGAGCCCACCCAGCCCGGACAGACAGTCTCGATCGCCGACGGCGGCCTTGCCACCTCGAGCACCACGGCGCGGCGCTGGGTCCGCGGCGAAGCAACGATCCACCACATCCTTGACCCCTCGACCGGCGCGCCGGCCGCCGAGCACTGGCGGACGGTCAGCGTTGCCGCGGCGACGTGCGTCGACTCAAACGTCGCGAGCACCGCCGCGATCGTCCGCGGGGACTGGGCGGTCGCGTGGCTTGAGGAGCTCGGGCTTCCCGCCCGCCTCGTCGCCGCCGACGGCTCCGTGACGCTGACCGGCGGCTGGCCGCTCGACGTGGCCTGAGCATGCTCCTCGCCACCGCCGGACCGAGCGCACTGTGGTATCTGACGCGCTCCACAGGAGCCGTCGCGCTGATCCTGCTGAGCGCCAGCATGGTCCTCGGGATCGCGGGCATCGCGCGCCTCGAGCGCCGCGGATGGCCGCGCTTCGTCGTTCAGGGCGTTCACCGCAACATCTCGCTGCTCGCGCTGACGCTGCTCGTCGTCCACATCGTCACGACCGTCCTCGACCCCTTCGCCGGGATCTCGATCATCAACGCGGTGATCCCCTTCACCGGGTCCTATCGTCCGCTGTGGCTCGGTCTTGGCGCGCTCGCCTCCGACCTGCTCCTCGCGATCGCCATCACGAGCGTCGTGCGCCGCCGTCTCGGGGCGCCCGTCTGGCGCGCCGTCCACTGGCTCTCCTACCTCTGCTGGCCGGTCGCGGTGGTGCACACCTTCGGTACCGGCTCGGACGTCAAGCAGGTCTGGCTGCTCGCGCTCACGGCCACGTGCATCGCCGCGGTCATCGCCGCCGTCTGGGTTCGCGCCGGCTTCGGCTGGCCGTCGCACCGGCGGCTGCGCGGGACGGCGGTGCTCGCCTCGGTCGCGCTCCCGGCGGCGCTCGTCGCCTGGCTTCCCAGCGGGCCGCTCGGCTCGGGCTGGGCACGGCGCGCCGGCACGCCCGCTGCGCTGCTGGCGAAGGCCGGCGGCGGCACCTCGAGCGCCGGCGCGCCAGCGGCCGCGGTCGGCGCCTTCGACGCGAATGTAACCGGGACGATCTCCCAGACAGCGCAGGGCAACGGGCTCGTGAGCGTCGACATCGCCCTGAGCGTGCAGGACACCGCGCTCTCGGCCATCCACGTGCAGCTGATCGGGCGCCCGGCGGGCGGCGGCGTCGCGATGACCCAGAGCTCGGTCAGCGCCGGCACGTCCTCCGCTCCACAGCGCTTCACCGGCACGATCACGGCGCTCCGAGACACCGACATCGCGGCCCGCGTGAGCTCCTCCTCGCAGGTGCTGACGCTCGAGCTGACGCTCCAGATCGATCCCGGATCGCGGACCGTGACCGGCACGGCCGAGGTGTCACCGAACCAGTGAGCACCGTGACCGAAAGCGCCCTCCTGCCTCGCCTGCTGCGCGGCGTGGCCTATCGCGGCATGGCTCAGCTTGACACCCACCTCGCCGAGCACGGCCCCCTCCCCGCCCCCTCCGAGCTCGGCGCCGCGGCGCTGCTCTCGGCCGTCGAGCGCGCCGGCCTGCGCGGCCGCGGCGGGGCCGCGTTTCCCGCGGCGGTCAAGATGCGCGCGGTTCGCTCCGCGCGCGGGCGGCCGGTGGTCGTCGCCAACGGCTGCGAGAGCGAACCGATGAGCGCCAAGGACGCGCTGCTGTTGCACGAGCTCCCCCATCTCGTCCTCGACGGCGCCGCGCTTGCGGCGCGCGCGGTCGGCGCGAGCCAGGTCATCGTCACCTACGAGGGACAGAACCGCGACACGCGGATCAGCCTCGAGCACGCGATCAAGCAGCGCCAGGCAGCGGGGGCGGACAGCGTCGGCTTCGAGCTCTTCGCGGCAGCCGAGAAGTTCCTGACCGGCCAGGAGACCTCCCTCATCTCGCAGATCAACGGCGGGCCGCCGCTCCCAAACTTCATCCCGCCGCGCCCGACCGAGCGCGGCGTGCGCAGGCGCCCGACGCTCGTCCAGAACGTCGAGACCCTCGCCCACCTGGCGCTGATCGCGCGCCGCGGCGCCGACTGGTACCGGCGGCTCGGCAGCGCCGAGGAGCCCGGTTCGACGCTCGTGACCGTCGCCGGCGCGGTGCGGAGCCCCGGCGTCTATGAGATCGAGATAGGCACGCCGCTCGAGGCGCTGTTCGAGGCGGCGGGCGGACACAGCGATGAGATCGCAGGGCTTCTCGTCGGCGGCTACTTCGGCTCATGGCTGCCGGCCAAGCTCGTCGGCAGCGTCGAACTGTCGAACGCCTGGCTTCGCGCCCATCGGGCCGCCCTCGGCTGCGGCGTGCTCGTAGCGCTGCCGCAGAGCGCCTGCCCGGTCGCCGAGGTCGTCCGCGTGGCGATCTACCTGGCGACCGAGACCGCGAACCAGTGCGGCCCCTGCGTGCACGGCAGCGCCGCGCTCGCGCGAACCCTGCACGCGATCGCGCTGGGCAAGCCGCCGGCCGGCGCCGGCGCCGACCTGCGGCGCTGGACGAGCCTCCTGCCCGGGCGCGGCGCCTGCCACCTGCCCGACGGCCTGAGCCGCTTCGTGGCGACCGCGCTCGCGACGTTCACATCGCAGTTCGAGGAACACGCCCGCCGCGGCCCCTGCCGGCTCTGCGCCACCGAGGGACTGCTGGTGATCCCCTGATGCGCATCCGCGTGAACCCGATCGCCTGCGAAGCCCACGGCCTGTGCGCGGGGCTCTTCCCCGAGTGGATCGATCTCGACGAGTGGGGCTACCCGATCATCAAGGACGGCGCGATCCCGCCGGAGCTTGAAGCCCACGCGCGCCGAGCCGCCGACGGCTGCCCGACCCTGGCGCTGCTTCTGGATCGGCAGTAGGGCTGGGTGCATACCCCGTTCGGGCCCATGTGGACCCAGTCTCGGGTCGGCGCAAGCGCCGACCCGGACCCGGCGCATGCGCCGGGTCCCCTCTACGCTCCGACTTCGGCGAATTCGCGGAACAGGCCGGTGACGACGAACGCGACCTGTTCGCCGATGTCGATCGCGTTGTCGGCGATCTTCTCGAGTGCTCGCGCGGCGAGCACCATGTAGGTCGCCCACTCGCGTTCGTCGGGGTCCTCGCCGACCTCGAGCGCGACGCGGAAGATGTCGCGGTTGAGGCGGCTGATGCCCGACTCTTTGTCGAGCAGGCCGGTCGCAAGCGCCAGATCGCGACCGCGAAACGCCGCCTGGCACTGGGCGACCAGCTCGCGCGCCATCGCCCCCATGCTCGCGAGCAGGCTCAGCAGCTCGGGCTGCGCGGGCTGCTCGGGCCCGGCGAGGATCACGAGCTTGGCGACATTCACGCACTGGTCGCCGATCCGCTCAACATGCATGATCAGATGAAGCAGCGCCGCAACGAGCCGCAAATCGCCCGCGACCGGCGTCTGTCGCGCGAGCAGCGAGAGGATCGCCTGGTGGGTCTCAAGATAGCGGCCGTCGATGCGGTCGTCGTCGGCGATCACCAAGCGCGCCAGCGCGAGATCCTGGTCGGCGAGCGCACTCAGCGTGCCGTCGAGCTGCTGCAGCGCGATATCGAGCGCGCCGAGCGCCTGCTCCTCAAGCTCCGCAAGCTCCTGATGAAACGTCGCCCGCAGATCGCCGCCGGACTCGATCGCGCTCATCCGAAGCGACCTGTCACATAGTCCTCCGTGCGCTGATCAGAGGGCCGCGTGAAGAGCTTCTCAGTCTCGTCGTACTCGACAAGAATGCCAGCCCGCCGCCCGCCGCTGACATCCAGACTGAAGAACGCCGTGCGCTCAGCAACACGCGCCGCCTGCTGCATATTGTGCGTCACGATCACAAGCGTGTAGCTGCGCTTGAGATCCTGCATCAACTCCTCAACCGAAGCCGTGGCGATCGGGTCAAGCGCCGAACACGGCTCGTCGAGCAACAGCACGTCCGGCTCGATCGCGATCGCACGGGCGATACACAAACGCTGCTGCTGGCCGCCCGAAAGACCGAGCGCGGAACCCTTGAGACGATCCTTGACCTCATCCCAGATCGCCGCACCGCGCAACGCCTTCTCGACGCGCTCGTCGAGGCCGCTGCGCATCCCGAGAATCCGCGGCGCCCAGGCGATGTTGTCGTAGATCGACTTCGGGAACGGGTTCGGGCGCTGGAAGACCATGCCGATACGCCGGCGCACCTCGACGGGGTCGACGCCCGAGCCGTAGACGTCGTGGCCGTGGTAGAGGACCTCGCCGCTGACGCGGAAACCGTTGATCGAGTCATTCATGCGGTTGAGCGTGCGAACGACCGTGCTCTTGCCGCAGCCCGACGGGCCGATCATCGCCGTGATCACGTTCTTGTTGACCTTCATGTTCAGCCCGTGCACGGCCAGCGTCGAGCCGTAGAAAACGTCGACATCGCGCAGGTCGAAGACGACCTCCGTCGAGAGCTCGGAACTGCCCTCCCGCGCCGCCACCGCCAGTGGCGCGAGCGGGCGGTCCGTGGTGGCGTCTGTATCGGGCTGACTGCTCTCCACCTGCTGCTCACTCCTGATGTTGATCTCGGTCATCTTGCCTGATACCTCCGACGCTGGCGGGCCAGCATCACCCTCCCGCTCAGGTTGCCGATGAGAATGAACACGACCAGGACCAGCGCCGCCCCCCAGGCCCGTGCGTGGTCGGACGGGAAGCCGGATTCCGAATCCTGAAGGATCGTCACGGGAATATTGGGGATTGCCGCGCCGAAGATGTTTAACGTCGTCGAGCCGGAGAAGATCGAGCTGGTGAATAGCAGCGGGGCCGTCTCGCCGCCGGCGCGCGCGAAGGCGAGCACAGTGCCGGTCACGATGCCGCCGAGCGAGCCCGGTAGGACGATGCCCAGGATCGTGCGCCAGCGGCTGATCCCCAGGCCGTGCGAGGCGTCGCGCAGCTCCTTGGGAACGAGGCTCATCATCTCCCCGCTCGCGCGCGCGATCAGCGGGATCTCGATCACCGCGAGGGCGAAGGAGGCCGCGAAGCCGGTCTGGTGGTGAAAGCCGCCGACGACGAGCAGTGAGTAGGCGAACACGCCGATCACGATCGAAGGCGTGCCGTTGAGGAGGTCGAGTGCGAGGCGGATCGGGCGCGCGAAGCGCTGGGTCGCGAACTCGGTCAGATAGATCGCGATCAGCACCCCAAGCGGCGCCGCTATGGCGGTCGCCACGACGATCAAGAGCACCGTGCCGACGATCGCCGATGCGATCCCGCCGCCGCTGGCTCCGAGGCCGATCGCCGGGTCCTTGGTCAGGAACGAGATCGAGATGACGCTCGCGCCGTGGACGACGACCGTGGCTATCAGCAGACCGAGGACCGCAACGGCGAACAGCGCCGCGGCCATCGAGCCTCCGCGCATGAAGTGGTCGATCCGGCGGCGTCGCGCGAGGTTGCCGCCGATCTCAGTCAGCGGGCGCGCGGGATCGAGGAGCGGCGTCGACATCAGCGCACAAGCCCCTGGCGGCGCTCGAAGCGGTAGACGATCAGCTGTGCGGTGAGGTTAACGATCAGCTCGATGACCAGCAGGATCACGGCGAGATAGAAGAGCGAGGCCGTGAAGAGGTGGTTGGTGCCCGGAAAGACCTCGGCGATCTTGCTCGCGAGAGTGTCGCCGTTGTTGAAGAAGCTGTTGCCGAACACGCCGCCTGGCAGGGACGTTCCCGCGCCGATCACCTGCGTGACGGCGATCGCCTCGCCGAGCGCCCGGCTCAGTCCGAGGATGCCGGCGGCCATCAGCCCCGAGCGGGTCGAGTCGAGGACGACACCGCGGATCATTTCCCAGCGGGTTGCGCCCAGGGCGAGCGCGCCGTCCTTGAGCTCGCGCGGGACGCTCAGGAAGATGTCGCGGCTGATCGAGGCGATGATCGGGAGCGCCATCAGCGCAAGCACGAAGCCGGCCGTCATGATCCCGAGACCGGTCGTCGACGGGGCGCCGAAGATCGGGATGAAGCCGAGCACGTCGTGGAAGACCGGCTCGACGACGGAGCGCATGAAGGGGGCGAGCACGATGATCCCCCACAGTCCGATCACGACGCTCGGGATTGCCGCGAGCAGCTCGACGAGCGGCCCGATGACCGCGCCGGCGCGGCCGGGCGCAAGCAGCGCCAGGAAGACGCCGATCGCGACGCCGAGCGGGAAGGCGATGATCAGGCCGATCCCTGAGGTGACGATCGTCCCGTAGACCCACACGCCGGCGCCGAAGACGTTGGCGTTGACAACGCCTGGGGAGGTCGAGGGGTTCCAGATCGTGTGCCACAGAAAGCCGATCCCGAACCGCGATATCGCGTCGGTCGATCCGTTCACCACGTGCTCGACGATCAGGGCGAGGATCACGACGACCGCCACGGAGGCGACGATCGTCGTTCCGACGAGCGCCCGGTCGCCGAAGCGGTCGACGAAGCGGCGGTTGGATGGCAGCCGGCCAGCGGCGCTCTGGGTGCTCATCGCGGGCAGCCTAGCCGCAGTTGCAGGCCATCTCCGGCGTTGTTCACAAGTTGATAACGCGCGGTTTACGGGTCCGTAACGCCCTACCGCGGGTGCCCGGGGATGCTCTCTTTCACACCAGCACCCAACAGGAGGAAGCATTGCGTATCAATCGTCGTATATCCACGCTTGCGGCGCTTGCGGTGACTGCAGCCGCAGCGCTCGGCGTCGGAACGAATGCGTTCGGCGCCGGCAAGATCACCGGCGCGGGCTCATCGCTCGTCGCGCCGTTCGTCGACAACATCTGGGCGCCTGACTTCCAGAGCAGCACCCAGACCAGCGTCACCTATGGCTCCGTCGGCTCCAGTGCCGGGATCGCCGACATCACCTCAAAGACCGTCGACTTCGGTGCCTCCGACGCGCCGCTGACCAGCGATCAGGCGAGTGCCTGCAGCGGCTGCGTCGAGATCCCCTGGGCCCTCGCGGCAACCGGCTTTTCCTACAACCTCAGCGGTGTCTCGAAGCTGAACCTGTCGGGTCCGGTCATCGCCGAGATCTACCTCGGACAGATCACCAACTGGAACGACCCGGCGATCGCCAAGCTGAACAAGGGCGAGACCCTGCCCAACGAGAAGATCACGCCCGTCTGGCGCAGCGACGGCTCGGGCGACACCTATGTCTTCACCTCCTACCTCTCGAAGGTGAGCTCGGCGTGGGCGAGCAAGGTCGGCGCCAGCACCACGGTGACCTTTCCGGTCGGGACCGGCGGCAAGGGCAACAGCGGCGTCGCCGCGGTCGTGTCCGCGACGCCAGGGGCGATCGGCAACAACTCGTGGTTCTACATCCGCCAGGCCGGACTGAAGGCCGCGGCGGTCGAGAACAGCGCCGGCAAGTTCGTGCTCCCCTACGAGCCCTATCTCGTGGCGGCGGCCTCGCTGCTGAAGAAGGTGCCGGACCTGAACACACTGTCCTCAAGCTCGGCCAACTCGATCGCGAGCGGCCTGTCTCTTGTCGATCCGGCCTACCGCAAGCCAAAGAAGGGCGCCAAGCCGTCGAGCCTGCAGAAGAACGAGGCGGCGGCCTATCCGCTCGCCACCTTCACCTACGTGCTCGCGCGGCCGGATGACTCGAACGTCTCGACGGTGAAGCAGTTCATCGTCTTCGCGCTGAGCGCCGCCGAGCAGAAGAAGGGCGTCGGCGGGAACCTCCAGTTCGCGCCGCTGCCTGGCGCGATCGTGAAGGCCGACACGGCCGCGGTCGGCAAGCTGTAGCAGCACGCGGCATCACGGAGCTGGTGCCCTGGGGCGCGGTGTAACTCGCAGTAATTCACTTCAGCTCGAGCTGTGCTGCATTTACCGTCACGCCTCATCGCGTCGCCACAACGATTCCGCAACCCACACGTCAAGCCTCGCGCTCAACCGCCCCTCACGAACGCGAG
>DATAWT010000104.1:0-6302 GCA_036267075.1 Solirubrobacteraceae bacterium
GCGGGGCCCGGCCGCTTTCGCAATCCGATGCTCTCGCTGTCGCAAATCATCTACTTCCTGCTCCTGGGGCTTGCGACGGGCGGGATCTACTCGCTGCTGAGCACCGGGCTGATCCTCAAGTACCGAAGCTCGAGCGTCGTCGACTTCGGCCACGCGGCGGTGGCGATGTTCATCGCCTACGTGTACATCGAGCTGCACACCTACGGCCAGCTCGTCTTCCCATGGGTCGTGATCCCGCACACGATCACGCTCTCAAATCACCCCTTCGGGACCGCGCTGTCGATCCTCATCGCGCTCGTCTACTCGGCGCTGTTCGGGGCGCTCCTCTACCTCGCCGTCTTTCGCCCGCTGCGGCACGCCTCGCAGCTGATCCGCGTCTCTGCCTCGGTCGGCGTGATGGTCTATCTGCAGGCCATCGCGATCCTCAACTTCGGCTCGATCTCGGTTGCCACCAACGCGATCCTCCCCGGAGGCACGGTCAAGATCCTCGGGATCGCTGCGGTCCCCGCCGCCTATTTCTGGCTCGCTGGGATCGCGATCGTGCTGAGCGCGATCGTCGCCGCGGCCTACCGCTTCACGCGCTTCGGCCTCGCCACGCGAGCCGCCGCCGAGAACGAGCAGGGTGCCGCGGTGACCGGCCTCTCAGCCGACCGGATCGCCGGCGGAAATTGGGTGATCGCGAGCGTGCTCGCCGGCTTCGCCGGAATCCTGATCGCGCCGATCGACCAGGTCGCGCCGACGTTCGCGACGCTGTATCTGGTGCCGCTGTTCGGCATCGCCCTGATCGCGCGCTTTCGCTCCTTCGGCATCGCCACGATCGCCGCGCTCGTTCTGGCGATGGCGCAATCGGAGCTCTACGTCCTCAACATCCTCTTCCCGAGCCTGCCGTCAGGCTGGTCGCAGGCGCTACCGCAGGTGCTGCCGTTCGTCGTCGTGATCGTCGCGATGATGCTGCTCTCGCGCGGCATCGGCGCGCGCGGGGAGGAGACGACGCAGCGCAACCCCTCGCTCGGCTACCCGGCACGGCCCTACCTCACGGCCGCCGCCGCATTCGCGGCCGGCGTGGTCGCGATGGCACTGTTTCACGACCTCCTCTACGAGCAGCTCGTCTTCTCGACCGGGATGGTCTGCATCGCGCTGTCGGTCGTCGTGCTGACCGGGTATGTCGGCCAGATCTCGCTCGCGCAGATGTCGCTCGCGGCCGTGAGCGCGCTGCTGCTGACGCACTTGACGGTCAACGTCGGGATCGGCTTCCCCTTCACGCTGCTGATCGCGAGTCTCGCCGCGGTGCCGCTCGGCCTCCTCATCGGCCTGCCGGCGCTGCGCCTGCGCGGAGTCAACCTGGCGGTCGTGACGCTCGCCGCGGCGTCGGTGGTGGACGTCATCTTCACCGACTGGCAGAGCTTCGCCGGCGGCCTCGCCGGGCTCAAGGTGCCCTCACCGACGCTGATCGGCTGGAACATCGGAATCGCCGACGGGCCGCACTATCCGCGCCTCATCTTCGGCATCGTCGCGATCGGGATCGTCTGTCTCGTGGGGGTGATGGTGGCGCGCCTGCGGCGGTCGGCGACGGGCCGGATGATGATCGCCGTTCGCTCCAACGAGCGCGCCGCGGCGGCCGCCGGAATCGACGTCGCGCGCACGAAGCTGTTCGCGTTCGCGCTGTCGGCGTGGATCGCCGGGATCGGCGGCTGCCTGCTCGCCTACCAGGGCCGGATCGTCTCGCCCGTCACCTTCTCGAGCCAGTCCTCGCTGGCCCTGCTGGCGGTCGTGATGGTCGCCGGCCTCGGGCGCATCGCCGGCGCCGTGGTGGCCGGGGTGATGCTGACCGCCAACGGCCTGCTGGTGACCTTCCTCAACGTCCAGCTCGGCATCGGCAACTACCAGCTGGTCGTCGCCGGCCTGGCGCTGACGCTGACCGCGATCGCCAACCCCAACGGCATCGCCGCCAACCCGCCGCCACCGCTCGTCTGGGCGGCGCGGCGTCTTGCGCAGCTGATCCCGGGCGGCTGGGGACCGCCACCGCGCCCGCGGCTAGCGTCAAGCGCCGCCGGAGCGGCCGGCGGCGCGGCCGAGGCGCCGGTGTCCAAGCACTAGCCGAGCACCTCGGCGGCGCTGCGAAAGGGCCGCTGCCCATCCCAGCCCTGCGCGGCGGCGGCGATCGCGGCGTGGAAGCCGAGGACCTCCTCGCAGCGCTCGAGGACCTCGACGGGGTGGCCGAACAGCCGGGCGCTGTCGAACCAGACGACGCGCACCGGGCCGCTTCGCCCGCTGTGAAACGGCCGCATGCCGGCGGCCTGCAGGCGCTCTGACTCGGCGTCCAGTGAGTCGGCGAGCCAGGCGATGTGCCCGATGCCGCCGCCCGGCGCGACGAGCGCCTCGCGAAGCCCCGGCGGGCGAGCGTCGTGGACCTGCGTCAGCTCGACGATCAGCGGCCCCCATTGCCCGAACGCCGAGGAGTGGTCGTAGACGGCCACTTCGCCGAGGTAGGTGACCTCGTCGAACTCGAGGTGCTTGATCGCGAAGAACGGGCCTGCGGCGTGGCGGGCCGCGAAGGCCTCGACGCTGGCCTTCAGATCGTCGACGACGTAGCCGATGTGATGGAGCGGCGGGAGGGTGCTCACGTCATCGGCGGCCGGCGGCGGCGAAGCGCGGCATCTGCGGGTGGGTCTCGAAGCGGACGCGCGCGTCGATCACGGCCGGCAGGCCCGACTCCAGCGCGCGCTCGAGCGCGCCCGCAACCTGCGCGCGCTCCTCGACGCGCTCGGCGTGCGCGCCGAAGGCCTGCGCGATCGCTACGTAGTCGGTGCCCTCGAGCGAGGTGCCGAGCTCGAAGCCGCGGCGGCTCTGGCCGAGGCGGATCACGCCCCAGGCCGCGTTGTTGTGGATCACGTGGACGGCGGCGATCCCGTGGCGCCGCGCAGTGTCGAGCTCGCCGAGCGTGAAGCCGAAGGCGCCGTCGCCGGTGATGTTGACGACGCAGCGCCTCGGGAACTCGCGCTTGAGCGCCAGCGCGTAGGGGAGGCCGAAGCCGAGGTGTGCCATCCCCGGCTCGTGAAACCGCGTTCGCGGCTCGGTCGCCGGCGTGAAGTCGTTGCTCCAGAACGTCGTGTGGCCGCCGTCATAGACGACGAGGCTGTCAGCCGGCAACGCGCGGCCGATCTCATCGGCGAGCGCGGCGGGGTGGAGGGGATCGCCGCCGGCGTCGGCGAGCATCGCCTGCCGGTGCTCAACCGACTGCGCCACAAGGCCCGCGAGCCACTCCTCGTCGGCCTCGCCGCGGCGGCCGCCGAGCGCCGCGCTGAGCTGCTCGAGGACCGCGGCGGCGTCACCGCAGAGCCCAACCGAGACCGTCCGCGCGCGTCCGATCACCAGCGGGTCGATGTCGATCTGGATCAGCTCCTGCTCCGGCCAGCCGCGCACGATCGGCGCGCTGCCGTCCCACAGCCAGCTCGAGAAGCGACACCCGACGGCCACGACGACGTCCGCCTCGGCCATCGCACGGCAGACCGCCTCGCCGCCGATCACGCCGCCGTGTCCGAAGAAGGCCGGGTTCTCGCTCGAGACGGCTCCGAGACCCATCTGCGTCGCGGTCGCCGCGGCGCCGAGTGAGTGGGCGAGCGCGCGCAGCTGCGGCGCCGCGTCGGAGAGCGTGACGCCGCCGCCGGCGATCAGCAGTGGCCGGCGCGCGTCGAGCAGGAACGCGGCGGCGCGCGCGATGGCGTGCGGGTCGGCGGCGGCGCGCCCGCTCGGGAGGACGTGCTCAAGCGGCGCGTCGAGATCCGATTCGGCGTATTCGCACGATGCGTCGAGCGCCTCGGCGGTCAGCTCGAGGGCGACCGGGCCGGGACGGCCGGTCAGGGCCTGGCGCAGCGCCTCGTGGACGAGCTCGGGAAGCCGCCGCGCGTCGCTGACGCGCGCGCGCCATTTCGTCACCGCCGCGAAGAGGAGGTCGTTGTCGGTGTCCATGACCATCCCGCGCAGCGGCCGCGCGAGGTGCGCCGGCGGGCTCGAGGTGATGGCGACTGTCGCGAGACCGTTGGCGTAGGCGCTGCCGAGACCGCCGACGAGGTTGTGCGAGCCCGGCCCGCTCTCGCCGTAGCAGGCCGCAAGCCGGCCCGTGGCGTGGTGGATGGCGGTCGCCATCCACGCGGCCGAGGCCTCGTGACGCACGCCGAGATGGGTGACTGTGTCCTGGGCGCCGATGGCCTCAAGGAGCGCCGAGAGCTTGCCGGCCGGAACGCCGAACAGGTCGCGCACTCCAGCGGCGGCGAGCAGGCGCACGAGCGCGGCGGCGCCGTTGCACTCGACGGTCCGCGCAGCGCCTGTCCCCACGGCGCGCCTCGTCGCCACCATGCCCAGGAATCTAGACAGAAAGCGCAGCGAGCGTCGGCGCGGAAGCCGCCGGTCAAGCCGCCTAGCAAGGGAGCGCGGGCGCAGGCGCCCGCGTCGCCCCGGCGGCCTACTAGGGTTCGCAGCGCCCATGCCGACCGGCACCACGATCGACGGACGCGCCCTCGCCCGCGAGCTGCTCGATGCGGTCCGCGCGCGCGTGGAGGCGCTCAGCGGGCCCGCCGGGATCGCGACCCTGCTGATCGGGTCAGACGAGGCCGCGCGGATCTATCAGCGGCGCATCCACCGCGCAGCCGAGCAGGTCGGCCTCGCCTCGCGCGATGAGGTGCTGGCGGGCGATGCGTCGCTGGAGCAGGTTTCGGCGACGGTCGCCGAGCTCAGCGCCGACGAGTCGATCTCGGGGATCCTGATCCTGCGTCCGATCCCCGCGCACCTGCCCGAGGCGCTCGTCCTGCGCTCGATCCCGCCGCACAAGGACGTCGAGGCGCAGCACCCCGAGAACGCGGGACTGCTCGCCCTCGGCACGCCGCGCTTCGTCCCTTCGACGGCCGGTGCGGCGTTCGCTCTGCTCGACCGCCACATGCGCTCGCTCGGCCGCTCGCTGGAGCTCGCCTACGACGGCGTCGACCTGGTGATCGTCGGGCGCTCCAACAACGTCGGCAAGCCGGCCGCGATCCTCGGCCTGGCTCGCAACGCGACGGTCATCTCAGCTCACAAGCACACCGCCGACGTGGGGCGCCTCGCCGAGCACACCCGACTGGCCGACGTGCTGATCGTCGCCGCCGGCGTGCCGGCGCTGATCACCGGGGAGATGGTCCGGCCCGGTGCCGTCGTCATCGACATCGGGATCAATCCCGTGCAGGGGGACGACGGCGCCGTGCATCTGGTCGGCGACGTCGACTTCGCAAGCGTCATCGAGGTCGCCTCGGCCGTGTCTCCGGTCCCCGGTGGCGTCGGGCCGATCACCGACGCGTGGGTGTTACACAACGCGGTCCTGGCCGCCGAGCACCTTGAGGCCAAGGACTCACTCGGGGCGTTCTGGGGCGCGGTTTAGTCTCACACCCCTTTTTCGATTCACCAATGCCGGCGCGCCGCTGTTTGTGAACATCGGCGTCACGGCATATTCACAACAATCGCGAGCGTCGCGGGAACACTCCGAGGTGTGCCGGAGCTACACGAGGTCACCCGGCGGCGGCTTGAGAGCCTCACCGATGAGCTGATCGAGGAGTTCGCCGGCGTTCACGACCCCGAGACGGTCCGCGCGATGATGGCCGATTCCGCCGAGCGCCTGGCCGAGTCCGCGGCGATCGCGGATTACCTTCCGCCGCTCGCACTGCGTCTGACCAGGGAGCGCCTGCAGGCCAGCGTCCCGCGTTCTGCTGAGAGCACGCGCGACGTCGTGTTCGTCAGCCTCAGCGGCGGAGGTCGCGGTCAAATCGCCGCGGCCCTGATGGCGCTGCTCGCAGATGGGGCGGTCACCGTTCACTCGGCTGGCACGGCGATCGGCGCCGGCATCGACGCCAACGTGGCGACGGCGATCGAAGAGCTCGGAATCGACGTCTCGGAAGCCTTCGCACGCCCGATCACTCCCGAGGTGCTCGGCGCCACGGACATGATCGTCACGATGGGCCACAGCGTCGGCGTGCTCGAGATTCCCCCGGGCGTGCGCCACGAGGACTGGCGCATCGGGGACCCGGTCGGCGCTCCGCTCGAGGAGGTGCGCCGCGTGCGCGCCGACATCGAGAGCCGCGTCCGCGCGCTGCTCGAGCGCCTCGGGGTCGACGTGCCCGCCGCCAGCGCTTCGCGCTGAACATCAGCGTCGCGCGCGCGAACACCATCCTCAGCCGGAACGCTTCGCTCGGGCGGCGTTCTCGGTCGGCGCTGACGGTCCGCGTGGCGCTCAGGCTGCCGCGCTGGACCCCCCGAGAACGCGAGGGGCGGGGGGGGGG
>DATAWT010000105.1:0-4037 GCA_036267075.1 Solirubrobacteraceae bacterium
GCACCGGCCTGATCGACATCGCCGTGGCGCGTGAGACGCCGTGCGTTGACATCCGCGAGGAGCTGCTCTCGGCACACGATCGCAGCGTCCGAATCAGCGGCCGTGCCCGGCGGCACTGCTCGGAGTGCGAGCCGTGCGAGACCTTCCGCGGCGAGCTGAAGCGCGTTCGGCGCGGCTTCGCGTCGCTCACGCCCGCGGGGCCGCTCGCGCAGCTCGGCATGCTCTTCGGCCTCGGCGGGGGCGGCGGTGCCGCCGCCGCCGGCGGCAGCGCCGCGGCCGGCGGCGGGAGCGTTATCGCCGGCGCCACGGCGGCGAAGATCGCCGTCGCGGTGTGCTGCGCGGCCCTGCTCGGCACCGCCGGGCATGCCGTGATCTCGCACTCAACCGCTCCACCGCCGCCGCCCAGCCACATCAACGCGATCCGCCTGACCACGGCGGCAGCCGGCTCCGCCGCGACCACGGCCGCCGCGGCCATCACCCATGCGGCCACGCCGGCCGGCGGAGGCGACGCGGCTGGTTCGGGGCGTGACGCAAACCAGTCGCTCACGACGTCTCCACGAGGCGGTGACGGTGGCACGCGCGCGGGCGCGCACTCCGGGACGAGCTGGCAGGTCGGCTACAGCGGGGCGACCGGCCCGACGGGACCGACCGGTTCGACAGGCGTAATCGGCGCGACCGGCGCGACCGCGAACTCCGGCGTGAACGGCATCGGAGGGTCCGGCTCGGACGCCTCCACGGGATCAACCGGGGCGAGCGGTCCGACCGGGGCGACCGGGCCGGTGGGTTCGGGGATCGGCCCCGGTGCCTCAGACGACGGGTCCGGCGCGCCGACCGCCGTCGTCGCCGGCGCCGGCGCCTGAGCTCGCGCTGGGCGGGCAGCCGGCCTCGTCGGCGAGCTTGCCCAGGTGTGCTTTGAGGGTCGCGTGCGCCGCGAAGCGCAGCGCGGGCGACAGGTTGGGCCAGACACGATCGAGGAGCTCCTCTTCGCTCAGGCCTTCGGCCAGGGCTTCGGCGATCTGACGCTCACGCTCGAGGCGGTGCGCGAGGTAGGTGTCGATGCGCGCCGCGGGATCGGTGATCAGCGGACCGTGGCCGGGGGCGATCAGCTCGAGGTCCAGTTCGCGCAGGCTTCGAAGCCCCGCCAGGTAGGCGGCCAGAGCGCCCGGGTAGGAGGAGACGAACACGCTGCCCTCGCCGAGGATGGCATCGCCGCTGAAGCACACGCGCCCGGCGATGAAGGCCAGGTGGCCGGCCGCATGTCCGGGCGTGGCCACCGCCCTCAGCGGTCCGATCACCGACCCATCGCCGAGCGGGATATCGGCGTCGGCTGCGCTCGAGGCAACCGGCGCGCCGGTCCGCCCGCGAACGGCGTCTGTCGCATCGCTGTGGTCTGGGTGATCGTGGGTCAGGACGATCGCCGCCAGGCCGCCGCGCGCCTGCGCCTCGGCGAGGACCGCGTCGACGTGCTCGGGGATCGCCGGCCCGGGATCAATCAGGTAGGCCCCGTCTCGGCCCAGGATCCAGCTGTTGGTTCCGCTCAGGGTGAAGGGCCCGGAGTTCGGCGCGCGCAGCCGCGCGATGTCGTGGGCCGCGAGCCGGGTCTGCTCGCCGGCGTCGCTCAGAGCAGCAGGCCGGCGGGTCGCTCGAGGCGCTTTCGCACCGTCGCGAGAAAGTCAGCGGCGTCGGCGCCGTAGACGATCCGGTGATCGGCCGAGATCGTCAGCTCCATCACGCGGCGCGCCGTGATCGCGCCATCGGCCCCCACGACGGCACGCGGATTGGCGGCTCCGACCGCGAGAATCGCCGACTGCGGCGGGTCGATCACGGCGGTGAAGCGCGCAACGCCGAGCATGCCGAGGTTGGAGACAGTGAACGTCGCTCCCGCCAGCTCCGGCGGGGAGACCGTGCCGTCGCGGACCTTCGAGGCGAGCTCACGCGTGGTCGCTGCGATCACGGTTAGCGGCTTGACGTCGGCGTCGAACACAGTCGGGACGACAAGCGTGTCAGGCCCCGCGACGGCGACGCCGATGTTGACGCGGCCGTAGCGCTCGAAGTGGCCGTCCACGTAGGAGGCGTTGACGCCCGGATGCGCGCGCAGCGCGAGGGCGCAGGCCTTGACGATCAGGTCGTTGACCGACGGCAGCGGCTCGGTCTGGCCGCGAAGCTGCTCGCGCAGTTCGAACGCCGCCTCCGCGTCGACCTCGACCGTGACCTGGAACTCGGGAATCGTCGCCTTCGCGCTGGCCATCCGCCGCGCGATCAGCTGCTGGGTGCGGGTCGGCTCGATCACCTCGACAGCGCCCTTCGCGCCGTCCGCATCCCCAGAGACCGCGGCGGCCGGCGCAACCGCCGCGCGCGACCCGGCGCCGTTGGCGGCGGTCACGACATCGGCCTTGACGATGCGGCCGTCGGGCCCGCTGCCGGAGACCGAGGCGAGATCGACGCCCAGCTCAGCCGCGATCCGCCGCGCGACGGGCGAGGCCTTGACGCGTCCGCCGGTGGCGACAGCGGCGGTGGCCGTGACCTGCGAGCGCGCGAACTCCTCCTCGACCGCCTCCGCAGCCTGCGGCTCGGCCGCGGCCGGCTCCGCCTGCGCTGCGGGCTCGGCAGCCGGCTCCGGCTCCGAGGCGACTGCCGGCGCGGCACTCTGGCCGGCCTCCTCGGCTGAGCCGACAAGGTTTGCGATCACGGCGCCGATCGCCAGCGTGTCGCCTTCGGCCGCGACGATCTGAAGAAACCCGGCGGCGTCGGCTTCGTAGGTCATCGTCGCCTTGTCGGTCTCGATCTCGGCGATCGGATCGCCAACGGCAACCTGCTCCCCGGTGGACTTCAGCCACCGCAGGATCGTGCCCTCCTCCATCGAGTCGGAGAGGCGCGGCATGATGACTGCCGTCATTGCCGGCGACCGAGGGTCTGCAGAACCGCGGCCTCGATGCGGTCTTCGTTGGGGAGAGCGGCGTTCTCGAGCCCCTTCGCGTAAGGCATCGGAACCTCGGCCATGCCAACGCGCTCGATCGGAGCGTCGAGATCGTCGAAGCAGGCGCGCTGGATGCGCGCGGCAAGCTCGGCGCTGACACCGTACGTCGGCCAGCCCTCCTCGATACAGACGGCGCGGCCGGTCTTTGAGACCGACTCAGCGACCGTCTCGACGTCTAGCGGGCGAAGCGAGCGCAGATCGACGACCTCGGCGCCGACACCGTGGTCGCGCTCGAGGCGCTCGGCCACGTGGAGCGCGCGCACGGTCGCATAGGAGTGCGAGATCAGCGAGATATCGCTGCCCTCGCGCGCGACGGCTGCGAGGCCGATCGGGGTCACGTAGTCGGGATCCAGCGGCACCTCGCCGCGCTCCTTGTAGATCGCCAGGTTCTCGACGACGAGCACCGGGTCATCATCGCGGATCGCTGCCTTGAGCAACCCCTTGGCGTCGGCGGGGCTCGCCGGGGCGAGCACCTTGAGGCCCGGCGTGGCCGCGAACCAGCCTTCGAAGGACTGCGAATGCTGGGCGGTGAGCTG
Source organism: Solirubrobacteraceae bacterium (assembly GCA_036267075.1). Lineage (GTDB taxonomy): Bacteria > Actinomycetota > Thermoleophilia > Solirubrobacterales > Solirubrobacteraceae > Palsa-513. Next base: position 3,514 of record DATAWT010000105.1, read on the forward strand.
GTTGCCGGCGCCGTTCGGCGTGCGGATCACGAGCGGGCAGCGGGCTTCGCCGCCGAACATCGCGCCGATCTTGGCGGCGTGGTTGATGACCTGATCCATCGCGACAAGCAGGAAGTTGATCGTCATGATCTCGACGATCGGGCGCTCGCCCAGCATCGCCGCTCCGACGCCCGCGCCGACGAAGCCCTCCTCGGAGATCGGCGTGTCGCGCACCCGGTCGGGGCCGAATTCGTCCAGCAGCCCGGCGGTGACCTTGTAGGAGCCGTCGAAGAGGCCGACCTCCTCGCCCATGACGAAGACGCGCTCGTCGCGTTCCATCTCCTGGCGCATCGCGAGGCGCAGGGCCTCGCGGTAGGTCATCGTCTCGACGCCCGTCGTGGTCTCGGCGGGCGCCTCTGCGACGCCGGAGCCGCTCACTCCCCCAGCCCCCCGGCGAAGACGAGCTCGGCCTCGCCGAACGGGCTTCCCGGGCGCATGCGTTCGAACTGCTCGCCGGAGCCCGGCGTGTACATCCCGGCGGCGAG
>DATAWT010000106.1:0-7975 GCA_036267075.1 Solirubrobacteraceae bacterium
GCAGACACTCGGCGGTGCCGTCTTCGTCGTGCTGATCGCGATCCGCATCGCAACGAAGGCCTACTGACAACACGCCGCTCGCCGGCGGCTCCTTCGCGCGGCCCTCTAACGCAACGTCCCCCGCGCTACCCCTTTGCGCGATGCGGAGTAGTCGTCGATGGTCGGGAGGGATGCCGGGTTTAGCGAGCGGCCGGCTTGGTCGATGGTTTGTTGTGGTCCGATCAGCCAGTGGTGACTGATGGGTAGGCAGGCCGGGGATGGCTTTGTAGGGAGCCTGCGGTCGTGGTTGGCTTCATCTGGACGGCGGCGGATCGGCGTGGCGACGGGCGTCGTAGTGCTGTCAGCTCTGGCGGCGTGGCCTGCGAGCGGCGCACCCGGTACGAGCCCGTTGGCGGTGGTTAGGTCGTATCTCTCTGCCCTGAGTCGGCATGACGCCGGCGCGGTGTGCGCCACGTTCGCACCGCAGCTGCAGCGCTTTGTTGTCCGCACTGACGCACAGTTCCCGGGACCAAAAACGTGTGAGGCACGAGTCGCAGATCACTTCCGCGACTACTACAGCCCGCACCGTTGGCTGAGCGCGCGAATCGTGCACGTCGGGAAAACGACGATCAGCCGGGCTGGAAGTGTCGCTGCCGTCCACCTCACGCTCGCCCACCGTTACGTGTGCGCCAATAAGGGGACAGCGGACCAGCCCTGCCACCCCGACGTCCAGCGCATGCCGGACATCATCTACCTGGTCCTCGCCGGGGGTCACTGGCTGGTACTCAAGCCGGGCCTCGTGTTCCGCGCATCCGAGATCGACGCCGCCGAGGACGACGAATCGGTCTTCTATCCGCCCGGGAACGCCTCGACAGTCCGAGGCGCCGCACGACTCGGAGCGCCGCCGCAACGATGCCCCGCGACGACGATCGCCGCCCCTGGTGTCTCGGTGGCCGTGAGCGACGCCACCCATCTTCGCTCTCGCGCTCCGTGGCTTGCGATCACCCGCCTTGCGATCGCGCGACTCGACCGTGGCACCGTGTGCTTCGAGCTCACGCTCGCTGCCCCGCCCCGCGCCGACTCGGACTACTCGATCGGCTTGGGCGTGCCCGGCCAGCCCGACCCCGCAGACCTGTTCGACGTCCAGATCGATGGTGTCGGCCGTCCCCACGTGCTAATCCGAGGCGAGGGACGAATTGAGAACAATCCTCCGGGTGTTCGGATCATGAACATCTCGCGCTACCTCCCGCAGATCGGTCTTGATGGCCGACAACTCGACATCATCTCGCGCGATTTCCCGGCCGGACACCGCTTTGACGTGACCGCGGACAGCTCAAGCCTTCAGTCAGACGAGCCGGTCCTGCGCCATCCGCTCAACGCCGGACACCACATTCCAACCCACGGATGCCTGAAGTTCCCAAGCGGAAAGCTCACATTCGCCGGCCTGTGCGGCGGCGGATAAATCGAGCAGCCCACAACTCCCAAGCCCCCACGCTCCATCAACGCGGCCGGCTCTGGACGTCGACACCGTGACGATGGTCGGCTCGGATGCCGCAGAGCGATTCTTCGCGGGACCCACCGTCGGTGACAGGACCGCCTGATATGCGGATCGGCTCCGGCTCCGCACAGCTCGAACCTGACGGCAAGCGTCAAGGGTCGCGGAGAGCCGTGGCGACGAACACCGCGTCGATGCCCATCTGTCCGATTCGGATGCCCACGAGACTTCCTGGTGGATGGCGCCAGGTCTCCCCGTCAGGGGCGCTGTCGGGCAGTCGGAAGGTGCCACTGGTTGCCGGTAGCGCTCGCACGGGCCGCCACGCGGCGGCTCGCTCGTCTTCGAGCTCCACGTAGATTGTCAACGTACCGTCCGCGTTTGGCTGAGGCGGCACAAACATCATCGTCTCGCCGTCTCTCGCGATCACGAGTACCCGGGCACCGACCGGCAAATCGACGTCGGCTGGCATCGGCAGCTTCCAATGCCGACCGTCCTCGAGTTCGACCGTCGCCTGGTGGTCGGCCTCGAGCGCGATGACCTCAGCCCACGCGCTCCAGCGGCGGCGAGCAGACTGGCGAGTAATACGGCGCGTGGCCCGGCGACTCGGCACTCCCAGTCATTATCGGCACCCAAATTATCCACACGAGCGACCGCGTCGCTCGCGACCGCGAACTGCGCTCGCGCGTTCACGCGAGTCCGACAACGTGGGCCTGAGCGGCGCTACCCTGGGACGGTGCCCGAATGGAGCGTGCCGCCACCGCGTCCCAACCCGGACGATGACGGGTGGGATCTCACGAAGCAACGGTTTCCGGCCGGCGCGCTCGTCGAGGGTTTGGTCGTAGGCGTGCAGCCGTTCGGTGCCTTTCTGGACCTCGGAGATGGCGCACTTGGACTGATGGAGATGCCTGCGTTTCCGCAAAGCTTCCAGAGGCCCGGCTCGCGCGAGATCGACTATCCAGAGCTTGGCACACCGCTTGCGGGGCGGGTGGTCGACCACCACGACTCCAACCGACAGATTCGAGTCGTGGCGGAGAATCCGATCAGAGATATCCGGACAGGGACTCGGACGAGTGATCAGTAGCAGCGCCGGTGAGGCTGTCGCTCCGCGCGAAAACGAGCACGTTCGGCTCGATCCGGATGAGACACTTTCGTGGTGTCTTCTGCGTGGCGTCGCTCGCGTCGGCTGGCGCGTGGCCGCCTCTCCGAAGCTGACCTTCTAGCACTGCTTGAGGTGTGCGCCGACGCCGCTGAAGAGCGCGCGCTAGTCGTAGGTTTGGGCGAGGCCGGCGGTGATCGGAGTGTCGTCGCGTTACGTGAGCGGGCGCGCTCCTCGCCTGATCAAGGCGTTCGGGAGCAGGCAGCGATCGCGCTCAACAAGCGCGGCACCGAGGCCGCGCAGGAGGCGATGATCTCTTTGCTTGACGCGCCCGATCGGCGAATCGTCAGTTTCGCGGCGTGGATGCTCGCCCGGCACAGCCGAAACTCGGCTCAACTGGCACGTCGCGCACGCCCCGGTCTGCACGCTGCCGTTCCGACACTTGCGGGTGCCGTCGACGACCCCAGGGCGGTCACGCGTCGCATGGCGATCCGCGCGCTGTTACTGATCGGCACGCCCGAAGCGCGATCGGAACTGGAACGCGCAGCGGCACGACTTACCTGTCGCCAACGGCGATGGGTGCGTCGCGCTCTGCGGCACCTACCCGCGCGGGAACGAGCACCAATCAGCTAACGGCCGTTGCTCCCTTGCGCGATGACCGGTAGCGCAGCCTCGTCGTTTCGCTGAAGTGGCTGGCCGCAGCGGTTGAGTGCTGCTACCTCGCGGCTCCTGTCGTCCGAAGGATCGGAGCTGCAATGAAAACGGACTCGTATCTGGATGTCGCTGGGCGCCGTCGTTCGCCGGCAACGCTGCCCGGCTACCACGCCGGCCGCCCGCCGCGAAACAAAGGTCTCCACTATCCGGCGGACCCGCCGAGGGTCGAGGAGATCGTCGCCGTGATGCGCGAGGCCGGGCCGGGCGCCAACGGCGACCGGCTGCGCGGCCTGGTCGTCGTGCTCTGGCGCTCCGGGCTGCGCATCGCGGAGGCGCTCGAGCTTGGCGAGGCCGACCTCGACGAGCGCGCCGGCGCGGTTCTGGTCCGCCGTGGCAAGGGCGGCAAGCGCCGCCAGGTCGGCATGGACGACTGGGGCTGGGACCAGTTGCGCCCCTGGATCGAGCGCCGTCAAGCGCTCCCGGTCGGGCGGCTGTTCTGCATCATCGACGGACCCACCCAGGGACGGCCGTGGACTGCCAGCGCCGTTCGCACCCAGCTGCGCCGCCTCGCCGTCCAGGCCGGCGTCCGCCGCCGATTCGCGCCCCATCAGCTGCGTCACGCGCACGCGGTCGAGCTCGCTCGAGAGGGCGTCCCGTTGAATGTGATCCAGCGTCAGCTTGGTCACGCCGACCTGGGCGTCACCAGCGTCTACCTCCAGGGCATCGACAACGCCGAAGTCATCGGCCGTATCCACGGCCGCACCGCGCCGATGATGCCCTGCCAGCGCCGGCCTCCAGCTATGACCACCGGCGCGCCATCCGCCAGCACCCGCGCTCCTCCAGCTCGCGCGCACGGCGGTAGCGAGTCCTCGTGGGGATGCTGGGACGGCCGCGGCCGCGATCTGTCGTGGTCGTGCGGTACACCCGACGGATGTCGGACGTCGTCAACGAGCTCCTGGTTACCGAGGCCGCGCTCGAGAAGCTCGGGGCGCGGGCGATCGCGGCGGCGGACGCGGAGCAGTTGCTGCGCAACGATCACGTCACGGTTCGAAACCCGCGAGGCGAGCGGGAATCTGGCACGCGCCGGCTCTTGATCGGCGTTACGGATGGAGGTCGAGCGCTGACGCTGGTGATTGAAGCGACGCTGGAGCCGACGACGTGGTTGATCGTGACCGGCTGGGAGGCGTCGAGCGTCGAGCGTAAGATCCTCGGTGGCTGATCGATGCGTACATCCCCGTGGACTGATCTGGAACCGCAGCCCGGCGACTTCGATGAGGATCTCGCGACGGTCGACCCGCGCTACGTCGAGCGGCATCGCGGCAATCCGCAAGGGAAGCTGCGGATCTTGCTCAGCGTCGAGGGCGAGGATGCGGACAGGCTGCAACGCATGGCGACCGCCCGCGGCCAGCGGCCGACCGATCTCGTCGCAGAGCTTCTGCGCGCGGCAGACCGTCCGGCCGCGTAGCCGCCCAGCGCCGCCGGCGTCGCTCGACGCCCTGAGGCCTGATCCGACACACGGCTACTCCCTATCGCGCGATGCGACAACGCGCGAACGACGCTACTGCCAGGTGATGAGCACCCACTCGGCAAGGGGGCGGTATTCAGCGAAGTTGTCGCGGGCCAGAGCAGCGTGCGCGGCTTGTCTGGCTTCCTCAATGTCCGCGACGCCGTCTGAGTTCGGCTCGAAGGCGCTCCAGGAAATCTCCCTCGTGTTGCCGTCCGGGTAGCTACGCAGATCGAGCCCAAGGACGATTCGTCCTGCGCCCGCGAGCGCATCGATCGCACTCGGGGTATCTGCCAAGGGCCACTCGACCTCGCCGTTCTCGCGAACGCGAGCGGCGTCGCGAACGTCGTCCGGCAGCATCGACAGATCCCGCACTGTCATCGACCCCGACTCTACCCACGATGCTCCCGGTCGTCGCGCGTTGCAACACTCATAGTGATGGCTGACCTGCGCGCTCATCTGCGCCGCTTCTGGGTGCGGTTTGTTGACGCTCCGCCGTCGCTTGAGCTCGGTATGGGAGTCACGGCCGTCGACCGAGCGGATGCCGAGTCGCTTCTCGCTGCATCGATCTTTCTTGCTGGTCGGCCGCTGCCAGTAATCGGTGAGGTCGTTGAGGACATCGACGTGCGCGATCTGGATCAGTCGCATGTCGTTCCGAACATGGGCGACGTGAGCGTCCGTGGCGTCTGGTTCCCCCGCACCTAACGCAACCGCGTTTCGCGCGATGCGACAACGCGCGCCGTCAGGCTCACAGTTCGGTCGCTGCGTTCCGATACGGACTCCGTGAGACGCGCGAGCATCACTGCTGAGCCGGCTGAACTTGCCCAACAGCTCGCCGGACTGTTCGACGCGGCGCGGCCGACTCGCTGGAAGGCGGGCCACGTGCGTGTTGATTGGCGCGAGGTCGATCGCTTGGTCAAGCAGATCAACCGCGCCACCGGAACGCCGTCGCACCGCGATTGGCGCGGCCGGGTGACGATCAGTCCGTCCACACCGCTCGCGTCGGCGGCAAATATTGCGGCCGACGCCATCGCCCACACTCGTCGGGTTCCGCTCTCAGACGACGCGCTGCTGCCCGCGGGACGCGCCACGGAACTCGCAGCGACACTTCGCGAAGCGACGTAGTCGCTCGTCGCGCAAAGCGACACTCGGGCAACGCGGCCGGTCCGCCGTCACTGCGGGGCCAGCGAGTCAGTGCCGGCCGGCTCGCTCGTACCGGCGGACGGCTCGTCCGGTCGGACGCTGAGCGGAAATCGGACGTGCTGGGATATCTCCCAGTCGTCGAGGGACATCTCGACGGTCCAGTTATCGTCTTCGTGAAGGATGAGAAGTTTGACGGGTGGCCGCTCGAAGACGATCGCGCGGAAACCGGGCTCGTGGAGCTTACGAGTGTCGCGCCGCCGCGTGAAGCCCGTTGCGTGCAGCTGTTCCATGAGCCGCACGATGTCGCGGGGTGTGGGCGTGCGAGGCTTATCCGGCACGCGACAACCTTACGCCGAGGCTTGGCCCGCGCAATGCCGCGCATCGCGCAATGCGACAACGCGTTTTCGGCGGATAAGAAGGCGACGGGGGCGTCAGAATGGATCGTGTGGACGTGGCTGCGACGGCTGCGCGGAAGGCGCTTCGGGCTCACCTGACGGGATTCTTTGGCGAGCACACAATCGCGGAGCGCGAATGGACGCTGGGGCCGATCAGAACGCGTGTCCCAGACTTCGTCGTCTATGAGATCGGCCCGGGTCCGCGACTCCGCGGCTGCTGGACCTACGTTACGTCGGGATGCTGGGCGGCCACAGCGCGCGACGGTCATGGCCTCGAGTTCGTGCTCAGCGCGACGAACGCGTCGGTCCGTCACATCGAGTGCCTCGCGATGACTGCCTACTACCACGCAGGGCCCGAAGAGCAGCGCCTCGACTGGGGACTTACCGTGCCAATCGGCGAGCCCTGGACGGCGGGATCTCTTTGCACATACGACCTGATCTCGCTCCCATACGTCTACGGACCCGACCTTGAGATCTGCCGATGGGAGTGCGGGCACATCCGCATCCTCGCCACCATGCCGATCACCGAAGCCGAACGAAACTTCAAGGTGACACACGGCATCGAGGCACTCGAACAACGATTCGACCAGGCCAAGATCGCCTTCGCCGACCCCCACCGACCCTCGGTCATCGACTGACGAGGCACACAGGCTCACCCGGACCGCCGCTCCTCGGGCGCTGACCCCCGCTGCTGCCCCTCGCGCCGAGCGGTAGCGTCAGACTGCCCGTTTAGAAACCAGCCCGACGGCCGATAAGAATGTCATGAGTTGGCGACGACGAAGGCAGGATGCCAGTGGGGCATCCCGTGAGACTGGTTCGGCGTTCCCGCGCACCTCAACCTGCATGCTCGTAGTTCGCCTGTTCTGCACGCGAGCACGGATCACGATCAGCGCGGGACACGTTGAATGCCGAGGCCTATTTGGCTCGGGACTAACGCAGACTGGCGGAGACATCCTGGCGGTACGCGCGCGGTTTCTCCCGTGGCCGGGAGCGACGGTCTTTCGACTGACATCCGAGACCGGCATACGCGGCTACGTGTCGCCGAACTTCAACCAAAAATGGCTACGCCAAGCGTTTACCGACGCCGGGTTTGTCGTGAGCGGCCACGACGTCTGGGCAGTACTCGCCGGATGCCTCTGGTTTCCGCGCTAGCCACCGTCGCCGTCTCTTCCGAACAGCGCTGCTTCCTCTCACCGAGCGACGCGGCAGTGGTGCGTCAATCGAATGCGCGTCGGACCTTTGGGTGCACCAGGAGTGCGACCGTGCCCGCGTCGATCAGCAGCCCGAGCACGTACGACGTAGGCGAGCCGTTGTAGGAGGAGGAGTCGAGGAGTGTCAACACGAGTCCGATGACGGCGAAGACGAGGTATACGCGGCGGGCCAGCTCGTTGTGTATTACGAGGCCGGCGCCGAGGACAAGCCCGACGAGCTATCTGCCGGCGAGGCCGTTTCCGCCGGCCGCGCCAAACGTGTGCAAATCGGTGCCCACGATTAGGCCGAGCAGGTTCGCGGCCACGAGCAGTGCTCCGATCGCCATCACGGCGAGGACTGGCCATCCGTCGCGAATCGAGTCGATGCTGCTGTCGGAGGAGTCTTCGTAGAACGTGAGCGGGTCATGCTCGGGACGAGCCATAGATACGAAATCGGTAGCTCGCGGAGCAGCCTTGAACCGTTGGACAAGCCGCAAATGTCCCAACTGCTTGTCGCGC
>DATAWT010000107.1:0-37160 GCA_036267075.1 Solirubrobacteraceae bacterium
TGATGATGTAGTTGTCAGCCGCATACGCGCCGCCACCCGCAACAGCGAGAAACAAGGCGGTCGACGCAACGACACCTGTGATGGAAGGCTTACGCCTCAAGGTGGTTCCTTTCGTCAGTTATCCACACCCAGAGGTCCCCCCAGCACACTCTCGGCCTGCCGGACTAACGAAGCGACCGCCCGCCGTCAGAGGGGTGGTTTCTACCCAGGTAACAATTCAGACACCACCCCGCGCGCGCGCCGACGGCGCCTCTGTCGGCCTCCGCCGCACCCACAGGACATCGATCTAGGGAGGCACATGCGGGTCATCGCCGTCGAAGAGCACTGCGTCACTCCGGAGCTACGGGAGCTGCTCGGCCCTCAGATTCATCCCTACTACCCGGCGAACCGCTGGCCCGCCGAGCTAGAGCGGCGCATGGCCGACATCGGCGACGGGCGCATCGCCGAGATGGACGCGGCCGGGATCTCGATGCAGGTCCTCTCGACGGCGCAACCGGGCCTCGAGCACACGCCCGGCGAGCAAGCCGTCGCCGTAGCGCGAGCCTTCAACGATGGGATCGCCGAAGCGATGCGGCGCCATCCCAGCCGCTTCAGCGGCTTCGCGGCTCTCCCGACGGCCGACCCCGGCGCCTCGGCGGCGGAGCTCGAGCGCGCTGTCACAGAGCTTGGACTGTGCGGCGCGATGGTCAACGGCCGCACACGCGAGCGCTTCCTCGACGATCAGTTCTTCTGGCCGATATTCGAGAGCGCCGAAGCGCTCGGAGTGCCCCTTTACCTTCACCCGATGCCGCCGCCGCGCGGGGTCTACGACACCTACTACGCGGGCTTCGGCGACGACGTCGGCTTCGCGTTCGCCGCGGGCGCGTGGGGCTGGCACGTCGAGACCGGGTTGCATGCGGTCCGCCTGATGCTGGCCGGGGTCTTCGACCGCTTCCCACGGCTGCAGCTCATCCTCGGCCACATGGGCGAGCTGCTGCCGCTGATGCTCGAGCGCACCAGCGGCGTGATCAGCGGCACACCGACGCTCGGCGCCACCGGCACGAGCATGGAGCTGTCGGTCGCCGAGTACACGCGCCGCAACGTCTTCATCTCGATCAGCGGCTTCTTCTCCGATCCGCCGTTGCGCCTGGCGCTCGACACGATCGGCGCAGACCGGATCCTTTTCGCCGTCGACCATCCGTTCGGCAACGATCTCGAGGCGCGCCGCTTCCTCGACGCCGCGGCGATCACCGACGAGCAGCGCGAGAAGATCGCCCACGCCAACGCCGAGCGGCTTCTCGGGCTGGCCCCCGCGGGCTCGGCTGACTGACCCAGTCTCAGCGCTCGGAAAAGTCGGAGCGCAAGACCCGCGCCCCCGGCGCGTAAGTGGTCCGTCGTGCGCCGCCGCCCTCGTCACCAGGCGGGAAGATCTCTCGGGCGCGGCTGGCCGCGGCGATGATCGGCTGCGCGTCGAGCTCGTGGCGCGTCAGCGGAAGCGACACCGCCGGCCACTCGCAGACCAGCGCGAGAGGTCCGGGCGGCGGAAGAGGCCAGATCCAGAAGTGTTGGCGCCAGTGACCACCGCCCCCGCCCCCTCCGTGACTGGTGAGGATGGGGCCCTGGGGTTCGCCTCCGAGACCCGGCGGCCGGTGCGAGCCGAGGTTCGTCGCCCTCTCGCCATCGGAGAACTGCACGCCGAAACGCAGCGCGTCGTCATCGCCGCCGCTCGGACGCCGGCGGCGCGCCATGAAGAATGGATCAAGGTCCTCGCCGCCGTCCGGCGCGAACGAGACCACCTCGAGCTCGAAGCCAGTCGGATAGGCGGCGACGCGGGTCACGCAGACGGCCACCGCCGCTGTGCGCGCGAGGACGAGCTCCAAGGCGACGACTCCGGGCATGCTGCCTCGCGGCGGACCGGCCCACGGCGGCAGGGCCCGTCTCGGCGGAGGGTCTGGAGGCGGCGGGGGAGGTTCGAAGAACTCACCGCTCACGCTCGCTCCAGCTTCTCACATCCGACACCGTAGATTGCCCTCCAGCATGCCTGCCGGCGGCTTCTCTCCCGACGATCCGCAGCGCGCCGACGTGACGGCGCTGCTTCGTCGCCATCTCGACTACGCCCATGCCAACACGGCGCCCGAGGACGTCTTCGCCCTGGACGTCGAACGCCTGGTCGATCCCGCGATTGCCTTCTTCAGCTTCCGAGACGAGGAGGGCGCGCTGCTGGCGGTGGGCGCGCTGAAGCACCTCGACCCGAGCCACGCGGAGATCAAGTCGATGCACACCGCCGAGCAGTTCCGCCGCCGCGGCATCGGCCGCGCGATGGTCGAGTATCTGCTCGACGCCGCCCGGGCGCGCGGGTACACGCGCGTAAGTCTCGAGACGGGCACTCAGCCCGCGTTCGCGCCCGCACGCTCGCTGTATGAAGCCGCCGGCTTCGAGCCCTGTGAGGCCTTCGCCGACTACCGCTCGAGTGATGCCAGTGCCTTCATGACGCTCGCGCTCGACTGACTGCGCGTCGCCAGCGCTTCACACCTCGCGCTGACCTGCCGATTCCTGGCATGTGAGCTACGCAAAGTCCTCGATGAGCTTCTCGCGCTTGATCGTCCGCGTGTCGTGGGGCGCCGCCCGCTCGCGGCTCGAGCGCTCCGGTCACCGGGCCCTCGTCACCGTGCTCCGGCTTGTCCACTCGGCCGTCGCGGCGACCCACCGCGTCGATTAATGCCCTCTCACCCGTGATACGCCCAAACGGCGGCCTTCACGCGGTCTTCACAAGATGTAGAAGCACGCACAAGCGACGACGACTGTCGGGCTGAGTGCAGCATCGTGCATGGTGGCGTCCAGACAGCGTCAAGTCGCCCCGGAAGCCCGCCGATAACTGCAGGATGAGGCGTGCCTGGCGAAGGCGCTCGCCAAGAACCGCTCGCCAGGCGCCCTCGGCGGTCGGATGACGGACACCAACAGAACTGCGGTCGCTGAGACGTCGGAGCGCGACGAGGACACGCCGCTGCTCGAAAGCGAGTTCCACCACCGCCTTCTCTTCGAGCACAACCCGCTGCCGATGATGGTCTACGAGCGGGCGACGCTGCGAATCCTCGCCGTCTCCAATTCAGCCGTCGAGAGGTACGGCTACAGCCGCGAGGAGTTCGCCTCGATGACGCTGAGGGACCTCACCCCGCCCGAGGATCTCGAGGCCTTCGAGCAGTTCTTCGAACAGAGCGGCAGCGTCGAGCGCCTCGGGACACTCTCCGGCGCCCGCCGCCAACGCTGCAGGGACGGCCGGATCGTGGACGTCGACATGATCGGCGACGATCTCGACATCAACGGGCGCGCCTGCCGGATCATCCTGTGTCAGGACGTCACCGAGCGAAACCGGGCCACCGCCGAACTCATCCAGGCGCGCGAGCAGCTCGCGCGTAGCGCTGCCGAGCACCAGCTTCTGTTCGAGCGGAATCCGCAGCCGCTGCTCGTCTACGACTCCGACACGCTGCGCATCATCGCCGTCTCCGACGCCGCCACGGCCAGCATGGGCTACACGCGCGAGGAGTTCATGGAGCTCACGCTGTTTGACATCGCCCCGGAGGAGGACCACGCGCCGATGCGCGTCTTCCTCAACAGCCACCCTCCGGGCAGCGAGCGCCTCGGCCTGCAGCTCGCGCGTCCTCGCCATCATCTCGCCAAGGACGGCACGATCATCGATGTCGAGGTGACCAGCGACGATCTCGTTCTCAGCGGCCGCGCGTGCCGCGTCTGCCTGTGCCTGGACGTGACCGAGCGGAATCGCGCGAGTGAAGAGCTCGCGATCGCGCGCGATCAGGCCGTTGAGGCCTCGAACATGAAGTCGGCGTTCCTGGCGAACATGAGCCATGAGATCCGCACGCCGATGAATGGCGTGATCGGGATGACCGAGCTTCTGCTCGGGATGGAGCTCGGTGAGGAGCAGCGCGAGGCGGCAGTGCAGATCGCGCGCTCGGGTGAGCAGATGCTCTCGATCATCAACGACATCCTCGACATCTCAAAGATCGAGACAGGCCATCTGGAGCTCGACATCACCGACTTCGATCTCCACGAGGGACTGCGGAACACCTGCGCGATCGCAGGGACGCAGGCGAAGGCGAAGGGTCTGTTCCTCGACCTCCAGATCTCAGATCAGGTGCCGGCGCGGATGCGAGGCGATGGCCGGCGCATCCACCAGATCGTTCTGAACCTCGTCTCGAACGCGATCAAGTTCACCGCCGAGGGGTCGGTGAGCGTGCGCCTGCTCCCCGACGGCCCGCCAATGGCCCACGGCACGCCTGTGCGCATCGAGGTGGCCGACTCGGGAATCGGGATCGATCCCGCCAAGCTCGACCGCATGTTCGAGCCGTTCACCCAGGCCGACGTGTCAACGACCCGCCTCTACGGCGGGACCGGCCTCGGCCTCGCGATCGCCCGCGAGCTCGTCGAACTGATGGACGGAACGATCAGCGCCGAAAGCGAACCAGGCAAGGGAAGCACCTTCAACGTCGAGCTCGTCCTCGCCTCACCGCTCGTCGAGGACGCCTCGTCCTCGGCCGCCCGCGAGCTCTCGATCCAAGCCGCCTGGGCACGGCCGCCGGAGGTCCTCGTCGCCGAGGACTCACAGATCAACCAGATCGTCGCCGCCCGTTCGCTCGAACGTTGCGGCTGCCGTGTCGACGTCGTCTCAAACGGCACGGACGCGCTCGCGGCGGTCGCCGCAAAGCGCTACGACGCGATCCTGATGGACTGCCAGATGCCCGGCATGGACGGTTACGAAGCGACCCGAGAACTGCGCGCGCGAGAGATCGGCCACGACGTCCACGTCCCCGTCGTCGCGATGACGGCGCAGGCCATGGAGGGCGACCGCGAACGCTGCCTCGCCGCCGGGATGGACGACTTCGTCACCAAGCCGATGCGCTTCGAAGAACTGAACGCGGTGCTGCGCCGCTGGATCCCGGCCGACGCCCCGCGCCTTGAGCTGAGCAGCACTCCACCGTCGTCGCGCTAGCCGGGACCCGACATCGGCGCCTCAGGTTGCGCCGACCGGCTCGGCGGCGCCGCCCGGACTCCCTCGGGCCGCTCTTTCACCGGAGCCCTCGGCTGAAGTCACCGAGCGTCTCGGATTCGAGATGCCCAACAGGCTGAGCAGCCCGCTGAAGGCCGCCAGCGCGGCGGCGATCCCCATCGCCAGGCGGAAGGCGTCCACCGAAGCGCTGACGAGCACGCGCCGCGCCGCCGGCCGCTGAGCGCTCGCGAACGCGGAGGCGTCGAGCACGAACGGCCGCCCGGCGGCGCGTTGCGCGGCGGCGCCGGTTCGAACGGCGGCCGGCAGCCGCGTCGTCACGGCGCCCGAGAAGCTCCCGGCGACCGCCGCGCCGACGGCGGCGACGGCGATCATCCCGGCGACGCGCGCGATGGCGTTGTTGACGCCTGAGGCGACGCCCGAGTGGCCGCTTCCCACCGACCCGAGCACCGCCGCCGTCAGCGGCGCGACGGTGAGCGCGAGACCGAACGCGAACAAGACGACGCCCGGGAGCACCTCGCTCGCATAGCTCGCGTGTGCGTCGACGCCGACGAGCAGCCAGAACAGCCCGCCGGCCGTCACGAGCGGCCCGAGGCCCATGAAGAGGCGCGGTCCGTAGCGGTCTGCGAGCGCCCCGAAGCGCCGCGCCAGAAGGAACATCAGGACCGACAGCGGCAGCAGCGAGAGACCGGAGGCAAGCGGCGAGTACCCGGCGACCTCCTGGAGGAAGACGACGAGGAAGAAGGTCGTCGTGCCAAGCGCCGCGTAGAAGGCGAACGTCGCGACGTTGCCGACGCTGAAGTTGCGGACCGCGAACAGCTCAAGCGGCAGCATCGGCGCGCTGCAGCGCCGCTCCCAGAGCACGAAGCAGACGATCAGCGCGCAGCCGATGACCAGCGCCGGCCAGACGCGCCCGCTCGACCAGCCGTAATGGGGCTGCTCGATCAGCGCGAAGACGGGTCCGCCGAGGCCAAGCGCAGCGAGCAGGCCACCCGTCCAGTCGACATGCTCGCGAGCGGCCACAACTCCCCGTGGGGCATGCTTGAGCAGCCACAGCGTCGCCGCGACGAACGGGACGTTGACGACGAAGATCCAGCGCCACGAGCCCAGCTGCACGAGCAGACCGCCGGCCAGCGGGCCGATCGCGGTCGCGATCCCCGTCCAGGCCGTCCAGGCTCCGATCGCCGCCGCCCGCTGATGCTCCTGGAAGGTGTCCATGATCAGCGCCAGCGTGCTCGGGACGAGCATCGCGCCGGCGACGCCCTGAAGCGCACGCGCCGCGATCAGCAGCGTCGCGTCGGGCGCCACGGCGCACAGGAGCGACGTCGCGCCGAAGCCCGCCACACCCCAGGCGAACACGCGCCGGCGCCCGAAGATGTCGCCGAGTGAGCCGCCCACCAGCAACAGCGATCCGAGCGTCAGCAGGTAGCCGTCGACGACCCACTGCTGCGTCGCAAGGCCGCCGTGCAGGTCGGCGCGGATCGATGGCAGCGCAACGTTGACGAGCGTGCCGTCGAGAAAGGCCGTCGATGAGCCGAGGATGCACGCGAGCAGCGTCAGCCGCTGCGGGCGGCTCAGTGGCGCGACCGCGCCGTTGGTTGCCATGGGGCCAAGCTACACCTCGGCGCCGCCCTGCCGAGAGGGCGGCGCCGAGGCCGGCGCTCAGGCGGGGGTGTCGTAGAGCAGCGAGCCGGGTGTCGTCAGCGTCTCGCCCGTCTCAAGGTATGTCTTCAGCCCGGACAGGATCATCGGCCAGCCACCGTAGATCTCATCGTTCACGTCCGCCGGCAGCTGATCGTGGGTGACGAGCAGGCGGCAGGAGTCCCCGACGGGCTCGATCTCGTAGGTCACACGCGATGTTCCGGCCGCGCGGACGTCGTCGCTCCACAGCGCGCGGAAGCTCTGCACGAGCCGGCGCGGCGGCTCGACCTCGAGGTTCTCACCCTCCATCATCGGCGTTTCCGCGCCCCGCGGCAGGCCCTGATAGCCCGAACCCGCCGTCCAGTCCGAGACGACGCCCACGCCGAAGGTGTAGATGCGCCGCTGTTCGGCGTCGGTCAGCGCCTCCCACAGGCGCTCGGGGGTCGTCCTGATGTAGATCTCGAAAACCTTCTCCATTGTTTCGCCCTCGATTCTCGTTTTGAGAGCGCTGAGCGAAGCCGCCCAGGGCTCGGCGTACTTGCTCACCCACCGGTCGTGGACAAGCCGGATCGGGACCGGGTTCAGGAAGTGGAGCTTCTCGCGCCCGCGCCGCCTGGTGACGAGGAGCCCAGCGTCCTCGAGCACGCGCAGATGCTTCATCACGCCGAAGCGCGTCATCGGCAGGCGCTCCTCCAGCGCGCGAAGGCTCTGCCCATCCTCGCGGAAGAGCTCATCGAGCAGGCTGCGTCTGGTCGGGTCGGCAAGAGCCCTGAACACGTCGTCCATGGCCCGGGACTATATGTGACTATTGAGGGCGATTATCCCTTGACAGTAGGTAACAGTCGTGGGATACTTCCCTCATGTCGAAGGTGGATCGCAACAATCCGAAGCGCTCAACGGCGTCGGAGTCGACGTACTCCCTGATGGAGTTCACGCGCGAGTTTCCGACCGATGCTGCGTGCCTTGAGCACCTGTGGCGCTCAAGGTTCGCTCCCGATGGCTCGCACGCGGACTGCCCAAAGTGCAAGCGGGAGCGGAAGTTCCACAAGGTAGCAGCGCGCCCGTCATGGTCGTGCGACACCTGCGGCCACCACATCCACCCGCTCGCAGGGACAATCTTCCACAAGTCCGCTACGTCGCTGCACCTGTGGTTCTACGTCCTCTACCTGATGACTAGCACTCGCTGCGGGATCTCCGCGAAGCAGGTTGAGCGCGAGATCGGCGTCACTTACAAGACCGCTTGGCGGATGTGCAACCTGATCCGCAACCACCTGATGGCCCAGGAGTTCGCCGACAAGCTGACCGGCGAAGTTGAGGCTGACGAGACCGCTTACGGTGGCCGTCCGAAGGTGGCCGTGACTCGCGGGATGACGATGGCTCAGGCGCAGATCTTCGCGAAGGCCCGGAAGGTCGGCATCGTCGCGATGGTCGAGCGTGGCGGCAACGTCCGCGCCTACGTTCAGCCGCGCGAAGGCGCGCTAGAGACCGTGAGTCTGCACGTAGAGCCGAACGCCACCGTCTACACCGACGAGTGGGCCGGGTATCGCAAACTGCATTTCACCCATCCCGATCACCGCACGATCCGCCACACCGACAAGGTGTACGCGACCGGAGACACGCACACGCAGACCATCGAAGGATGGTTTGGGAACGTCAAGAACGGGATCGCCGGCAACTATCACGGCGTGTCGGTCAAGTGGCTTCAGTCGTACGTCAACGAGTATGTATGGCGTTACAACCACCGTCGTCGCGACGGGCGCTCGATGTTCGCGGAGCTGCTTGCGCGTGCCGTCGTCGTGCAGCCCTGATCGCTCGCTATTCCTGGGCGGAGCGAATAGCTTCCTCGCTCGAGGTGCTGTTCTTCATCGACGAGACTTGGCAGAAGATCGACGGCCATGAAATTGCGGCACTCGGGGGTGTCGCTATTCGGCTGAAGAGCTACAACGCGTTCTGTCGGGAGATGTTCGCCGTAAAGAAGAACATCCTCGGCGCGGTTGAGCTACGTGACGCCGAACTGAAAGGGAAGAAGTGCTTCGCGAACCGCTCGTTTCGTACCCGGGCGGATGGCGAGCGATCAAAGCTCCTAGATGCAGCCGATGAGTTGTTTAACGCGCTCGACAAATACGGTGCCAAAACCTTCGTAATTTGGACGGCTGCCCCATCGCTCGTCAGTCTGCGGAGCGCGCGGACCACGGCGCTGTCCAAGCCATACAAGGGGCTTCTGTACGACTTCCGTGCACTCATGCGGGGAGCCGCTGCAAATCGACTCGGCTCCTTGAATTTCGATCAGCGCGACATGGGCAGCGACGAGGCGGCCACTTGCGCCCTCCAGAACTATCTCGTGCGCACCCGAGGCGACTGGGACAGGACCTTCGTCACGGTGCCGAGCTTCACGGTGAGTGCTGTTAGCCCCGGACTCCAAGCCGCGGACCTCGTTGCGTACCTTGGAGCACACTTTTCGAGACCGAGCGTTCGCCCCGAACTCGGGCCGTACTTAGAGCGCGTAACCGCCCTCCAACACGAATGGCAGCGCGGACGCACGACGCGGCGATCGATCCGAGAGGTCCGGGCAGAACAAGAGGCCGGCGGGCTTTCGCCCTAAGCGCCGTCGATGAGACGACACACCGGCCCCTTCTGGCACGCAGAGTACCACCCGACACCCGTCGAAGCGGCCGCTGGTTTTTCGCGTGCAACTACGGCGTTTTCTTTGTCGTCCGCTGGCCGAACGACGGCGGCGCGACCTTCTCGAGGTCGCGCAGGAACGCGTCACGTGTCGGGATCGGGATCTCGACCGGCTCGCCGCGGTTCGGTTCCGTGAACTGCGTCGGGCCCTGTAGCGCGTACGCGCGATCCCACTCGGAGCGCGCACGATCGCGCTCGTCATCGGCAAGCTTTCGCTGAGCCTCGGCCTGCGCGTGCTCGCCGCGCTCGTCAAGGAACACCGCGCCCTGCTCGAACACGGCGACCCGGCGTTCGTGCGCCTCGGCCGCGGCGCGATGACGTTCGGCGTCCTTCAGCGCTTCTGGTGTCGGCTCAGGTTTGTCCGTGGTCATCGGCGTCTCTCAGTCTTGCAGCAGCGCAGAGTTCTAGCCATCGAGTTGCCGAAGTGGCAAATGCTTTGCGCGCTGCCGGTTCGTCGGCGGCAATGACGCCCAGCCGGATCGCCTCGCCGGGGGCGCTCACGGCCAGGCAGCCGCCGCGCGGACGAGGAAGAACGATTGCTTGGGGAGTGGTGAGTGAATGCATGCACCGCAGCGTGGCGCGCAAACGCCTACCCTGCAAATACGCAGAGGGTTAACGCGAAGCTCGACTTGCCTTCGCGGTAGCCGATGCTGTAGCGTGTTTCGTATGAACGCGAAATCGAAAGCTACCCCGTGACTGTCGTTCGCGATGGTCAAGCGCCGTACCCACCGATTGAGGCCATGATGGCTGTGATCGAGGGATACCGAACGAAGCATCCGCACACCCCGTTCACGATCGAGAACATTCAGCCGCTTGGGGTTGCGCCGTCGATCGCGCAGCGCACACACCAGGGTCTCCGACTCCTGGATCTCATTGACGACGAGGGCGAGCCCACCCCGGCACTGGATGTTCTGCGAGAGGCAACGACTGCGGAGTTCCCCGCGCGGCTTGCCGAAATCGTACGGGCCGCCTATGCCGAGGTATTTGCGTACAAGGACCCCGCAACCGACTCGCCCGAAGATATGGCCGAGATCTTCCGGTTCTACCGGCCTCCATCGCAGCACGCCCGGATGATCCGATTCTTCTACGGGATCTGCGAGCGCGCCGGCATCATCGAGAGCCGTCCTGCGATCGAGGGGTCCGGCAAGTCAAGTGTGCGGCGCGCTCCGGCATCGAAGGGTAAGCCGAGGGCTACCCGCGCGGAGGCACAGAACCGAACGCCGCTACCACCTGCGTCGAGTATCGAACAGATGAAGGCCAAATACCTTGAGGTACTTCTCAACCGCCTCCAACAAACGGATGGCGAGTTCGACACCGACCTGGCCGATCGGATCGAACGTCTGATGGGCGTAGCGCCAACCTCATGACGCGAGGTCACGAACGATGTTGAGTACCACCGGGGCGCGGTGCAGTCCGCTGTCGCGTCTCACAATCGCATAGGCCGAGCACCCCGAGCGGTCCGAGAAGTGGACCGGAACGCGCCCGAGGCACCCAAGATCGAGGTCCAGGCCCTTCCAGGGGTCGCTGCGGTTTAGTCCCGCCTCTCGGGCGAGCCGCAGCGAGCGAGTAGCGTCGCCCTGGGCCTCGTTCCTGTGCCGCAGTCTATCGAGCCGCCAGGCCGCCTCCGACGGCTGCCAGATGGATTGCGTGTCCGGGCTCTGTCAGCCCTACGCGGCCGTGGGAGCGTCACCGTTACGGCGGTCCAAGGGGATGCCTACCGAACGGCAGACGACCGGAGAATGCGTCTACTTGCCATGCATCCCTAGCATAGCGATGCTACCTGCTGTAAAGGGATAATCGCCCTATTGAGTCACCTGTCAACCGGGCCGCGCTCCGAAATAGCATCCGAACATGTCCGACTTCGTCGTCAGGGCGCTCGCTCCGGAGGCGACTCGGGAGATGCGCCAGGAGATCCTGCGCCCCCATCAGAGCGTCGAGGAGCTCGCCGAGCACGAGCCGCCCAACGCGCTTGCCGTGGGCGCGTTCGAGGGCGAGGAGCTGGTTGCGGTCGGACTGATCGGACCCGATGGCGAGGGCGGCGCCTGGAGGATCCGCGGGATGGCGACGACGCCCGCGGTGCGCGGTCGCGGCGCCGGGAGCGCCGTGCTCGAAGCGCTCGTGGAGCACGCGGCGGCGAGCGGCGCGCAGCGCGTCTGGTGCAACGCGCGCACCCCGGCGCGATCGCTCTATGAGCGCGCCGGGCTGCGGGTCGTCTCAGAGCAGTTCGAGCTGCCCGCGATCGGCCCGCATTACGTGATGGAGCTCGTCCTCTAGGAGGTTCGCTCGAAGACGATGCGGTGGTGATCGAGCAGCTCGCGCTCGAACGACACCATGTTGGCGCTCACGCCGCTGGTGAAGGCGTGGCGGAACGTCGCGCTTCGCAGCCAGTGCGGCAGGAGCGTCAACTTGAGGAGGTTCTTGCGCAGGCTCGGGGCACCGATCCGGCGATTCCACTGGGTGATCGTCTCGATGTAGTCGAGCCGCCCGCTCGAGCTTTCGACGAGGCGAAAGTGGGGCTCCGCGCAGCGCACGAGCTGGTCGAGACCCCACGGCAGAAACGAGCCGGGGAACTGGCAGCCGAGCAGGAAGAGGATGTAGGCGTCTGAGTCGCGCGGCGCGTCCGGCCCGACGCCGTCGAGGGCAATCATGTTGCGCCCGAAGACCATCGTCTGCAGGTAGAAGCGGCCGTGGGCCGGCAGCAGCCCGGCCGTGTTGGCGAAGATCGAGCGGTAGATCTCATCCTGTTGTCCCGCGGCGTGCTCGTCAGGTGAGCAGAAGTGCTCCCACGCGCCGAGGCTTGCGACGGCATCGAACTCGCCGAAGCTGTCGCGGTCGACGGTCCGCGCGTCCTTGAGGTGGACGTCGAGACCGTTTCGCTTGCAGGAGGCGACCTGCGCCGAGGACAGCGCCACCCCCACCCCCTGCGCCCCACGCCCGCGCGCGTAGTTCAGCAGCGCGCCCCATCCGCAGCCGAGGTCGAGCAGGCGCCGGCCGGGCCCGATTCCGATCTGCTCGGCGATGTAGTCGTGCTTGCGCGCCTGCGCCTGCTCGAGCGTAAGCGTGAAGTCGCCGTCGTAGCGAGCGCCGCTGAAGTCGGCGAGCTCGCCGAGGCTCATCCGGAAGATCCGGTCGATCGAGGTGTAGGTGAATTCGATGTCGCGTCGGCTGGCCATCGCGCCAATACCCTAAGCGCGCTCGCCAAATGCCGCGAGGACGCCCGCGCCGCCGAAGATCATGATCAGCATCACGATCGCCAGCGGAACGGCGCTGTGCTGGCCGGCGATGCCGACGAGCGGGGCGACGGCGGCGCCGAGCCAGAACTGCGCGAGCCCCATCAGAGCCGACGCGCTTCCCGCGACGTGCGCAAACGGCGCGAGCGCGAGCGCCGTCGTGTTAGGGCCGACCAAGCCGTAGCTCGCCATCAGGCAGAAGAAACAGGCCTCGACCGCGACCAGCCCGGCGTGCGCGAAGACGCTCACGGCCAGCGCGACCGCGACGACGCAGGCCATCGCCAGGCCGACGTGGAGCAGGCGCCGCGGGCCAAATCGCGTCACGAGCCGTCCTCCGACCTGGCTTGACACAACGAGCCCGACGGCGTTGAGGCCGAACAGCAGGCCGAAGAACTGCGGCGAGTGGTCGAAGATCTTCTCGACCACGAACGGCGAACCGGCGATGTAGGCGAAGACCGCGCCGAAGCCCGTCGCGTAGCAGACCGTCAACGCGACGAGCCGGCGATCGCGCACGAGCACGCCGAAGACGGAGCGCATGTTCGTGAAGCCGCTGTGCTGACGCGCCTCCGGCGGCAGCGTCTCGCTGAGACCGCGCCAGCTCGCCAAGAGCATCACGGCACCGATCGCCGCGAGGACGACGAAGATCCCCCGCCAGTCGGTGACGTGCAGTAGCTCCCCGCCGATCACCGGAGCCAGGATCGGCGCGAGCCCCATCACGATCATCAGCCGCGCGAAGTAGCGCGCCGCCTCGGTGCCCGAGAAGAGGTCGCTGACAACCGCCCGCGAGATCACGATCCCCGCGGCCCCGGCCGCCCCCTGCAGCAGTCGCAGGGCGCTCAGCGTCCACACGTCGGGCGCCGCCGCGCACAGCAGCGAGGACACGGTGTAGAGCGCGATCCCGATCAGCACCGGGCGACGTCGTCCGAGCGTGTCGCTCAGCGGGCCTGCGACGACCTGGCCGAAGCCGAGGCCGAGCATGCTCGCGGTGAGCGTCAGCGCGACCGCGGCCGTCGAGGCGCTCAGGTCGTGGGCGACCGACGGCAGCGCCGGCAGGTACATGTCGGTCGAGAGCGGCGCGAACATCGAGAGCGCTCCGAGCAGCGTGAACTGCTGCCAGGGCTTCAGCCGAAGCGACGCCGTCTGCGGCCGGACGGCCGTGCGCTCCAGCGCGCTCATCTCCGCCAGGCACCCTATCCAACGCGCCGCGCTGCGTTAGTGTGCCTCGCCGGCCATGGCGCCCGCCACCATCAGCCGGGATCGGGCCGAGCGGCTCGACCGCGAGGATCCCCTCGCGTCCTTCCGCGACGAGTTCCTGCTCGGGGATCCAGACGTCGTCTACATGGACGGCAACTCGCTCGGTCGCCCGCCGCGCGCGGTCCTCGGAGCGCTCGAACGGCTCGTGCGCGAGGACTGGAGCGAGCGGCTGATCCGCGCCTGGACCGAGGGCTGGATAGAGGTCCCGCTCGCGCTCGGCGACCGCGTCGGCGCGCTGCTGGGAGCGCACGCGGGGCAGCTCGCGGTCGCAGATTCGACGACCGTGTGCTTCTTCAAGGCCGCCTCGGCCGCGCTCGACGCGCGCGCGGGGCGCGATGAGATCGTCACCGACCCCGGGAACTTCCCGACCGACCGCTACGTCCTTGAGAGCCTCGCGGCCCAGCGGGGCCTCACGATTCGCTGGCTGCATCCGGCCGACGCGATTCACGGGCCGAGCGCCGCCGAGGTGGCGGATCTCGTCAGCGAGCGAACGGCGGTTGTCACCTTCACCCACGTCGACTACCGCACCGCCGCGATCCTCGACATGGCCGGAATCACAGCGGCCGCGCACGCCGCCGGCGCGCTGACCGTCTGGGACCTCTCACACAGCGTCGGCCTCGTCGAGGTCTCACTCGACGCCGACGGCGCCGACCTGGCGGTCGGCTGCACCTACAAGTACCTCTGCGGCGGCCCGGGGTCGCCGGCGTTCATCTACGTCCGAGAGGAGCTTCAGGAGGATCTGCGGCAGCCGGTCTGGGGCTGGCTCGGACGCCGCGATCCGTTCCGCATGGACCCGGGCTATGAGCCGGTTGCCGGCATCCGCTCGTTTCTCTCAGGAACTCCGCCGGTCGTCGCCCTGCACGCCCTCGAGGCCGGGATCGAGATCGTCGAGCGCGCCGGCCTCGGACGGATCCGCGCCAAGGCGGCGTCGCTCACCGAGCTCGCGATCCAGATCGCCGACGAGCAGCTCGCCGAGCACGGCATCGCCGTCGCCTCGCCACGCGAGGCGACGCGCCGCGGCTCGCACGTGGCGCTGGCCCGCGCCGACGCGGCCGAGTTGTGTACGCGGCTCGCGCGCCGCGGCGTGCTCGCCGACTATCGCGCCCCCGACGTCGTCCGCGCCGGGCTCTCGCCGCTGACGACGAGCTTCACGGAGCTGTGGGACGGCCTTGACGTGCTGCGCGAGCTCGCCGGCTCCGGCTAGTTCGGCGTCCCGCCGGCGCCGTCTGCCACCGCCTGCGCCCAGCTGTAGCTGAGGTGGAAGAAGCTGGCGTCGGTCGCAACGACGGTCAGCGCCCAGCTCCGCCGCCCGCGCGCCGATGCGGCGCCCATCACGACGTTGCGCACGCCGCGGAAGGAGAGGATGTCCTCGCGGTGGCCCCAGCAGCCCTGGTCTGACGGGGAGCGGCAGTCGAGATTCGGACCGCCGTAGCCGTCGTCGTACATCCAGCCGTAGTAGGCGATTAGCGCGTTCTGCTGACCGCCCGCCCAGTTGGAGGCGAAGCCGAGCGCCGGCGCGTTCACGCTGTGGAGGTAGGCCTCGGGGTCGGGATCGGTGTCGGCCAGCGCGCCCTGCGCGGCGACGCGGTCAAGGCCTTTGGCGAGGCCGAGAATCGGCCGCAGGCCGTAGGAACGCCGGTCGAGGTTTGCGAGCACGAGCCACTGCCGTGCCGGCAGCAGCTTCACGAAGCCGCGCGGCAGCAGGTAGCGGCCAAGCCCGAGCTTGGCGCGGGCGGCATCGAGCGCACCGATCACGGCCTGCTCGCAGCCGCCGCCCGTCGGCGTCTCGTTGCAGGCCTGCGGAAGCGCGGCGAGCGGGATGTTGGCGCTCGGGTTCAGCGGGGCCGCCATGGCCGGCGCGGCGAGCGCCGCCGCGGCCGCCGCGGCGGCGAATATGACGGTGGGGCCTCTGAGCGGCAGGCGGCCAGTGTAGGGCGTCAGATTCGCGTCGATTGCAGCAAACGTGCCAAAAACCGCCGCGTGGCCGGATGTTCGGGGTCGCTGAAGATCTGCTCGGGCCTGCCGCGCTCGACGATCCGCCCGCCGTCCAGATAGCAGACCTCGTCGGCGAACTCGCGCGCGAAGCTCATCTCGTGCGTCGCGATCAGCATCGTCATTCCGTCGCCCTTGAGCTCGGCGATGATCCCCAGCACCTCCCCCACCAGCTCTGGGTCCAGCGCGCTCGTCACTTCGTCGAGCAGCAGCGCGCGCGGTTTGGTCATCAGGGCGCGGACGATCGCGACGCGCTGCTGCTGGCCACCCGACAGCCGATCGGGGAAGTCGCGCTCGCGCCCGGCGAGGCCGAACCGATCGAGCAGCGCGTGGCCCGCGGCGAGCGCCTCGTCGTGCTTCATGCCCTGTGCGCGGACGGCGCCGAGGATCACGTTGTCGATCACCGACTTGTGTGGAAAGAGGTTGTAGGCCTGGAAGACCAGCCCGAGGCGGCGGCGGATCGGGACGGGGTCCGTGCCGGGGTCGGTGATCGCCACCCCATCCAGGTAGATGTCGCCGTCATCGATCTCCTCGAGCAGGTCCACGCAGCGAAGCAAGGTCGACTTGCCGGAGCCCGAGGAGCCGATCAGCGCGACCGCGCAGCCCTCCGCCACCGCCAGGTCGATCCCGCCCAGCACCTCGCGCTCCCCGTAGTACTTGGTGACGCCGCGCAGCTCGAGGACCGACGGCGCGCTCACATCAGCACCAGCGCGTTCTGACGTTGCAGGCCCCGGTAGCGCATGTGATCGACGATCCTGATCAGCGGCAGCGTGATCACCAGATAGAAGACGGCGGCGGCGACATACGGGGTGTAGTTGAAGTAGTAGTCGGCGTTGATCTGCGCGATCCGCGCGATCTCCTGCGGCCCGAGGATCGAGACCAGTGCGACGTCCTTCGTCAACCCGATGAAGTCGTTGAGCAGCGGCGGCACGACAGCGCGGATCGCCTGCGGCAGGACCACGTAGCGAAGCGCCTGCGTTCTCGTCAGGCCGACCGCGAGCGCGGCGGCGGGCTGACTGGGGTTGACGGACTCGATTCCAGCCCGGAAGACCTCGCTGACGTAGGCGGAGTAGGAGCACGCGAGCGCCGCGCCGCCGAGGATCGTCTCATCGCCTGGAATGAAGGAGAAGCCGAGGGCCAGGAAACCAAAGCCGAAGATGTAGAGCAGGATCAGCGTCGGCACGCCGCGCATGACGTCGACGAAGACGACCGCGACGGCCCGCACCGGGAAGAGCACCGGCGCCGGCAGCGTGCGGATCAGCGCAATCGCCAAGCCGAGCACGAGGACGATCGCCTCGATGATCAGGAACATCCTCACGTCGACCCAGAACCCGGTCGGCAGCGAAGACAGCGACATCTTGAAGAAGTGCCAGGAGAGGAACTTCTCGCGCACCGTGCGCCAGCCCGGGCTCAGCAGGATCGCTAGCGCGACGCCAAGGATGACCACGGCGGTGGAGCCCGCGGAGATGGCGATCGAGCGGCGCGCCCGCCGGCGACGCGCAAGCTGGCGCTCGGCGCGAGTCGTAGGCGTCGGCTGCACGGGGCGCTACTTCAGTACTGGAACGCCGGCCCCCGATTGCATCCAGCGCTTGGTGATCGCCGCGAGCTTGCCGCTCGAGCGCAGCTTCGCAAGCGCCTGATCGACGCAGGGCGTGAGCTTCGAGTGCTTGGCGAGCAGGAGGCCCCAGCTGTCGCCGCCGGGCGCGTTGAACTGACCGAGGACGGTTCCGTGCGGAATCTCGCCTGATGTGAGGTAGAACCCGGTCGCCAGGTCGACGACGATCGCGTCGACGAGGTGTTCGCGCAGCGCCGTGACGACGTCATTGGAGCTGTTGAAGACCTGTGGCTGGCTGGTTGGGTGGATCTCCGCGGTGACCGCGCTCAGGCTGGTCGTGCCGACCTGCACGCCGAACCGTGCGGTGCGCAGCGCCGCGAGCGACGTCGCGTGCTGGAACTTCGAGCCCTTGACGACGACGATCGCCTGCGGGTTGTTGAAATATGACGTCGAGAAGTCGACCGCCTGGGCGCGAGCGGAGGTGATCGAGATCTCGTTGATGTCGAAGTCGAACGACTTCGGGCCCGGCGCATAGGAGTCGTTGAACGGCTCGACGGTCCACTTGACCTTCGAGCTCGGGAAGCCGAGCTGGCCTGCGATTGCGTAGGCGACCGCGCTCTCGAAGCCCTTGCCGTTCGCCGGTTTGTTGTTTTCGAAGTAGGGCGGGTAGGCGGGCGCGTCTGTCGCGACCGTCAGCTGACCCTTGTGGACGAGGCTCAGCGAGCCGCTCGTGCACGCTGCGGCCGCGACCGCAGCTGCGCCCGGCAGGGCGGCGAGCGCCAGCGCGCCGGCGGCGATCAGGGTGGCGGCGATTGCGGCCAGCGACGTTCTGCGCGTCATCACGGTCCTCGTCTCGGTGGGCGGCGGCTTCGGATCGACCAGATCCGATCGCGCGGAAATCTAGCGGCTACGCGGTGGCGCCGTGCAGGCCCTCGCTCGAGGCATCGCGCTGATCCCACCACTCGTTGAGCACGCGCATCCCGCCGCCGAGGATTCCCTCGAGGAAGGCCGAGGTGTCGTTGACGTGCGGCACGGGGCCGTCCGGCACCGCGACCTCCAGGAACTCGCAGAGCGGCTCCCAGCCGTCGGCGGGGTTCCAGACAAGCAGCTTTTCGGCCGGCACATCGTCGATCACCTGGGCGTTCCAGCGCTCCATGATCGCCGCGAGCCCTTCGTCGCTGGCGTGGTCGCCGGAGATCCCGCCGGTGCCCTCATCCCAGGTCATGCGGTACATGAGCCGGATGAAGCGATCCCAGTCGCGATCGAGGTGGCGGCGCGCCTGGCAGACGTGGTACATGACCGAGTCCCCCCAGTACATCGGCCAGATCGTCTCGCGCATGCTGCGCACCCAGCCGTCCGCGGAGCGCACGCTCATCACGACCTTGGCGTCGGGGTAGTAGTCGAGGATCTCGCGGTAGTAGCGAGCCGAGGGGTAGTCGCAGGTCGACTGCGCGTCGCCGAAGATCGCCTCCCAATCGGGGTTGCCGTCGGCGACCGCCTCCCACAG
Source organism: Solirubrobacteraceae bacterium (assembly GCA_036267075.1). Lineage (GTDB taxonomy): Bacteria > Actinomycetota > Thermoleophilia > Solirubrobacterales > Solirubrobacteraceae > Palsa-513. The sequence goes on from DATAWT010000107.1 coordinate 18,861, forward strand.
CGTGAGCCCGTGGTCCATGTCGGCGAAGACGTCGCGCATGTGGTAGCAGGGCGCGAAACCGAGCTGCTCGAAGGCGACCAGCGTGGTCGTTGTGGCGGTACGGGGCAGCCCAGCGCCGATCACTTTCATTAAGACCTCGTTTGTACGGCGTTTGCAGAGTGTTGTCTGACCTGCGTTCTAGCAGGTTCAGATGAAGAGACCCTGGGCTGCGATCAGCCGGCGCTTGGAACGAGCACGGCGCTGTCGGGCGTGTGCAGGAAGCCCGGGCCGTTGCCGCTGTGATGCGTGTGTCCGTACTGCCAGATGATCTTCTTCGTCGACGCGTCGATGACGATGACGCGGTCGTTGCGGGCGTCGCTGACGAGCACGTTTCCGTCCGGCAGAACCTTGGCGAGCGTCGGATAATCGAGCGCGCCGGATCCCTTCTTCGGGTCGTAGGTCCAGGTGACCTTGCCCTGGCTGTCGAACTCCTCGACCGCGCCCGGATCGGCGTAGTTGGTCGCGATCAGCTTGCCGGGCGCATACTCGTTGGCGTCATAGGGCGCCGTGAGCCCCTTCGGCTGCATCTCCGCGACGAGCGTGTGGTCCTTGCCGAGGATGTCGACCCATGCCGGCGAGAGCTCGGAAACGACCAGGCCCCCGTCGGCCGTCGGGAACGCCGCATCGGGGAAGCCGAAGTTCTTCGGCGGGTTGTGGACGCATGCCTTGGGCCTACCGAGGTAGGTGACGCGATGGTGCGACGGCGGCGTGACGAAGACGATCCGGCAGTTCGACTTGTCCGCGATCACAAGCTGTCCGTTGGGCAAGAACTGCCCGGTGGCGGGGTCGTGGAGGCGGTTGATGCCCGAACCCGCCACGTTCGGGTGCCCATAGTGGTAGTCGATCTTGTGGCTGACGATGCCGAGCACCAGCACCTGCATGCGGCTGTGCTCGGTGACGGTGATCGAGCGGCCGCTAGTCGTGATGTAGGCGTCGCTCGGACCGCTCAACGGGGTCGACCAGATCTCCTGCCCCTTCGGCGTGACAGCGACGAGCTGGCCGTTGTTGCGGTCGGCGATCAGGATGTTCGAGGGCAGCGCCGACGATGTGCCGGCGGTCAGATAGGACGGGCCGGTTCCGGCCGCGGCGATCGGCGAGGACGGCGGGCTCGACGAGGTCGGCGACTTGCCGCCACCGCCTCCGGTCGTGAGCAGGATGATCACGACGATCACCGCGACGGCCACGAACAGCACGCCAAGGCGCTGGCGGCCGGCCCGCTTGCGCGCCTCCTTGTCCGCGAGTCGGCGCTGGCGGATCTCTTCGGGAGTGTGGACGGCCTCCTCAAGCGAGAGGTAGTCGGTCTCCTCGATGTTGTGGTAGCGAAGCTCGGAGAACTCCTCGTCCTCCTCGTCGCTGCCGATCAGATGAAGCCCGGTTGCGGGGCCGGCGCCCTCATCGTCAGCGCTCTCGGCTTCGCCTTCGGCCTCTGAGTCCTCCTCCTCGCCGGGCTCCGGCTCGGCCTCCTCGTCGGCGGCGTCGTCGTCCTCGCCGAGCGCCGGCGCGATCGCCGTCTCCTCCGTGTGGGGCTCAAGCGGATCGGCGATCTGCGGCTCCTCGAAGAGATGCTGCTCGCGGTCGCCCTCGTGCGACTCCTCCTCGCCCGTGACCTCCTCGTCGAAGGAGCCCTCGTCGTCGTCGTCCGGGCCGTACCCCAGCGGTTCCTCGGGAAGGTACGGCTCCTCAGGCGGGTCGCGCGGGTCGTCCGCCGGGCCGTCCGGCGGCTCAGCCATCAGCCACCCTCCCACTCACGTTCGTGGCACATGGCACCAACAGTGTTGCGGATCCTGCGCTATTGAGCGGAAAGAATTTTTGCACCGGCCGCCGGGTAAGCTCGGCTTCGATCCGACAAAAGGAGCCCGAAGTGAACGACAACGAGGTGGAGGGCCACATCGAGGAACTCGTGGCCGAAGAGCATCGCCTCTACGCGGCGGCCGAGCATGAGGGCGGTCTCTCCGCGCAGGAGCGCGAGCGTCTCGAACAGATCCGCGTCTCGCTCGACCGCTACTGGGATCTGCTGCGCCAGCGGCGCGCCGAGGAGGAGTTCGGCCTGGATCCCGAGCAGACGCGGATGCGCTCGGCTTCGACGGTCGAGAACTACAAGCAGTAGGGCTCGCCAGCGGCTCGGCTCGAGAGCCCGCCGGGCAGCCTCGCCGCAGCCGCGCCGTAGATAACGACTCAGGCAGCCTGCCGAGCAGCGTTAGGACCCTGTTAGGCGAACATATGTTCTTACTCCATCTGTGCGAACATATGTTCGTACAATGGTTGCCTGCGTCCTGATCCCCCGCTTCGAGCTCGTCGTCGCCGCCGGCGGTCATGAAGCGCTCGCCGGGCGGCCCGTCGCGATCGCCCCACACCGCGGCGGCGGCCAGGGCGCGATCGGCGAGGCCTCCGGCGCGGCCCAGGCCTTCGGCGTACGAAGCGGTATGGCACTCGGTGAGGCGCTCGCCCGCTGTCCCGACCTTGAGCTGCTCCCCGACGATCCGATGGCGGTCGCCGCCGCCTGGGAGCTGACGCTTCGCACGCTCGAGGGGATCGGCGCCGGCGTCGAGCCGCAGCGTCCCGGCCTCGCTTGTTTCACGCTCGACGGCCTGCGCAGCCTGCATGGCGGCGGGGACGAGCTCGTCCTCGCCGCGGCCCGGCGCGCACTCGACCGGCCCGCACGACTGGCGGCTGCCCCCACGCGCTTCTGCGCCCTCGCGGCGGCGAGCACCTCGCGGCCGCGGCGCACACCGATCATCCGCGGCGACGCGCGCGCCCACCTGGCGCCGCTGCCGGTGGCGCTGCTTCGCTCGCGCGAGCGCACCGCCCCGCTCGTCGCGACGCTGGAGCGTCTCGGAATCGCGACCCTTGGCGAGCTCGCGGCGATGGCGCGCGGCTCGCTGTCTGACCGTTTCGGGCCGCCCGGCGTCGAGGCGCACGGGCTGGCCTGCGGCGAGGACGACCCACCCCGGCCCCGGCGGGTCGAGATGCCGTTGCGAGAGTCGCTCGAGCTGCCGGAGGCCGCGGGAGGCCCGGCGCTCGAGCGCGCTCTCGATGTGCTGATCGACCGCCTGCTCGCCCGCCCCGAGCGACGCGGGCGAACGCTGCGGGCGGCGACGCTCGCCGCCCGCCTCATCGACGGCGGCAGCTGGAGCTGCAACGTCACCTTCCGCGAAGCCCTCGGTGGCCGCGAGCGGATGCGCCTCGCGCTCGCCCCGCGCCTGCAGGGGCTGCCATCCCCCGCGCGCGTTCTGGCGCTCGCCGCCGAACGCTTCGGGCCGCCGACCGGTGAGCAGCGGGCGCTGCTTGACCAGACCGGCGAGCAGCGCCGCGCCGCCCTGCGCGAGGCCATCGCGCAGATGCGGAGCGCAGCCGGCGCCGACGCCGCCCTGCGCGTGCACTGCCTCCAGCTCGACTCGCGCGTTCCCGAGCGGCGCGTGATGCTCACCCCGTTTGAATCGTGAGCGGGCCACGCAGCCTCTCCTTGCCGCGTGGCGCGCGGGTGCGAGCCGGCCCCGGCGGGCGACCGCTCGCCGTCGATGGGCAGCCGGTCGCCCACGTTCGCGAGTCCTGGCTGGTCGAGGACCGCTGGTGGACCAGCCAGCCGCTTCGGCGCCGCTACTGGGAGCTGATCAGCGAGCGCGGTCGCGACATCGTCGTCTTCCACGACCTCATCGACGGCCGCTGGTTTCGCCAGCGATGAGCGGTCACCGGCCGCAGCGGCGCGCACTCGATGGACCAACCGATCGCGATGACCCCTCAATACACCGAACTGCACTGCCACTCCGCCTACTCCTTCCTGGACGGGACCTCCCTGCCCGAGGAGCTCGTCGCCGCGGCGCTCGAGCTGGGCCACACCGCGCTTGCACTGACCGACCACGACGGCGTCTACGGCTCGATGGAGTTCGCCCACTCCGCCCGTGCGCTCGGCCTGCGTCCGATCCACGGCGCCGAGCTGAGCCTCTCGGACGGCCGCCATCTGACGCTGCTGGTCGAAAGCGAACGCGGCTGGCGCAACCTCTGCCAGCTCTTGACGGCCGCTCACGCCGGCACCCGCGAGCGTCCGCGTGAGCCGACCCCGCCATCGGTCTCACTCGACGATGTCCGAGCCCACTCCGAGGGTCTCGTCTGCCTGACCGGCTGCGCCGAGCGCGGCGTGCATGACGAGCCGGGCGTCCGCGCGCTGCGCGAGGCGTTCGGCACGGAGCGCCTGCGCGTCGAGCTCCAGCGCCCGTTCCTAGACGGCGACCGAGCCCGCAACGGCGCCCTCGCCGCGCTCGCCGCCCGCCTGCGGCTGCGCTGCGTGGCGACCGGAGACGTCCACGCCCACACTTCGGCGCGAGTCCCGCTCCAGGACGCCTTTGTCGCCGCCCGCCACCACCTGACGCTTGAATCCAGCGAGCCGCAGCGACGGCCCAACGGCTCCCACGTCCTTGCCTCCCCCGCCGCCATGGCCGCCCGCTTCGCGGATCACCCGGCCGCCGTGGCCGAAAGCGCAGCCCTCGCCGAGCGGCTCGACTTCGATCTGACCGGCGACCTCGGCTACCGCTACCCGGGCGTCGAGGACAGGACCGCGCAGCGGCGCCTCGCCGAGCTGTGCGGCGAGCTGCTCCACGACCGCTACAGCGGCGTCGCGCTGAGCGAGGCCCGCGCCCGCCTGGAGTCCGAGCTCGCGGTGATCGAAACGCTGTCGCTGGCCGGCTTCTTCCTGCTCCACCACGAGATCCTCGAGCTCTCACGCGAGGTGGCGCTCGAGGTCCGTGGCCGCGACTCCCCCCGCGCGCTGCTCCCCCCCGGCCGCGGCCGCGGCTCTTCGGTCTCCTCGATCGTCTGCTACCTGACCGGCCTCTCGCACATCGACCCGCTCGCCGGCGGCCTCTCGATGGGGCGCTTCCTGAACCCCGAGCTGACCTCGCTTCCGGACATCGACATCGACTTCCCCCGCGACATCCGCGAGGTTCTGATCCGCCGCGTCCACGAGCGCTACGGCCACGACCGCGCCGCACTCGTCGCGACCTTCCCGAGCTTTCGAACCCGCGGCGCGATCCGTGAGCTCGGCAAGGCGCTCGGCCTGCCGCCCGGCGAGATCGAGCGCGTCGCCCGCGGCGCCGACTCCTTCTCGCGCGCGATCGACCGCGAGGTCTCAAGCGCGCTCGGCCGCCGCGCCCAGGGCAGCCGCTGGGAATGGCTCGAGCGGCTCGCAAGGGAGGCGCTCGGGCTGCCGCGCCACATCTCCCAGCACCCCGGCGGGATGATCGTCTCGACGCGGCCGCTGATCGACTGCTGCCCGGTTCTTCCAGCGGCGATGGAGGGCCGCCAGCTCGTCCAGTGGGACAAGGACTCCTGCGCCGACGCCGGCTTCCTCAAGATCGACCTGCTGGGACTCGGGATGCTCTCCGCCGTCGAGCGCACGGTCGAGCTGATCGCGATCAAGCGCGGCGAGCGAATCGACCTCTCGCGGATCCCCTTCGATGACCCCGAGACCTTCTCGGCGATCCAGCGCGCCGAGACGACCGGCGTCTTTCAGGTCGAGAGCCGCGCGCAGATGCAGTCGCTGCGGCGGACCAGGCCCGAGAACCTCGCCGAGCTGGCGATCCAGGTCGCGATCATCCGCCCCGGCCCGATCCAGGGCGGGGCGGTGAACCCCTACATCGAGCGCCGCCAGCGCCTGCGCGAGGACCACGCCTATGAGCCGCCGTGCCTGCACCCCTCGCTGGCCGGCGTGCTGCGCGAGACGCTCGGCACGATCATCTTCCAGGACCAGGTGCTCGAGGTCGCGCAGGCCTTCGCCGGCTTCGGCCCCGGTGAGGCCGACGGGCTGCGCCGCGCGATGAGCCGAAAGCGCGCGAGCGTCGCGATCGAGCGCTACCGCCGCCGCTTCATCGAGGGCGCAGCAGCCCACGTCGGCGCCTCCGAGCAGCTCGCGCAGAGGGTCTGGGAGATGGTCGCCGGCTTCGCCGGCTTCGGCTTCCCCAAGGCGCACAGCGCCGCCTTCGGCCTGCTGGCCTACCAGTCGACCTGGCTGCGAGTCCACTACGGCCCGGAGTTCCTCTGCGCGCTGCTGAACGAGCAGCCGATGGGCTTCTATCCCCCCGACAGCCTCGCCCACGAGGCGCAGCGGCGCGGCATCGAGCTGCGCCGCGTCGACATCAACGCCTCACTCGCCGAGTGCTCGGTCGAGAACGGCGGCGCGATCCGGATCGGTCTCGGCTACGTGCGCGGCGTCCACGCCGAGGAGGTCGCGGCCCTGGTCAGCGCGCGCGAGGAGTGCGGCGGCTTCTCGAGCGTCGCCGAGCTCGCCGCCCGCGTGCCCGCCGCGCGGCCCTCACTCGAGCAGCTCGCCTGGTCGGGGGCCTGCGACTCGATCGCCGGCCAGCGCCGTCGCGCGCTGTGGGAGCTCGGCGTCTCGATCCCGAGCCGCCGCGTCAAGGGCGGCGCGCAGCTCGCGCTGGCGCTGGACTCGGGAACCGCGCCGTCGCTGCGCGAGCTCGGCCGCTGGGAGACCCTGCTCGCCGACTACGCCACGACCTCGGTGACGCTTGAGGACCATGCGCTCGCGATCCTGCGCCCGCGCCTTGACGGCGTCTCGACCAGCATCGAGCTCGGCACGCTTCGCCACGGGGCGCCGGTCTCGGTCGCGGGCCTCGTCGTCGCCCGCCAGCGGCCGGAGACCGCGAGCGGCGTCGTCTTCATGCTGATCGAGGATGAGCTCGGCTGCGTCAACCTGATCGTTCCTCCGGCGATCTATGAGCGACGCCGCCACATCGTCCGCGCCGAGCCGCTGATCCTCGCCCGAGGGCGCCTCGAGCGCCCGCCGGCGGGCGGCGGCACGATCAACGTGCTCGTCCGCGAGATCCGCACGCTCGACGAGGAGCTCGCCGACACCGTCGCCGCCCCGCTCGGTCATCTGCCGGAGCGCCGCGAGGAGCCCGCTGCCGGCTCGGGCTTTCGCGCCGTCGCCCCGCCCGTGCAGAGCTTCGCCAGCGGCCGTCGCCGCTAGCCTGAGTCGCGCGGCGGCGCGGGTCCCGCGGCCGGGCGCCGGGCGCGGTCTGAGACCACCAGCAGGAGCCCGAGCAGCACGAAGTTCATGACCACCGACGACCCGCCGTAGGCGACGAACGGCAGCGTCACGCCGGTCAGCGGGATCACGGCCGTGACACCGCCGACGATCACGAAGACCTGCAGCGCGACGATGAACGCAAGCCCGGCGGCGAGCAGCTTTGAGAAGGAGTCGCGGGCGAGCGTCGCGATCTTGAAGCCGCGCCAGACGAACAGCAGGTAGGCGAGCAGCAGACCGACGGCCCCGACGAGGCCGATCTCGTCGGTGATGACGGCGAAGATCGAGTCGCTGTCGGCGACCGGGATCAGGCTCACCAGCGACTGTCCGAAGCCGACCCCCAGCAGGCCGCCGTCGGCCTGCGCGAAGAGGCCGTTGGCGAGCTGGTAGGAGCCCTGCTGCTGCTTGTAGAGCGTGCTGTCGAAGGGGTGCTCCCAGGCCAGCACACGGGAGTGGATGTGCGACACGTGCGTCGCCAGGAGGTAGCCGCCGACGGCGAACAGCACGAGCCCGACGATCGGAAACGACGCGCGCCCGGTGGCGACGTAGAGCAGCGCGAGGAAGGCGCCGTAGAACATCAGCGAGGTGCCGATCTCGCGCGTCACCAGCAGCATCGCCATCGCCGAGCCCCAGACGAGCAGCAGCGGCCCGAACTGCTTCATCGGCGGAATCGTCACGCCGAGCACGCGCCGCCCCGCCATCACCAGCACCTGGCGGTTGTCGCGCAGGTAGGACGCCAGGAAGACGACGATCGCGATCTTGCCGAACTCCGACGGCTGGAAGCTGATCGAGCCGACGTGAACGGCGAGGTAGGCGCCGTTGACCTGCCCGCCGATTCCAGGCAGGCGCGGCAGCAGCAGGCTGCCCACGCCGGCGATCGCGATCAGGTAGCGATAGTTCTCAAGCTGCAGGTAGCGCCCGTCGCGGTACGCGATGATCGTCGCCGAGAAGAGCACCAGCCCGACCACCAGCCAGGTCGCCTGGTTGCGCGCGAGCGTCGGGTTGATGCGGTAGATCTCGACGATCCCGATGCTCGCCAGCGCCGCGGCGAGCGGGAACAGGTAGGGGTCGGCGTAGGGGAGCGCCCGGCGGATCACGATGTGGCCGCCGAGGCACAGCGCGAGAAACGCGCCGCCGTAGGTGAGCGACACCGTCGAAAGCCGGTTGTCGGCCTGGATGAAGATCGCCGCGAAGCCGCCGGTGACCAGCAGCGCGGCGGGGATCAGGCCGAGCAGCTCCCGGTTTCGAGCGCTCAGCACGAGCTCAAGGGTAGTTCAGCGCGCGGCGTCGAGCGCCTCGTTGACGAGGGCGTCGGCCTGTGCGTTCTCGCCCCGCGGAACCGAGCGGATCGACCAGCGTTCGAAGCGCGCAAGCGCTTGCATGGCCTCGGCGTGCAGCGGCCGCATGTCCGGATGCTTGACCTTGTAGACGCCGGTCAGCTGCCTGGCGACGAGCTCGGAGTCGTTGACGACCTCGACCTCGCTCGCCCCGAGCTCGAGCGCGCGCTCGAGACCGAGCAGCAGCCCGCGGTACTCGGCGACGTTGTTCGTGGCGACGCCAAGCAGGCGGCTCGCCGACGCGAGATGCTCGCCGTCGGGAGTCGAGATCACAGCCGCCCCCGCAGCCGGTCCGGGGTTACCGCGCGCGCCGCCGTCGACGTGGACGACGACCTTCACGCGGTGGCTGGCTGCTCCCCTTCGCCCTGTAGCGGCGCGAACTCACCGGTCACGCGCCGGCGCCGGCGGTCGCGAAGGACGCGCTGCTGGCTGGCGGGCGCGTCGGCGCCGCGGTGGCGGCGCTCGCCCTGGCGGCGGTCGACGATGACCGTGACCTCCGGGCTTTCGGCGTAATGGGCGGTCAGCGGCTCAAGCAGGTCCGCCTCCAGCTCACGTGGGATCACTGAGTAGATCATCGTCTCAGGTTACACGGCGAGGGCCAAAGTTCCATCAGGATCGGCTGCGGCGTTGGCCTCTGCAAGCTCGCCGCCAAGATCGGTCAGCTCGTATCCCTGGGCGCGCTTGTGGACGATGTCGCCCTCGAGATCGGCGTCGAAGCGATACCAGCACAGCTCCCAGGCGACGATGACCTCGATGATCACCTCGTCGTGCAGCGAGCCGATGTGGACGTAGGGCGCGCCCAGCGAGCGGATCACGCCGGCGAGCATGCGCGGATGCTCGCTGGCGTTGAAGAGCGACACGGCGCGGGCCAGCTGGCCTCGCGCCTCGGCTGGCACGGCGTGCACGTGGCGCTCGGGCGCCGCGGCGCTGCTGTCGGGCGCGCTCGCGTGGTTGTCCTCGAGGCGAGCGCGCAGGCGGCCCACCAGCGAGCGGGCCCGGACGGTCCGCCGCTGGACCGCGTCGGCGACGGTCGAGCCTTCACGAATCCAACCCTCCCCGAGCGCCCGCGCGGTGCAAAGCTCACACACCTGATGAAGCGCCGTGCCGTTGCGAAACGACGTCGCGTGCTCGCCGCGCAGCAGCGTGCGGCGGCAGATCTCGCACGTGACGGGCTCCTGGAGAGTCCGCAGCTGCCGGGTGGCCATCGCGGCACCTTAGCGCAGCGTGGCCACCGCGGCGGGAGGCGCTCAGACCTTCGCGGGCTCCGCTGAGGCGGCGCTGAGAACCTTTGAGACGAGGTGTCCGGGGACCTCGTCGTAACGCAGGAACTCCATCGTGTAGTCGCCCTGGCCGCCGGTGATCGAGCGCAGATCGGGCGCGTAGCCGAGCAGCTCGGCCATCGGGATCTCGGCCTTGATCTCGGTCATCGCGCCGTTGGGCTCCATTCCCTGCGGGCGTCCGCGGCGCGAGTTGAGGTCGCCGATCACGTCGCCGACGGTGTCCTCGGGGACGGTGATCGTGGCCACCATGATCGGCTCAAGCAGCACCGGGCTCGCCTGCTCGAGCGCCTGCTTCATCGCCTGCGATCCGGCGAGCTTGAAGGCGAGCTCGGAGGAGTCGACCGTATGGAAGGACCCGTCGAAGAGCGTCACCCGCACGTCCTTGACGGGATAGCCCGCGAGGACGCCGTGCTCCATCGCCTCGCGAACGCCCTTCTCGACCGCGGGGATGAAGGATCCCGGGATCGCGCCGCCCTTGATGCGGTCGACGAACTCGAATCCCCCGCCCGCCTCGAGCGGCTCGATCGTGATGTGGCAGTCGCCGAACTGACCGCGTCCGCCGGACTGCTTCTTGTGGCGGCCGTGCGCCTTTGCGTCGGCCCGGATCGTCTCCTGGTAGGGGACGCGCGGCGGCTTGAGCGTCACCTCGGCGCCGAAGCGCGCGCGCAGGCGGTCGACGATCACCTCGACGTGGACCTGCGAGAGGCCGGCCACGATCTGCTCGCCCGTCTGGGCATCGCGGTGCAGATCGATCGTCGGATCCTCCTCCTGGAGGCGGCGCAGCGAGCTGAAGACCTTGTCCTCATCGCCCTTCGTCTTGGGCTCGATCGCGAACGCCATGACCGGCGCCGGCATCTTCTCGACCGGCATGCGGATCGCTTCGTCGCGCGCCGCGAGCCAGTCGCCGGCGCGCGTGTCCTTGAGCTTCGCGACGCCGCCGATGTCGCCGGGCCCGAAATCCTCGGCGTTGGTCGTGCCCTTACCGGCGAAGACCATCAGCTGCCCGATGCGCTCCTTGGAGTGGGCGCGGGTGTTGGTCACCTGCGTGTCGTGCTTGAGCGTGCCCTGGTAGACGCGCATCAGGTTGATGCGGCCGGCGAACGTGTCGGCGCGGGTCTTGAAGACGTAGGCGAACAGCTCGGCGTCGGCAACCGGCTCAAGTGTCACCTCCTCGGTCTCAAACGCCCCGTGCTCGACGGGCGAGGGCAGATCCTCGACGATCGAATCGAGCAGCCGGTTGGTGCCGAGGTTGCGCGTCGCCACGCCGCACACGACGGGAAAGATCGATCCGTGGTTGGTACCGCGCTTGAGCGCATCGACGATCTCCTCATGGGAGATCTCCTCGCCCTCGAGGTAGCGCTCCATCAGCTCGTCTGAAACCTCGGCGACCTCGTCAAGGAGCTTCTCGCGGTACTCCTGCGCACGCGCCTGCTCCTCCTCGGGGATCTCGATCTCGGCCGCGTTGGAGCGCGTGGCCCCCTCGTAGCGGTAGGCGCGCATGTCGACGAGGTCGATCACGCCGCTGCACTCGTGCTCGCTGCCGATCGGGATCTCGGTGGCGACGACGTGCGGGCCGAAGGCGGCCTTCAGAGAGTCGAGCGTGCGATAGAAGTCGGCGCGTTCGCGGTCGAGCATGTTGACGTAGAGCATCCGCGCGATATCGCGCTCGGCGGCGACCTTCCAAAGGCGCCGCGTCGTGACCTCGGCTCCCATCACGGCGTTGATGACGAAGACCGCGGACTCACATACGCGCAGCGCCCCGAGCGCATCGGCGATGAAACTCGGCTCGCCCGGCGTGTCGAGAAGATTGATCTTGCGGCCCGCCCATTCAAATGAGCTGAGCGTCAGCGAAATCGACATCTGCCGTGCCTGCTCGTCGGACTCGGTGTCAGAGGCTGTGGTGCCGTCGACGACGCTCCCCAGGCGGGCCAGGACCCCGGCCTCGAACAGAAGCGCCTCATGCAGCGAGGTCTTCCCAGCCCCGCGGTGGCCGACCAGAGCCACATTGCGAATCGCTTCCGCACTGTATGCCATGCGAACTCTCCTCTCCTTCGGGGCGCTCAAACATACCGCGAAGGAGCGGCTGTTTGGGGTCGCTCAGCGAACGGAGGTGAGGTGCGAGCGAAGGCCGAGCACGGCCTTGGTATGCAGCTGCGATACGCGCGACTCCGTCACGCGCAGAACCTCGCCGATTTCTCGCAGCGTCAGGTTCTCGTAGTAGTAGAGGGCGATCACGAGCTTCTCGCGCTCGGGAAGGCGATCGAGCGCCTCGGCGATGCGATCGCGGAGCTCGTTCTGCTCGACGATCCGCTCCGGATCGGGGGCGGCGGCGTCGCTGAGGGTGTCCATCAGCGACATGCTGTCGCCGCTTGAGTCAGATGGGCTCCAGAGCTCGTCGAGCGCGCTGATCGAGGAGTTGGCGATCTGCAGCAGCGCAGCGCGAAACTCCTCGATCGTCATGTCGAGCTCCTCGGCGAGCTCCTCCTCGCTCGGCACGCGCTGAAGCTTGGCCTCGAGCTTCACATTCGCGCGCTCGATCTGACGCGCGCGGGCGCGCACCGAGCGCGGCACCCAGTCGAGCGCGCGCAGCTCGTCGAGGATCGCGCCCTTGATGCGCGTGATCGCGTAGGTCTCAAAGCGGATGTCGCGACTGAGGTCGAAGCGCTCGATCGCCGCGATCAGGCCACCCAGGCCGTAGGAGATGAGGTCGGCCTCATCGACGTGCGCCGGCAGACCCGCGCCCATCCGGCCCGCCACGTACTTGACCAGCGGCGAATATGCGACGACCAGGCGGTCGCGCGCCTTCTGGTCGCCGGAGGTCTTGTAGCGCCGCCAGAGATCGCGGAGCTCAATGGCTTTTACGTTCGTCTGCACCAAGGGAGGCCTCTAGAGTCGGCTACGCGCGCGGGTGGCTGCTCGCGTAGGCGCGCCTCAGGCGCGCAGACTCTACTTGAGTGTAAACCTGCGTCGTTGAGATGCTGGAATGGCCGAGCAACTCTTGAATCGAACGCAGATCTGCGCCTCCGTTTAGCAGATGTGTCGCAAACGAATGGCGCAGCGCGTGTGGGTGAGTGGAGCCGCCGAGCCCGGCCCGCTGTGACCACACTCGCAGACGCCGCCGCACGTCGGAGGTTGAAAGGCGGCGGCCCGATTTGGACAGCAGCAGCGCATTCTCACCATCGTGGGCGAGCGCCGGCCGGGCGCGCTCGAGGTAGCTGCGCAGCGCCTTGAGGGCGGGCTCCCCGACCGGAACGAAACGCGTCTTCGATCCCTTGCCCTCGACGCGAACCTGTTCGCGATCGAAGTCGAGTGAGTTGACGGTTAACGTGACCAGCTCCTCGGCGCGAAGCCCCGACGCATAGGCAAGCTCGAACATCGCGCGGTCGCGCAGATCAAGCGGCGTCGTCGCGGCGATCCTGTCGAGCAGCAGCGCGAGCTCCTCCGGGCGCAGGACGTGCGGCAGCGAACGCGGGCGCTTGGGGAGCGTCAGCAGCTCCGCGGGGTTGGCGGAGACACTCCCGTGCTCACGCAGCATCCGATAGAAGGAGCGCAGCGAAGCCACGTTTCGCGCGAGCGAGGTCGGCCGCAGGCCGCTCTGTGAGAGCGACGCTGCGTAACGGCGCAGGATTCGCACGTCTGGCTCGGCTGGCTCAAGGCCGTTGCGCATGCACCAGCGCGCGAAGCGAGCGATGTCGCTGGCATAGGCGCGGCGCGTCTTCTCGGCGGCCGAGCGCACCCGCAGGTCGGCGTCGAAGCTCTCAAGCGCGTGTGCCCACGGCTCGCTCAGGCTCTCGATTGCATCGGGCGACGTGACGGCCACGTGGAGCAATTTCGCCGGACATGGCCCGCAACCTGCCGGCGGGCAGCAGCGCTCAGATCGTGATCGCGCCGTGCGCGGCGCTCGACACCGAGCGCGCGTACTTGCCGAGCACGCCGACCGCGTCCTCCGCCGCCGGCGGTTCGTAGGCGGCGACGCGCGTCGCGATCTCATCGTCGCTGAGCGCCACATCGAGGCGGCGGCTGTCGACGTCGAAGGTGATCTCGTCGCCGTCGGCGACGGCTGCGATCGGCCCGCCGCGCACCGCCTCGGGTGCGATGTGGCCCGCCATCAGTCCATGCGTCGCGCCCGAGAAGCGGCCGTCGGTGAGAAGCGCGACGTGCTCTCCGAGGCCCGAGCCGTTCAGCGCCGCGGTGACGGCGAGCATCTCGCGCATTCCCGGTCCACCGGCGGGCCCCTCGTTTCTGATCACGATCACGTCGCCCTTCTTGATCGCGCCGTTGGTGACCGCGGCCATCGCCGCCTCCTCGGCCTCGAACACGCGTGCCGGGCCGCGGTGGTGGCGGCGCTCATGGCCGGCGAGCTTGACGACCGCACCCTCGGGAGCGAGGTTGCCCCGCAGAATCGCCAGGCCGCCGGTCGCCTTGATCGGGTTGGCCAGCGGCCGGATGACCTCCTGTCCGGGCGTCTCGCGCGCGGCGGCGGCGACCTCGCCGATCGTCTGGCCGGTCACGGTCGGCGCGTCGCCATGAAGAAGCCCCGCCTCGGCGAGACGCTGCGCAAGCAGGCCGACGCCGCCCGCGCGGTAGAGATCGACGGCGACGAAGCGCCCGCCGGGCTTGAGGTCGCAGAGCAGCGGCGTGCGCTCGCTGATCCGGTCGAAGTCATCGATGTCGAGTTCGACGCCTGACTCGCGAGCGAGCGCGAGAAGGTGAAGGACACCATTCGTCGACCCGCCGCTCGCCGCGATCGCTGTGATCGCGTTCTCGAGCCCCTCGCGTGTGATCAGCGTGCTCGGTCGCTGCCCGCGGCGCAGGACGTCGACGACGAGCTGGCCCGCCGCGCGCGCGGCGGCCGGCTTGGTCGGCTCCTGGGCGGGCATCAGCGAGTCCCCCATCGGTGAGATGCCGAGCATCTCGTAAGCCATCGCCATCGTGTTGGCGGTGAACTGGCCGCCGCACGCTCCTGCGCCCGGCGACGCGACGCCCTCGAGCTCCGCGAGATCCTCGTCAGACATCCGCCCCGCGGCGTTGGCGCCGATCGCCTCGAAGACGTCCTGGATCGTCACGTCGCGACCCTTGAAGCGCCCGGCCGGGATCGAGCCGCCGTAGAGCATCACCGCGGGGATGTCGAGGCGTGCGAGCGCCATCACGGTCCCCGGGATCGTCTTGTCGCAGCCCGACAGAGCGATCATCGCGTCGAAGTAGTGGCCGCGGCCGACGAGCTCGATCGAATCGGCGATCACCTCACGCGAGACGAGCGAAGTCTTCATCCCGGCCGTGCCCATCGTGATCCCGTCGGAGATCGCGATCGTGTTGAGCTCCATCGGCGTGGCACCCGCTTCGCGGATGCCCTCCTTCACCGCGTTCGCGAGCGCACGCAGGTGAAAGGTGCACGGCATCGTCTCGATCCACGTCGAGGCGACGCCGATGATCGGCTTCGACAGGGCCTCGTCGTCGTAGCCGATCCCCTTGAGCTGTGCGCGCGCGGCGGCGCGCTCAGGCCCATCGATGAGCTGGCGGCTGCGGTGCTTGACATCGAAGGTGCTGTCGGTGCTCACGGCGCCGCAACACTACTGACGGCGCGATCGCGCTCGCGCTCGCGGTCCCAGCGCGCGAGGCGGACGATGTCCGCGCGGACGGCGTCTGGATCGACCTGGCGGCCGGCAAGATGCAGGTTCGCGTTCTCGATCAGGCGGCGCTCGTCTGCGGTCAGCGCCATCCACTTGGCGAGCACGTCGTCGGAGGCAGGCAATCGCGAGCTGCCAAAGGGGCGCTCGCGGTCCGGGAACTCGACGCAGTACTCACTGAGCAGCCGCGAGCTCTGCGGGACGTAGGCGACGATCGGCTTGTGCGGGTAGATCAGGTAGGCGTAGGACGGCGCCGCGTGGCCCTCCGAGCCGCCGCGACCACCTTTGCCCCAGACGCGCAGGAATCCGAGGTCGCGGTACATCTCCCAGTCGTCTTCGTTGACGCACGAGCGCAGCAGTTCGCGGGCGCGCTGCTCCGCGCGCCGCTCGCGCCCCGGGTCATACCCAGCGATGTCCTCCGCCGCGGCAGCGGTCATCTGTTCGCGCAGGCGTGCCAGTGCAGGGCGCACGCGCGGCGCGACGACGTCGAGTCCGAGCGTGACGCCGACCAGCCCGCAGACCCCGAGCGCGGCTAGCACCGTCTCGGCCTCAGCAGCCTCCGGCCGCTCGCGGGAAGAAGATCACGCGGTCGGCATCACGCGGTACGTCAACCCAGTCGCGGACCATCGTCGCCTGGCGGCGACCGTCCGGCGCTGTAAGCGGCACCGCGGCCCACATCCCCTGGTCAAGCTGCGCACGGAACGCCTCGATCAGCTCTCGCTCCTCCTCGGCGACCTCCACGTCGCCCTCCGCGACGAGCACCTCGCCATGACCTGGCTTCATGCGCAGCAGTCGCATCGATCGATTATCGCAAACACGGCAAGCTCCGAACCGGCGCTGTGCGACGCGCCTGATTACGGCGGCCGTCCGGCCGCGCGCCCGCTGTCGGCATCGCGCGGGCGGACGGCTCGAAGCGCGACGACAGAAGTCGAGCCAGTCGCGCCGACCGGGCGCTCACCGGACGGCGCCGGGGCAGTGTCGCCCGACGACGGCGGCATCTGATCGCGCGGCCCTCGCCGCGCCGCCGCGCCACGCTCGCGCGCCAAGAGCGAAACGACCTCGCGCAGGCTCGACAGCCCAGCGACCGGCACCGATGAAGCGCCGCGGGCTTCCCGCAGGTCGTGACGAGCGACGATCAGGCCGGTCAGGCCGACTTCCTCCGCCACCTCGGCGGCGGTGCTCACCCAGTCGCAGCCGCGCAGGTCGCCGCCGAGCCCGAGCTGCGCGAACAGGCCGATCCGTGCGATCCGACCGGGCTCGATCTGACCCTCGGCCGCGAGTACGCAGCACGCCAGCGCCAGGTCAAACCCCGGTCCGCTCACGCGCGCGGCCGCGGGCGCCAGGTTGACCGTCACACGCCTGCGCGGGAAGGTGAAGCCGCTGTTGAGCACCGCGGCCTGAACGCGCTCGCGGGCGTCGCGAGCGGCCCCGGAACTCAGACCGATCACCGAGAAGGAAGGCAGTCCGGGCCGCACGTTGAGCTCGACGTCGACGTGCTCGGCGAGACCGCGATTGACCGCGAAGCCGTGGGCGTGGACGAGCATGCCCCGATCTCAACAGCCGGCGGGGTAGGAACTCATCGACCGAACCCCGCCTAATGGTTTCGTCTCGTTTCCGTCTCAGTTCTTCATCTGCGGGGCCGTCGCGTCCGGCTAGCTTCGCCGCGTGTCTCCGCAGACCAACAGGCAACGGCTCGGCGCCCTCGGCGAGGAGCTCGCCGCCGAGCACTACGAGCGACTCGGCTACGCACTCCTCGCGCGCAACCACCGCACGGTGGCCGGCGAGATCGATCTGATCGTCCACGGCCACGACGCGACCGTGTTCGTGGAGGTCAAGACGCGTCGCGCCGGCGGCCTCGATCCGCTCCACAACCTGACGTCGTCCAAGCGCCGGCGGATGCGGGCGCTCGCGGCGGCCTGGCTGGCCGAGCAACCGCGACGTCCGCGCAGCGCCACGGTGCGCATCGACGCCGTGGCGATCGTCGTCGACGACCTCGGCCGCCTGCTTTCGCTTGAACAGTTCGAGGACGTCGCGTGAGGGTGAGGGATCTGACCCCGCCGAGGGGGTCAATGCGCCCCCGCGCGCGATCGCCCGCACCCTAGGCTGAAGGCCTCCTCGTCTCTTCCCCTCCTGAGATGCGGTACGAGCGGCCGGCGTGACCACCGGCCGCTCGTCGTTTCTAGAGGGCCAGCCGCTCGTAGGCGCTCGACTGAAACGACATGCGGTGCAGCGGCGAGACCCCCTGGCGCTCGATCGCAGCGCGATGCTCGGGCGTCGAGTAGCCGACGTGGGTCGCGAACTGCCAGCCCGGGTGAAGCTCCTCGGCGCGGCGCATGAAACGGTCGCGGGTGACCTTCGCGACGATCGATGCCGCGGCGATCGCCGCACTCGTGGCATCGCCGTTGATGATCGCGCGCGCGTCGAAGCCGAAGTCGGCGACCCCAAAGCCGTCGCTCAGGCACAGCGCGCCGGGAACCGCGACACCGCGCAGCGCGTCCCGCAGCGCGGCGAGGTTCGTGACGTGCAGCCCCCGTCCATCGATGCCGCGCACCGAGCGCGAAACGACGATCACGCGTCGCGCGCAGGCGAGCACCCGCGGGTAGAGCTCCTCGCGCGCCTCGTGGTCGTGCTGCTTTGAGTCGTTGAGCGCGCTCAGCGAGCGCAGCTCGCGCGTCGTCAGCGCCTCGTAGTCAAAAAGCACGCCGGCCGCCACCAGAGGCCCGGCGAGGCAGCCGCGACCGGCCTCATCGGCGCCGGCCACGAAGCGATAGCCGAGCGCGCGGTCGAAGGTGAACAGCCGGTGTCCGCTCGTCCGCCGCCGTGCCGTGCGCCGCCTCCTCGCGTTAGAGGAAGCCGATCCGGTCGGGCGGCCAGTAGGTGAAGAAGGCTTCTCCGATGATCCAGCGCCGCGGGACGGGTCCCCAGAAGCGGCTGTCGTCGGACTCGTCACGATTGTCGCCCATCATGAAGTAGTAACCGGC
>DATAWT010000108.1:0-4019 GCA_036267075.1 Solirubrobacteraceae bacterium
CGATGCCGGAGGAGGGACTCGAACCCCCGACACGCGGATTATGATTCCGCTGCTCTAACCGACTGAGCTACTCCGGCGGGAAGGCGCACTTTACCGTGGCCCTATCGTCAAGACCGTGGCCACACTTCTCGCGGTACCGAACGTCTCCGAGGGCCGGGACCTTGCAGCGCTCGATGCAATCGGCGCGGCATTCACAGCCGCCGGTCGCTCGCGACTGCTTGACCGCCACGAGGATCCCGACCACCACAGGGCCGTCTACTCGCTCGCCGGCGAGCCCGGGACGCTGTCGGCCGCGCTGCTCGCCGGCGCGACGGAGGCACTGGCGCGGATCGATCTGCGCGCCCCGCGCGGGCATCACCCGCACATCGGCGCGATCGACGTCGTGCCGCTCGTCCACGTCGCTGACGCCGGGCGCGGCGCCGCCTGCGCCGAGGCGGTCGTCACCGCCGACCTGCTCGCCAGCGAGCTGGACCTCCCGGTGTTCCTCTACGGCGTGCTCGCCGGCGGGCGAACGCGCGCCGAGCTCCGCCGCGGCGGCGTCGAGAACCTCGCCCGCCGAGTCGCAGCCGGCGAGCTGAAGCCCGACTACGGTCCGCGCCGCCTGCACCCCTCGGCGGGTGCGGTGCTCGTCTCCGCCCGGCCGCCGCTTGTCGCCTTCAACCTGGAGCTTGAGCCGCCGGCTGATCTCCAGACCGCTCGCGCGATCGCGGCGGCGATCCGTGAGTCGGGCGAGGAGGGCCTACCGGGGCTTCGCGCGATCGGCATCGAGCTCGCTGGCCGCGAGCGCACCGCGCAGGTGTCGATGAACGTCGAGGACCCGCACGCGCTCGCGCTGGCCGCGATCGTCGAGGCGGTCGCGCGCCACGCCGATGTCGCCGCCGCTGAGATCGTCGGTCTCGTGCCCCGCGCGGCACTCGAGGGCTTTCCGGCAGGGCTTGTGATCCGCGGCTTCGACCCCACCCGCCAGATCATCGAGAACCATCTAGATTGATAGGTCGACGATGCCTCGCAACACCCGCACCAGGCGCAGCAAGCACCGCGGCAACGCCGCCGGGATGATCGAGTCCCGCGGGCGGACCGGGCGGAAGCCGACCGCCGGCGAGAAGGGCTCCTCATCGTCCTCCTCGGCGCGCGGGTCAAGCCGCTCGGGCTCCGCCACGCGAAAGACCCGCTACGACAAGCCGCCGACGTGGAAGGGCGCGCTGATCCGGGCCGTGATCGCGGCAGGCATCGTCTACGCGATTTCGACGGTTGTCCTCAACAAGCACTCAAGCGCCGTTGGAAACCTGATCCTCGTCCCGGTCGTGCTGGTGATCTACATGCCGATGATCTACTACACCGACCTCTTCCTCTATCGCCGCCGTCTGCGCCGCAAGGCAGAGGCGCGCTGATGAGCGCCGCAGATCTCGACGTCCGCACCTTCACCGTCGGCGCGTTTCGCGAGAACTGCTACATCGTGCGCCGCAGAGACGGCGACGAGGCGCTCCTGATCGATCCCGGCGATGAGGCCGAGCGCCTGATCGAGGCCGTCGACGCGGTCGGCGCGCGGATCACCGCGACGCTGATCACCCACACCCACATCGATCACATCGGCGCCGTCGCGGCGCTCGCCCGCCACACCGGCGCGCCGGTGTACTGCCCGGCGCTCGAGCGCGAGATCCTCGCCGACATCGACGGCTGGATGGGGCCGCTGGGGTTCACCGCCGGCTATGAGAGCTACGACGCTGACGAGCTCCTCGCGGGCGGCGAACACGTCGAGCTCGCCGGGCTGTCGATAGACGTTCTCTTCACCCCGGGGCACAGCGTCGGCCACCTGACCTTCGCGCTGCCCGAGCACGACACGCTCCTCGTCGGCGATGTGCTGTTTCGCGGCTCGGTCGGCCGAGTCGATATCCCGGGCGGGGACTGGCCGACGCTGATGTCCTCGATCGCGCGGCTGCTCGAGGGACACCCCGATGAGACGCACGTCCTGCCCGGGCACGGCCCTCGTACGACGCTCGGCGCCGAGCGCGCGACGAACCCGTTTCTCACCGAGCTAGCTGCGCGTTGAGCCGCGTCTCGGCCCCGCGGGGGACCTTCGACATCCTGCCCGAGCAGGCGGCCGCGCGGGCGCGCATCGAGAGCGTCGTACGCGAGCTGCTCGAGCCGGCCGGGTACGGGCGGATCGAGACCCCGACGTTCGAGTCCACCGAACTCTTTGCCCGCGGCGTCGGCGAGTCGACGGACATCGTCCAGAAGGAGATGTACAGCTTCGACGACGGCGGTGGGCGCTCGCTGACGCTTCGCCCGGAGGGGACGGCGCCCGTCTGCCGTGCCTACGTCGAGCACGGCATGCACAAGCAGCCACTACCGGTTCGCCTCTACTACCTCTCGAGCTTCTTCCGCGCCGAGCGCCCGCAGGCCGGGCGCCACCGCCAGTTCTGGCAGCTCGGGATCGAGGCGCTCGGGTCCGACGCCCCGGAGGTCGATGCCGAGACGATCGTCCTCCTGGCGAGGATCCTCGAGCGGATCGGCGTGACCGGCGCACGCCTGCGGCTCTCAAGCCTTGGAAGCCCGGACACCCGCGCCGCCTATCGCGATGAGCTCACGCCCTATCTGCGCGAGCATGCCGGGCGCCTGGCCCCGGCGGTCCGCGAGCGCATCGAGCTCAACCCGCTGCGGGCATTCGACTCGACCGATCCCGGCACCCAGGAGGTCATGCTCGACGCGCCACGGCTGCTTGAGCGCCTGAACGCCGAAGACGCCGAGCACTTCGCCGCCGTGCGCGGCCTGCTCGATCGCGCCGGCGTCGCCTACGAGGTCGATTCGACGCTCGTTCGCGGCCTCGACTACTACACCCGCACCGTCTTCGAGTACACCAGCGACGCACTCGGCTCCCAGTCGGGCGTCGGCGCAGGGGGACGCTACGACGGCCTCGTCGAGGCGCTCGGCGGCCCGCCGACCCCCGGGATCGGCTGGGCGGCGGGCATCGAGCGGATGCTGCTGGCGGCGGGGGAGATGCCGACGGAGCAGCGCCGGCCCGACCTCTACATCGGCTTCGAGGGCGACGGCGCCGACGCCTTCGCGCTTTTGTGCGCCGCGCGAGCGGCCGGGCTCGCCGCCCAGATGGAGCTGATGGGACGCTCGCGGAAGGGTCAGCAGAAGCAGGCCGAACGCCTCGGCGCGCGCTTCTTGGGCCGCGTTGAGGGAGACTCCGTGCACCTGCGCGACATGGCCACGGGGGGCGAGGAGACCATCGCCAGTCAAAACCTGGTCGAGCGCGTCAGCGCCGCTGCGTGATGCACGAACCTGCCGCCAACCGCTACCGCGACCGCTGGTGCGGCGACTTGCGCGTCTCAGACGCCGGCGCGGAGGTCCGCGTCGCGGGCTGGGTCCACCGCCGCCGCGACCACGGCGGGCTGATCTTCATCGACCTGCGCGACCGCTCGGGAATCCTCCAGCTGGTCTTTCATCCGGACAGCGCGCCCGCCGCCCACGCCGGAGCCCACGAGCTCCGAAGCGAAGCGGTCATCAGCGCCGCCGGCACGATCGTCCGCCGCGCGGACGGCAACGTCAACCCGGAGCTCGGCACCGGTGAGATCGAGCTCGCGGTGAGCGAGATCGACGTGCTGGCGACCTCGCCGACGCCGCCCTTCCCGCTCGATGAGGACACGGCCGTCGATGAGGTGCTCCGCCTTCGCCACCGCCCGCTCGACCTGCGCCGCGAGCCGATGCGCGACGCGCTCGTGCTGCGCCACCGCGTCGTTCGCGAGATGCGCGAGGTTCTCGAGCGCCACGACTTCCTCGAGATCGAGACGCCGATCCTGACCGCGGCGACGCCCGAGGGGGCGCGCGACTTCCTCGTCCCCTCGCGCCTCCAGCGCGGCTCCTTCTACGCGCTCCCGCAGTCGCCGCAGATCTTCAAGCAGCTGCTGATGGTCGGCGGCCTCGAGCGCTACTTCCAGATCGCGCGCTGCTTCCGCGACGAGGACCAGCGCGCCGACCGCCAGTTCGAGTTCACCCAGCTCGACATCGAGATG
>DATAWT010000109.1:0-2319 GCA_036267075.1 Solirubrobacteraceae bacterium
GTCGAGGAGCACGAGCTCGGTGCGGGCGTAGCGGCCGATGACTCGTGCGAGCTCGCGGTTGCCTTGTGCTTCTTGGAGTTCGTTCGCGAGCGCGGCGAGCGTGGTGAACCGCACGCGCCGTCCTTGGTGGCAGGCGCTGACCGCGAGCGCGGTCGCGAGCATCGTTTTCCCGGTCCCGCTGTCGCCGATGAAGATGACCGACTCGCGATCGTCGATCCACGATCCTTCCGCGAGCGCCGCGATCGTGGCTTGCGGGACTTTGGGGTTGTCCTGGAAGCGGAAGTCCTCCAGGCGTTTGATCTGCGGGAAGCGAGCGTCGATCAGCCGTCGTTTCTCGCGACGCTCGGCGCGTTCGGCCATCTCGGCCTCGAGCAGCGCGGCGAGGTACGCGATCGGGGTTTGCTGCTCGCGGAGCGCTTCGGCGGCCAGCGCCCGGAAGCGCCGTCTGACGGTCGGGAGCTTCAGCTCGATCGCGTGCGCCTCGATCAACGCCTCCAGCGCTGCCGTGTTCGGGTTGCGTGGGGCGCTCATCGTGCGTCCTTGCGCTCGCGGGTGAGCCGCTCGGCGTGCTCGGCGACGCTCAGCAGCTCGAACGCGAGCGCGCGCGCCTCCTC
Source organism: Solirubrobacteraceae bacterium (assembly GCA_036267075.1). Lineage (GTDB taxonomy): Bacteria > Actinomycetota > Thermoleophilia > Solirubrobacterales > Solirubrobacteraceae > Palsa-513. The sequence goes on from DATAWT010000109.1 coordinate 615, forward strand.
GGCGGTGATCAAGCACACTGCCGGGTCCATCCAGCAGCGGTCGTCGGTCATGATCACGCCGACGAGCTGGCAGAGGATCCCGTCATCGTCGTACCCGACCTGGTCGTGGTCGATGAACGCGTCGAGGCAGTGATAGGAGCCGGGCGCGCTCATCGTCCCGCCTCCAGGTCGCGCAGCTGGTCGTAGTCGGCGAGGTCGTCGGGGGCGGGCCGCTCGTGCGCGGCGAGGCGCGCTTGCAGGCCGGTCAGCGGCGGCACCCCGATCGCCGGGGGGCTGTCGACGCGGCGGGCGAGCACGGCGACCGCGCGACCGTCGATCGCGCCCGCGGTCAGCGCGCCCCGGACCGCCAGCGCGACCCGCCCGGGCCCGTGCTCGCGGCACAGCAACACGACGTCGACCATCTGCCTGGCCGCGTCCGAGCGGCCATAGCGGCCGGTCAGTGACCTCCACAGCTCATCGAAACAGTCAGGCCACTTGCCGCGGTCTCGCTCCTGGTGAAGCGCGAGCGAGTGCTCGAACCCGCCAGGCTTTCGCTGCAGGAGTTCGAGGTAGTGATCGAGCTGGGCGCTGGTGCCGTACTTCCCGTGCAGCCGCTCATGGCGCGCGACCTCACGGCCACCGTGGTTGATCGCGATCTCCCTGGCGCCGATCCTGGCTGAGACCTTCAACCCGGCCAGCGCGACCGGCACCGAATAGCGATTCTGACGGATCGTGACCAACGACTTCGCATCCACACGCGGCGCCGCCGACTCGCACGCGTCGAACGGCTCGGCCGGCAACTCGAGCAGCAACGGCCGCTCGGAAGCCCACGCCTCCCTGACGGTCTCGAGCCGTCCGTCGATCCGGCGATCGAGATCCCGCTCACACCCCGCGAGCAGCAACGCATTCAGCTCGGCGAGGTCCGCCACCTCGGGGACCGGGACCAGATGCGAACGCCGGCACCGCCCAACCTCGTTCTCGACGCCTCCCTTCTCGTGAGCCCCTTCGAGCCCCGGCGTCGTGAACTGCGACGCGAACAGATAGTGCGAGCGCAACGCGACGAACCGGTCAGACTCGACCCGCCGACGGCCCTTCAGCACCTTCTTCACCGCCGACTTCAGATTGTCAAACCTGAGGCTCTGGAAGACGCCGCCGAACCATTCGAACGCCTGCACGTGCAACTCCAGGAACGCCTGCTGGGTCTCGACCAACGACGCCTGACAGAACGCCGCGCCGGAGAACGACGCGCGCATCACGAACAGATGCACCGTCACCGCCACCCCGGCGAACACGACCTCGGCCTCGCCCCAGTCAACCTCACCCTCCATCCCCGGCGCATGAACCTGCGGCACGAACACCTCCCCGATCGGCCATCCCATCTCACGCTTCCGGCCGCGGACGTACTGACGCACCGTCGTCTCCGCAACATCCGCGCCGTGCTCATCAACAAGCCGCTGCCAGATCCGCCTCGCGGTATGCCGCTGCTTGCGCGGCGCGTCCCGATCGGCCAACAGCCACCCATCGATCACCGCCCGATACGCCCCCAGCTTCGGCGCCGGCCTACCGACCGGCGCGCGCTTCGCCGGCGGCACCGCCGACTCCAGCGCCTGCCTCACCGCCCGGCGATGGACCCCGTGACGCTCCGCCAACGCCCGGATCGACAGTCCCTCCCGATCCCGATCCCTCCTGATCTGCTCGAACTGCTCCACTCTCGTCACTCCTTCCG